>JAFUVF010000004.1 GCA_017483735.1 Lachnospiraceae bacterium | reverse complement strand
TATAAAGCGTGCAGAAGTATCAGTACCGAAAAATCTAATGTTCGATGCAGAAGCAACAGAATTCAAGCCAGAAACGAAGGTTATTACTTCTACTACGGCACGAGGACTGAGCGTTGAGGAGGCTAAGCAGTTTGATGATGATATGAACAGATTCATTGATACTGTTCTTATTGCTGGGGTTGATTATGGCGTTATTCCCCACTGCAACAAACCTACCCTTCTTAAATCTGGGGCGGAGAAGATCATGAATTATCTTGGCCTTATAGCTAGAACAGAGGTAGTAAATCGGGTTGAGGACTATAATACCGCATTCTTTTCCTATGAATGCAAAGTGTACCTTCTGGACTATAACGGGGTCGTGAGAGGAGAAGGAGTAGGGATCTGTAACTCCAGAGAAGGACGATATGCGAAGCAGAACGGTTATGCAGTACAGAATACTGTGCTTAAAATGACCAAGAAAAGAGCTTTAGTTGATGCTGCCCTTAATGTTGGGAATCTGTCAGCTCGTTTTACACAGGATGTGGAGGACATGAATCTTGATGCAGAACAGTCATCTGGAGCAAGAGTCGTTGAGGAATTACGATCCAATAATAACACTTCCTCTGCTCCTAAGACGGAAAGGCCAGCATCCAAGAAGCAGATATACTTCTTGGAAACCCTTATGGGACAGCGTGGCACCACGGTTGATGCTATGAATCGCTATGTGTCCCAGCAATATGGAGTAGATGACTATCGTAAGATAAATTCATATCAGGCCAGCTTACTCATTGAAAGATATAAATCGCAGAGTTAAAAAGCTGGCATGTAATGGAAATTTGGGGCGTGTCCTTTAAGGATATGCCCCTATATATTTTCAACGAGGGAGTACTAAGTTCTAATATGAAAAAATCATATTATTATGAAAAAAGTGTAATCTGAGGCAACGCTCTTATCCTATTGTTATAGTAGTTCCAGAGGGATTTTTATCTAATTATGTTTGGTGTTATGTCATGTCCTTAAAATAATATACATGGATGTTTTTGAAATTGTGTAAGGGTTGGCATTATTTTTCAAAAATATGTAGATTTTTAGTCACAAGACTAATATAGTGGCAGTAAACTAACCGATATATATAGATAAGGGGGTTTGTGCCCAGCTAATAATCATACCAAGGAGATAGCTAATCATGCCGAACTATGATGAAAGGAATGAAATATCATTATATAAGTTTTTCGAGGTGTTAGACGAAGACATAAAGCAAAGATCTTTATCCGGAGAATTATCAAAGGACCAGGTGGAACAGTATAGAGTTAATCAACTGGCAAAGCAGTTCATGGGTACTCAATTTACATATAGAAATGTTGAAGATCCAGCGTTATACCCAATCATGAGTCTGACTGAAGCCCTTGAAGCTGCAAAAACGTTGTTACCTGTCGTAGAGGAAACATACCATTATTTTATGCAATACACAGAGGGAAAATCTGTGGTGAGCAGAATAGACTTTCATTTTACGCTGGCGGCGGCTAATAATGCAATGACGGTCATAAAAGATAAGGGGATTGTTGAAGGTATTCCTGAAGGTGTTATTGTTGATGTCAGAGAATATTTGACAGAGACTTATAAGATTGCAATCAATTCACCCAAAAACGAATATACAAACCCAAAGACAGGCATTATAAATTCAGACAAGATAATCAATCGTTATCCCGAAATGATATATGTAATTCAAGACGAGGTTATTCAGAGGATTTTTAAGGAAAATGAAGGAAGCAAAAAACTGAATCGAAAAGGTGGTTCGAATTCTTTTGCTATTGTTAAAGGAAATAAGAAAGAGTCTGGAATCATACTGATAAATACAGTAGCTACGGGTGCAGATGCATGTATTGCTGAAGGGCAGTTCACATATTATGATTGGGCGGTAATGGAGACTATCATTTCTTTTTACGAAGATGCTGTAAATAGAAATCAGGATAATAATGGCGAAATACTATTGGATTTGAAGTCTATCCATAAACTTCTTTATCACACCAGTAGGATGTCACGAGAGATGCAGGATAATATACTCGATAGTAATTTGGTACAGAGTATAAAAAGACTGCTTGGGAATTATATAAGTATTTCTGATCCATCGGGCAACTATGATGGAGTTTTATTAGATGGTGAGCTTGACTTTCAAAGCGGAAAGCATTGCTTAAGAGTGAAGTCGCTTCCAATATTACTCGATTATATAAAGAATAATGGCAGAAACCACTTTCGCATTCTTAAGGAAGACGAGATAGCGTTGGGATTGAAAAAGAATAATGATGAAAGGGTTGCTATTTATCGTTACCTTGTCCAGAGAACAAATGAAATATTCGGAACATATAAGAAGACGGATAAACAAAGCGTTAAGAATAATAAGAATACAAATAGCATCCCGCTTAGTAACATTATTAAAGCGGTATATCCTGATTATACGGTTCGTTTTCCAGGTGATAAGGCAAGAAGGAAGAAAAGAGATTTTCTAAATAACGTAATAGCAATCTTAGACGCTATGAAAGGCAAGGACTACTTTGATGATTATAACCAAACTCCAAGAAGTACTGACATTATATTCTCGCTAGAGCGGAAATAATATGTAATAGGACAATCGGGCATTATAATTTAAGTTGTAATATAGCAACAATAACGTGTAATAAGACGCAAATAACATGTAATAAAACGCACAGGGACATTCTGCAAAGCCAGTAAACATGCTGGCTGGTGGGGTGTCTCTTTTTGTATATATTTATAAAAGAATAGGGGCGGTTGCTTGTACTACAAGCCAACCGCCTTATGTTGTTTAATCATAATCACAATATGCTTCGGGAAGGAGGTGAAAGTCATGAACCAAGAAAACATTGAAACAGAGCCTTATGATCCTTTTTCGGTAATGAATGATTTTGAAAAGCACTCTGAAAAAATGGATACTACTACTTCTGCCGCAAGTATTAATACAGTACAGATGAATAGTAATATCCAACAACCAAATAGTAGTATACCGATAAATCAACCCAATTATGTTCCTGGATTCTATAAAAGGACAGTAAGTAACTATCTTAGAAAACAATTTAAGGGAGAAATCCAGTCTTTTAAAGCCAGCAGCGGCAAGAAAACAGGATATTCTAATCTTGATACTATTATTGGTTCTATGTACCCAGGCTTTTATGTCTTGGGTGCTGGATCTTCAATAGGAAAAACAACATTTGTGTTGCAGATAGCGGATCAGATGGTGGATTCAAATGAATCTGTGATTTATTTCACTTTGGAGCAGAGTGAGCTGGAATTGGTTTCTAAATCGCTAAGCAGAATAACGGCTTTGGATAATATGAAAAACACGAGTTACGCGAAGACAGCTATTCAGATACGAAAAGGTGATATCACGCAGGAAGTAGTGGACGCAATAAAAAAATATGATCAGATTACAAACTTGTTTACGATCATTGAAGGCGATTTCCAGACTGATATGACGGCTATAGAAAGAACCGTAGAAGACTATGTAAAAACAACAGGTACTGTACCAGTTATTATTGTTGATTATTTGCAGATTATTCAAGAAAACACACAAGGGACTGATAAGACTAAGGTAGATAGTATTACCAAACGCTTGAAGATGCTTCAAAGAAAGTATAACGCGGTAGTAATTGCTATTAGTTCCATCAACAGAGGTAATTATATGCTTCCGATTGATTTCGAATCCTTTAAGGAGTCTGGCTCCATTGAGTATAGTGCCGATGTTGTTTGGGGCTTGCAGCTTCAGATTCTGAATGACCCTACATTCACATCAGCCAAGGGAATAGCACAGAAAAGAGCACTTATTGCAGCTGCTAAAGCTGAATCGCCGAGAAAAGTTGAACTTGTTTGCTTAAAGAACAGATATGGGATAGCCAGTTATCATTGTGGTTTCTACTACTATCCGCAATTCGATCTGTTTAGACCAGATCCTAATTACAAGCAATCTATGGTGTTCAATAAAGCACCGCAGATCATTTTATAAAAAGGAGGTAGTCGCCATGGGCCGACCATCATTGAACTTGACGGATGAGCAAAAGCGAACCCGTCGCTTAAAAAAGAATAGGGAGAACATGAAACACGTTAAGCCAGACCAAGTAGGAGTATGCCAGTATATTGAAGCTGAGATACAGGATTTTGTCTTTAATGTTTCGTTGAAGAAGTACGAGAGAGTAGGAAGTCATAAGCATTTCGGTCTCCAGTATGAAAATATGGTTTATTTTGATGATGGGACATCAAGAAATCTTAACGATTCAAGTGTGAGGGCAACTAAGATTTATGACGCACCACCGACAAATATTCCAGAGCATCTACAGAGATTATACATAGGATTTACAATGTTTGATTTTGAAACCAAGTAAACAATATACCCGGACAGGCTTTGCCTGTCCGGTACAAGAAAGAGGTGAAGCATATGCATGAACTAACAGTACCTAAATTAAATCTGAACGATGCTATTTTTGAAAACAGCAAGTCTGTCCTTCTCAGCTATATCCTCTACTACAGAGGAGGATATAACGTGAAGGGAATACCTGCAAGGAAAAGCATAGCGGTACATAAAAAGCCAGAGGTTCCAGTGAGCGAACGGTACACATTATCAGTTGAAGAGGCTGCAATTTATTATGGCATCGGGCAAAAAAGGCTTAGAAATCTTATTGCAGAAAATCCAAATGCAGATTATCTGTTGGCTGTTGGAAATCGGACACAGTTTAAGAGAAAACTGTTTGAGGAGTACATTGATAATGCTACTTGCATCTGAATGGCAGAACTGGCGGTTTCTTATGGCAGAAGAGTGCTATTTGTGATAGTATTAAAAAGCCATATTGGAGCCTTTCTAATCGAAGAAAGGAGACAATATACATGAGCGAAAAAAGACGAGACAATCGTGGTCGAATCTTACGCAATGGTGAAATACAGGAAAAAAGTGGTCGTTACAGATTTAAGTATGCAGACGCTTTTGGAGATTCTAAGTATGTAAGGTCTTGGAGACTTGATCATAATGATCCTACTCCGACTGGAAAGAAGAGGGAACCATCACTTAGAGAGCTCGAAAAACAGATTGCGGCAGATATGATCGATCAGATTGTTCCAGAAGGAGGCAAATTAACAGTATTAGCTTTGGTTGAAAAATATGTATCGCTGAAGAAGGGTGTTCGTCCAAGTACAGAGGCTGGATATAAGACGGTCATTAATCTCTTGAAAAAAGACTCATTTGGCAAGAAGCGGATCGATAAGGTCAAAGTTCTTGATGCTCAAACGTGGCTCGTGCAGCTTCAGAAGAATGGTAGAGGGTACAGCTCTATCCATACAATAAGAGGTGTGCTTAGACCAGCGTTTCAGATGGCTGTAGATAACGATTATGTTAGAAAGAATCCGTTTTCCTTTGAGCTGGCATCTGTTATTTATAATGACAGCGTGACAAGAGAAGCATTATCGAGAGAAAACGAACGTAAATTCCTGAGATTTGTTAAAGAGGACTCTCATTTCAGCAAATACTATGATGGAATCTATATTCTTTTTAATACAGGACTCAGAATATCAGAATTCGTTGGACTGACCTTCAAAGATATTGATTTTGATAGTATGAGAATCCATGTAGATCATCAGTTACAGAGAAATAATGGCATAGGCTACAATATCCGAGAGACCAAGACCGAATCTGGAGAAAGGTATGTGCCTATGACAGAGGAAGTGGCTGAGTGTTTTAAGAGTATAATAGCCAAGCGTCCTACGCCGAAGGTTGAGCCAATGGTGGACGGCTATGCAGGATTTCTGTTTTTGGATAAAGATGAGCATCCTATGGTGGCAATGCATTGGGAGAAATACTTCCAGCATATCTGCGAGAAGTATAACAATATCTACAGGGTGCAGATGCCTAAAGTGACACCTCATATCTGCCGACATACTTTTTGCAGTCGTATGGCATCGGCTGGTATGAATCCAAAAACGCTACAGTACATCATGGGACATTCAGACATTGGGGTAACCTTAAATACGTATACTCATATAGGATTTGAGGATGCAGCTGATGAGATGTCCCGTATAACCAAAGATGGCGGCGAAAAGATATCAAAGCCAGATACTGATAATGTAAGAGATTTTTCAGACTATAGAGATGAAGCATCAAATGGCTGATTCATGGGAAATAGTTGAGGTGCAAGTAAGTCGGTTTTGCACCTTGATTTGCACCTTTTGATGGATATTTTGCATCAAAATCCATCAGTTTATGCCAATGCTTAAGGTGTGCAAAAAACGTAAAATATGAGGTTTTCGAGCATGATAAGAATACTGTTCGTCTGCTGGGGCAACATCTGCCGTTCCCCGATGGCAGAATTTATACTAAAGGATATGGTCGCAAAACGTGGCATAGCGGAGGAGTTTCATATCGAGTCCGCCGCCACAAGCACGGAGGAGATAGGAAATCCTGTTTATCCTCCGGCGAAGCGTGAGCTTATGGCGCATGGCATAGGCACTTCGGAAAACGAGCTGGGGCTTTCGATGAAGCGTGCAAGGCAGCTTAGCCGGGATGATTATGATAAGTGGGATTATATCATAGGCATGGAGCAGCTTAATATGAGCTATATGCATCGTATTCTCGGAGGAGACCCGGAGGGAAAGGTGCGTCTGTTGATGGATTTTGCAGACAAGGAAGAGGATATTGACGACCCATGGTATACAGGGGATTTTGCGGGGGTATACAGACAGATTTTAGAAGGCTGCGAGGCGCTTTTGTCGAAGCTTGATGTTACGGGAGGAAAATGAAATATGGCAGAAAACGAGAACCTGTCGCTTGCCTTGAAGGTCTGCGATATAGCGAGAAAAGCCAGCGGGATAATGAAGAATCGCCCGAAGCAGAGTGAGATAACCCAGAAGGGCAATGCTTCAAACTATGTCACAGAATCCGATATCGCCGTGCAGAGCTATGTCACGGAGGGGCTTCTTAAGCTTCTCCCAGAAAGTGTGGTTGTAGGCGAGGAGAGCAGGGAATGGAAGCATGAGGGCAGGGATATATGGGTCATTGACCCCATAGACGGCACATCGAATTTTATAAGGGATCTTGGCGCTTCCGTGATATCCATTGCGCTTGTCAGAAACGGAGAGTTGCAGGCGGGAATCATATACAATCCGTATAGGGACGAAATGTTTTATGGCGCAAGAGGCTGTGGGGCATATTGCAACGGCGAAAGACTTTACGTGTCCGACAGGGATTTTGCCCATTCTCATCTCTGCTCGGCAATGAGTCTGTATGACAAGAGGTTTGCAAAGCCTTGTCTCAATATTATCGGAAGAGTATATGATGAGGCGGACGACTTAAGGCGCTTCGGTTCGGCTGCGTTGGAGCTTGCGCAGCTGGCGGCAGGCAGGGTTGAGCTTTATTTTGAAATGAGGATATCCCCGTGGGATGTGGCTGCGGGTGCGCTTCTCATAGAGGAAGCGGGAGGGTATTGGGAATGTCTGTATGACGACGGATTTCAGATAGACAAGATATTTCCCTTTGTGGCAGCCAATTCAAAGGAAAATTTTGAGAGGCTTAGGAGGATTATAGCGGAGGAGGTGCCGCAAGTCCCATACAATCAAGATTTGAGGGCGACGTTCAAATAAAAACATTAAGTTGTTTTAATGATAAAGATATGCTATATTATGACTATATTTTAACAATCTTTAAAAGGTATTGCTGTGATATATACGGTTACATTGAATCCCTCCATCGACTATGTTGTGCGGGTCGCAAATTTTACTGAGGGAGGGATGAACAGGAGCACATCGGAAAGCTTTTTTGCAGGAGGCAAGGGGATAAATGTCTCGCTCGTGCTTAAGGAATTTTCGACAGAGTCCATAGCTCTTGGATTTATCGCAGGCTTTACCGGGGAAAAGATCAGGACGGAATTAAAAGGGCAGGGCATAAGAGAGAAATTTATTGATGTTTTACACGGAAATTCAAGAATCAATATAAAGCTTAAAACCGGTTTTAAAGAAACTGAGATAAACGGTCAGGGACCCGATATAAAAACAGACGATACGGAGGCTTTGTATTCACAGCTTGATGAATTGAAGGCAGGCGATTTGCTCGTGCTGTCGGGGAGTGTGCCTAAGTCTGTGAAGCCCACGATATACAGGGATATTGCGGTGCATTTGCATAAAAAGCACGGTGGCAGAGTGAGGGTGATTATCGACACCTCGGATGAAGCATTAAAGGAGGCAATAGAGGCAAAGCCATATCTCATAAAGCCGAATCATATAGAGGTTTGCGCCCTTTTGGGAAAAGAGATAACGACGGATGAAAAGGTAATCGCAGAATATGCCGAAGATATCAGAAAAAGGGGCGTAAAAAATGTCCTTGTGTCCATGGCGGACAGGGGAGCGGTACTTTCATCCGAAGACGGGAAAAGCTATTTTGAAAAAGCACCAAAGGGAGATGCAATAAACTCGGTAGGAGCAGGGGATTCAATGCTTGCGGGATTTATTGCGGAATATGAAAGAAGCAGGGATTATTCATCTGCGCTTAAATGGGGAATAGCGGCGGGGAGCGCCGGAGCATTTTCGGAGGGACTTCCGAAATATGCCGATATAGAGGCATTATACAGAAAAATGTGATAAGCGGAGTGCTTAAGCTCATAAATATATAAATGCACAGAGCAGGAGGAAAGAAAAATGCATTTTGATGACATTATTTCAAAGGTAAAGGAGTGCGAAAAGAAAACAGTTGCCGTATCCGTGGCGCAGGATGATGCTGTGCTGGAGGCGGTAAAGGCGGCAAAAGAGAGAGGAATCGCAGATGCAATCCTCGTAGGCGACGAGACAAAAATCAGAGAGATTGCAAAAACCATCAACATGGATCTTTCGGACTTTGAGATCATCAACGAGCCCGATATGATAGAGGCGTCCTTAAAGGCGGTCAAGCTTGCACATGACGGCAAGGCTGATATGTATATGAAGGGGCTTATCGACAGCAAGAATTTCTTAAAGAGTGTTCTAGACAAGGAGGTAGGCTTAAGAACAGGCGGTCCCCTCTCTCATGTGTGCGTTTTTGACATCCCCGGCATTGACAGGCTGCTATTCCTCACGGATGTAGCGTTTATGACTTATCCCACATTGGAGGACAAGGTTAATATCATAAAGAATACGCTTCCCGTATGTAAGGCCTGCGGTGTGGAGCTTCCAAAGGTTTCTCCAATTGCCGCAGTTGAGGTGGTAAACCCCAAGATGCCTGTTACTGTGGAGGCTGACGAGCTCACAAAGATGTGTGAAAGGGGAGAGATAGAGGGCTGCATTGTGGACGGTCCTTTGTCGCTTGACCTTGCAATCGACCCGGAGGCTGCAAAGCACAAGGGAGCTACCGACAGAAAGATTCAGGGGGATGCGGATGTGCTTCTCTTCCCGGATATCCATGCGGGAAATCTTGTGTACAAGGCTATAGTGCATATGGTGTCCGGCGTGAAGAACGGCTGCATTCTCACGGGAACCAAGGTGCCCGCAATCCTTACGAGCCGCTCCGACACCTTCGAGACGAAGGTAAATTCAATCGCTCTGGCAGCGGTAGTTTCGGAAGAGATAAAGAAAAATTCATAAAGGAGAAAAATTATGTCTGTTAAAAGTCTTATTATAAATCCCGGTTCAACCTCAACAAAGATTGGAGTATTCGAGGATGAAACCTTACTTTTCGAGGAAACCCTTCGTCACTCCACGGAGGAGATAGCAAGCTATGCCACGATAGTGGATCAGAAGGATTTCAGGAAAAAGATAATCACTGAGCTGCTTAAGTCCAAGGATTTTGATATGAAGTCCCTAAATATGGTTGTAGGAAGGGGCGGAATGTTAAAGCCCATACCCGGCGGAACCTACGCTGTCACGGATGAGCTTCTTGAGGATTTGAAGGTGGGTGTTCAGGGACAGCATGCTTCCAATCTTGGAGGAATACTTGCAAGAGAAATCGGAGACGAGCTGGGTATTCCTTCGTACATTGTCGACCCGGTAGTGGTTGATGAGCTTTCGGATGTGGCAAGATATTCCGGAACTCCGGATATTGAGAGAAATTCCGTGTTCCATGCTCTGAATCAGAAGGCTGTGGCAAAGAGGTATGCAAAGGAGATTGGGAAGGCATATGATTCGCTTAGGCTCATTGTGGTACATATGGGCGGCGGAGTGTCCGTGGGCGCTCATTTAAACGGCAAGGTTGTAGATGTGTTTAACGCTCTTGACGGCGACGGCGCATTTTCGCCGGAGAGAGTCGGAGCGGTGCCCAGCGGAGCGCTTATCAGGCTATGCTATTCCGGCAAATATACCGAGAAGGAAATGATGAAGAAGTTTGTGGGAGCCGGCGGCTTCAATGCATATTTGGGAACCAACGATATGAGGGAGGTCACAAAGCGTGCGAACGAGGGCAATGAGAAGGCTAAGGCTGTCAAGGAAGCCTTTGTATACCAGATCGGAAAGGACATAGGCTCAATGGCGTGCGTGCTCGAAGGAAAGGTTGACAGGATTATTCTTACGGGCGGAATCGCATACGGCAAGGATGTGTGCGATGCGATAGAAAAGATGGTGGGCTTTATCGCACCCATTACGGTATATCCGGGGGAGGATGAGCTCCTCGCATTGTGTCAGGGAGGCTTAAGAGTCTTAAACGGAGAGGAAAAGGCTCTTTCCTATTGATTTGATTTCCTGAACTCTCTGGGAGATTTGCCGTAAACCTTTTTAAAGAGGTCTTTGAAATAATTGGAATCGTTAAAGCCGTACTCCAAAGCAATGTCCGTTATGGAAGAATCTGTTGTGAGGAGTGCGGCTTGTGCGTGCTTTAGGCGCACAAAGTTTAAATATTCCTTAAAGCCCATGCCGACGGTAGCCTTGAATTTTTTGGAAAAGTAGGTGGGGCTTAAGGACGCAACGGAGGCCACCTCGTCCAGAGTAAGTGGTTTTTTAAAATTCTTGTAGATATATTTTGTGGAGAGAAGAATGTCGGCATCCGTAGAGTTTATCAGCGCAGGATCCTCCTCGTTAAGCACAGAGTGCCGCATCAAAAGTAAAAGCGCCTCGGACAGATAGCAGGAGATAAAGCTCTTGGAGTACTCGTCAATACCGGAATACTCCGTAAGCATCTGCGACAGGAGCTTTTGAAACTCCTCTCTGTAGACTGTCGGCACGCTTCCCATAAAGGAGGCGTCCTCCTTAAGCTCATTGATATGTATGTGCTCACGGTTAAAGTAGATGAAGGCACATTCAACGGAGTCGCCCTCATTGTAGATTGCATGGTGCAGCTCCCCCGGAGAGATGAATACAAGGTCTCCGGCATGCAGTCTGTAGACTGTATCCTTCAAAAGATAGCTGCACTCGCCGCTCTTGACATAGAATATCTCAAAGAAGCCGTGGCTGTGATCCTTCTGTATGGGAGAATCATAGCCCCGTTTTCCGTGTTCTATTATTATCTTTTCGATTTTTTTTCTTCCGAAGGTTGGCATATTTACATATAATTCAACCCCCGACCGTCTTGTGTTCTCGGCGCACTTCTTTTGTTTTCGGAACCAGACACAGACAACAGCTTTGAAATCAAAACTGCTCTTGCGGAATCGGGGGCTGAAGCTCTTTAATTACAGCGGAAACTTAAAGTAGTTCTTCGCATTGTAGTAGGAGATGTTCTTGACAATCTCGCCGAGGGTATCATAGTCCTCGGGGAACTCGCCGTTCTCCACCCAGTTACCGATAAGGTTGCAGAGGATTCTTCTGAAATACTCATGACGGGTATAGGAGAGGAAGCTTCTGGAATCGGTAAGCATTCCCACAAAGCCGGAAAGGTTTCCTAAGTTTGCGAGGGATATCATCTGATTCTGCATTCCCACCTTGTGGTCATTGAACCACCATGCGCTGCCCTGCTGTATCTTTGCCACAGCGGTGGAGTCCTGGAAGCATCCGAGGATTGTGCCGATGGACTCGTTATCATTGGGGTTCAGACTGTAAAGTATTGTTCTGGGAAGCTCATCGGTCTTTATGAGGGCATTGAGGAAATCAGCCATCTGAGCCGAAGGAGCATAGTTGTTTATGCAGTCGTATCCTGTGTCGGGACCGAGCTTTTCGTACATAAGCTCATTGTTGTCTCTCTTACAGCCGTAATGGAGCTGCATACCCCAATCTCTTCTTGCGTACTCTCTGCCTACAAAGAGCATAAATGCGGTCTTGAACTTGTACTCGTCCTCCTTTGTGAGAGGAATGCGGTTCTGCCTCTTTAAGAAGATTGCCTCTATCTCGTCGTCGCTTGCGGGATAGTACATTACAAACTCAAGAGCGTGGTCGGATACGTTGCAGCCCATGGAAGCAAAGAAATCCATACGCTTAACAAGAGCTTCCTTTAGCTGTGCAAAGGTATGAATTTCGGAAAGTCCGGAAACCTCTGCGAGCTTTGCAATATATTCGAGGTACTCGGGCTTCTCGATGTTCATTGCCTTGTCGGGTCTCCAGGCAGGAAGCACCTTTACGTCAAAGCTGGAATCCTCCTTTATCTGCTTGTGGTACTCCAGGGAATCAATCGGGTCGTCCGTGGTGCAGATGAGGGTTACATTGCTCTGCTTGATTATGTTGCGGACAGACATAGAAGGCTCTGCGAGCTTTTTGTTGCAAAGCTCCCATACCTCCTTTGCGGTGTTTTTGTTGAGCGCGCCGGTATATCCAAAATACCTCTGGAGCTCTAAATGGCTCCAATGGAAGAGGGGATTACCGATAGCCTTTCCGAGACACTCTGCCCATTTCTCGAATTTCTCGTAGTCCGATGCGTCTCCGGTGCAGTACTTTTCGTCGACACCGCAGGAACGCATGAAGCGCCACTTATAATGGTCTCCGCCCAGCCACACCTGTGCGATATTGTCGAATTTTCTGTCCTCGGCAATCTCCTTGGGGCTTATGTGGCAGTGATAGTCCAAAATAGGTGTCTTTTCCGCATACTCATGAAAGAGCTTCTGCGCAGTGGGGGTTTCCAAAAGGAAATCCTTGTCCATAAATGGTTTCATGTGATACCTCCCTTAATGTGATTTATTTTTAAATGCAAAAAAATTCAAATTCGTACAATGCACTTGTATCAAGTTTACAGGATATGAGCAATATTTTCAAGACATAAAACAGACCAATGGTTAATTTGACCAATAAAAGTTGACTAACATCCCGTTTTATTGTAGAATTTACACATAGTGCGGTTTTTTTGCACAAATTTAATTTAAACCAAGATTGGGAGGTTAAGATGGATAGCTTAAACAAGGTAAAAACCGGCAAAAAAGAAAGACCTGTGAAGGTCGTACAGTTTGGAGAGGGCAATTTTTTACGAGCTTTTGTGGACTACATGTTTGATCTTGCAAACGAACAGGGGAAATTCGACGGGGATATCGTGCTGATAAAGCCTATCGCTTTCGGAAATCTCGAGAATTTCCACAAGCAGGACTGCCAGTACACCGTTTCATTGAGGGGCAACGTAAACGGCGAGGGAAAGATTATAGACCGCATCGTTACCTCCGTTGCGGATGCAGTGGATACAATAAACGAATATGACAAGTATATGGGATTGGCGGATATTGATACTTTAAAATTCGTGGTTTCCAATACTACAGAGGCGGGAATTGTTTTTGATGATTCCGACAAATTTGAGTCGAATCCTCCCGCAACCTTCCCCGGAAAGCTTACCAAATTCCTGTACAGAAGATTTGAAACCTTCAAGGGGGACAAGTCCAAGGGACTCATTATGCTTCCCGTGGAGCTCATAGACGACAACGGAATAAACTTAAAGAAGTGCGTAATGCAGTTTATAGACCTCTGGAAGCTCTCCGATGACTTCAAGGCATGGGTCGAGGATGCATGCGTATTCACATCAACTCTGGTTGACCGCATCGTTACCGGACGTCCGGCAGATATGCAGAAGGAATGGGACAGACTGGGATATCAGGATGATATTATGGTTACGGCTGAGCCCTTCTCTCTCTGGGTAATTGAGAGCCCCAAGGATATCAGCGCAGACTTCCCGAAGCTTCCCATAGACAATTTCAATGCGATAATTACCGATGACCACCATCCCTACAAGCAGAGAAAGGTGCGTATCTTAAACGGAGCGCATACCTCCTTTGTGCTTGCGGCATGGCTTTGCGGCCTTGACATAGTGAGAGATTCCATGAGAGACAACGATATCCGTAACTTTATGGATAAGACGATTTATGATGAGGTAATTCCCACGCTTACCCTTCCCGAGGATGAGCTCAAGGCATTCGCATCCGAGGTGGTAAACCGTTTCGACAATCCCTTTGTTGACCATAAGCTTTTGGATATCTCCTTAAACTCTGTATCAAAGTGGAGGGCAAGATGCCTTCCCAGCCTTCTCGGATATGTGGACAAGTTCGGAAAGCTGCCCGAGAGGCTTACCTTCTCCATTGCAGCTCTTATGGCATTCTACAACGGCACCGAGATTCGTGACGGCGTGCTTATCGGTCACAGAGACGGAGCGGAGTACAATATAAAGGATGATGCCAAGGTATTGCAGTTCTTTGCGGAGAACAACGGCAAGGATACAAGGACGCTTGTAACCTCCTATCTCGGAAACGCAGATTTCCACGGACAGGATCTTAACAAGGTTCCCGGACTTACCGACGCTGTGGTCAATTACCTTGATGATATCAAAACTAACGGAATGAGGGCTGCTTTATGCAAGATTTCTTAAAGATAAATCCAAATGACAAGGTTATCGTGGCTTTGAACACTCTGCCTGCGGGCAGAGTGGTGGAGACCACGGATGACAACGGAGCGCCGCTGTCGGTAACTGCAATAGAGGAAATTCCGGCAGGACACAAGATGGCGCTCTACGATATTCCCGAGGGCGGAGATGTGATCAAATACGGATACCGCATCGGAAATGCGAAGGAGCCGATAAAGGCGGGGGCGTGGATACACACCCACAATGTAAAGACTGCACTGGGAGAGCTTCTCACCTACACCTATGAGCCTGTAGAGGTGGAGGAAAAAACCACGGAGGATGTGACATTTCAGGGCTTTATGCGCCCCGACGGGAGAGCCGGCGTAAGAAACGATATATGGATAATGCCGACGGTGGGCTGCGTAAACAATATCGCCACAGCCATCGCAAATGAGGCAAAGCAGTATATCAAGGGCTCTGTCGAGGATGTTTTCGCATTCGATCATCCCTACGGCTGCTCACAGATGGGAGATGATCAGGAGAACACAAGAGAGATACTGGCTGACCTGATAACCCATCCCAATGTGGGAGGAGTGCTGGTATTGGGGCTTGGCTGCGAGAACAGCAATATTGATGTGCTTAAAGGGTATCTCGGAGATTATGATGAAAAGAGGGTAAAATTCCTCGTATGTCAGGAATCGGATGATGAGAAGGAGGAAGCGCTCTCTATCATAAAGGATATGATTGACTATGTATCCACCTTAAAGAGGGAGCCTATAAGCGTAAGCAAGCTTGTCATCGGTATGAAGTGCGGAGGCAGCGACGGGCTCTCGGGAATTACCGCCAATCCTCTTGTGGGAAGATTTTCGGATCTTCTGGTTTCCAAGGGAGGTACCACGATTCTCACGGAGGTTCCGGAGATGTTCGGCGCAGAGACCATACTTATGAACCGCTGCGCAGACAAGGAGCTTTTCGACAAGACGGTAAATCTCATAAATGATTTTAAAAATTATTTTAAGTCCCACAATCAGACCATATATGAGAATCCCTCACCGGGCAACAAGAAGGGAGGTATCTCCACTCTGGAGGACAAGTCTTTGGGATGCACGCAGAAATCCGGAAGCGCAAAGGTAAGAGGCGTGCTCAAATATGGCGAGAAGGTATCCACTCCGGGGCTCAATCTTCTTTCTGCGCCGGGCAATGATCTGGTCGCATCTACGGCGCTTGCGGCAAGCGGCGCACAGATTGTGCTGTTTACTACAGGAAGAGGAACTCCTTTTGCATCGCCGGTTCCCACACTTAAGATTGCAACCAATTCAAGGCTTGCAAACAAGAAGGGAAACTGGATAGACTTCAATGCCGGTGTGCTCGTAGACACCGAGACCACAATGGAGGAGCAGGGACAGAAGCTCTTTGATCAGGTGGTAAGAGTTGCCAGCGGAGAGAGGGTATGTTCAGAAATAAACGGATTCCACGACATGGCGATATTTAAGCAGGGTGTGACGCTATAATAAAAAACGTGGATAATCCGCCGAAGCAGGCTTGCTTGCATAAGGCGGGGTTATCCACGCTTTTTTCTAGCCACAGCCTAAATATTTGGAGGGTTCAATGACAATCGACGAAATAAAGGCACTCCCCCGTGATAAGGACGGAGTATTTGAAATAGACAGCTTTGATAAGGCGGCGGAAATTTTTGCCACCTATATTTCTTATGAGACCAATGAAAACAAGAAGGCGGGCTATCCCGACATAATGGCGCAGATGAGGACGCTTTGCGCTCGTATGTCGGAGAATAAGGATTTTTCCGAAAACACGGGATTCCTTAAGCTCCTCTTGTCGGCAGTTTCCGTATTCAGCCCGGAAATATACGAAAATTACAGGGAGCTTCTGGATATGTTCCGCACAAAGGTAAAGGAAGTTCTTTTGATTTATTATGACAATGAAAAGGGCTTTAAGGAGGGGCTTGATGCATCGGCGGTAAGCGCCTTTAAGGATGTGGTAAACGAAGCCTGCAAGAAGGATTTGCTGCTGGCGGAAAAATATATGTTTGCATAAGGAGAAGGATATGGAGATAGGTATTATACTAAAGACCGCCAGAAGCGCAACCATAGAGATAAAGGATGGCGGAAGATATTTTACAAAAAAGCCTTATGGGATCAGGGTAAACGGCAAGGACTGCGCTGTAGCGGAGACAACCGTTTTTTCAATATTTGAATTAAAGCCGGAGACGGATTATCATATAGAGGTTTTTGACGGAGATAATAAGCTTGGAGAAACCTCATTTAAGACAGATTATGAATTTGTGACCATAGATGTAAAGAAGTTCGGCGCCAGGGGCGACGGAGTAAGCGACGATACACATTTTATACAGGGGGCAATAATGGCGTGTCCCAAGGCTTCGAGGGTGCTTATCCCCGCAGGAACCTACCGTATAACCAGCCTCTTTTTAAAGAGCGACATACGGATAGAGCTTGCAAAGGGGGCGGAGCTTAAGGCTTTTACCGACAGGGAGAAATTTGTGCGCTTCCCCGGAACCATACAGAGCTATGATGAGAAGGATGATTATTTCCTCGGCACATGGGAGGGGAATCCCCTGCCTATGTTTGCGGGTATTATCTGCGGAATGAATGCGGATAATATTCAAATATACGGTCAGGGTGTAATAAACGGAAATTCCTCCAAGGAAACCTGGTGGAATAATCCCAAGGTTATGAATATCGCCTTCAGACCGAGGCTTTTCTTTATAAACAACTGCAATAATGTCACGGTACAGGGAGTAAAGTTTGCAAATTCCCCGGCATGGACAATACACCCGTATTTCAGTGACAATCTTAAGTTTATAAATGTCAGTGTGGAAAATCCGTCGGATTCTCCCAACACGGACGGACTTGACCCGGAATCCTGCAGAAATGTCGAGATAACCGGAGTGCGCTTCTCCCTGGGAGATGACTGCATAGCGGTAAAGAGCGGAAAGATTTACACCGGAAGAAGGTTTAAGCGTCCCTCGGAAAATATACATATCAGACAATGTCTGATGGAGAACGGACACGGAGCCGTCACCTTGGGAAGTGAGATTGGAGGCGGAGTAAAGGAGCTTACGGTTGAGGACTGCACCTTCAGGCACACCGACAGGGGGCTCAGGATAAAGACCAGAAGAGGAAGGGGGAAGGATTCCGTTATTCAGAATGTGACCTTCAAAAATCTTACTCTCGACAATGTGATGACACCCCTTGTGGTTAATTCCTTCTATTTCTGCGATCCTGACGGAAAGACGCCATACGTGCAGTCGAGGGATGAATATCCTGTTGATGACAGGACGCCCGTCATAAAGAAAATGGTCTTTGAAAATATGGACTGTACGAACTGCCATGTGGCGGCGGCATATTTTGACGGTCTTCCGGAGAAAAAGATTGAAGAAATATATATGAAAAATGTCAATATAAGCTACAGCGACAATCCGAAATGTGATGTGCCGGCCATGAGCGAGGGAGTTGAAAAGAGCTCAAGGAGAGGGCTTTTTGCGAGAAACGTAAAGAAGCTTACTCTGGAAAATGTGAACATATCAGGACAGGACGGAGAGAAGTATGAGCTCATAGGTGTTGACGAGCTTATTAAATAATCGGGAGGATGAGATGAACTTAGGAATACGTTTGCATGACACAAAAAAATTACCCCTGGAGGAGCGCATAAAGGATGTGCATGATCTGGGCTTTGGCTGCGGGCATTTAGCGCTTTCAAAGGTAATAGACGAGTACCCTGTCGATGATTCGGCTTTGACACCGGGCTTTGCCATGTATTTAAAAAAGCTCTTTGAAAAAAATAATGTCGATATAGCGGTGCTTGGCTGCTATTTGAATCTTGCAAATCCGAATCCGGATAAGCTAAAGACAATTACCCACAGGTATATGGCTAATATACGCTTTGCAGGGCTTTTGGGCTGCGGTGTGGTAGGCACCGAGACGGGGGCTCCCAATGAGGAATATAAGTACGTTCCGGAGTGCCATACTGATGAAGCTCTGAAAATATTTGTGAAAAACCTTAAGCCCGTGGTACGTTATGCGGAGCAGTTCGGCGTAATAATGGCGATAGAGCCTGTCTGGAAGCATATTGTATATAACCCGAGGCGTGCAAGGCAGGTGCTTGATGAGATTGCATCCCCGAATTTACAGATAATACTTGACCCGGTCAATCTTCTTGACTATTGCAATTATAAAAATCAGGTGGAGATAGTGGATGAAGCCATAGATGTACTGGGGGATGATGTGGCAGTGGTGCATCTTAAGGATTTCGTCGTGGATGAGGAGAAGCAAAGTCTGACATCTCTCGGATGCGGTCTGGGAAATATGGATTATTCATCCGTTATAAGGTTTATGAAGTCAAAGAAGCCTTTTATTCATGCAACGCTTGAAAATACCACGCCGGAAAATAATGTTCAGGTAAAGGAATATATTCAGAAGCTGTATGACGAATGTGTTGTATAAAGTGAATGTGTGATATGAGGCAGGGAATTTCAAGGATTAAATATATACTGGCGGCGATTCTTGCGGGGCTTATATTGGCGGGCTGCGGAGTTCCGGAGGAATACCTTTCGGATATTCCGATAACCGAAGCACCGGAGGCTTCCCGGGAGCCGAATGCGGCAGAGACGTCTCCGACGGCTGTGGTCGCAGCTATGGATAGCATAGCAGAGGACGGCGTGTATGACAGCCGTGATGATGTGGCATTGTATATTGTGACCTACGGACATCTCCCGGATAATTATATCACGAAGAAGGAAGCGAAGGCATTGGGCTGGGAGGGCGGCTCATTGAAGGAGTATGCGCCGGACAAATGCATTGGCGGAGATTATTTCGGAAATTATGAGGGACTTCTTCCGGAGGATGATGATTACAGGGAATGTGATATTGGAACCCTCGGCAAAAAGTCAAGAGGGGCAAAACGCATAATATACTCCGACGACGGGGATGTATATTATACGGAGGATCATTACGAGAGCTTTACACAGCTGTACGAGGAGTATGAAAGAGTATACGATTGAGCTGAAAAAAATAAAGGAGAGAGACAGGTTTCACGAACTCATAATAAAAACGCTTCCGGTGCCGGATTATTACGGCAGAAATCTGGATGCGCTCCATGATGTGCTTACGGACATAGGAGAGGAAACGGAGATTACCTTTTTGGGATGTGAGAGCTTTAAAGGGGCGCTGCCGAATTATTATAAATCCCTGAAGCGGCTGGCGAGGGACGCAATGAAGGAAAACGAGAGGCTGAGGATAATATTTTTAGAATAAGGAGGAAACGAGCCATAATTTAGGTTATGTAACATAATGAATGGCTCGATGCAATTTACTTCGTAAATTGTCACTATATTAAGGAGGAAACGAGCCATAATTTAGGTTATGTAACATTATGAATGGCTCGATGCAATTTGCTAACGCAAATTGTCACTACATAAAGGAGGTATCTAGGATGTACACAAACGGTAATATTTATATGGGATTGGCGGACGGAGAGAGAGTTTATATGCAGCTCAACATGGCGAACCGTCACGGTCTCATTGCGGGAGCTTCCGGCACGGGAAAGACCATCACAATGAAGTGTATGGCGGAATCCTTTTCAGATGCGGGAGTGCCGGTATTTTTGTGCGATGTAAAGGGCGATGTGTCGGGCATCGCATCGGCAGGAGAGAAATCCGACGGAATGGAGAAGCGAATAGATAAGTTTGGGATCAGGGATGAATTCAAATATGAGAATTATCCCACTGTATTTTGGGATATATACGGCGAAGGCGGTCATCCCATACGTGCAACGGTATCGGATATGGGACCGGATCTATTGTCGAGGATACTCAATCTTTCTCCGGCGCAGGAGGGTGTGCTTGACATAGTATTCAGGATTGCGGATGACAAGGGGCTGTTACTCATAGACTTAAAGGATCTGCGTGCCGTTCTGACCTATATAAATGACCACAGACAGGACTATCTTACCACGTACGGAAATATTTCATCCCAGTCCGTGGGAGGCATTTTGAGAGCATTGCTTCCTCTGGAGGCTGAGGGAGGAGACCTTTTCTTCGGAGAGCCTGCGCTTGATATACTTGACTGGATACGCAGGGATTCAAACGGAAGAGGCTATGTGAACCTTCTTGACTGCACAAGGCTTGTAAACAATCCTACGTTGTATGCGATGTTTGTACTCTGGATGATGGCGGAGCTTTTTGAGACCCTGCCGGAGGCGGGAGACATGGACAAGCCGAAGCTGGTATTCTTCTTTGATGAGGCGCATATGCTGTTTTCCGATGCACCGAAGGTTTTGGTGCAGAAGATTGAGCAGGTGGTAAAGCTCATACGTTCAAAGGGCGTGGGAATATATTTTGTGACACAGTCCCCCAGCGATATTCCGGATACTGTCCTGGCACAGCTTTCAAACAGAGTGCAGCACGCATTAAGAGCATATACGCCTGCCGAGCAGAAGGCGGTAAAGGCAGCGGCAAGCTCCATGAGAGCAAATCCCGCTTTCAAGGCAGATGAAGTGATAATGGAGCTTGGAGTGGGAGAAGCCCTTACCTCCTTCCTTGATGAGAAGGGTGTGCCTACCATGGCGATGCGAACCTCCATAATATGTCCCAAGAGCCTTATGGCACCTACGGATGACAGCAGCAGAAACCGTATGATGAATTCGGACGGTATGTCAAAATATGACAGGGCTGTCGATAATGAATCTGCCTATGAGATACTCGAAGCGCAGGCAGAAAAGGATGCAGAGGCTGCAAGGCTTGAAGCGGAGAGACTTGCACTCCAGAAGGAAAGAGAGGAGTTCGAGAAGCAGAAGGCAAAGGAAGAGGAGGAAGCCAGAAAAAAGAGGGAAAAGGAAGAAGAAGCGGAGCGAAAGAAGAAGGAGAAGGAAGAGGAAGCCGCAAGGAAAAAGAAGGAGAGAGAGGCTGAGGCTGCGGAGAGAAGAAGGGAGCAGGCGGCAGCCAGAAGAAAGTCAAAAATAGAGACCCAGCTCATAAGCACCGGAGCGCAGGTACTAAAGAGGGGTCTCCTGAATACTTTGTTTAAATAAGCCTATGTGAGGTTCAGATGCCACTGTATGCCCTCATATTCTCCCAAAGCATACGGAAGGGGAAGACCGGCATACATCAAAGCATCTCCCGGATAAGCTTCGTCAGATTCCTCAATGTGGTAGACAGCGTCCGGAATCAGTCCCTTCGGGTTGATATACTTAAAGACAGGATTACCGTGGTTATTAAGGCTTACTGCGTTAATGACTGCGGTTTTCTTATCCTTGCTCACAAACATCCATGCGCACAGCTCCTTGTCCGAATAGGGGGATGTGAGGCGGTAATAATCTCCGTGGCGGATTAAGTCATAATCCTTCTTAAAGCGTTCAATCTGGGTCTTTAGAGCCTCTCTTTCCTCATCCGTCAATTTCGCAGGGTCAAGCTCATAGCCGAAGGTGCCTGACATTGCCACAATGCCTCTGGTGTTAAAGGGAGTGGTACGTCCCGTCTGGTGGTTCGGCACGGCGGATACATGGGAGCCCACGGCGGATATGGGATATCCGAAGGAGGTTCCGTATTGGATAAAGAGCCTGTCTATGGCATCTGTATTGTCGCTGCACCAGACCTGGGGGGTGTAATAAAGCATACCTGCATCAAAGCGCCCGCCACCCCCGCTGCAGCCCTCAATAAGCATATCAGGATAGCGCTTAATCAAACGTTCAAGCAGGTCATACACCCCGAGAACATATCTGTGAGAAACCTCTCCCTGCCTGTCTTTGCTGAGCGCATCGGAGTAAAAATCCGACAGGCTTCTGTTCATATCCCACTTCATATAGGATATATTTGCATTATCAAAAATATCAACGAGCATTTCGTATACGAAGTCCACAACCTCCTGCCTCGCAAAGTCCAGCATAAGCTGATACCTTGCCCTTACAGGAGGGCGGGAGGGAATCCTTAGACAGTATTCGGGATGGGCTCTGTACATATCAGAATCCTCTGAAACTGCCTCCGGTTCAAACCACAGTCCGAAGGAAAGCCCAAGCTCGTTTATCCGTCGGGACAGCTCGCCCAAGGTCATACCAAGCTTGCCTGTATTGACCTTCCAATCCCCGAGGCCGGTATTGTCATCCTCCCTTTTTCCAAACCAGCCGTCATCGAGAACAAAGAGCTCGATCCCCAGATTTTTGGCATCTTTTGCGATATTTATGAGTCTTTCTCCGTCGAAGTCAAAATATGTAGCCTCCCAGTTGTTTATGAGTATGGGGCGCCTCTTATCCTTGAAGCTTCCTCGTATAACACAGTTATTTATAAAGGAGTGGGTATTATGTGACAGATGTGTCAGTCCATCTTTGGAATATGTAAGTATGACCTCCGGCGTATCGAAGTCCTCCCCCGGCTGCAGAAGCCAGTCAAGCTCTCCGCATATGCCGGATAATCCCGCTACAAGCCTCGTCTGGTCGTATTGATCCTTCTCGGCGCTTATCTCAAAGCTTCCGCTGTACATAAGATGCACGCCGATACATCCGCCAAAGTCCTCGTTTGTGCCACTGTCTGCAAGTATGACAAAGGGATTGTATTGGTGGGATGAGGTTCCCCTGTTAGAGCCAATGGATAATCTTCCGTGAGAAATCAGGCTGTCGCAGAGATTCCGCTCCATTGCATGTCTTCCGTAGAAGCTTATAAGCCTGTAGTCGCCGTAGAGAAAATCCAGTGCGGCAGAGGCAGCCTTTTTTATTGTAAGGGGAGCTGTACCTTCATTTGTGAGCTTTACTGCCCTTGTAATGACATCATAGCCCTCAAACACGCCGTATAGTAATCTGACTGTAAGCCCAGTGATGGAATCCTTTAGGGTAACGGAGAGAGTTTCCGCTTCATTTTCCGCTCCATAGCTTGCGGGAAGCCCCTTAAGGGAATATTTTCCCTTTGATATTTCTATGTCAGAGACTCTTAAGTCAAGCCCCAGACTTCCGTCCTTTTCATTTTTAATTATGAGAGCGGGATTTCTGTAATCCCCCTCCCCGTAGAAGGGGTATTCCAACGGCAGGGCGTCCAGAGAATAAGTCCTGTCGCTTCCAAGGTCGTATGGATTTCCCGAAAAGCCCCTGTCCGCATATTGTATGGTGTGCGAAGCATCAAAATGAATTTTTCTCCCATAATACAAATGCAGAAGAATACCGTGGGTATCCGCCTGCATCTGATAGGTGGTGTTTTTCGTGTTTATTGTAATGATTCCGGTTTTTTTGTCATGCTTTATCATAATTACCTCTTTTGTTCATCAGGTGGATTCACGCTCTATAAGGCTCACGGGGAGAACTATGTTCCGGTTTACGTTTTCCCCCCGGCTTAGCTTTTCAATTGCTTCAATCGCCGCCACGGCAATATTGTGTATGGGCTGGCGTATTGTTGTAAGTGTGGGGGTGGTAAGCCTTGCAAGCTGCACATCATCAAAGCCCACAAGCTTAATGTCCCCTGGGATGCTTAAGCCCCTCCTTGCACATTCCTGTATTATCTGTGAGGCTATCAAATCGGAGGTCGCAAATATTCCGTCACAATCTGGATTCTCATTCAGCGCCTGAATAATTATGTCGTGATAATCCATGGATACATAGTGTTCCGAGGTGGCGCGGTATCTGGATACCTTCAACCCTTTATCCTCACATATGCGGACAAATTCGTTGTCCCTGCTGTCTCCAGGCATATCTATATTGTTCAGGGTTCCCAAGACTATCAGATTGTGGCAGCCCTTGCTTATGAGATGCTTTGCGGCAAGCTCGCCGCCCTTTTTGTTGTCACATTGCACGCTGACAGCATTGCCTATGGCGTTCCGTTCGACAAGAACAGTGGGGATTCTTATGCTCTTTAAGGTCTCCTCGGAGATATCTGCGGAGAAGAGAAGCGCACCGGACATAAAGCTGCTCTGGCATATTTTCAGTACAAAGCTTTCTCTTTCGGCATCGCCGTTTGAATTGTAAAGAAAGGTCTTGTAGCCTCTTCTGGCAGCCTCGTTTTCTATGCTTGATATTACCTTTGCAAAGTACGGATGCACAATATGGGGAACAATTACCACTATGCAGTCCATATTCTGTCTGGAAAGCCCCTGAGCAAAGGCGTTGGGAGTGTAGCCTATATTCTGCATTGCGGCGTAGACCTTGTCCCTTGTCTTTTCGCTTATGTATCCTCTGTTGTTCAAAACTCTGGAAACGGTCTCTACGGCCACTCCCGCTTCCCTTGCCACATCCTTGATAGTCGCCATTTTTTCATCCTGCTGCAGTATTTATTTTAAAACAGCTGCTCTGTAAGAAGCATATGTCCGTCCTTATCAAGTGTCTCACGGATATATTCATCCTCTATGATAAAGCTGTCTTTATTCTCTTTTATAAAGCCGGAAAGCTCCGGTACGAAGCTTTGGCGGATATAATAGCCTTCGGGATCACAGCCCAGGGAAAGCTCTCTCGGCACGCTCATCATGCCGTGCCAGTTCTCCCCGTGATTCCCGGTGCGAAGCCATGCGACGCTTATAATGCGTCCGTCTGTATTGGAATAGCTCTGTGCCGCATAGGGCATATCGTTTGCATAGAGCTTTTTCATTTCGGTTTCGGGTTTGAAGCTGAAGCCGTCGAAGCTCCCTATGAAATAGAAGCCGTCGGCACTCATAAATGCCCATTTTTCGTCGGACAGCCTAAGCAAGTCGGGACACTCCCACATGGGTGGATAGTCGACCTCGCAGGTCTTTGTCCAGTTTTTTAAATCCTCTGAACGGAAGATTGCAAAGCGGTTCTTTGTGAGAAACAGTGACATAATATATGCAGAGGTCTCATTATGCCAGAAAATTTTCGGGTCCCGGTTCTCAGATTCATATGTATCAAGCTTCCATTCGGGATATTTGATAAGAGTATAACCGTTATCGAGGGAATAGGCAAGGCGCTGTGTGAAAAACCTGTGAGGCTCTGCCTCCCCCGGGGCGGGCTCCTCCGATGCGAGTGTATAGAAGAAGAGAAGGGCATTCTCAGGGAGAGAAAAAGCGCCCCTTTCGTTTACAAGCCCGCATCCGGAGAACATCACACCCTCGTTGTCGGGGAAGAGCACATCCCCGGCAAAAGAAAAATGAATGAGATCCTTTGACACGGAATGCCCCCAGCTCATATTGCCCCAGACATTGTCAAAGGGATTGTGCTGATGGTACATATGCCAAAGTCCGTCATAATACACAAGTCCGTTGGGGTCGTTCAGGGAGCCGTAGGGAGCGTGATAATGAAGCGCGTCCGGCTCATGCTCAAATGCCGGGGTATCCGTAAAGAAAAGCCTGTCTTTTACCGGATAGGGTGCATCACAGTCAAGGTCAAGCCTTCCTGTAACGGGATTACCCTCACAGTCGAGCATGGGAAGGTAGGTGTAGTAGTCGGGTGCATCCTTATCCCCGCTCTCTGCGGGCAGCTTGAAGGTATAGAATAGGGAAGAGTTTAAGCCCTTTACCGTAAGCTCATATCTGTCCCAGCATTCTCTGTTTGTCCAAACCGGTACCGCAAGATACCTGCCGCTCACCTGAATTTCCATAGTCCTGTGTTTCCTTTCTTAACCTTTTACAGCTCCCGAGGTTACTCCCTTTACTATAAACTTCTGCAGGAAGATATACAGCACGAGTATGGGCAGCATTGCCAGAAGCAGGGCAGCCATCACGAGTCCGATATCCGTGGAATAGGTTCCGTAGAAGCTCTGGGTTGCGATGGGTATGGTATAAAGATCCTTCTTCTGCAGCACAAGGCTGGGAAGCAGATAGTCATTCCAGAATGCCATCGCATCGATTATCGCAACAGTGGCAATCGTGGGGGTAAGGAGAGGAAATACTATCTTCCAGAAGGTCTGCCATCTTGTGCAGCCGTCTATATATGCCGCCTCCTCCAGCTCAAGAGGGATGTTTGTATGTATTGCGCCGTGGAACATAAAGGTAGCCATTGACACCGAGAAGCCCACATGCAGAAGTATCAGCGTGAGCCTGTGGTTCAGGACACCAAACATTCCGCCGTATACGGATACCAGGGGAACCATAAGCACCTGGAAGGGTATAACCATGGATGCTATCATAAGTGAGAAGAGAGCATTGCAGGCAACCCACTTGTTTCTGACCATTACAAAGCCCGCCATTGCGGAGAAGATAATGGTAAGGATTGTGGCGCATACGGTAATTATCAGTGAATTTCCGAATACCTTGAAGAAATCCATCTTTCTCATTGCCTCGGGGAAGTTCTTGGTGGTAAAGCCATGCTTGCCGATGAGCCCCAGAGGATTTGACGTAATGTCAGCCTTAGTCTTGAATACGTTTATAACCACCAAAAGGAAGGGGGAGATAAACAAAAAGAAGAGGATGACAAGTAAAAGGAGCATAAAAAAGTGTGATATTTTCTTTTTTCTCAAAGCTCTTTCAGAATCGCTCATTATGCAGCCACCTCCCCTTTCTTGCCGATGTAGACCTGAGTTACTCCGACGATTGCGCATATAACGAAGAGTATCAGAGCCTCCGCCTGACCGGTTCCGTAGTTTTTGTAAGTAAACGCCTGATTGAACACATGCATTGCCGCCATTACGGATGAATTGAAGGGCTCGCCCTTTGTGAGGGAGAGGTTCACATCATATACCATAAAGCAGCGTGTGATGCTTAAGAATATGCACTGTACGAAGCTGGAGCGCATAAGAGGTATGGTCACGTTCTGCATTGCCTGCGCAGGCGTGCAGCCGTCTATCATAGCCGCTTCCTTAAGGGACTCGGATACGCTCATAAAGCCCGCAACATATATGAGCATCATATATCCTGCATACTGCCATACCGATACGAGTATGAGACAGAACATTGCGCCGTTTGTGGTGGAGAGGAGGGATGCCGCATTCCTCTGCCCCAGACTCTCTGCAACCGCAACGAAAGCTCTGTTAAACACAAACTTCCAGACATAACCCAAAACGATGCCGCCTATAAGGTTGGGGATAAAGAAGCCTGCACGGAAGAAATTCTGTCCCTTAACACCGCTTGTAACAAGATATGCAAGGGCAAATGCCACAATGTTGATAAGTATTACGGAAAAAATCGAATAGATAAGGGTGCGTCCGATTGCCTGCCAATATGCGGTATCGGCAAAGGTGGACGCATAGTTTTCAAAGCCTACAAAGGGCTTTGTACGGGATATTCCATCCCAGCTTGTAAAGGTAAGATACAGTCCGTACAGGAAGGGTATTATGACGGTTCCGACGAACAAAAGCCCTGCCGGTCCTGCGAACATAAGAAACTGACTTACCTTGTATGACATCTTGTTTCTCTGCATAGCTTTCTTCCTTTCTTTTTTTATTTTTAAAAAGGGGCTGCATTTTTACAGCCCCTGTATTTAAATCGGATTAGTGCTCAGAGAGAGTTGCTGCCTGCCAATAGCTGTCAATAGCTGCGCCAAAGCCTGCTCTGTCGGTCTTGTTTGCAAGATACTCCTGGAATGCAGCGCCGAGCTTTGAGTAGTGGTCATCGGGAAGATAGTTGTAGTTTCCAATGAGTGCTCCCTTGTCGGCGTAGGTCTTTACGGATGCGCCGAGAGGGTCTGAAACTGCGAGGGTAATATTTGAGAATGCGGGAACTAATGCACACTCGTTTACAAGGAAGCTCTGTCCTTCGGAATCATATACCATCCAGTTTAAGAAATCCTTTGCCGCCTGAACCTGCTCGTCGGAGGTGTTGCTTGAGGAATCAATGAAGAAGTACTTGGAGCCGCCGCCTACAAGCTTGGTGTTTGCGTCAGTGGAGCCGTTCTGAGGTACAGGCATGATTCCCATATTATCTGAGTAGTCATACTGATTGATTACGGACCAGTCCCAGTTGCCGCCAAACATAAATGCGAGTTCGCCTTCCGCAAGCTTCTGCTCGGTAACCTCACGCTCTGCGGAGATTGCGCTTGCCTCTGCGTAGTTGTTTGCCTTTAATGCATCGAAGGTGTCCATCATGGAGTTGAAGATTGCATCATCAGCCATATGGGTTGTGCCGTCGTGAAGTCCCTTTATGAATGCATCGGGGTCAGCCTGCTGCTCATAAACCTCTGCAAGGAAGTGTGCTGCAAGGGACCAGTCCTCCTTCATTATACCGGTGGGAGCCGCCATGCCGCCTGCCTTTAAATCTGAGAGGAGCTTGTTGAAATCGTCAAGTGTCTTAACGCTTGCAGGATCAAAGTCGCTTCCCGTGATCGCCTTGATGGCATCGGCATTGTAGATGATTCCTCTTGCCTCAACACATACGGGGAAGCCGTAAACCTTGCCGTCTATTGAGATTGCCTCGGTGGTATCCTTTACCCAATCCTCGCCGGAGAGGTCAACTGCGTGCTCCTTTGCGAGAGAGTATACATCCTTTGCATCAACCATTGAAATGGTGTAGGGTTCGTTGGAAGCATATCTGGTGGAGAGGTGTGCTGCGATTGTGTCGCTGGAGTAGTAAACCTCAACATTGACTCCCTTTGACTTTCCGTAGGACTCAGCCATCTTTTCAAGCTGCTCCTGAATCTCCATCTTTGAATTGAGTATGGTAATTGTTGCGCCGTTTCCGGAAGTGCTTCCGCCGGTAGAACCGCCGTTTGTGCTTCCATCGGAGCCGCAGCCTGCGAGTATGCCGGCTGTCATTGCGGCGCTCAGCGCCAGTGCAAGGAACTTTTTCATCTTAATCATTTTTCTTTCCTTCATTTTGCTAGGTTTGACCTTCTGTTTCCTCTTGTGTCTGACCGGATGTTTTTTGCAATCAGTAACGTATGGAACGTTTTGATGATACAAGAATAGCACGCATTAAAATTTCTGTCAACCGCTTGACATACATTTTCACAATATTACCAAAAACGACACACCAAATTTGTGAAAATTGCACAAAAATCGACCTGATATTTTGTGCCAAGAGACGGTTTTTAATAAAGTATCTTGACAAAAGGGGTGTTTTTTATACATACTTTATATGCAATCAGAAAAATATAGTGGAACGGGAAACGGAGGATCATTATGATACTTGGTGCGCTTGAAGCCGGCGGAACCAAAATGGTCTGTGCGTTAGGGGATGAAACGGGACGTATCTCGGAGCAGGTCTCTATTCCTACTACTATTCCCGCCGAGACTATTCCACAGATCATTGATTATTTCAAGGATAAGAAAATAGAAAGTCTGGGAGTGGCAAGCTTTGGACCCATTGATTTGGACAAGGCGTCTCCCACCTATGGTTACATTACCTCCACGCCCAAAAAGGGCTGGGGAGATTACAACCTTTTGGGGGAATTAAAGGCGGCTCTTAATGTACCCATGGGGTTTGATACGGACGTGAACGGCTCGCTTTTGGGCGAGGTTACCTACGGCTCGTCAAAGGGAATCTCCGATGCCGTGTACATCACGGTAGGCACCGGCGTCGGAGGAGGAGTGATGTCGGGAGGAAATCTTGTGCACGGCATGCTGCATCCGGAGCTGGGACATATGAAGATGGTACCCCATTCAAAGGATACCTTTCCCGGGAGATGTCCCTTCCATAAGAACTGTCTTGAGGGCATGGCATGCGGCCCTGCTATCGGCGACAGATGGGGAAGGCCCGCAAAGGAGCTGTACGACAACGAGCTTGTATGGGAGATGGAGGCATATTACATTGCACAGGCTCTCGCAAACATTATAGTCATACTCTCTCCGAAAAGGATAATACTCGGGGGCGGAGTAATGCACCGCATGGAGCTTTTCCCGTTAATAAGAGAAAAGACGGCAGAGAATTTAAACGGTTATTTAAAGACAAAGGAGCTTGCAAGCATGGATGAGTATATTGTTCCCGCAAGCTTAAATGACGATCAGGGAATAATGGGCTGTATCAAGCTTGCGCTTGATGCGCTGGAGGAAGCCGGCAGATGAAAAAGCAGCAGGAAAAAAAGATAAAAAAGATAAACGAAGCATGGGATGATATCTTTAACGAAAGAATGTCGCGGCATTATGACGAGCTCAAATGGCTGTATTATGAGCTCTATAATTCCGATAAGCAGGCGTTTGATTATTTCTGTGGAATGCTCTATAAATACTATTCCGAAAGAAGAGCATCCCTAAAGGAGCTTGACAGGAAACGTCTTAAAAATCCCGACTGGTACAAGGGCAATGACATGCTCGGAATGCTTATGTATGTGGATTGCTTTGCGGAGACATTGAAGGGCGTGGAGGAGCACCTTGATTATCTTAAGGAGGTGGGGATAAATTATCTTCATCTCATGCCCATATTAAAGAGCCCTGTAGGCAGAAGCGACGGCGGCTATGCCGTATCCGATTTTAAGAATGTGGAGCCGAAGCTCGGAGACATAAAGGAGCTTAAGAGCCTTGCAGACAAATGCCACAGCGAGGGAATCAGCCTATGCCTCGACTTTGTCATGAACCACACAAGCGAGGATCATGAGTGGGCTGTGCGTGCGAGACAGGGGGAGAAGGAATATCAGGACAGATACTTTTTCTTTGACGGCTGGGGTATTCCCTACGAATTTGAGAAGACCGTTCCGCAGGTGTTCCCACAGACTGCCCCCGGAAACTTCACATGGTGTCCCGACGCTCAAAAGGTGGTAATGACCACCTTCTATCCGTATCAGTGGGATTTAAATTATGGAAATTCCACGGTATTTAACGATATGACGGAGAATATGCTGTATCTGTGCAACTGCGGCGTGGATATAATCCGCCTTGATGCGGTACCCTATATCTGGAAGGAGCTTTACACGAACTGCAGAAACCGTCCCCAGGTGCATACTCTTGTGCGTATAATGCGCATAGCGACGGAGCTTGTAGCCCCCGGAACGCTGCTTTTGGGCGAAGTGGTAATGGAGCCCAAGGAGGTGGTTCCGTATTTTGGAACCGTGGACAAGCCGGAATGCCATATGCTCTATAATGTCACAACCATGGCAAGCACATGGCATACTGTGGCGACACATGATGTGAGGCTTTTAAAGAATCAGCTTGAAAAGGTATTTTCACTTCCGAAGGAATACATATTCTTAAATTACCTAAGATGTCACGACGATATAGGCTGGGGGCTTGATTATCCCTTCCTTTCGCAGTTCGGAGTGGAGGAGGTGGCGCACAAGCATTTCCTGAACGAATATTTTCAGGGCAGAATCTACGGCTCGGAATCCAGAGGCGAATTGTACAATGACGACCCGAGGCTGGGCGATGCGAGACTCTGCGGAACCACGGCATCCCTCTGCGGCATAGAGGCTGCGGAATACGAAAAGAACGAAGGCAAACTGGATCAAGGCATAAGGATGGATATAATGCTCCACGCATTTCTTCTTACCCTTAGCGGTCCTCCCGTGCTCTACAGCGGAGACGAGATAGGCGCTCTAAACGATTATACCTACCATGAGGATGGGCTTAAGTGTACGGACAGCAGATACCTGCACAGAGGAAAGCTCAAGTGGGACGAGGTCGCAAAAAGGAAGGATTCGAAATCCAGAGAGGGCAGGATATTTAAGGCTTTATTGAAGCTCGAAAAATTGAGAGTCAACCATAAGGTGTTCGATTCCCCTGCGGATACGTGGATTGTGGAAACCTACAACAATCAGGTTCTCGGTATCGGAAGATACTTAAACGGGGAGAAGCTCATTGCGCTCTTTAACTTTGACGGACTGAACCAGACCGCATGGATAGAGGAGAATGAGGATTACACCGATATTGTCACGGGTAAGCCCTGCAGCTCTAAGCATGTAGTGGTTCCTCCCTATGGCTTTGTCTGGATGGTACACAAATTTTAAACAACTAGAGAGTGCATTCTAATGGGAGATAAAAAGCTGATATTCCTTGATATAGACGGGACTCTCATTCCCAAATCAGAGGTCTGGCCCCCGGAGAGCGCAATGAGAGCCATAAGAGCCGCCAGAGATGCCGGACATAAGGTGTTTATAAACACCGGAAGAAGCACCGGAATGCTGACAGGCATTGAGAGAGACAAATACGACGGCGTCGTTGCAAGTGTGGGAGGCTATATCGAGGCGGAAGGGAATGTAATATATGACAGACCCATGACCGACGAAGAGTTTAAAAAGCAGTATAACGCCCTGAAGGAGGGAGGGGTATTGTGCACCGTAGAGACCGGCGATGCGGTATACGGCGATGATGCCTCCCTCATTCTGGGCAGGGTAAGCGCTCCGTGGTTTGACAGGAATGAAAGCTTCTGGCTAAAAAGAGCAGAGTGGGTGCACAGGCTGGGTATGCGCCCCATAGAGGAATATGACGGCGCTCCCGTGTATAAAAATCTCATAATATACAGAGAACCCAAGCAGCTTCTTCCCGCCAGAAGAGCGGTGGAAGAAACGTTTAATTTCTGCCTTGATGACACCGTTACAGGCAATTGGCTGGTGGGAGAACTCATAAACAGAGAGTTTTCAAAGGGAACGGCGATACATAAGCTCTGCGCATATTACGGTATTCCTGTGGAGGATTCCATTGCCTTCGGGGACGGAATGAACGACCTTGAAATGATGGAGATGGCGGGAATATCCGTATGTATGGAGAATGGAAGCGAATATTTAAAGAGTCGGAGCACTTATGTGTGCCCCGACGTATTGGATGACGGTCTATTAAAGGGCTTTAAAAGCCTTAAGATTATTCCTGAAAAGCTGTAGGGTTCCAGCCCTGCAAAATATTCTCATTGGTGTATTCCGACACATCCTCTTTTTCCAGAATATGCCCGAAATCAGCACGCTTTGAGGTGTCGGCACCGGCTCCTGTGCAGCTGTACTCTCCGTAGAAGAAATGGGAGTGATCCTTGTTCCAGTCCTGCCAGCCTGCGGGCTTTATGTGGGAGCCCAGCTCGCAGTTCATAAATACTGTCTTAGCCCATTCCCTCCAGGGACGTCCCAGATATATCGTGGAATCAGGGCAGTCGCTTGTGAGTCTGCAATTCTTAAACACATATCCGAATTTCATATCCTCATAGGTGGATGCCGCAGTGACATATCCGTAGGTAATGTCATCCTCCGGGGACTCGGGAGGCTTCCTGTCTCCGGGCTTTTTGGAATAAATTTCGCAGTCCTCAAACAGAGCTATGGCGGAGCCGAAGATAAAGTCCACATCGCCCTGTATGAAGCATTTTTTAAAGTAATGCCTGCCGATCACTCTCTCGGTAAATTCTCCCGGACCTTTAAAGCCTCCGGGCTTTGCTTCCTTTTTAGGAAGGGGGGCGGTAAAGAGAGTGTCCTGACTGGCAATGAGGCGGCAGTCTGTGAAAGAGTTTCTGTCCCCGTCCACATACAGGGCAAGCGCCTGTCCCACAGTATGCCCGTAGCCTGCATCATTCACAAAGGAAATGTTTGTTGCGCCAAAATCGTGGGTGTCTATGCGGACAGTGGCGGTTCTGAAGGTTCCCCGCTTTGTGCCATCGGAAAGTACCTCATTTGCGCCCTTTCCGTAGATTATAACAGTGTCATCCGCACTTTCTCCGATGAATTCTACGTTGGGGCGGGTAATTACTATCCTCTCCCTGTAGGTGCCTGATGCAATGTGAAATATCATTCTCGGGAGGTCGGAATACTCCTCCGGGAAGTGCTTTTTGTTGTTGGTCACAACCTCGTGCTGCATAAGCTCACCGGGCTTTAAGCCGGAGAGCATCCTTTCCTCAGCAGTATCCTCATCATAGCCCGCATCATTAGCGAGTAACGCCTCGGAAATAGTGTGATATGCCGACGAAAGCTTAGGATTTACGTAAATATCTATACCTTCCATTATGCATAAGCCTCCTTTATATTTGAATTTTATGTAATTATACCACAAGTCGAGGTTGTATTAAATTTAATCTTCTGATAAAATCCTATGAGGTAAGGAGTTTTATATTATGAAAAATATTTTATCCCCCTCAATCCTTGCAGCGGATTTTGCCAAGCTGGGACAGGATATAGAGACGGTTAAAAAAGCGGGAGCGGAATGGCTTCATATAGATGTGATGGACGGAAGCTTTGTTCCTGCCATTTCCTTCGGAAGACCGGTAATGGAATCCATAAGAAGGGTATCGGATATGTTTTTTGACACCCACCTAATGATAGAAAGACCTGAGCGCTATATAGATTATTTCGCAGAGGCGGGAGCTGACTTAATAAACTTTCATATAGAGAGTACGCAGGATATAGGAGGCACCATTGAAAAGATAAGAGGCGCCGGCAAAAAGGCAGGTATAACCATAAAGCCGGGGACGCCTGTAAGCGAGGTTGTACCCTTTATAGAGCTTGTGGATATGGTGCTTGTAATGACTGTGGAGCCGGGCTTTGGAGAGCAGAAGATAATTCCGGAATGCATAGAGAAGGTAAGAGAGCTTCGGGGCATTGCGGAAAAAATGGGTATAGCCCTCAATATTGAGGTTGACGGCGGCATAAAGCTTACAAATGTGGCGGATATAATAAAAGCCGGAGCTAACGTCATAGTCTCCGGCTCAGCGGTGTTCAAGGGAAATATAGAGGAGAATGCAAAGGCGTTTTTAAAGATACTTAATTAGCCTTTTTTAATTAGCTTTTCTCTTCATCAGACTTTCCATTATGTATTTGCCGCCTACTTCGGCGCTGTGTCCGGGATTATATACATACTCGTTTACAAACTCCCGTATTATCTCATTGTATTCGGGAGTTTTTTGTATGAGCTCGTCAGCCTTTTCGCCTACGGTGCCAAGCTTATCAAGGTCTATGGAAGCGCCTATCTTGTCCCTCATCCAGATATTTATGGGAACGGTATCAATCCTTGTGTACTCCGGATTCATAACCTTCATAGGCGTATTTATGAAGAGCACGGGACGCTTTGTTGTAAAGGCAAACTCATAGGCTATACTGGACCAGTCCGTTATAATGAGGTCTGAATCCATTACCGTGCTGCTGGAAGAAAAGTCGGTTTGTATCTCAATGTTGGGAGAGCTCTTGTACTTCTCCTTGAGCGCCTCCATATACTCACCTCTGTGGCGTACATGCTGAGGGTGGGGGCGGACTATTATATTGTAATTCTTGTCCTTAAGCGCATTTAAGATATCCTCCAGACAGCTGTCCACGATATTGTCAGCCTGCCATGAGGGGGCTATAAGTATCTGCTTTGTCTCGTTTTCCTTATGGGGCTTACTCTCATAATCCGCTATCATTTCGTCCAAAAGGCAATATCCCCATTCTATGAGCTTCTTTTCCTTTGTGTTGTATGCTTCTTCGGTTTTTCTTGCTTCCTCAACCTGATGCCTGCCTGTGCAGAATACAGTGTCATAATGGTCGAGGCACCCCTTTCTCATAGTGAGATTTGCGCTGTCCATATAGTGGGGGATATAGAGATATTCGATATCCTTTCGCACATAGCTTCTTTTTATGTGGAAGTTTTCGATATCGGGCATGGTCATTGCGACAATATCTGCATCCATCTTCATCATCAGGGTTATGAGGCGTTTCTCCCCGATATAGTAGGGCTTAATTCTGCTTTCCTTCCCAGAAAGCTCAAAAACAGCATCATCAGGGTCGGAGGTTATATAATGGATTGTGAGATTTGTATTTGCAAGGAGCCATTCGATGAGTCCCCTATAGTATTTGTAAAATCCGCCGGATTCCGAGTAAAAGACAAGGTGCTTATTCACTATTGAGAAGAATTTTTTGTAATCCGCACGCTCTCTTTTTATGTTGGGGTCTGAGAGCCTTTGGAAGATATTCTGCTTCTTTTCGCCTATGCTTCCAAGCTCTGCCAGCGCCTTCTTTGACTCCTCCAAAGCTTCATAATCAATATACTTTTTCGGATTTATGGCAAAGTTCAGGATATACATCTGCGCAATGGACATGAGGTTGCTGGCTATCCAGTAAAGTGCCACTCCCACGGGAACGAACCACCCCAGATATAAGGAGAGGGCAACCGAAAATATCAAAACTCCGTATTTGTTGGCGTTGGACTGCTCGGACTGCAGGACATTGCTTATATTCTGCGTCACGCACATTATGAGGGACGAGAGTCCGGCAAGAATGGGGGAGAGGATAAAAAGACCCTTTGCGACGTTGGGAACGGTGCTCAAATCCACGCCGAAGGAATTCATATCTATGTTAGGATCCTCTATTCCTGCCTTTATGGCTTCTATGACTATCATCAGGAGTACAAGCTGTATTATCATGGGTATAAGAGTGGCAAGGGGCTTGTAATTTTCCCTTTTATAGAGCTTTCCCTCCTCGTCGGCTATCGCATCCTTGTCTCCGAAGTACTTTGCCTTTATCTGGTTTATCTCAGGCTGAAGCTTTACCATTTTTATGGAATTCTTCTGAACCCATATCGAGACCGGAATCAGTATTATCTTGCTGATAAGGGTAAAAAGGATTATTGCAAGTCCGTAGTCCTTACACAAATAATAACAGAAATCAACTATTGCCTTAAATATGCCGATTATATAGCTCATATGCCCTCCTAGAGTCGACTCAAAATCATAGCATAGATTTTAACAATATAAATATGAACCGTCAAGAAGATTTGCCTTGTTTTGAGTGTCTTATAAGTGTATAATTATATGGATTATTTTTGAAAGGGAAAGGCAAATGGAAAGCATTAAACGAAACATATTACTTAATCCCGGACCCTCCACCACCACGGATACTGTTAAGTACGCACAGGTGGTGCCGGATATATGTCCGAGAGAAAAAGAATTCCAAAGCATAATGAAGCCAATGAGGGATGACCTGGTGCGCATAGTGCATGGAGATACGGAGGAATACACGGCAGTACTCTTCTGCGGCTCAGGAACAATATGCATTGATATCGCTCTCAATTCCCTTCTGGACGAGGGCAAAAAGGCGCTTGTGATAAATAACGGCTCCTACAGCGACAGAGCCTGTGATGTGTTAAAATACTACGGAATGCCGCTTATAGAGCTTAAACAGCCAATAAATGTGCCTCCGTCATTAGCTGAGATTGAGGCCGCCTTAAAGGCAAATCCAGATGTGGGCTATGTGTATATGACGCATCACGAGACAGGAACAGGGCTTTTGAATCCCATAAGAGAGGTGGGGGCGCTGGCGCACAAATACAACGCCTTCTTTATCACGGACACCACCTCCAGCTATGCAATGATACCTATTGATGTAAACAAGGACAATGTGGACTTCTGTATGGCATCCGCTCAGAAGGGCATAATGGGTATGACAGGACTTTCCTACATCATAGGAAAGAGGAGCATAATAGAAAAGTCGAAGGATTTTCCGAAGCGCTCATATTATTGCAATCTATATATGCAATACGAATTTTTTGAAAAGACCGGAGAGATGCATTTCACGCCGCCGGTGCAGACCATCTATGCGGCAAAGCAGGCTTTGAAGGAATATTTTGAGGAGGGCGAAGCCGCAAAGTGGGAGAGGCACAAATCCGTAATGGCAGCGATACACCGAATGGAGGACGAGATGGGGCTTAAGGAGGCTGTGGACAGAAAATATCAGTCAGGTCTGGTCTCTGCCATAAGATATCCGGATGATGAGAATTTTAATTTTGAGAAGGTGCATGATTACTGCTACGAGAGGGGATTTACCATATATCCGGGCAAGATAGAGAAAAAGGGAACCTTCAGGCTTTGCGCACTGGGAGCCATAAACGAAAAGGATATAGCGGAATTTTCAAAGGTATTGAAGGCGGCGTTTGAGGAATTTGATATCAAGCTGCCCGCAAAATATAACGAAGAATAATTAAAAGGGGTGTTTTATGAAGACGGCATATACCTGTTTTTGTACCGATGTCATACATGAGGGACATCTGAATATTATAAACAATGCAAAGAAATACGGCAAAGTCATTGTGGGGGCTCTTTCCGACGAGGCGCTTGTCAGATACAACAAATTTCCCACTCTGCCTCTGGAGGAGAGAATTAAAGTATACAGGGAGACCGAAGGTGTTGACGAGGTAATAGTTCAGAACGATATGAACTACTCAGATATCCTTAGCGAGCTTAAGCCGGATTACATACTTCATGGGGACAATTGGAAAAACGGTCCTGAAAGCTCCATAAGAGGGAGAGTGATAGAAGGGCTTAAAAGCTACGGCGGAGAGCTTGTCGAGGTCGGCTATACCTACAATGAAAATGTAAAAAAGGTGGACGACCAGCTTAAGGAAAAGCTTTCGATGCCGGAGTACCGCAGAAAGAGACTTAAGCAGCTTATAGAGCTCTGCCCCATCGTAAAGGTTATGGAGGCGCACAGCGGGCTTACCGGACTCATAGTGGAAAAAACTGTCGTTGAGGGCGACGGGAAGCTGGATCAGTTCGACGGGATGTGGGTGTCGAGTCTCTGTGATTCCACCGACAGGGGAAAGCCCGATATAGAGCTTGTGGATATGACATCAAGACTCCGAACCATAGATGATATTATGGAGGTTACCACAAAGCCCATTATACTTGACGGGGATACGGGCGGTCTTACAGAGCATTTCGTGTATAATGTGCGCACCCTCGAGAGGACAGGTGTTTCCGCCGTGATAATAGAGGACAAGACCGGACTTAAAAAGAATTCCCTCTTTGGAACGGAGGTGGAGCAGACACAGGATTCCATAGAGAACTTCTGCGCCAAGATAAGTGCGGGGAAAAAGGCGCAGCTTACGGATGATTTTATGATAATTGCCAGAATAGAGAGCCTTATCTTAGAGAAGGGAATGGAGGATGCGCTTAACCGTGCGAGAAGCTATGTAAAGGCCGGTGCGGACGGCATTATGATTCATTCAAGAAAAAAGGATCCCGCAGAAATCTTTGAATTCTGTGATACCTTCAGAAAAGAGGACAAAAAGACGCCAATTGTCGTAGTGCCTACCTCCTTTAATTCCGTGACAGAGGATGAGCTTATAGGCCACGGAATAAATGTGGTAATATATGCAAACCAGCTTATGAGGGCGGCATTCCCTGCAATGAAGCAGACTGCGGAGACGATACTTAAAAGTCACAGGGCGTTGGAAGCAGACAAAATGCTTATGCCCTTTAAGGAAATTATAAGTCTTATCGATGAGCTTTAAGGATATGGAAAAAGAAAAGGAAATTGCAATACTTATGGCGGCGGGCTTCGGAAGCCGAATGGCGCCGCTTACCAAAAAGCTTCCCAAGCCCATGGTGCCGGTACTTGGGAAGCCAATGATAGAGACTGTTATCGAGGGGCTTCTAAAAAGAGACGTATCCCATATATATGTTGTGGTGGGCTACAAGAAGGAAGCCTTTGAGGTACTGAAGGAAAAATACGATAACTTAAGTCTCATAGAGAATACGGAATACGAAGTAAAAAATAATATCTCCTCCATATATGCGGCAACGGATATTATGGGGGAGTGTCCCTGTTTTATCTGTGAGGCGGATTTGTATATAAGGGACGCCTCCATATTTGATGCGGCGCTTGAAGGCTCCTGCTACTATGGGAGATTCACGGAGGGCTATTCCGACGACTGGGTGTTTGAGCTTGATAATGAAGGGATGATTACCCGTGTGGGCAAGGGCGGCACAGACACCTACAATATGGTTGGAGTATCCTATTTTACAAAGGATGATGCAAAAATCCTTTCAGAGGCAATAAGGGCTGCATACAAAAGGCCGGGACATGAAAACCTGTATTGGGATGAGGTGGTGGATGCCAATCTGGACAGGCTTAAGCTGCGGATAAATCCGGTAAGCGGAGAACAAATTGTTGAGATAGATACAGTGGATGAATTAAAGACAGTGGAGGATAGATTCGGATGAAGGTTGAAGAGCTTGTCGGGATAATCGGTGCGGATTTTTATACGGGAGTTCCCGATTCCCAGTTGAAGGCGTTATGCAATTATCTCATAAACACATATGGGATAGACAAAAAACATCATTTAATCGCCGCAAACGAGGGGAACTGTGTGGGGCTTGCGGCAGGATATCATCTTGCCACAGGAAAGGTCCCCGTAGTGTATATGCAGAATTCGGGCGAGGGAAATATCATAAATCCGGTAGCCTCCCTTCTGAATGAAAAGGTCTACGGTATTCCTATGATATTTATAATCGGCTGGAGAGGGGAGCCGGGAGTACACGACGAACCCCAGCACATATATCAGGGAGAGGTTACATTGAAGCTTCTTGAGGATATGGGAATAGAAGCATATGTTATCGATAAGGACACCGGCGAAAATGATTTAAGGAAGGCAATGGAACGCTTTAAGGCTTTGCTTTCGGACAAAAAGGACGTGGCATTTGTGGTAAAGAAGGGTGCGCTGTCCTATGACGAAAAGGTAAAGTATGAGAACGGTTGTCCGCTTGTGAGAGAGGAGATAATCAGGCATATCGAGACCGCAGCAGGGGAGGAGCCTATTGTATCCACCACAGGAAAGGCAAGCAGGGAGCTCTTTGAGATAAGAGAAGCCAGAGGTAAAAGTCATAAGTATGATTTCCTGACTGTGGGTTCTATGGGACATTCCTCATCCATAGCGCTGGGAATTGCTATAAATAAGCCGGATACAAGGATATGGTGCATTGACGGAGACGGAGCCATGCTCATGCATATGGGAGCTCTGGGTGTAATAGGAAGCGTGAATCCGGACAATCTCGTCCATATTGTTATAAATAACGGAGCGCATGAGACTGTGGGCGGGATGCCAACAGTTGCCGGGAGCATGGATGTCATAAAGATTGCCGAAGGCTGCGGCTACAAATATGCAGTATCGGTGGATGCTTATGATGCTCTTGACAGAGAGCTTGAAAGGGCGAAGGCTGAAAAGGGCTTGCGTTTAATAGAGGTTAAATGCGGTATCGGGGCGAGAGATGATCTGGGGCGTCCCACCACCACTGCAAGGGAAAACAAAGATAATTTTATGGACTATTTAAAGGGTTTGTGTTAGTATTATACTTTGATATTGTCAATATTAAGAGGATTTCACAATGAAGCTTACGGAAAAGATATTCGGGACACACAGCACAAGAGAGCTAAAGAGAATAGAGCCTCTGGTTGAGAAGATAGAGAGCCTGAGGGAGTCTATGCAGGCTCTGTCGAATGATGAGCTGCGTGCAAAGACGGACGAATACAAAAAGCGCTTTAAGGATGGGGAAACCTTGGATGACCTTCTTCCCGAGGCTTTCGCTACAGTGCGTGAGGCCGCTAAAAGAGCTCTTGACATGGAGCACTACAGGGTACAGCTTATCGGAGGAATAATCCTTCATCAGGGCAGAATCGCCGAGATGAGAACAGGAGAAGGTAAAACCCTCGTTTCCACTCTTCCCGCATACTTAAATGCATTGGAGGGCAAGGGCGTACATATCGTTACGGTAAACGATTATCTTGCAAAGCGTGATGCGGAATGGATGGGACAGATTCACAGATTCCTAGGACTTTCCGTGGGCGTGGTGCTAAACTCCATGACTCCTGAGGAGAGGAGAGAGGCGTATAACTGCGATATCACGTATGTGACAAACAATGAGCTGGGCTTTGATTACCTCAGAGATAACATGGTTATATACAAGGAGCAGCTTGTACTAAGAGACCTTCACTACTGCATAATCGACGAGGTGGACTCGGTGCTTATCGACGAGGCGAGAACTCCTCTTATCATATCAGGACAGAGCGGAAAGAGTACGGCGCTCTATGAAGCCTGCGATGTGCTTGCAAGACAGATGCACCGCGGAGAGGATATTCCCGAGATGAGCAAGATGGATGCCATAATGGGAATAGTGCAGGAGGAGACCGGGGACTTTATAGTAAATGAGAAGGATAAGGTCATAAACCTTACCACCGCCGGGGTGGAGAAGGTGGAGAAATTCTTCCACATAGACAACTTTGCGGATGCGGACAATCTTGAAATACAGCACAATATAATTCTTGCCTTGAGGGCGCACAATCTGATGTTCAGGGACAAGGATTATGTGGTAAAGGACGATCAGGTGCTTATAGTCGACGAATTTACGGGACGTATAATGCCGGGAAGAAGGTATTCCGACGGACTTCATCAGGCTATAGAGGCCAAGGAGCATGTGAAGGTAAAGAGGGAGAGCAAGACCCTTGCTACCATTACCTTCCAGAACTTTTTCAACCTCTTCGGAAAGAAATGCGGTATGACAGGTACGGCGCTTACCGAGGAGTCGGAGTTCAGAGAGATATACGGGATGGACGTGGTGGAGATACCCACAAATATGCCCGTTATCCGTAAGGATTTGCAGGATGCGGTATATAAGACGAGGAATGAAAAGCTGAACGCCATTGTGGATGCGGTGTGCGAGGCGCACGAAAAGGGACAGCCTGTGTTAGTGGGCACGATTACCATAGAGGCATCGGAGGAGCTTTCCAAGATGCTCACAAGAGTGGGAGTGCAGCATAAGGTATTGAATGCGAAGTTCCATGAGCTGGAGGCGGAGATTGTAGCGGATGCAGGTATCCACGGAGCGGTTACCATAGCCACCAATATGGCGGGGCGTGGTACTGATATCAAGCTGGATGATGAGGCAAAGGCAGCAGGAGGACTTAAGATAATCGGCACGGAGAGGCATGAGTCCAGACGTATCGACAATCAGCTGAGAGGTCGTTCGGGACGTCAGGGAGACCCCGGCGAAAGTAAGTTCTACATATCGCTGCAGGATGACTTGATGAGACTGTTCGGCTCGGAGAGGCTCATATCCATATTTAACGCCCTTGGAGTGCCGGAAGGACAGGAGATAGAGCATAAATCGCTTACCAGATCCATAGAGACCGCACAGAAGAAGATAGAGAACAATAACTTTGCAATAAGAAAGAATCTGCTTGAATATGACAATGTTATGAGTGAGCAGAGGCAGATAATATACGGCGAGCGCAGGAAGGTACTGGACGGGGAGAGCATGCGCGACTATATCTACAAGATGATAACGGATATAGTGGAATCCTCTGTAAATACCGTAATCGGGGATGATACCGCATATGAGGACTGGGATTTGAATGAGCTTAATCAGCTTCTTATTCCCATTGTGCCCTTGCTGCCTGTGACAAAGAGCCGCATACAGAAGGAAAAGAAATCCGCCCTTATCCAGCAGCTAAAGGAGGAGGCGGTAAAGCTCTATGAGAACAAGGAAACAGAGTTCCCCTCATCCGAGGCGGTAAGAGAGCTTGAAAGAGTGATCCTTTTAAAGGTAATCGACAGAAAGTGGATGGATCACATCGACGATATGGAGCAGCTTCGTCAGGGCATAGGCCTGCAGTCCTACGGTCAGAGAGACCCTCTGGTTGAATACAGGATGACCGGATACGAGATGTTCGATGAGATGAGCCAGAACATCAAGGAGGATACAGTAAGGCTCCTGCTTCATGTGAGGGTTGAGCAGAAGGTTGAGAGAGAGCAGGTGGCGGTTGCCACGGGCACAAACAAGGATGATTCTGCGGCAAGAGGCCCCGTAAAGCGGGAGAATGCGAAGATATATCCCAACGACCCCTGCCCCTGCGGAAGCGGTAAGAAGTATAAGAATTGTCATGGTAAGAAATAATGGTAGAATTAGATAATATAAAATACGAATTAACTACATATGAAACTCCTCTTAAGGAAGTGCGGGAGTCTCTTGATTTGGAGAATAAGGAACGCCGCATAGAGGAGCTTTCTATGGATATGGAGTCTCCCGGCTTCTGGGATGATGCCGACAAGGCTAATCTCAAGATGAAGGAGCTTAAGAATCTCAAGGATACCGTGGACGAGATGAATAAGCTCTCCGCACAGTACGAGGATCTCTTTACCTTAATCGAGATGGGAAACGAAGAAAATGATGAAGCTATGGTAAATGAGATAAAGGAAGAGTATGAGAGCTTCAAGGAGGAGTTTGACGCCCTTCGCATAGGTACATTATTGTCCGATGAATATGACGGCAAAAATGCTATACTTACCCTGAATGCCGGAGCCGGCGGAACAGAGAGCTGTGACTGGTGCCAGATGCTCTACAGAATGTACACCAGATGGGCTGAAAGAAAGGGCTTTTCCATAGATGTTCTGGATTTCCATGACGGAGACGAGGCGGGCATAAAGTCCGTGGAGTTTCAGATAAACGGTACGAATGCCTATGGCTTTTTAAAGTCGGAAAAGGGTGTCCACAGACTTGTGCGCATATCCCCCTTTAATGCACAGGGCAAAAGGCAGACCTCCTTTGTGTCGCTGGATGTTATGCCGGATATAGAGGATGACCTTGATGTGGAGATTGATGATAAGGATTTGCGAATCGACACATACCGCTCCAGCGGTGCCGGTGGTCAGCATATAAACAAGACCTCCTCTGCAGTGCGAATAACCCATATTCCCACGGGGGTTGTTGTGCAGTGCCAGAACGAAAGAAGCCAGTTCCAGAACAAGGACAAGGCCATGCAGATGCTGAAGACCAAGCTGTATATGCTTAAGAAGGAGGCAAATGTAGAAAAGCTTTCGGATATCAGGGGAGAGATTAAGGATATAGCCTGGGGAAACCAGATACGCTCATATTTTTTGCAGCCCTACAAGCTGGTCAAGGATCTTCGGACGGATGTGGAGAACGCCAATGCGGATGCAGTTTTAGATGGAGCCATTGACCCGTTTATTATAGGCTATCTTAAGTGGAGTGCATCTAATAAGGTTAAATCGGAGAATTAGGCCGGATTTTTCATCAAATCCATAAAGAATAGTGCATTCGCCATATTTACATATGCAAGTATCCATACAAAGCCAAGTCCCATGGAGCATATTCCCAGAAGATACATGGGAATAAAGCTTAAGCGAAGCAGCAAAAGTCTGGCTGCATGCCCTCTCATTCTCTTAAAGCTTAAGGCTACAAGCTCAAATGCGTCAAGGCTTGGAAAATCCAGCATAAGATAAAACGCCTGAGAAGCGAAAAGCGAGTAGGGGAGGTATATGAGCTCTCCTATTGCGAGAGTGCCATAGGCCGCAAGCATAAGGGGAACGCTTGAAGCCCTATCCGCCATATAGCCCAATATCCCATATGGAATCATAAGAATCATTTCCGGAAAAACAACATAAAAGGACAAAAGCAGGCTCTTTTTGAGGTTGCTTTTGTTAAAGGCATAATAAATATCGGAAGTGAGAGGCTTTCTGTCACAGGCGATATTCAGAAAGAAGAGGCAGAGCCCCGGCTTGAAAACGCCTAGCAGCACGGATGCCAGCATAGTAAACAGAAAGGATATTAGATAAGAACCGATATATCTTGCCGGAGCGGCGAGAAGCAGATTCGCCGCCATCACTATCATTATAATTACAAAGAAGCTGCCATATTTTCCAATAAGCAGCTCCCTTGCCTCGTCCTTTAATTCCGCTGATGATCTGAAATTCATTAAACCGCTCTCGCTCCGGAAAACTGTGCATATGCATCTGCTGCATGCTGTGCCTTCTCAGGTGTATCCTTGGGGGATGCTATGCAGGTGTGGGTGGTTCCGCCGGAAACATAGGTACGCCCGCATTCGGGGCATACGGCTGTGTGAATGGTTACCGATGCACGAAGCACCCTTCCGCCCTCTTCGAAGGCCTTTTTGTAGGCATTTGACACATGCTCCTGCTCGTGGGCTCTGACTGCCGCCCCAGCCTGAGTGGGAGAAACATGAGCCGCACTCTTGAAAGAAACCATCTCATCGGAGCCGTCCTGATACTTCCTGCGCTTGCAGGTTTCACAGTTGGCACGCTTTTCGGCTAAGGTTTCCTCCTTGTCATCTATGCCCAGCCGCTCCTTGCGTTCATGCTCCTTGTCCTTTTCGGCAGGAGTCATCTTTGCCTTTTCTACAGGAGTCTTCTCTATGCCGAGCTGATCCTTGCGCTCCCGCTCCTGACGTTCCTGTACGGGATCTGCTGCCTGTGCCGTACCGAACCGGATGCCTGTATTAAAATAAGAATTTCCTATTGCTCCTATTCCCATAGACGTTCACCTGTTCCTTCAGTCGTCAAAGGTATATCCGAACTGTTCCATCAGTTCTTCAAAGCTCATACCGTATGTCTGTTCAAACATCGGATCAAGCTGTTCTCTCATAGAGGGATCCTCCATTACACGGTTCATAAAAACGAAAGAGAATGCCGTGAGGGAAATGCCGAGCACAAGACCGCAAAGCCCTGTGATAAGCCCGGCAACAGCCGTTCCCAAAAACCGCCTGTCCCGTCCTCTTGAAAGTGCTGCAAATATTATGCCCAATGCACCGAATATTATGGATAAAAATCCGGTGCAGCACATAAGGATGGACAGAAGCCCCGTTATCAGGGAGGCGACAGCCATTCCGCTGCTGTATCTGCCTCCGCTGTCGGGAGAATTATTATTGTAGGCCGCTGTACTGAAATCCATTTATGAGAAGATATTGTGAGCCTTGGTCTGCTCATCCTCCATACGTTTCTTCTGCATCATGACCTGATAGGTATTTAAAATATTTTCCTTCTGAAGCTTGCTCACGTACTCGCCGTACTCTGTGTCGCCCATTCTGCTCTGGGAGGCAACGGTATTGTAGGATACGATATTGTTGTAGCTTATCGCATGGTCAAATGCATTGCTCTGCGCACCGAGAGTGGAACGCCCCTGACTTACGGTCTTTAAAGCGTTGTCGATAGCACCGAGATCGAAATTTCCGCTGGTCACATCGAAATCAGCAATACCCAATGCTTCAAGGGTTCCGTTCACATTGGCCATATTACGGGTCGTGCCGTTGGCATCGGACATTATGTTGAAATTCTCCTCGCTGCCGTCAAGAAGATGCTTCTCATTGAAGGTGGCATTCTTGGCAACATCAGCGATGCCCTGCTTAAGCTGGTCTATCTCGTTCTGGATATACTGTCTGTCATCATCGGTAAGCAGCCCGTTCATTGCCTTTATGCCAAGCTCACGCATACGCTGGAGCTGATCCGTTATGCCATCCAAAGCACCGTCGGCAATATTGATGGCGCTTTTTGCGTCCTGCATATTCTCCGTGCCGGCATCGGTTCCCCTTACCTGACGATCCTCCTTTTCAAGGATGGCAAGCTCGCTGGCACCGTCGGCGGCGCTGTTTATCTTTTTGCCGCTGGAAAGCGCTGCGCTGTAATTGGAATATGCGCTGTAACTGCTGTTGATTCCTGATACTCCGCTCATACAAACCTCCTTACATCCGTGTAATGAATCCGTTATCCTTAAATCACAATATATGCAATACGAAATGCATACATAGATATACACATAAATAGTAGCATATAATTGCGGAAAATGCAATAGCTCTTGACATCAAAACACCCTGTGTGTATATTGACAATGTAACAGATATCTTCAGGGCGGGGTGCAAATCCCCACTGGCGGTAAAGTCCGCCCGCCGAGAGGCTGAACCGGTGCGATTCCGGTACCAACGGTAACAGTCCGGATGAAAGGAGAAAATATGAAAAACAATGATTCTGCTCTTACTACCAGAATGGTAGTGTCCGTCGGTATGCTTTCTGCGATAGCAACGATACTTATGCTGTTTGACATTCCGATTCCCTTTGCACCTTCCTTTTACAAAATTGATTTTTCGGAGCTTCCTGCGCTTATAGGCGCATTTGCATACGGACCTCTGGCAGGGGTGCTGATTGAGCTTGTGAAGGTTCTGCTCAAGGTGGTAATCAAGGGAACCTCCACGAAATTTGTGGGGGAGATAGCAAATTTTGCAGTGGGCTGCAGCCTCATAGTCCCTGCGGGAGTAATTTACGGGCTTAAGAAGACCAAAAAGCAGGCGGTCATAGGCTGCGTTGCAGGAACTCTGGTAATGGCGGTTTTCGGAGCGTTCTTTAATGCGGTATATCTGCTTCCCAAATTTGCCGAGATGTACGGAATGGACTTATCTGCAATAATTGCCATGGGAGCGGCGGTAAATCCCCTTATAGGAGACAGCGTTTTAAGCTTTGTGGCAGCATGCGTGGCCCCCCTTAATTTCGTAAAGGGCGGTCTTGTGAGTCTGGTTACAATGTTTATCTATAAACCCTTAAGCCCCATATTAAAGCGTCAGAACGGATAGCCGGGGCGCAAATATCGCTCTTGCTTTTTTGCGGGAATTATATTAGAATATCTATGACTGAAAGCACCTGCTTTGTTCGGCGGGTGCTTTTTTCAAGGGGCGAAAGCTCCTTGACATGTTAGTGTACAAAAAAAGAGGATAATATGCTTGAATTCGATATAAAGATAGGCACCAGAGACCTGTATGACTATATGCTCAGACATAATTATTCATCAGCAGGCGGGATAATGGGAACCTCCGTCGGAGCGCTTCTTTTCATTGCAGGCGTGGCAAAGGGGACATGGATGTTCATAATATGGGGAATAATACTCCTTTTGTACCTTCCTGTGGCGCTTTTTATAAAGAGTGCAGGACAGGCGACGGGAAATCCTGCATTTAAGAAGCCTCTCCATTATGTTTTTGACGATGAGGGCATGGAGATATCCCAGGGAGAGGCGGTCACGAAGGCTGAGTGGAAGAATATGGTAAAGGCTGTATCCACGGGCAGGAGCATAATATTATATACATCAAGGATAAATGCGACCATATTTCCCAAGGCGCAGCTTAAGGACAATACGGCGGCGCTCATTGAGTTTATTTCCACGCATATGCCTGCGGACAAGGTAAAGATAAGGGGTTGATGCCATATGGATTTCCACGAGAGCCATTCGGAGCTGGAGACCTTTGAGCTCGGCTACAGAATGGGCTGTGAGGCAAAAAAAGGCGAAATATATACCCTGAACGGGGAGCTCGGTGTCGGCAAGACCGTATTTACGAAGGGCTTTGCAAAGGGACTTGGAATTGAGGAGAACGTAAGCTCCCCAACCTTTACGATACTAAAGATATATGAGAGCGGCAGACTCCCCCTGTATCATATGGACGTATACCGCATAGGCGATGTTTATGAGATGGACGAGATAGGATATGAGGATTACTTCTACGGAGAAGGCATCACACTCATAGAGTGGGCGGAGCTCATAGCGGAGATACTGCCCGTAGGATATACGGACATAACCATAGAAAAGGAGCCGGAAAAGGGCTTTGATTACAGAAGGATTACCGTGAAGCATACGGGAAGCGCAGAATGAAGATAATAGGGCTGGACAGCTCGGGACTTACGGCAAGTGTAGCGCTTGTGTCGGATTCGGTGCTGACCGCAGAGTATACAGTTGAATACAAAAAGACCCACTCCCAGACGCTTCTTCCTATGCTGGACGAAATAAAGCGTATGTGCGAGCTTGACTTAAGCAAGGTGGACGCAATAGCCGTCGCCTCCGGACCGGGGTCCTTCACGGGGCTAAGGATAGGGAGCGCTACGGCAAAAGGGCTTGCCCTTGCACTTGATATACCCATTGTCGAGGTGCCTACTCTGGAGGGCATCGCAATGAATATGTGGGGGAGCGAGAAGCTTATATGCCCTCTTATGGATGCAAGAAGAGATCAGGTATATACTGCCATTTATGAGTTCAAAGGAATGGGAAAGGATTACAGATTAAATGCTCTTCTGGCTCCCTGTGCCGTGAGTGTCGAGGAGCTTTTGATTAACGTAAATGCCTTTGGACGTGAGATTATATTTTTGGGAGACGGAGCTCCTGTTCACGAAAAATATATATGTGACAATGTGAAGGAAAGGTTTTCCTTTGCTCCCGCAGGACGAAACAGACAGAGGGGAGCCAATATTGCACTTTTGGGAGAAATATATTTTTCAGAAGGGAAAGGCATTGATCCCGATTTGCACGCCCCTGAGTATTTCAGGGTAAGTCAGGCGGAGAGGGAGAAGGCCGAACGTGAAGGCAGAGCCAAATGAGATGAAGGATAAGCTTCGCATAAGGAAAATGCTTGCATCCGATGCCGAAGAGCTTGCGAAAATAGAAAAAGAAGCCTTCAGTATGCCGTGGTCAAAAAAAGCCATTTCGGAGCTTGCAGATATTCAATACGGCATATATCTCACGGCGGAATATGAGGGAAGCCCCGTAGGGCTTGCGGGCTTGAAAAACGCCGCAGGAGAGGGCGAAATCGACAAGGTCATGGTAAAAAAGGACCTCAGGCGGATGGGCATTGCGGATGCGCTGCTTTCAGAGCTGATACGCACCGGAGATGCGGAGGGCATAAGCGCCTATACTCTGGAGGTCAGAGTATCCAATGCGCCGGCCATAGGACTCTACGAGAAGCATGGCTTCGTGTCCGAGGGAGTAAGACCTGGATTTTATGATGCGCCGAAGGAAGATGCGCTTATAATGTGGAAAAGGAATTAAAGCTTAATGATAGATGTTTGCCTTTTGGGAACCGGAGGTATGATGCCTCTCACATACAGGTGGCTAACCTCGCTTCTTATGAGGTACAACGGCAATGACGTACTCATAGACTGCGGCGAGGGAACCCAGATTGCTTTAAGCAGGGCGGGCTTTTCACCCAACCCCATAGACATAATCTGTCTGACCCACTATCATGCGGATCATGTCAGCGGACTTCCGGGGATGCTGCTTGCGATGGGAAATGCGGACCGCACGGAGCCTGTTACTATTATCGGCCCCAAGGGCTTAAACAGGGTGGTAAGTTCGTTGCGAGTGATCGCCCCTAAGCTCCCCTTTCTTGTGGAGTGCATAGAGATAGACGGAGAATTTGATACATTTTATTTTGAGGGTTTTCGCATTGAGGCTTTCAAGGTAAACCATAATGTGTTATGCTATGGATATAGCCTTGTAGTGGACAGACAGGGGAGGTTTGACCGGGAGAGAGCGGAAGCACAGGGCATTCCCATGAAGCTCTGGAGCAGGCTTCAAAAGGGGGAGAGCATAGAGGACAACGGAACGGTATACACGCCGGACATGGTGCTGGGAGGCGCAAGGAAGGGTCTTAAGGTAACCTACTCCACGGACACCCGCCCTACAGAGAGCATTATGGAGAATGGAAAAGGTGCGGACCTTCTCATTCTCGAAGGGATGTACGGCGAGGCGGACAAGCAGAAGGATGCCAGAGAAAAAAAACATATGACTATGTACGAGGCGGCGGAAATAGGAAGAGAGCTGGATGTGCCGGAATTGTGGCTCACACACTACAGTCCCTCAATGGGGCATCCGGAGAATTTTAAGGATGCTGTAAGGAAGATTTTCGACAGAACGGTAATAGCTAAGGACGGCAGGAGAACGGAGCTTGATTTTACAGATGAGTAGTCTGCCGTCACAGAGGAAATAATGAAGAAGTCGGGTGCGACAAAAATTTCTGTAATATTGATACTTCTGGTGTTTGCGGTGGTGGGATATTATGCCTATCTCTCAAACAAGACAAGGGTCAGAAACACGGATGTGGATATGACTCTGATTCAGTCCGTCCTTTCGAGGAATTTAAAGTCCGATTATCCGTCAACGCCCAAGGAGCTTATGAAATATTATCATCAGATAATGGAATGCTTCTATGACGGGCAGTGTACGGATGATGAGATTGAGGAGCTTGGGATGAAGGCAAGGGAGCTCTATGATAATGATTTGCTTCTCAATAACCCGGAACAGGACTATATTCAGAATTTAAAAAGTGATATTGCGGAGTTCAGAAATAAGAACCGCAGGATAACAAATTATGTGGAACCAAAGGCGGCAAATGTGGAGCCCCTTACCATAGACGGTATTTCATATGCCAGACTTACCTGCAGCTACACCATGGTTGAGGGCGGCATGAGCCAGATCATCCGGGAGGTATATCTTCTGAAGCGTGAGTCAGGCACCAACCGCTGGAAGATATACGGCTGGGAGTCTGAGTCCGAATTCATGGCGGCTCAGGCGGCTGCAGAGGCAGGACTTACCTCTAATCAGAATCAGGAGACAGGGAATGTTGAGATACCTACGGTTGAAATACCCAAGGTTCAGATAAATATACCGAACGTAGGACAATAAAATGAATGTCAGCACCGAAAAGGACATATACATATTGGGAATAGAAACATCCTGTGATGAAACGGCAGCGTCTGTTGTGAAAAACGGCAGAGAGCTGCTTTCTAATATTATATCATCACAGGTACCGATACACACCCTGTACGGCGGCGTGGTACCGGAGATAGCGTCGAGGAAGCACATAGAGCGCATAAATCAGGTAATTAAGGAAGCGCTTGCTTCGGCGTGTATGGAGCTTAAGGATATGGATGCCATCGCCGTTACCTACGGGCCGGGGCTTGTGGGACCGCTTCTTGTTGGAGTGGCGGAAGCCAAGGCTATGAGCTTCGCTGCGGGGCTACCACTTGTGGGAGTACATCATATTGAAGGGCATATAAGCGCAAATTATATCGAGAATAAGCAGCTTAAGCCACCCTTTGTATGCCTTGTGGCATCCGGAGGACATTCACATCTGGTGGTTGTGAAGGATTACGGAGAATATGAGGTAATAGGGCGCACGAGGGATGACGCTGCAGGAGAAGCCTTTGACAAGGTGGCAAGGGCTATAGGACTGGGATACCCCGGAGGTCCGAAGATAGATAAGCTTGCAAGGGAAGGGAATCCATATGCCATAGACTTCCCCAGAGCCAGGGTTGAAGGGAACGATTATGATTTTTCCTTCAGTGGCTTAAAGAGCGCTGTGCTCAACTACATAAACGGCTGTAATATGAAGGGAGAGGAGGTCAATACCGCCGATGTGGCGGCTTCCTTCCAGAAAGCGGTATGCGACGTACTTGTGGAGCATTCGATAAGGGCTGTGAAGGAATACGGATATGACAAATTCGCCATTGCCGGCGGCGTTGCGTCCAACTTTGCGCTCAGAGAAGCATTTGAAACGGAGTGCGAAAAGCAGGGCATAAGCTTTTACAGACCAGCTCCCATACTCTGCACGGACAATGGTGCGATGATAGCCTGCGCAGGATACTACGAATTCATAAAGGGAGTGAGGGATGACTACACGCTGAATGCGGTGCCGAACCTTAAATTAGGGGGATAATATGAAAAATATAGGTATAATCCTCGCAGGGGGGAGCGGCAGCCGCATGGGCGGCGCTGTACCCAAGCAATATATGGAAATATCGGGGCATCCTCTCATATGGTATGCCCTGAATGCATTTGAAGCCTCGAATATTATAGAAGGCATCGTGCTTGTAGCGGGAGCGCAGGATGTCGAAAGGGTACGCAGGGAGATTGTGGAGGCGCATAGCTTTAAGAAGGTCTGCGGTATTGCTTGCGGAGGGAGCGAGAGGTATTTTTCCGTAGCAAATGCGCTTCATTATATAGAGGATGAAGGACTTATCGAAGGTGATGGATATATCTTTGTTCAGGACGGGGCAAGACCCTTTGTGGATGAGGAGATGTTAGAGAGGCTGTACAATGATGTGCGCGAGTGTGGAGCCTGTGTCGCAGCGGTGCCCTCCAAGGATACTGTAAAGATAGCGGACGAAGAGGGCTTTGTGAAGGAGACACCCGACAGAAGCAGGGTTTGGAACATACAGACACCGCAGGTTTTTGAATATAAGCTTATAAGGGATGCCTACTTTAAATTCGAGGATGAGGCGGATAAGCTCATTTCCGAGGGCATAAATATAACCGATGATGCCTCGTTATGCGAGCTGTATACGGATAAAAAGGTAAAGCTAACCCTCGGAAGCTATGAGAATATCAAGATAACGACGCCGGAGGATGTGGGAATAGCGCAGAGGATAATCGAAAAAAGGATATAAAAAAGGCTGCGGAGGTTCCGCAGCCTTTAGCTTTGATAATTATTCCTTTACTGCACCTACATTTACGCCCTGTACGAAATACTTCTGCAAGAACGGGTACAGCACCATGAATGGCAGGATGGCTACGACTATCGCCGCATAGTACAGGGTATTCTGTGATACCGCATACTGTGTCGTCGGCGTATCTCCGTCCATGACCATTACACGAAGAATGTACTGGAAGTTTACCTGATCACGGTTGTTTATATAGATCTGAACCGTTGAATAATCGTTCCATACGGTAACCGCAAACATAAGTCCGATGGACGCTAATGCTGCCTTGGAAAGGGGAAGCACTATCTTAAAGAAGATTCCCATAGGGGAGCAGCCATCTATCTTCGCCGCCTCAAAGAGGGAGCCGGGAATGCCTTCAAAGAAGTTTCTCATAAGCACGAGGTTGTAAACGTTCATACCGTGCTTAACAACCAATATCCACATATTGTTTACAAGGTGGAGCTGTCTCATTACCAGATACTCGGGGATAAGTCCTCCGGAGAATATCATGGTAAACAGGAGAAAATAGGACAACCCGTTTCTGAAGGGCATTTCCTCCTGAGTTAGTACATAGCCTCCGAGAGTGGAGAGCACAAGCCCCAGCAAGGTTCCGAATATCGTAGTGATAAAGGAATTGAGAAGGGGTCTGTACAGCTTATTTGTGGAGAAAATCGTAAGGTATCCAGCTACCGTGGGGCGGTTGGGCCAGAATCTGAACTGGTATACACCCACTGCATTAAAGGAATCCACCACAATCTTCCACAGTGGAATAAGGACGATAAGCGCCACAATAACAAACACTATATAGTTTATAACATCGAAAAGATGTATCTTTGTCTTGGGCTTTCTGAATTCTATATCCTTTGCCATTTTTCAAGCCCTCCTTATATAATTCCGCGTCCGCGGATTTTTTTGCTTGCCCAGTTGCAGACGAGTACAAGGAATGCGCCCACAATAGATTTAAACAGACCTACAGCGGTGGTAAAGCCGTAATTGGGAACCGCAGCCATAAAGGTCTTTCTGTAGATGTATGTGGAGATAACGTCCGACACATCATAAACTCTGGTGTTGTAAAGTACGAATACCGACTCGAACATATTGAGAACCTTTGCAAGATTCAGTATAAGCACTATAATTACCGTGTTTGCAAGGGCGGGTACTGTTACATACCATATCTTCTGCATTCTGGTTGCACCGTCTATATCCGCCGCCTCGTAGAGCTCCGGATTGATACCGGATAATGTGGCAAGGAATATAACCGTTCCCCATCCTGTCTCTTTCCATATGTTTATGAGATAGAAGATAGGCCGCCACCACGTTGGCAGATGCAGGAAGTCTATACTTCGTTCCAGTACTCCCCAGCTCTTTAAGGTCTCGTTTACAAAGCCTGTAGATGAAGCTGAGAGGAACAGAGTAAATATAGCTGCCGTAACCGCCCATGAAAGGAAGTGAGGCAGGTAGATAACTGTCTGCAATGTCTTTTTGGCAAGAAGATTGCCCATTTCATTTATAAATACGGATACGATTACCGATGCGGCAGTCGTTATCAATAATTTCATTATCGAAAGTTCAAGTGTGTTAAAAAATGATCTCCAGAAATCAGAAGAGTTTTTGCCGGAGAACATATCCTGGAAATGTTTAAGCCCCACCCATTCCATTTTCTTTACTGTGTAGTCATAGAATGAATAGCGGATACCCAACATAGGCCAATAGTTGATGATTAGAACGAAGATAAACACGGGAAGAAACATGAGATAAAACCCTCTGTTGTTCCAGATACGCATTCCTAATGGCTTGTGTCTTATAGGCACTCCGTTTGAGGTTGTTTCAAATTTGTTTTTTGCCATAAGCTTTACCCATCTCTTTCGTTTTTTTTAAAGATATCCCGCCCCGAAGGACGGGATATCTGACAGAACATAAATGTCTTTATAAATGGTTTACTTTTACTGAGCGTTTAACTCGTCAAGAATTCCCTGAACGGTATCTCCCCAAGCTGCAACATACTCTGCAACAGCCTCCTCAGGAGTCTTCTCGCCGGTAACGGCCGCATTGATAGCTACCTTCTTAGCATCGGTAAGCTCGGACTGAATCTCGGTAAGAGTCTCACTTGCGGGTGAAACAGGAGCTGCAATCGCATACTTGTTGAAGAAGTCGTTACCTGCCTGTACAACGGGGTTGGGATCGTCATAACCGTTGGTAAGGGGTACGATTACAAGGATGGGATCAAGGTGGTTCTTGGACCAGATAGAGTTAGGGTCATTAGGGGACTGCTTTAAGTGGAACTGTCCGTCCTCATAATGATACTCGGTAACCTTCTTGTCATCTCCGGTAACAGTCTCGAAATCCTCAGCCTTTACAGACCAGTGAACATCCTCTGCACCGTATACCCAGAGGGTCTCTACCTTGTCGCCGTCGAGCATGGTCTCGATGAGAGCATCAAAGATAGCCTGCTCACGGGAATCATCGCCGTCGCCGTCATCAGTGATTACCCAAACGGGAGCCTCTCTGTCGATAAGTCCGCCCCAGGTGTCCTGAATTTCCTTGATTGGAGGAAGCATTACAAGATCCTTCTGCTGGTCTCCCTCTGCCATAATGCCCTGCTTGATCATGTTGTTGGTAATATTGTTATACCAGGTTCCTGCCCAGTATGCGAAGGTTCCGGATGCAACACTCTGATCTGCATTCCAGAACTTCTCACGAGCCTGCTTGGTGCCAGCTTCCTCGGTATCGGGATCGATTACACCGTCAACATAAGCCTGATGGAGTCTGGTAAGAGCATCGATGGTAGCCTGCTCCTGGAATCCGTCAACCCATACGCCGTCTCTCTGGAGGATTGCGGGATATGCGCCCTGCCAGAACTCAGGAAGATAGTTGATGTAAGGAGCCTCGCCGATATTTGCATAGCCGGCAGCGATAGCGCCGTAGGTGCCGCCCTTTCCGTTGCCGTCGGGGTCGTTCTCGGCAAATGCCTTGAGCATCTTGTAGTAGTCATCGAAGGTCTTGATGTCATCAAGCTTCATGCCTACTGCGTCAAGCCAGGTCTGCTTTACATAGGTAACGCATCCGTTTCCTCTGGTAGGTGCGATACCATACATACGTCCCTGGGAGTCCTTGTTGAACTCGTTGTTCTGGAAACGGACATTTGCATGGAAATCAGCGTTGTCATAAGCGTTTGCCATATCCCAAAGAATACCGGTGGTCTGATACTCTCTGAACATTGATGCGCTCATTATCATTGCATCGGGATAATCCGCATCGCTCTGCTGTCTGGTGGACAGTATCTGGGATACTGTTGCCTGATAGCCGGAGTGCTCGGGCTGCTCGATGGTAAGCTTGATGGGATGTCCGATCTTTTCGCCTACAAGCTGCTCCCACTGCTCAATAAAAGCATCCTGACCGCTGTCAACGGTAGCAGTAAGAGTACCGTCAACGATTACGTAGAGCTCATCAAGTACGTAAGGCTCTGCGGTAGTGGTGTTTCCACCGTCGGTGGAAGTGGTGGTGGTGCTTCCGCTGTTGCCGGAATCGGTAGATCCACCGTTGTCGGTAGAGGTACCGCCGCAGGCTGCAAGAGATGCAACCATAGCAGAAGCGAGAAGTAATGCTAATACTTTCTTCTTCATTTCTTTCCTCCCTGTTATAATGAATTGAAATGGTATAATTAGGGGCGAGGGTTCATAAGGGAATCGACGGATTAAATTATGACAATTTTTTCCGTGGCTCCATTTTGGCTCTCATTTTTTGATAGGAGGAAATTATGTCTGCGAACAAGGACGGAAAGAAATGGCGCTGCCAGTTCTATTATGTGGACTGGCAAGGGGTTCGGCGCAAGAAAAACAAAAGGGGATTTATGCGTAAGCGGGATGCTCTTGAATGGGAAAAGAATTTCAAGGAATCCATGCAGAAATATATGAGTGTAAGGTTTGATGAGTTTGCAAGACTGTATCTTGACGATATGGATGTACGGCTTCGTGTGAATACAGTCAGGGGCAAGCGGTATTTGTTCGAAAAGCACATAATACCGTACTTTAAAAACATGTACCTGTGCGATATCAAACCGCCGGACATCAGAGGCTGGCAGAACGAAATGCTTAAAAGGGAGTATTCGCCCACGTATTTAAAGCAGTTAAACAGCCAGCTTAAGGCACTTTTCTCGTATGCCGAAAAGTATTACGGACTAAATGACAATCCGTGCAGGAGGGCAGGAAGCATAGGAAATAACAAGACGAAGGAGCTGAACTTTTGGACGAGGGAAGAATTTGAAGTCTTTATAAAGACCCTTTCTTCGGATGAGGATTATGCCGACAGGCTTATCTTCCTATTGCTGTACTGGACAGGAATGAGAGTGGGAGAGCTTCTGGCTCTGACACCGAATGATATCAATACCGAGGAGGGGAGTATAAGCATAACAAAATCATATCAACGCATAAAGGGACAGGATGTGACGACTCCGCCAAAGTCAAAAAAAGGCGTGAGGGCGGTTACTCTGCCGGACTTCTTGTGTTATGCTGTTGCAGAATATATAATAAGAAAGGGTTGCCCCGATGACGGAAGAATTTTTGGAGTAAGCCGCTTTCATATAGAATATTCGCTGAAACGGCATGCTGACATGGCAAAGCTTCATAGGATAAGGGTGCATGACCTCAGGCATTCCCACGCATCACTTCTCATAGAAATGGGCGTGACGCCGCTTCTCATTGCGGAGAGGCTGGGACACGAAAAGATAGAGACCACTTTGGACACATATTCGCATTTATATCCCGGAAAACAGAGGGAGTTGGCGCAAAAGCTTAATGATGAATACGGCTTGGCTCCATAATGGCTCTGGACAGTCAGGGATTTGTCAAAAAAATAACGAAAAAACGGCGTAAATTTCAAGTGTTTTTTATTGCTTTTTGACAAAAATTTCTTGCCTAAACGACACAATAATGATATGATTGCATTGTGTGGGAAATTGTTCCTGCATAAATTATACCATTTCATTCATTAAACAGGGAGGAAAGAAATGAAGAAGAAAGTATTAGCATTACTTCTCGCTTCTGCTATGGTTGCATCTCTTGCAGCCTGCGGCGGTACCTCTACCGATAACGGTGGATCTACTGATTCCGGCAACAGCGGAAGCACCACCACTTCCACCGATGGTGGAAACACCACAACTACTGAGGCAGAGCCTTATGTACTTGAGGATCTCTACATCACAGTTGACGGTACCGTAACCGCTAACGTAGACAACAGACAGGATGCTTTCGTTGAGCAGTGGGAAGCAGCAGTTTCCGAGAGGATCGGACATCCCATTAAGCTTCACATCAATCAGCCTGAGCACTCAGGATACTCTGATAAGGTATCCCAGCTTCTTACCACCGGACAGCCCGGAGACGGAAGCTATCCCGATGCACTCATTATGAGCGCTACCATGTTCAGACAGTATCAGTCAACCGGTATCCTTTGGAACCTCGCTGACGCATATGCAAATGCAGAGTTCCAGTCAAGGATCACTCTTCCTTCAATCAATGAGAACATGAAGACCTCCTCCGGAGAGCTTTATGGATTCGCTCCTACATACGGAAACGGATGCGTTACCTATGTAAAGCAGTCTTGGCTTGATGCAGCAGGACTTAAGATCGATGACATCAAGACTTATGATGACTACTACAATATGCTCAAGGCTTTCTCCAACGGAAAGACCACCGGCGTTATCGCAGCAGGCTTCGGTAAGCTTGACGAGGCTCCTTACATCAACTACATGCCCGAGTTCTGGCAGGGTGCTTATCCTTCTTTCTATCAGAAGGACGGCACTTGGGTAGACGGTTTCCAGGAGCAGGCTACCATCGATGCGCTTGACAGACTTGCAACCGCATACAAGGATGGCCTCATTGATAAGGATACTGAGGAAGCTACCACAAAGATCGCTCGTGAGAAGTTCTTCTCCAACGATCAGACCACTTCCGAAGGTGTGTTCACTTATTGGGCAGGTACATGGCTCAGAACTCTTACCGACAACATGGAGAAGCAGGAAGTAGATTCCGAGCTCGGCGATGACAGACTCGTACAGCTTCCTCCTATCAAGGAGATCAAGGATACCTGGGGCGGCTACATCAACCGTGAGGCTCCCGTTTGGGTAATCACTGATGATGGCGACGGAGATGATTCCCGTGAGCAGGCTATCTTCGATGCACTTCTTGACACCATGCTTGACGGCGACAAGGTACAGACTCTCTGGACCTATGGTGCTGAGGATGTTCACTGGTCTACCAAGGCTGAGGAGTTCGTTACCAACCCTGATGACCCTGAGAAGAAGAAGGAGTACAAGTATGAGGATGGTCAGTTCCACTTGAGACCCACTCCCAACGATCCTAACTCCATCTGGAAGAAGAATCACCTTGATGCAGTCCTTGTTATTGCACCTCTTACCAACGGCTTCGTTGATAGCGATCCCCTTGTTGAGAAGGGTAACAAGTTCTTTACCGAGAACTGCGTAGATGCTCCTCAGGCAGCAGCTTCCGATACTCTTACCGAGGTAAACTCTGATATCGTAAGTGACAAGACCAAGCTTATGAACGAGGTTGTTACCGGCAAGAAGACCGGCGCTGACGCTATTGCTGAGTATCAGGCAAAGTGGGGCGACACCGCTCAGACCATACTTGACGAGCTCAATGCACAGTAATCTATGATTTTCCGTTCCGTTTGGGACTCCTCCTCGGGAGTCCCGACGGGACAAAATTTTCAAAGGTATTAGTAAAAAAACTATCAAAAGGCAGGGTGTACATATGAGTAAAAAAGTTCTCGCAACGGAAGACGGAACCGTTATCCGTCACAAACCTTTAGGAACGCGGATATGGAACCATAGAGGCTACTATATAATGTTCCTGCCGGTTCTTATCTATGTGCTTATAATTTATTATTGGCCTATGTTAGGCGTACGCTATTCGTTCTATGATTACACACTTAAGAAAATTGAATTTGTAGGCTTCAAGCATTTCCAGAGCATGTTCTTCGGCAAGGATTCGTCAGACTTCTGGCGCTCCTTCTTCAACACGCTCCAGCTTTCAATAATGAAATTGATAATAACGACGGCAACATCTGTCATCGTATCGGTATTTATAAATGAGATGGGTAATCTACTTGCAAAGAAGGCTTTGCAGACGGTCATCTATCTGCCCCACTTTATGTCATGGACAGTTACGGCGGCTATATTTACCCTTTTCCTCTCCGCATCATCCACAGGTATGATAAATGAGACCTTAAAGGAATGGGGGCTTATCACGGAGAGCATTGACTTCCTACATGAGCCTGCACTGTGGCGTCCGGTGTTCTATCTGGTAAATATCTGGAAGGAGACAGGTTGGGGAACAGTTATCTTCCTTGCAACACTTTCAGGTATCAATCCCGAGCTCTATGAGGCGGCCGACATAGACGGCGCAACCAGAATGCAGAAGATATGGTATGTAACAGTACCCGCCCTTGCAAACACAGTACTTATCGTACTTATCCTTAATCTTGCAAAGGTGCTCAATATGTTCGAGTCTGTATTCGTTATGTACAATACCCGTGTGTTGGATGTATCTGATGTTATATCCACATACGTATACAGAAAGACCTTCCTTTCCGCAATACCCAACTATGGATATACGACTGCGGTTGGTCTCTTCAAGTCACTTGTTGGCTGTATGCTCGTGCTTGTCTGCAACTGGGCAAGTAAAAAAGTCCGCGGACGCGGTATTATATAAGGAGGGCTTGAAAAATGGCAAAAGATATAGAATTCAGACAGCCCAAGAAAAAGGTTCATGTTTTCGACGTTGTAAACTACATAGTATTTGTTATTGTTGCACTCATAGTCATCATACCTATCTGGAAGGTTATAGTGGATTCCTTCAATGCGGTGGGTGTATACCAGTTTAAGCTTTGGCCTTCACAGCCCACGGCTGCCGGATATCTCACAATCTTCGGCACACAGAAGCTGTACAGACCCTTCCTTAACTCTGTAATTACCACGGTTTTGGGAACACTCCTCGGACTTATTATGAGTACTCTGGGAGGTTATGTGCTCTGCCAGTTTGAGATGCCCGGACGTAACGCATTGGCGTTCTTCCTTCTCTTTACCATGATATTCTCCGGAGGCATGATTCCCGAGTACTTGGTTATGAGACAGCTTCATTTGACTAACAATATGTGGATATTGGTTGTCAAGCACGGTATGAACGTTTACAACCTTGTGCTTATGAGAAACTTCTTTGAAGGCATACCCGGCTCTCTCTTTGAGGCGGCGAAGATAGATGGCTGCTCCCCTATGGGAATCTTCTTTAAGATAGTGCTTCCCCTTTCCAAGGCAGCGTTAGCATCCATCGGACTTATGTATGCGGTTACGGTGTGGAACGACTACTCAACTGTTCAGATTTACATCGTAGACAGAGACCAGGTAAACTTCCAGTATATCCTAAGAGTCCTCGTCATGGACGGAGATACGCCTACCTCTGCATACAAGGTATCCCAGAATACCCTGTACTATGCAGCTATCGTAGTGGCGGTGCTTCCTTTCATGGCTCTGTATCCGTTCCTGCAGAAGTATTTCGTAACAGGTGTGAATATAGGTGCCGTAAAAGAGTAATTTCTGTGCATTGCGGATAATAATTCAGTATGATAGAATAGAGCCAGCCAAAGGGTTGGCTCTATTTTTGGTATCGCAAAGGAGAAGGAAATGCCTAAAGTATATTATATCGGAGATTCCACGGTTCAGACCAATGTACATCTGAAATTCCCACAGACAGGGATAGGACAGGTGCTTCCCATATTTTTAAAGCCCGAGTATCAGGTCATAAACCTTGCAAAGAACGGCAGGAGCACCAAGAGCTTCATAGACGAGAGCAGATTTAAGCCGGTTCAGGCCGGTATCGGCAAGGGGGATTTCCTATTTATACAGTTCGGACATAATGATGAAAAGAAGGAGGATTCCCTGCGCTACACGGATCCGCAGACAAGCTTTAGGGATAATCTTAAGTTTTTTACGGATACTGCCAGAGCAGTATCGGCATATCCCGTGATAATGACCCCAATAGAGAGGCGCCTTTTTGATGATACGGGAAAGCTAAAGCCAAGCGCCCACACGCCCTATGTCGAAGCGGAGCTTGATTTCGGCGGAAAAGAAAACGTACCGGTCATAGACCTGTGCAAAAAGAGCAGGGATTTGCTTACAAGGCTTGGAGATGATGAGAGTAAGGCGCTGTATATGAACTTTAGGGAGGGGCTGTATCTTACCCATCCGGAGGGGAAGGCGGATAACACGCATTTAAGATATTATGGGGCATTTACATATGCTGGTATGATAGCAGAGGGGCTAAAGGAGCTTGGGAAACCCTATGAGGATATGATACTTACAGAGATTCCCGAGGATGATGTTTTTGCGAAAAACGGTTATTGACTTTTGGTCGGTAACCGTTTTATAATGTCTTTACGCAAATAGTTTATCTATTTCGAGGTCGTATCGACCGTTTTCATTTGGGCTGAGAATAAACGTACAATTAAATACCGGAAAGGAGTATTTATGATTGCTGAAAACGGCAATCCCGTGAGACTGTTTGATTTTTTGCAGAATTATGAGCTCACGGAGGAGAACCTGCCCCTTGCCTTTGAACAGGTGGCAAAGTACATGGGGAGCGAATTATCACGCCCTCTGGAGGATTTTGGGAGAAATCTGCAAAAGGGCATGAAAAGGCGGGAGGCGTATGCACTTCTGGCAGATAGCCTGAAGGCGCAGTACATGGATGATTTTGCCATTGGACTGGAGGCTGTGGAAAGAAGAGGAGGAGATATCAACAGCTTCGTCAGTAAATATGGCAAGGATATCCGAAGGAGCATGAAGAACAGGAGAAAAAGCAGGCTCCTCATTATTGATGCTGCAAAGGAAATGCTCGGAGTAATATTTTTGCTCATCATAAGCGGAATAGTTCTATCCCTTGCGGCAAGATTTCCCGTGGAATATGTCGTGCTTGATACTGCTATCGGAAGAATGCTGTCCTTTATTATCCTCGGACTGATCATTTTGTACTGCGTCAAGCTTATCCGCTTTGAAAGGAACGGAGGTGGTGCCTGATGGAAATGGTTTTGTCGGGATTACAGCTGGCGCTTTGCCTGCTGCCTGCTGTCATAATGGGGCTTGCATTGGTGCTGGGACTTCTCTTTTCAGGAGCAAATCAGGAAACCAGAATAATAGACGGAAACGGTGTGTTGACGGAATATGAGGTCAGACAGAGGAATGTGCGAATATTTGAGCGCCTTGAAAGAAAGCTTAAGAAGCTGGGAGCGTCGTATCACGGAATAAAGGACGCTTCTATAGGGAGCTTCTTTTCAATGCAGATATTGTGTGGAACGCTGCTTTTTATGCTGCTTGGGCTGGTAAATATCTATATGGGCTTCGCAGGATTTCTGGCAGGGATGCTTCTTCCGTTGGCGTATCTGCATATCGGAAATTCCACGGACAACGAGAAAATAGCCTATGTACTTTTGAGAATATACAAAAATATCATAAATATGTGCAGCTCCGGACTCTCCTTAAGGGAGGCGCTTATGGAGACGGAACAGTTAGCCTGTATGAAAAGGCTAAGGGACGCATTTGACAAGCTTTCCGAGGATATTAAGAGGAGTGAAGATACAATAACGGCGCTTACCACATTCAGAGAGTGCTTTGACTGTGAATACATTGATTCCTTCTGCATAACAATGATGAGGGAGCTTGACAGCAAGGGGAATGAGGATGTGATGGAGGAGTTATATGCGGAGCTGTCTGAGTTAAGGGATGTGGTTTCCTTCAGGAGGGAACAGAAGCTTGAAGGAGAGCTGATGATGTACAGAATGGGCGTTATTCTGGCGGGCTGCATGGTGTTTTTGTCCGCAGGGATCATCGGAATTATAGACGCATCAATATTGAAATAGGCAGACAAAGGAGAAAAAAATGAATAGAATAAATGAAAGCAAAATCAAGGAAATATGCATAGGGAGTGTGTCGCTTGCGCTGATAATGGCCATAGCGGTGTTTATCATTATGCTGTACGCAAAAAGGAGCATATTGGCGGAGGCCTCCGCAGGGGATGTGTATGTTGCAATAAATACAATACCCGCAGGAACTGTTATAGACGAGGATAATTTACTTAATTATATGAAGAAGACGGAAATTGCAGATGAACTCATACCTGCATCAGGGATAAGGATGTCCTCGGAGATAAAGGGCATGATGGCAGTCTGCGATATCGACAAGGGAAGCATTCTGACTCTGGGTATGTTTAAGGAAAATCAGGATCCCGTGAAAGGTATGAAGGCTCCGGTGGTTGTGGGACTTAAGGCGGAGGATCTATACCAGCTCGACAACGGAATCCTGAGAGGAGGCGACAGAATACATATATATGGAAGCGACGAGGAAGGAAATGTGCGGCTTAGATGGAGCAATATATATGTGGTGCAGACCTTCGATGAGGAGGGGAGAGCCATAGACGCCGGAAATAACAGGACGAGCGCAAAGCGTATAAATCTGTATATGGAGAAGGCGGATGTGGAAAGCTTCTACACCGGACTTGAAAGCGGAAACCTGCGAGCGGTAAAGGCTCTGCAGTGATTGAAAAGGTGCCTGCGAATATAGTATAATAGCGGTATGCTTAAGGGTTTTATTCCAAAGTACATATCAAACGATACCTTTATCGCCTTCTACGAATTCCTGCGAAAGCTGGGGAAGGCGCTGCATGGTGCATATAAAAGAAATGAAGGGGATTTCAGAAAGGCACTTAACGACAGACAGGCGCTTATCAGGCTTAAAGAACGGACGGCAAGGACTTCAGGATATATCGAGGATCAGTTCAACTATTCGGATCTTCGCTACGGAAAATATTCCGTGGGCTATTGCGGCTGTGAGGTCATAGCGCTGTACAATGCGCTCAGGAGCTTAAAGAAGCTGGGGACTCTGGAATTTAAGGAGTTGCTCGTCGAATTCGAGAGGGATGGAATCGTCCTCTCCGGGAAATTCGGCTCATCTCCGAAGGCCATAGCGGATTATCTGAAAAAAAGAGGATACAGGATAGAAACCACCACGCATATAGAGGAGTTTGAAGCCGTAGCAGGGCGCAGTAAAACCCTGATTCTCGTATATTACAACGATGGGCGGGATATCACGAAGATGGTGCATACCATAAATATTTCGAAGGAAAACGACTACAGGGGAGAGGAAGCCTATGTCGCTCACAATGCCTACACAGGCGGCAGGGCATCCCTTCCGCAAAGGAATATATCAGAGCTCATTGCATCTCTCGCAAAGGGGCATGCAAAGGGGATATATATGATAGGAATAAACTAAAGTCCGGCGGAATATGCTATGTTTCCGCCGCATATGGTATAAAGCACCCTGCCTTTAAGCCTTCTTCCGGTAAAGGGCGTATTATCAGATTTTGAGAAATAATCTCCGGCAGTCACTTCCGCATCAGGGTCAAGGATTACCAAATCTGCGGGACCTCCCTTTTTAATATATCCGGCATCAAGATGATAGAGCTTTGCGGGATTTTCCGACATTAGTGTCAGCATCCTCTCCATATCAATATAGCCCTTGTGAACAAGCTCCGTGATACCTAATGAAAGCGCAGTTTCAAGCCCGATTATTCCGCTGGGAGCCTCGGTTATGGGACGTGCCTTCTCTTCCTTAGAGTGGGGTGCGTGATCCGTTGCTATCATATCGATGGTGCCGTCCTTAAGTCCCTCTATTATGGCAAGACGGTCAGCCTCCTCCCTTAAGGGCGGATTCATTTTTGCGTTAGTTCCGTATTCGATTGCAGCCTCCTCTGTAAGCGTGAAATGATGCGGGGTAGCCTCGGCATGGATATTTGAGCCTCTTTTTTTGGCTTCCCGGACTAACTCCACGCTCTCCTTGGCGCTTATATGCTGTATGTCAATATGTGCGCCGGTCTTGAGGGCAATCTCCAGGTCCCTCTTTACCATAGAGATTTCCGCCTGCCTGTCGGAGCCCTGTATGCCGTAATGTAAGGAGGCCCTGCCGTGGTTGATGCCGTTATTACCTATATATGCGGGATCCTCCTCATGGAAGCTTATAGGAACATTTAATTCGGCGCATTTTTCCATGGCTTTGGTCACAATATCCCCGGATAATATGGGAATACCGTCGTCGGTAAAGCCCACAGCCCCGAGGGCTTTGAGCGCATCCATATCCGTGAGCTCCTTCCCCTTCATGCCGACTGTGACATTTGCGCAGGAATAAACCCTTATCTTTGTGGTGCGCCCCTTGTCGAGGACATATTTTAAGGTTTCCGGGTTGTCTATGCAGGGCTTGGTGTTTGCCATCATTACGACGGAGGTAAAGCCGCCCTTTGCGGCAGCCCTTGCTCCGGTTTCGATATCCTCCTTGTGGGTAAAGCCGGGATCCCTGAAATGCACATGCACGTCCACAAGCCCGGGTATTACGGAAAGTCCTTTGGCATCTATGAGAATTGCCGTGCCAAGCTCAGCCGGAAAAAAAGCATCCTTTCCTATATCATATATTTGACCATCCTTTATGAGGATATTTAAAGGTTCCGGCTCCGGCTTCGGGGTGTATATTCTGGCATTTTTGATTATCATTAGATTAGCCATTTGAGGTCTCCTTAAGGGTATTTTGTTGACGGAAATGCTTTCATCATTTAGAATAGCATATATGAATTAAAATTAAAAGGAGAGAATACCTTGATAAGACTTATCCTTACATTAACAGCCCTGATACTTTTCCTTGTGGGCTCCATACCCCTTATGATATTCGAGTGGATATTGGGATTTTTCAATAAGCCTCTTAAGGACATTTCTTCCCTAAGAATCGTGCAGTGGGGCTTTAGGCGTGTGATTGATGCGGCCGGAACGAAGATAATCGTAAGGGGAGAGGAAAACCTTCCGGAGGGAGCGGCTTTGTACGTGGGTAATCACTCCGGCTATTTCGACGTTGTAATCTCATATATGCTTATGAAAAATCTCACAGGATACATCTCAAAAAAGGAGATGTTAAAGGTTCCTCTTTTGAATATATGGATGAAAAATCTTCATTGCATATTTATGGACAGACACGATATAAAGGACGGGCTCAAGGCAATTCTTGCGGCGATAGAGAAGGCAAAGCAGGGAATATCCATATGTATCTTCCCCGAGGGAACAAGAGCGGAGAACCCCGATGTGTTCGGAGAGTTCAAGGACGCTTCCTTCAAGATAGCATCAAAGGCGGATATTCCCGTCGTGCCTATGGCGTTAGTAAATACAAGGAATGTCTGGGAGGCTCATTTTCCACGGATAGAGAAGCAGACAGTGGTTTTGGAATACCTGCCGCCCATAAATATCAAGGAGCTTTCAAAGGATGAGCAGAAGCATATAGGAGCCTATGTTTCCGGCAGGATTAAGGAAGTCTATGACAGGAACAAGAAAGAGTATTTCGGATGAGTAAACAAAAAACTACGGCAAAAATAATATCACAGACAAGGATAAGCGACAGCATATATGATATGCGCCTTGAAACAGCGCTTGCAGAGGGAGCCTTGCCGGGGCAGTTCATAGGCGTATATACAAGGGACAAAAGTATGCTCCTGCCCCGACCCATAAGCATATGCGAGGCGGACAGAGACAGAAATATGCTTCGCATAGTTTATAGAGTTGTAGGAGAGGGAACTGCGGAATTTTCCTCCTACAGGGAGGGCGAGAGCGTAGAAATCCTTGGAATTTTGGGAAACGGCTTTCCCGTATCGGAGGGAAAGGGACGGACGGCATTCCTTGTAAGCGGCGGTATCGGCGTGCCTCCCATGGTGCAGCTTTCAAAGGAGTTAGAGCCAGTTGCCGGAAGGCTGTATAATGTTACCGGCTACAGAAATTCTGATACCTTTTTAAAGGATGACCTCGCAAAATACGGAGAGGTACATATTGCAACGGAGGACGGAAGTGTCGGAACAAAGGGAAACGTCATAGATGCTATGAGGGCTCTGAATGACGGGGGTATAGAGGCGGATGTGATATTTGCCTGCGGCCCCATGCCAATGTTAAAGGCGGTAAAGCGCTATGCAGAGGAAAAGCATATAAAGGCATATATATCTTTGGAGGAGCGCATGGCCTGCGGTGTGGGAGCGTGTCTGGGCTGCGTTGTACGGACTAACGGGACCGACACACACAGCTATGTGAACAATGCAAGAATATGTACCGACGGACCGGTGTTCGACGCAGAATATGTGAATATTTGATAAGAAATGAGGAATGAACGTGTTTGATGCATCAGTGGAAATAGCGGGAATAAAGCTTAAAAATCCGGTAATGACCGCATCGGGAACCTTCGGTTCGGGAATGGAGTATTCGGATTTTGTGGATTTGAACAGACTGGGAGCCGTAGTCACAAAGGGTGTGGCAAATGTACTCTGGACAGGCAACGACACACCCAGAGTATGCGAGGTGTATGGAGGAATGTTGAACGCAATAGGGCTCCAGAATCCCGGGCTGGAGGTCTTTATGGAGAGGGACATTCCATTCCTTAAGCAATATGACACAAAAATAATCGTAAATGTCTGCGGAAGGAGC
>JAFUVF010000036.1 GCA_017483735.1 Lachnospiraceae bacterium | reverse complement strand
CCGTTATACATATTGTGTGGTTTGTCAGACCTACACATATTGTATCACGGAGGTTCTTTTTATTCTGTTACTTCGCTCATCGCCTCCAGCATCGTTAAGTCTCCCAAGCTCTGCTTGGGGGTTTATACTGTTTCACTAAAAGCGGAGTAATTCCTCTGACAAAATTGGCATACTCCCGCTTCTTTCTCATAATATCCAGCGACAAAGCATATTCAAAATATATTCTCTCTGTTCCTTCTACAGGCAAAATATCAATATTATTCTTCAAAGCCAGACTTTTTGCCGTGGAAATATCTAATTGCAGTCTGCTTAATGCCAGCTTAATCAGCTCATACTTTGGTTGTTCGCTTGCATACACTTCCTCTGCAATATCCAATGCTGCGGAATAATCATATTCTCTGATAAGTCTCTTTATTATTTCCTTCTGTTTTATTGCAGACAGAGTCGGAACAGTTATTTCCCTGCATCTATTGACATAGTTTTCTTCATTATCCGGATTGAGCTCCCATAGGGTTTCAATATCATTTTCTGAATGAGTATGTTCGTTCATTCCTTTTATGGGAGTGGCAACCTGAATAATTTTGTAAGGGTATTCTCCCAGAGTGGTCAATACCAATAATCCGCTTTTCATAGCCGGGGAGCCTGATGAAACATTAAGTATAAGTTTATCCGTTTCGTCCATTCCGGCAGTAATCTCTCTTATTATTTCTGAAAAATCCCTGTAAAAATAATCAAACTCCTGAACCTCATGCAGGTCGGGCTTTTCAATGACATTATAATGCACCTTTCGTCCCTGAGCACAAGCCAGCTTATCCAGACAATACAGATATCTGTTATCTTCTTTATGATGCTTCAAAACCTCTGCCGACATATATAAATTTACTTCATCCGGCTCATATACTCTGCATATATGCAAAATTGCCCCATCATGCATATTATTTTCCGAAATCGGATCTGTACCTCCTACCGGAGAAAACAAAATTTTCTTATTCATATAACGATAACCTCTTCATATTCCTGTGACAAATCCACGCCCCACTTTTTCACTTCACTCTGCGCATTAATTTTATATAATCTTATACTATCACTGTCTCCGCAATATTGCGATATTTTCTTCAATAGCTTTTCATATTTTGCTTTACTTACATGTATCTCAAAACCGGATTTTTGCATACGATTTCCATAACCTTTTAACATCTTCGCCAGCTTCAGACGTCTTTTATTATCTGTTATGTCATATATTATCAGCGCATATATCATTCCGCTTTTGTTAGTTTCACATTCTCCGAAAAAATAGTCTTCTATTTCCATACTTTAAACCTCTGGATTATCGAATTATGATTGGTTTATATATATCCGCATTTTCACTCTCTATTGCCTCAACCAATCTTCCTATCTGAATGGATATACCTTTTCTGAACGTGACCGGATATTCCAGATCCTCCATGTATTTTACCTTTGTTTCAAGCTTTAACTCTAGTTTCTTCAAAAAGGATTTTAATCCTGATGATGTCAGAAAGCAACCCGGTTCATCAATATTTATCATAAAATCCTGCTTTGAAATCTCATGTCCATTTATCAAACTCATTGCAGTAGAGTCTACAATAATGGCTCTCCACTCTTCCATCAAATCACTTGCAAGTGTGGGGTGCTTCTCATCGTCCCTGTGTACGAAACCAAAATACGGATTCAGACCTTTCATCTCAATTTCAGAATATAGCTCATTCATTAAAATAGAATAACCCAAGCTTATCAGTGAATTAAATTCATCCTTTGGAGGTCGCCTGCTTCTGCCCACAAATTTGAATTCAGGTTCAATGCATTCTGCTATACCTGCAAAATACGCTTTTGCCCCCTGTCCCTCGAAACCGATTACCTGAGAGATACTCTCGCATTCCCATACTTTGTTTGCACAGATTTCCAAGCTTTTCGAATAAGAAGATATGTCGATTCCATCCGTTCTTGCATATCGCCTTAATATCGTTTTCTGGTTGCGCAGCTTTGCATTCATAATGCGCTTTGCCAAATTTAGAGAAAAATCGTTATAATAAAGTTTACTCTGCTTTCTCTGTAGAGCTGCCTTTGTATGTCCGGTTGATGAAACTCTCCCAAAATAGCGTCCGCCTTTTGACATATAAGCAATCGGAATTCCATGCATTATGCAAGCTTCCATACATTGAGCTGAAACCTGTGCCGGACTAAGCAGCGTAATACCTTCTATGTTTTCAATCGGGATAGTTTTTAGGAGTCCGTCCCTATATGTTACGGTTAGTCTATTTTCGTTCACACTAAGCTTCGTCCCGTTCTCGGAAATATAAATAAGACTCATTCATCCCCCCTCCTCTCAAATATCATTCTCTGATTTCCGTCCCCTTCTCGGGGCTTATTTATTCAAATCTGTCGGACCGTGCACAAGGCATTGTAAATATCATTCCCGTCCCCTTCTCGGGGCTTATATATTCAAATTTACTATGAAGCACATTTATAGAAAAGGAGACCGAGTTTCCGTCCCCTTCTCGGGGCTTATATATTCAAATTAGCCTTTCCGTCCATAAATGCGGACACTTCCATTCCGGTTTCCGTCCCCTTCTCGGGGCTTATATATTCAAATACTCTCCTTCGCATACCTCTATTTATGATACTTCACAGCCTTTTTGCGGGGTAAATTAAATTGTCAAAGAGCAGCTTGTGTTTTTCCCTTCACTATAGCCAAAAACCCTCATATTTCCTGATGCGGTTAAAAGCATCACTCCTTAAACACTTCCTCTATCCCACAGCTATGCCTCTTACTCTTTCTGTCATAGCTTATCCCTACAAGAATTACCTTCCCTGAATAGCTCTTTAAACCATCTATGTATTTCCTCTCCTTAATCTGAGTTATTGCGCTTTCCGCAGTTTTGTCCACCTTTAATTCCACAATCATTGCCGGTTTACTGCTGCCCCTTTTAGGAATAAAGCAGATATCAGCATACCCTTTTCCTGCGGGAAGCTCCCTTACCATGTCGTATTCCCTTCTTGCAGTATAAAAAGCAATGCTTATGACGCTTGCAAGCGCATTTTCGTCGTTGTATGTAAGAATAGAGGTTTCAAAGCTGTGAATCTTCTCCAATGCGCTCTCAACATATCGGTTATCTTTGTCAAATACAGCCTTTAGCAATTCATCCGACATTTTTAATGCTTCCGTTACCCCGCTCCAGTCCAGAGTTTTTATCGTGGAAGCATACTCTCCCATAATCTCCTGATTAGGTATCCATGCTCTTTTGGTGTCAAAGTCATAGGTAAGATATCCCAAATGTATTAGCAAAGTGAGCACGTCATCCCTTGAAGTGAGGTTTACCATATCATTTGCAAAGGAACGTGTATCCACAGAAAGCTTCTCTCCCGCCATAAGCTCTATTATTGCATCCCGCAAACCATCAAAATTCATCTCTATATATATTCTCAGAGCCTCATAGGTTTCAGTTTTTGTCCAATAGCTGTCATAATCGTGCCCTGTCATAGACATAACAACTGAGCGGGGATTGTACACGGATATATCCCGAAGGCAATATCCGTCATACCATCGTTTTGTCTCATCATAGGACATATTGTATGCTTTGCAGAGACCTTGTACCTCTTCTTTTGTAAATCCGGTATACTCTGCAAGCTCTCTCTGGTTTGTCATACTGTATTCGGTAAACATATTGAGGGCGCTATGCTCTCCGTATTTCTTTATCGGCAAAATTCCGGTCATATATGCCAAAGCGACATACGCCTTATCCTTGAGAAGATTCCTGAGAAAATCAAGATATTTTACCTGCTCTTCCTCTGTTATTCCCTTTATTCTAAAAACCGCATCCCATTCATCTATCAAAAAAACAAATGCTGTTCTTGTACTCTCATAGATATCTGATATGCATTGTGTAATATCGGTTTCATCAAATAGAGTGATTTCCGGATTATCGTTCTTTAATTCATATACAATGCGCTTTGTGAGACCATCTGTCATGCTGCCAACGGTTTCTGACTTGCTTATTGCATCCCGAATATTAAGCTTTATCACATTATATTTATTCAAATGCTTTTTAAAGCTCTCATCCGAGCAAATATCATATTTTTTAAACAGTTCTTCTGCGGCTTCCCCTCTGCCGTAATATGCACAAAGCATATCCATAGCCATAGTCTTTCCAAATCTTCTGGGACGACTTACCGCCATATAACGGTCACTTGTAAGTATATGCTCATTCGTATATTTAATAAGCATTGTCTTATCTACGTATATTTTTGAATTTGTGGCAATCTTGAAAAGTTCGCTGCCCGGATTCAAGTATGTTCCCATTTATTTGCCCTTTACCCTGAAATTGCACATCCCCATCTGATAATATCTGCCTTCAAATTTTGTCATTTTAAGAATATGCGGCGATACCTTGAGCCTTTTATCCATATAATGCTTGTGTTCTCTTGAAACACCACTGTTTTCAAATATTCTTGGTACAACATCTATTGCTTTCTCGTATCCAAGCAAAGGATAGGTTATCGTTTTTGTCAAGTACCCTGTGCCACCGCCCAAAAAAACGGTTCCTTGCGATAAGCATTCCATCCCCTTATAATATCTGACAAAGCTCTCATAATACATCTTATCAAATATATCTATATATTCTAAAATTTCTTCTATTCCAAGGGGAAATCTTGTCTCATCCAAAGTAAGCACAAAGCGTATCTCCGTCCCGGGCTTTATGCACTCCCTGAGTAAGTTTAACCTTTTCTCTGTTCCATCCGTATGCCGTTCTATCTTCTGACACAACACCATCTGCTCATTAGATAATGCATCTGAATCTCCCACTATCAACCCCGACATATTACTGTTTACCGAATCACTCAGCTTATCTGCATTATATCCTAGCGTGTTGAATGCCTTTGTCTCAATATTTGCAATATTGCGCTTCATATACCTTGTACGTGATTCTCTGGTGTTGACATCCCTCAAAAAACTATTTCTTTCAAAATCATATTTCTTCCCGTTTTCAATAAGCATTCCCGAAAGTATTATCGTCTTCAGCATCCCTTTTATAGAGCTTCCCGGAATATATGGATTTTCGTATGGATCCTTTATGTGCTCCATTATCTGTGTTCTTGTTTTCCTTGAAAGTACATTGTCCCCTCTGCTTATTATGTATCTCGTACATTCATAAATATCTGTTTCAGATATGCCATGATTATTAACCCACACATCCAGAGGAGTTTTATTATCGTTTATATAATATTTTTCAAATTCCTCCGAAATCCCTTTTGTCTTCATAAGCATACAGAGCTTCTGCATATCAAGAATACCAATCCTGTTGTCACTCAGAAAGAGATATTCCTTCTTGGCATACTCATGCCCGCTCCCGACAAAAACCGGTGATAAAGTTGTCATTACTATTTCATAAGCTTTTAAGTAATCCTTCATTTATTTACCCCAATGAACATCGGCTTTAAATATCTGTATACAGGGTGTGCGCCACTTACCGAAACATCAAATACATCTCCTTCAAAGCGCTTCCCAAAGCAGGAACCAGCCTTAAATGCATATATATCCCGTTTTTTTACAAACTCCTTCGCATAACTCTCCGATGCAACGAAGCCCCCTCGTCTTATCATAAGATACTCTGCATTTTCGATACTCTTGCCCAGTTCTTCATTTTTGGGGAGAGATACTGATAAGCTCATATATTTTGAATGCTCCCCTTCCATTCTCTGCAACATTTTATCCGGAATTTTACTCTTATAGTATTCAAATCTTCCGTATCCTGATGAGCGCTTGCCGCCTATGCCTGAATATGACAACCCCTCAACAAGCTCATCAATATATTCCTCGACCGCCTCATCTCCAAAGCCTGCAACAATATACAATCCGCATGAATCATAAAAGCTGAAACTAACTACCCTGTAAGGCTGCGTTTCTTCCGAATAGACAAAAGCTCTGGTATTTACAGAGTATTTTCCAAACTCAAATGCATATTCGTCCGAGGAAAGATTAGCGCATCCGGCAACATAATCGTCAAAATCATCCAAGGGTACGTAGCGAATTTTCTTTATCAGTTTTCTCTCTGACAGTCCGCTGTTCCCTTTGCGCTCAATATGCATAATTGGCTTAGGAATATATAGTATACTATCCTTATAAGGAAAGGCATCGGAAAGCAGCAATTTATTCTCCCGGACCATTGACACCAAAAGCTCCGCACCTTCCTTATTCACGGACAAAGCTTCTATACACATTGCGGAGAAAAATGTATCCGCATTAAATGCGGTTTCCGCTCCCTCCAGCGAACCGTTGCCAAAATGCACTCCTTTTGTGAATTTAAGCTTCAATAACTTATAATACATATTATACTTCCACCATTATGCCGGTTTTACGGCTTTCGCCAGTATGTCCTCACACTCATTTGCCACTTCATCCGGAATATTGCCAATTATGTTATCTGCATGGATATCATCTATCTTAATCTTTCCATATCCTCTGGAACCGCTTCCGCCAATATAATCATATTGCAAAAGCTTCAATCCCGTTCCCAATGTTTCAAAGTCCTCAACAATTTCATCCGTTGAAGCACTATCACCAGCTTCATATATTATATCAACAGGGAATTTTGCCCCTCTTATGACTCTTTCAATCTGCCTTGGATTAGCTACTGCCGTGGCACGATTTATCGTATTTTCAAATTTAACCTCTGTAATGCTTTGAATACCTCGTTTACGGAGTTCATCCGCATTGGATATGAACATATCCGATATAAGTATTCTGCTTCTCCTTATTTTATCCTTAGCTGCGGTTCCGAAAAGTCTTGCAATCCTTTCATCATCTTTATCAGGGTTTACTATTTCAGTATTATATGCTCTCGCAAGAAGCGTACGCAGTTTTCCCTTTAAGGAGCTTCCCGGTATCATAGGCAAATTATTCAGGCTGTCCTTTATGACCGGGGAATCAACTGCACCTATCGCCGCAAATGCCGATGAGCCTCCTATATGCATGCCTGTTATGACCTCTATGGTTCCCGTAATCTGAATTTTCCCGTACATATCAGCCCTCCATCAATCTTTTCCGCCATAATATCTGTGAAATGCTACCAAAGCTTCCATATAATGGTTAAACAAAATAAAGTTTGCTTTTTTCCCGTCTATCTGCTTCAATATATCCAAAAGCTTAGCTTCTTCAACAAATTTTTTGACGCTTCCGTCCCGTCCCGCTTCATATACAAACCTCATCCTGAGATATTCCGTTCTGCTGCATACTTCTTTGGACAATTCCTCATTTGTATCTGCTATTACCACATTATATATATCTGCAGACATAGCCAATAGATTTCTTATCTTTGAAGTGGTAATTATTACTATGGGCTTCCCCCTGTCATCCCGTCTTTCTTTTAGACTCTTTATTACCCGCTCCGCATAATCAACATATCCTTTTTCGGTAATTATATTCATTTTCATTCCTGCCTTTCCCTGATTGTATATACATACAGTTCAATAGCTGTACACAATTCCGCTCTATCTGCGTCTGTATCTATCCACTCAACCATTTTCTTTGAGAACAGCTTATATTTACGCTTGATCTCGGGCTCCGCACTTTCTGACGGCTCCATTCTGGACAAAAGGTACACATATCTGGCAAAATTTATCCTGTCATCCTGCCTGCGTATCAGCTCCAAAAGCTTATAAATAAAGCTCTTTCCATAATCCTCCGTAGTTTTAAAGAAATCGTATATAAGCTTAAACTTATCATCTAAAACTCTCTCTCTAAATGCATCCCATTTGTGAGTGCTGTCTCCTAAAAGCGTAATGGCATTCTTATTTATTTCTTTCTTGGAGGCTTCAACCTTATATTCCGTTTCTACTGCCATAATATGCGCCGGATAATGTGCAGAATATACCCCTATGCCTCCCGATATATGCAATGTTCCTTCGGTAAACCGACAAAACTCCTCTTGCAAATCAACGGAAAGCTCAATAATATCATCCCACGCCCCGACAATAAATAAATCATCTCCACCTGAATATACTATACTTGCAGCTCTGGCTTTTTTATTTCCTCCGGTCAAAGTATATTTAGGATTAGCCAATATGCTGTTTATATGTAACTTAAAGAACAATGAAAGCTGCCTGGACAATGTGGCTGTTCTGGATAATGTTGCATATCGATTTTTGTTATCTTTATTATTAAACCCCTCAACAAATGCCTGTCCGAGATTGTCGACATCTGCACGGAGTATGCCTATTCGATGTATTCCCTCCGCTTTGTCCGCCAATTCCTCAAAGCTGTCTCCTGATGAGTAATCTCCGACCCAGAGCTTTGTTGCGATATGCTTACCCGTATATGCCTTATTTTTCCCATAAGCACGCACAAAATCCACATCCTTATCCATAAGCTCCTTAAGCTTATCTTCGTCTGCCCCTATAAGCCCGCAGCCAAATGGCAACGGAAGTATATCTTTATCTGTAGTTTTCCTGATACAGAAAAATTTTTCATACAAAACACTTCCGGAAAAATCCAATAGTCTGTCGCAAATTCCACAAACATCGTTCCCGTTCACATTTCTCATAGAGTGGCATATTTTACACTCTTTCAGATGATTACTGCCATCATCTGAATTTAATATCCTTATCTGATCTGCGGAATACCTATGAAGCTTAATTTTTGAAAGCTTCTTTGATAACTCCCTGTATACATCCGAATAGCTCCCCTCCGGAATATTCCGCAATATGTTCCCGCTGCATTCCACATATGCTCCTGCGACATACAATGCGCCCTTGAATTGAGAAATAAACCAATCATTTGCAGTATTTACACAATATTCAAATTTGGATATACTGTCTTCTGTGTTCGGAATCAGAAGATAACAATGTCCTCCGCCTGAATATATCAGATTTGTGCGTGAAAGAGACAGCTCCTCCAATATAGAATCAATAATATGCTCCATCAGTATTTCTATATAGAAAGAGCGGGCACGGAGCATTCTAAGAGCCTTCTCGGAATGTATCGTATATATAAAATCCTGAATTCCTGAAATATCAAGAGATGCAAGTGCAAACACCTTCTTTTCGTAGAACTTTTCCGCACTTAAATACAATTCTGCCTTATAATCATTGATTCTGCTCTCTTCCAAATATTTCAATATACATCCGGCAATAGCTGCCGTTATTTTGGAATGGTCATACAATGAAATATCAGGTACTTCACCCCTTGCGGTAGATGAAGGAATAAATACCATATTGGCTTCCATAACTTCAAGTAATGAATTTATATACTCTTCGTTCCACTCGATACCCTTTAAATTATCTGTGATATTATTCTTAATATCAGAGTATTTTTCTTTTTCAAATTTAATCTTTTCCTGCTGTGGGTAATTTATTTCAGCTTCAACATTTGTTTTGTATGGCGAATAATACATTTCGGCATCATTGCCATTTAACAGATTAAATACAGGACTGAGAGGAGTATGTATTTCAAATCCGCTTTCTTCACTGTCTTTCTCTCTCCTGTCTATGCCTGCTGCTATATTATCAGAGATATATGTAATATATGCGAGCGAATCATCTGCTACTGCTGCATTTACAAGATTTGCTGCATGATGATATCTTACGCAGTCAAGCACATCCTGATTTTCTATTCCTACACTTTCTTTCAGGTATTCATATCCTATCTGACTGTGCTTTCTGTGTTCATTCTCTGCTCTATATATTACTTTGCCCACATCATGCAAAAGTGAGCCTACAGCAAGCGAAATTTCCTTATGCGTCACCGCTTTTCTCCTTGATAATTCGGATTGCTCCCATTCCCATGCCTGTCTTTATTCCTATTCCTGAATATTCCCCAAATTCTGCCAAAAGTCTGATATATCTTGACATAATTTCGGAACCAAAATTTCTTATCGTAATATTCCCCACAAAACCTGTTATTCTCATTCCTTCCATGGGAAAACTCATTGTTTTAAGCTTATAGCCTGTTATTAGGCTGTTCTCCGACAGCTGTTCCAAGGTTTCCTCGTCAAACATATCGAGCTTGGGGGAGAACTCGGAATACCTCATCATGAGACTTTGATAAATAAGGCGCATATCCGGCATACAACGATATCTTTTGTTCTGTTTAAACGCAGTTGGCGTTATAAACTGAATCCGTATATACTTCCCACAAGCTTCTTCGTTAAAGCGCTTTATCAATTCATTACGTTTTATCTGTTCAACAGATTTGGAAACCACCTCAACATCCATATCCCCATGAGCAAGATGGAAAGCGCAAAAGGAATCCATGTTCAACGGTTCTATTATAGCATTATATGCTTCTTCATTCAATGTGTTGATTCGCCATATTGTATCGCCTGATGCAGTTCTGTACAGATATTGGCTATACGGATGAAGCTTCTGACTGTGGAGCTCGTCTCTGTAATCCTCTCTAATGTGTTCAAACAAAACTCCCTGAAGTGCGGAAAGCTTCTTATATTCTATGTCTGTATTAAGTTTGATGTCCATATGTGCATACATTCTTTACACTATCTCCATACTAACCGTCTATAATCCTTATCCCCTTTAACGCCTCCGTATACAATGCCTGCAATTCCTCCACGGTAAAATAATAATGCTTTCCGCAGAACTGACAGTTCATCTCTATGGTCTCCCCTTCTTCGATAAGGCTTCTAAGCTCCTTTCTGCCTATGGCTATGAGAGCCTTTGCGGTGCGCTCCTTACTGCAGCTGCAGCTAAACTGTATGGGCTTTTTTTCATTTATCTCTATGTCGAAGCCCTCCAGAATTATTCCAAGCATCTCTTCGGGATTTTTCCCGGAATCCAGTATTGATGTGACAGACGCTACCTGCTTTAGATTTTCTTCCAGTCTCTCAATCACGCCCTCCTCCGCAAAGGGCATAAGCTGTACGATAAATCCCCCTGCCTGACGGACGGTATTATCCTTGTTCATAAGTACTCCCAGACCCACGCCGGAGGGCACCTGCTCTGATGCCGCAAAATAGTAGGTGATATCCTCGGCAATCTCCCCTGTCTGCAGTTCGATCTGTCCCGAGTACGGCTCTCCCATTCCCATATCCTTAATGACGGTAAGTATTCCGTTTCCTATGGCTCCCGAAACATCCAGTTTTCCGTTTGGCTTTGCGGGTATAAGCACCAAGGGCTCATATGGAAAGCCCTTTACATTCCCCTTTGAATCCGCAGTAACCGTAATCCCACGCACGGGTCCGTCGCCGTTTATTTTGAGCGTTATCAGGTCATCATCGTTTTTGAGCATCCATCCCATCATAACTCCGGCACTCATAAGTCTCCCGAGAGCCGCCGTCACAACAGGACTTGTATTGTGGGCTTTTCTCCCCTCCTCCGCTAATTTTTTGCTTGTGCAGGCGAAGGCTCTTATCTGCCCGTTTGCCGCCGTGGCACGTATCATATAATCTTCCACTTTTGTTTTCCTTTCCCTTATGCCTTATCCTTTTTTACTTCCTTTGCCACAACGAGTATGCGCTCCGAAATCTCCCGCACATCCCCGTCCGTATCGGCATCCGTCATACTTATAAGCTTAAGTCCTGCCTTCCCTATAAGCTCCTCTATTTCAGACACGGTATACCCTCTCTGAATATGGGTTTCCTCATACCTTATGAAGCGGTCATTCTCAGCTTTTACGTCATTTTCATCCTTTATGAAAAGCGTCAGGTCAAATTCGTTTAATCCGGTTTCTTCATCATAGAAATTTTCCCATATGAAGCTGACATCCTCCCTGTTTTCCGCAAAGGTGGAATCCCCGTTTATCACTCTGTATTTATATTCCGTATTGAAATCAAAAATGAAAAGTCCGCCCGGAAACAGAAATTTGTTCACAAGCTTAAATACGTCTAAAAGCTCAGAAGGCTCGGTAATATAATTTATGCTGTCGCAGACGCTTACGACGGTTCCCACCGTGGAATAGAGATCAAGCCTGCGCATATCCTGATTAAGATACAGAATCTCATCCCCTGCCTCATCCCTCTTTTCAATCGCAAGCTCCAGCATACCTTCGGAGGAATCAAGCCCTATCATATCAAAGCCTGCATCGTACATAAGCTTTGTGAAGCTGCCGGTACCGCAGCCCAGATCCAAAACCAGATTTTTTTCGGACGAAAGCGCATCATCCGAATTAAGCCCTCTTGCGGGCTTGCTTACCCCGTATTCCTCAATAATGGCGGTTATTCTGTCCCGCCATTTCCCATACGGAGTTTCGTCCATCAGCTCGTCATATACCCTTGCAAAAGCTCCGTAGCAATCCATCAGGCTATACCGAATACTGCGCCAAAGCCTAATGTACAGATTACTCCCACTATGATGCCTGCAAGCGCTACTCCGAGCATTATTGCAGTCACGCTTGACTTAAAATCCATATCGAGAAGGCTTGCCGCAAGAGTTCCCGTCCATGCGCCTGTACCCGGCAGGGGGATACCCACAAACAGCAAAAGCGCCACAAAGAGACCTCGTCCTGCCTTCTTCTGAAGCTGTTCTCCCCCCTTATGTCCCTTGTTTAAGCAAAAGGTAAAGAACTTCCCGATTATGGGCTTGTCCGCTCCCCACTCCAACACCTTCCTAGCAAAGAAGAAAATAAAGGGCACCGGCAGCATATTTCCGATGGCGATAACAATATACCCCAAAAGCAGATTAAATTCCGGATTTGCGGTATTTATGCCGTACATCACGGGTATCGCCCCTCTTAACTCTATGAGAGGCACCATTGAAATAAAAAATACATACAGATAGTTTTTTAACATTTTGTGATTTCCTTTCTGTTTTCAGCTTATACTTATCTCTTCAAGCGCATTTATAAGCGCCTTCATCTCATCATCCGTTCCTATGGTTATGCGCAGATAATTGTCTATACGTGGTTTATTCCAATATCTTACGTATATCTCCCTCTCCCGCAGCGCAGTAAATATCTCCTTTGCGGGTTTATTTTTATGCATCGCAAAGATGAAATTCGCAGAGGAATCCGGGAATGAAAAGTTAAGCCTTGTAAGCTCCTTCTTTACCCATTCCCTGGTATTTATTATCCTGCCGCATATGTCCTTGAAATATGCATCATCCCTCACTGCCTCCACTCCCAGCACCTGCGCCGGGCGGTTCATGGTATAGGAATTGAATGAAAATTTCACATCATTCAGATACTTTATAAGCTTTTCGTTTCCTATCGCAAAGCCCACTCGAAGCCCCGCCATTGCTCTGGACTTTGAAAAGGTCTGCACCACAAGGAGATTATCATATTTCTCTATGAGGGGAAGTGCGCTTTTTCCGCAAAAATCTATATATGCCTCGTCAACGATCACGACCACATCCTTATTTGCGGCGATTATACTTTCAACAGTATCAAGGCTTTCCAAAAGTCCCGTGGGCGCATTTGGATTGGGGAATATTATTCCTCCGTTTTCCTTTTTGTAATCCGATGGGTCTATGTGCCAATCCTCCTTAAGCGGGATCTGCTCATAAGGAATGCGATAGAGCTTAGCCCACACATCATAAAAGGAATAGGTCACATCCGGAAACAGGATTGGGGCTCTTCCATTGAAAAATGTCATAAAAGACATCGAGATTACATCATCGGAGCCCACTCCTATAAAAATCTGCTCATCCCTTACACCGTAATACCTTGCAAGCTCACTTCTCAAAGTCGAGGCATCCGTATCGGGATACAGCCTCAAATCCCCGCAGTCAAGCTCCCTCTTTTTGTCCTCAACCCCCGGTGCCGGAGGATAGGGACATTCGTTGGTATTTAGCTTTATTACGTTTTTATTCTTGGGCTGCTCCCCCGCAACATAGGGAATTACCCTTCTCACATTATTTTCCCAGCTCATTTATAAGCTCCCTCTCGTATTGTGCCGCTGCTTCTTCATTTCCCAACGCCCTGTAGCATCGGATGAGTCCGTTAAGTCCAAGTTCTCCCCCTGCACGCAGATTGATTACGGGCTTGACCTCATACACCGCATTGTAATACCATATCGCCGCCTCGGTATAGTCCTTCCGCCCTTCAAAAAAGTTTCCCAGCTCTATACATATTTCCGAGGAACTCTCGGTAACCAAAAGCTTTGAGGCATGCTTTAAAAGCATTGCGCCGTCCTTCTTAAGCCCCGCAATATGGGAAAGCACAAGATTTGCCTCCATGACCTCTTCACTGCTTCTTTCGATATCCTCTGCGGATGACAAAAAAAACTTCTCCGCCTTGAGAAAATCCTCATCATCCCCTGCAAGAAAAAGCTCCCTTGCATACATTGAATGAAGGTGCTTTGAAAGCCTCAAGCCTTTTTTTGTCTGCTTCTCAAAATTCGCTATATCACGCTTTGCGTGATTCTCGTGAGGCTTATGTGTGATTACTATATCGCTGTCAAAAACTACAGGGTCAAGGCGCACACTCTCATGTATCGGCTCTATCCAGGTAAATTCCCGCAGTCTTTTAAACAGCTTCGGACGGTATTCCTCGTCAAAATTATATACCGTGCCGTATTCCAGCTGATTTCCGTACTTCATCTGGACTATCTCTATCTCCGGCAGAAGATTTTTTTTGAGAGCACGCAGGCGCTCCCTGTTTTCCTCATCCAGAACCTCATCCGCATCCGCAGAATAGATATAATCCTTTGTTGCCTTTGAAAAGGCAAAATTTCTCGCCTTTGCAAAATCATCTATCCATTCAAAGTCAAAAACCCTGTCGGTGTACCGTGCCGCAATCTCCCTTGTGGCATCCGAAGAGCCGGTATCCACAATGATTATCTCGTCCATTATATCTGCGATGGAATCGAGGCATCTTGCCAACACCTTCTCCTCATTTTTAACTATCATGCACAGCGAAAATGTAACCATAGTCTACAACACCTTTGAAAGGAAATCCTGCAGTCTCTGGCTCTGTGGGTGCTCGAAAAACTCCTTGGGAGTATTCTCCTCCAAGATATTTCCACCGTCCATAAAGAGCACCTTCGTCCCTACTTCCCTTGCAAATCCCATCTCATGGGTAACCACCACCATGGTCATTCCGGCGGTGGCAAGCTCCTTCATTACCTCGAGCACCTCCCCTACCATCTCCGGATCGAGGGCGCTTGTGGGCTCATCAAAGAGCATTACCTTCGGATTCATTGCAAGGCTTCTGACAATGGCGATACGCTGCTTCTGTCCGCCTGAAAGGGATGAAGGATATACGTCCGCCTTGTCGGTAAGTCCCACTCTCTCTAAAAGCTTCAATGCATTCTCTTTGGCTTCCTCTGCGGTCTGCAGCTTCAACTTAGTGGGGGCAAGGGTAATATTTTCCATTATCGTCAGGTTGTTGAACAGATTGAAATGCTGAAAAACCATTCCCAAATGCTCTCTTACCTTGTTTATATCAGTCCTTGGGTCTGTAATATTCTGTCCGTCGAACCATATCTCTCCGCTTGTAGGTCTCTCGAGAAGGTTTAAGCACCTTAAAAACGTGCTTTTCCCCGAACCGGAGGGACCGACTATCACTATCTTTTCTCCCTGATGTATATGATAATTCACTCCCTTAAGCACATGGAGCTCGTCATCAAAGGTCTTGTGAAGGTCCTTAACGATTATCACTTTTTCTTAACCTCCTCTCAAGCTTTGCAAGAAGTATGGTCAGTATCTTAATTACCACAAAGTATATGACCGCTGCGCCGATAAGGGGCGTGAAAGCATCATAAAGAGTGGATGTCATCTGGTGGGCGGTTCTCGTAAGGTCACGCAGGCTCACATATCCGACTATTGCCGTCTCCTTTATGAGTACGATAAACTCATTCCCCAAAGGAGGGAGTACATTCTTAAAGGCCTGCGGGATCACGATATACCGCATAGTCTGGAGGTTGCTTAGGCCCACGGAGCGTCCTGCCTCTGTCTGCCCTTTGTCAACCGCAAGTATTCCGGCTCTTACAATCTCAGCCACATATGCGCCGGAATTTATCCCGAAGGAAATGCTAGCAACAGCAATGCCGTTCTTCCAGCTGCTTAAGATAACGAACCACATGATCAAAAGCTGCAGCACTGAGGGCGTTCCCCTGATGATATCGATATAGATATTTGCAATGTAAGAAAATATGGTGGGCTTCCCGCTTTTATTGACGGAAAGCTTCATAAATGCGACTATTGTCCCCAGGACAATGCCTATTATCGCCGCAAAAAGCGCCACCTGCATTGTCACGGACAAGCCCGCAAAATACAGCTGCCACCTGTCCTTATCTATAAATGCCGCATATATCTTTCTTCCGAGCTCTGTTTCAAACATATTTACTCCTCTGGATCATTTTATTCTCAAACACACCTAGCTATTGTATTAAAAATGCTGCAATAAATCAAGTGGCGGGGGCGGGAGAAGCTGTGGACGCTGCCTCCGCCGATGCTTCGGGCGTGGGGGAATCCGCCGGCGCTTCTGTTTTTTCAGGCTCTATGGTCACTGCAGGCGTAGGTGTAGGTGTAGGTGTCGGAGCCGGCGTTGGTGTAGGTGTCGCTGTAGGTGTAGGTGTCGCTGTGGGCGTCGGAGTCGGAGTCGGTGTCGGCGCCACTGTAGGTGACGGGGTCGGCGCCACTGTCGCCGTAGGTGCCGGAGTTACTGTAGGAGCAGTTGTTTCCGTAGCCTTGGGCTTTTCCGTAGGTTCCGGAGTCTCTGTGGGCTCCGGCGTCGCCGTGCTCTTATTCTTGTCCGTTACCCAGCGGTAGAAGAATGCATGATTACCTATCATTGTGTACTCTGCGATATTGTAATAATCCGCATAATATTTTGTCATAAAGAAGAGATAATTCCCGACTCTTGCTCCGTCCAGAACCTCCTGCGCCGCCTTTATACAGGTGGAATTGGGGCCGTTTGCGATTATAAGCTCCACCTTTCCCGAACGGTAGGAAGCAAACTGCAGCTTCTGCGTTATAACCCCGACTATAGTGTTGGGGAAGGATGAGCTCTTTACACGGTTCATTATAACGCTTCCCACTGCAAGCTTTCCGGTGTAGGACTCTCCTCCGGCCTCCGCCTGAATAGTCGCAGCAAGCCACATAAGCTCATCATCACTGGCATCATATGAGCCGGAGGTGTCCTCCACCACCGTAATCAACCTGTCTGCCATCTGCTTTGCAAGCTCCGCCTGTGCCGATGCAGTCTGTGATTCCAGACTCTTCATCTTGGTATCCAGCTCTGCAAGCTGTTTGTTGTAGTCCTCTATCTTTAGCTTTTCAGAAGCGATATTGCTGTTGGTGCTGTTTAGCTTCCCTCTTACCGTATCCGTAAGATCTGCAAGCTCTCCGTACTTTTCGTCAAGCTCTGCCTGATATGCGGAAAGCTCAGCCTCCTTCTCCTCTAAGACCTCGGTTTTGTTCTCTATCTCCTTCTGTATCGCCCTGTATTCGTCCATTATCCTGAAGTCATACCCTACGACGGAGTTTAGAAAATCTACTCTGTTAAGCATATCCTCCACCGAGCCGGAGGAAAAAATCATAAGGAGCATCCCCTCGACACCGCCGTGCTCATAGGTGCTTCTGAGCCTTCCCTTCAATTTCTCATAGCGTCTTGCTTCCTCTTCCCTCGCTTCGTTAAGCTCGTTGTTAAGCTCGATTATCTCTCCGGAAATTTTGGAAAGCTCCTCCTCTGTCTCCGATATATCATCATTCAGATCATCGAGCTGTCCCGTATATGTATTTATTGTGCTTTGAAGATCCTTACTCTGATTCTGCAGGCTGCTTACATTGTTCTTTGCGGCATTCTGCTGATTTTGAAGGTCTTTTATGGCATTTTTTGTTTCATTGGTCTGCTTTTCAAGATCCGATATGGTCTGTCTCGTCTGCTGCTCTTCCTCGCTCATATTGGCGCTTGTCGCATACCCGGTTATGCCGGCTTTTGTGAATGCAATGCACTCAGCGAGCACTAACGCACCCGCTGCCGCAAAGCACAATATCCGCTTTTTTAATCCTGATAATTTTAAATCCGTTTTTTTCATATCATTTCTATTCTACAGAAAATACGAAAAAAATCAATATGCCTTGACCTTGGTCCACAAATCTGCGAAATACTGCTTAATCGAGGTTTCCTGATAGCGGAAGCTTTCGTTAAGCTCATATCCAAAGTCCGGAACGTAGGCATCTATGCCTTCATAGTCCTCCTCGGAAAGCTCATTTGAAACCTCCGTTATGGGAGAAGAATAGCCTACATATGCGGAATTTGCATACGCCGCATCATATGAGAGCATATAATCAATATACTCATGCGCAAGCTCCTCATCCTCGCAGTCCTTTGTGATGACCATGGAGTCGCACCACTCGTTTGTGCCCTGTGAGGGTTCAAGATATCCCATATTCTCATTTTCAGATATAATGTAGGCTGCATCTCCGGAATAAACCACCGCCAGAGCCTTATTTCCGGATATCATATTGTCGATTACATCATCGCCCGCATACACCACGTCCATTCTGTCACGCTGTTCTATAAGCCACCTGTATGCCTCGTCTATCTCATCCTTATTGTCTGTATTCATTGAATAACCTAATGCCTTGAGCGCCACCATAAAGGAATCCCTCTCGGAATCATACATATAAATATTTCCCTTGTATTTTTCGTTCCTAAGAAGCTCCCAGCCCTCAGACAAATCCTCTTCGTCGATCACGGTCTTATCGTAGAGAATACCCACAGTTCCTACAAAATACGGCACGGAATAGGTGTTGTCCGCATCAAAGTCAAAGCCCATTATGGCAGGGTCAAGTCCATCTGCATTAGTCAGCTTCGACCAGTCGATTGGCTTAAGCATATCCTCGTTAATAAGCCGCTCTATCATATAGTCCGACGGGATTATTATGTCGTACTGGGCGCCGCTCTTTACCTTTGTATACATACTCTCGTTGGAATCAAAGGTTTCATATATAAGCCTTGCCCCGTATTCTCTCTCAAAGCTTTCCAATACGGAGGGGTCTGCATATTCCCCGGCATTGTATACACGAAGGGTCCTCTGCGTCCCTGCAAAGCCTGTAAACACGGTAACTATAAGTCCTGCCGCAAACAGCCCTGCGGCAAAATATTTCATAAAGTTTTTAAACCTCTCAGGCATTACGTTTATGACAATAAGCGTAATCGCAATGATCAATATAACTATGGTCGAGAGAGCATTTATCGTGGGATTCGTCCTCTTTGTCATATTGTATACGATTATTGAAATGTTCTGCACTCCGTTCCCCGTTACGAAATAGGATATCACAAAATCGTCAAAGGACATAGTAAAGGCAAGGAGCATTCCCGCAAATATGCCGTCCTTTAGCATGGGTATAATTACCTTTGTGAGCGCCTCAAAGGGCGTTGCTCCCAGATCAAGCGCCGCCTCCGCTATATTGGGGTCGAGATTTCTTACCTTCGGATAAACGCTTGTCAGGACATATGGCGTACAGAAAGCAATGTGGCTTAAGAGCATGGTTAAATAGCCCTTTTCAAGCGTGATTGATGAAAAGAGGATCATAAGTCCGATTGCAGTCACGATATCCGGATTCATAATGGGGATATCGTTCAGATTTATGATTACATCCTTTAATACCTTTTTGCACTTTGAAAGCCCGATTGCGGTAATGGTTCCCAGGGCTGTGGAAATAATCGTTGCAAACATGGCTATGGATACCGATACATACACAGCCTTCATTATGGAGCCGTCCTCTATGAGCCTTGCGTACCACTGCATGGAAAACCCGGTCATGCTTGTCAGGGATTTCGATGAGTTAAAGGAGAACACCATTGTAACCACTATCGGAAGATAGAGGAATATAAAGCACAGTGCCACGTAAATGGCGGAGGGTATTGCAAGCTTTTTGTTCTTCATTTCACTAATCCTCCTTTTCCCTGTCAAACTTTCTCATAAGCGACATGCCTATAATTATAATGAGTGTAAGTATTATAGAGGTAGCGCTTCCGAAATTCCAGTTACCCACGGATATGAACTGCGTCTCTATGAGGTTTCCTATGAGCATATACTGTCCGCCTCCCAAAAGCTTCGGAATGACGAAGGTGGATATGGACAAAAGAAAGGTCATCATCACGCCGTTTATCACGCCGGGTATCGACATCTTGAATATTACCTTAATGAAGGTCTGAATATTGTCCGCTCCCAGATCATGTGATGCCTCTATGAGGGAAGGGTCTATCTTTCTTATGGAGGTATGTATGGGTATTACCATAAAGGGAAGCATATCACTCACAAGCCCGAGAAGCACTGCGATATCCGTGTACATCAGATTTGCAGGCGCAAAACCCAAAAGCACAAGGAGCTTATTTACAAGTCCATTGTCCGAAAGTATGCTTATCCATGCGTAGGTGCGAAGCAGCGTGTTTATCCACATAGGTATGGTCACAAAGAGAATCAGCAAATCCTGAATGCCCTCATTCTGCCTGCTTATTATGTATGCGAGAGTATATCCGCACACAAGGCATATAAGTACCGATGCAATGCCCAGAGTAAAGGATTTTTTGAGCACATCAAAATATACCGGCTCGCCGATTTTTTTAAAATTATCCAATGTAAAGCTTATATTGACAAGTTCGTTGCCGCCGGTGGTAAGCGAATACAGGACGATAAGCAACAGCGGCAGCACCACTATCAGCACCATCCATACAAGATACGGGCGGACAAGCTTTGAAAAATGTTTCATGGTTTTTCCTTTCTTTATTATTTTCTCGGTATTATACCCAATCCATGCGATACATTACGTGAATGTCGTCGGGCTCGAATGAAAGTCCGACCTCCAGTCCGGGCTCGAAATAATCCGTCGTATGCACGAGATAATCCCTCTCGCTTGTCTCTACCACTATCTCATGATGCACGCCCATGAAGGTAATGGACTTTACCACTCCCACAAGCTTTGCGTGCTTCTGCTTTACAATATCTATATCCTCGGGGCGGATGACCACCTCGACATTTTCATTATCCTTAAAGCCCTTATCCACACATTCAAAATCAAATCCGTCGAAGCTCACCAAAAGATCCTTCTTCATTACAGCCTCAATTATATTTGACTCTCCTATAAAGCTTGCGACAAATCTGTTCTCAGGCTCATTATATATATCCTCGGGAGTTCCCACCTGCTGAATTACACCCTCGTTCATTACGACGACGGTGTCCGACATGGTAAGCGCCTCCTCCTGATCGTGGGTTACAAAAATAAAGGTAATACCCACTTCCTTCTGTATCTTTTTAAGCTCAGTCTGCATTCCCTTTCTGAGCTTTGCATCCAAAGCTCCCAGGGGCTCGTCCAGAAGCAGTACCTTGGGCTCATTGACAAGGGCTCTTGCGATGGCAACTCTCTGCTGCTGACCTCCGGAAAGGCTCGTCACAGCCCTGTCCTCAAAGCCTGCAAGCCCTACGAGCTCTATCATATGGAGCACCTTATGACGTATCATGCTCTGATCCATCTTTTTTATCTTTAATCCGAATGCCACATTGTCGTACACATTCAGGAAAGGAAACAGGGCGTACCTCTGGAACACCGTATTTACCTCTCTTTTGTACGCCGGCACCTTTGAGATATCTATGCCGTCAAAGAGTATCTCCCCGCTCGTGGGCTCCTCAAAGCCTGCAATCATGCGGAGTGTTGTGGTCTTTCCGCAGCCCGAGGGACCAAGCAGCGTCAGAAATTCATTCCTGTGTATGCTCAAATCTATTCCCTTCAAGACCTGCTGTGCGCCAAAGGTCTTTGTGAGACCCTTAAGTTCAATAAATGCCTTTTCCAATTTTATCCCCTTTCCTTTAAAAAACGGGTGACGTGCCATACGTCACCCGTTGCCGCTTTGATTTATTTTGTTTGCGGATCACTCTCCGAGTATGTACTTCTTTTCAAGCTCTGCGAAGGTTCCGTCAGCCTTCATCTCCTCGAGGGTCTTGTTTATGTCTGCAACAAGCTGGCTTCCCTTGGGTGCTGCGATACCGTACTGCTCAATCTCGAAATCAAACTGTGCGCCGTCAATGATCTCAATCTTGTCCCCGAAGTTGTTCTTGAATACCTCTGCGGGATTCTTGTCGATTATGACACAGTCAACTCTTCCGTTTACGAGGTCGTTTACCGCATCAACAGCCTTGTCATAGGGATTGACGCTTGCGCCCTCTGCGTCCTGTGCAACAGTCTCGCCTGTGGTTCCAAGCTGGCATCCGATAGCCTTTCCCTTTAAGTCCTCGGCATTCTTGATATCTGCGCCTGCATTTATTATCACATACTGGGTTGCGTCATAGTAGGGCTCTGCGAAATCCACGGACTGCTTTCTCTCATCAGTGATGGTCATGCCTGCGATAGCCACATCAATCTTGCTTCCTATAGCCGCAACGAGGGAGCCGAACTCCATATCCTGGATTTCAACCTCATAGCCGAGTCTCTTTCCGATTTCCTTTATGAGGGCGATATCAAAGCCGTCGGGCTGTCCGTCATCCCCGATGTACTCAAAGGGCGGGAATGCAGCGTTGGTTCCTGCGATAAGCTTCCCCTCAGTCATCGTTGCGCCGCCACTGCTCTTGCCGCAGCCTGCAAGCACTGCCACTGCGAGGGTTCCTGCAAGTAAAGCTGAAATAATCTTTTTCATAATATTCTCCTCCTGTATATTTTTAATGCTTTGTAAAGTCGATTTAATATATCATTTTTTTATTTAAAAATCAACAAAAAAATACGCTGCTATGGATTTTTGCCCAAATATAATATATAATTTTCTCTATGAAAAATCGGAGAAAGGGAAAATTTACGGGGCTGTTTATCATTCCTGCAGCTTTTCTGCTGTCCGTATTTATTGTGTTTAAAACCGCTTCGCCGGTCACAAAAAGCACATTGATAGCCGCCCCTGAAACTGGGTATTCGGATGAGCTTTATAAGGGAGACATTTTGAACGGCAGCTTTGTCTGTGAATATGGTCATCTTGATTCCGTGGAAATAGGGCTTAAATATGACGAGAATGCCGCAAATATCGAAGATACCGCCGTTGAAATACATATAACAAACAAAGCCCTGAATGATGAGGAGCTTCTTGATATCACGCTTCCGTTAAATGCATTTCCAAACGATGAGTTTATTAAGCTCTCCGTGGATTGTGACAACTTAAAAGGTTCTTTGATAAATATTGGCATTTCAAACGGATCAGAGCCTGCAGATTCACTCCCTTTTTCAGTTCTTATTGCAGAAAATGCGGATTATCTGTCAGACTCCGCATACCGCTATTCCTTAAACGGAGCAGAGAAAAACGGGCTTTTGGCGCTCCGCATAAATTATACTGACGGCTATTCTCTCTATATGCCTCTTACCTATGGATTCTTTACAGTGCTTACCGGTATATCCGCTGCCGCTATTCTAAATAAGCGACGGAATAAGTAGAATTTACGTGCTCCACTGTATATCCCATATCCTCGAAGCGCTTATCGAAGCTGTGCTTTAATATGAACACGGTGTTTTTTAAATTCCTGCATTCCGCTTCATCTATTTTTCCCGGACTTTCCACATCAAGATAGCCGTAATTTGCAAAGCTGTCCAGATAAAACCAATCCTTATTCTCTCTCCCGTAAGCATATACGGCATTCTTAGAAAAATCCGACGGAAGAGGAAGGAGCCTCCACATAAGAATACTGTAATTTATATCAAGACGGCTCACTATCTCTATCCGTCCGCTCTCTCCCCATATATCCGAAATCCTCTCCGCCTCATCCAAAACCTCATCTGCCTCGTCCCCATAGAAGGTTCCTGCAAGAGTAGCCTTGTCCTCAATATAGTCCCTTGCAAAAAAGACAAAGGAGACGCAGTAAAACAATATGCAGAAGGCGAACGCCCACCTGCTCTCCACAAGCTTGCAAAACCTATGTATTCCATATGCCGAAAAAAATAATAACGGAAACATTACCATATTGAAATGTATCGTTGAAACCTGCGTCTTCGCCCCGCATACCATAAGCGCAGCAAAAAGCCACAGGAGCATTATATATTCTACCCTAAAGGTTTTATCTTTTCTAGTTTTAATCCATTGATATATGCAGCTTATTATCCCGAAAATATAAAAGGGTGTGGTAAATTTGTGAAAAAGCCCTGCCTTGCTGCTTATATATTGACTAAAATAATCCCTCTGAAATATCAAAAGCTTTACCATATCCATGAAATTATGAAAATAGTTTAAGGGGCTTAATTCTTCGCTCCTAAAGCCTATCATTTTGGGGATTGATATGAAGGCCGTGCTGATTTCCGGAAGGATATTCTTATTTACCAATATGAACAAAACTAAGGGGAGCGCCATAAAGAAAAGCAAGGCTGCCGAAGCTATAGTGTATCCATTTATCCCAAGCCTTTTATGCCAAAGGCTTACGCATAGGAGCAGGAAAAGAGGGATTATAAGCCATGTGAAGGCATACGCATAGAGAGTAAGTCCGAAAAAGAACGCCGAAAAAATCAGATACAGCCTTTGCCAGCCGTCATTTTTTAAAGCCCTTATGAAAAAATATACCGCAATAAGCGTAAGTCCCGGCGCAAGGTTTGATTCAAGCCCCCATCTGTTATTTACGATCTGCCACGGATTAATCGCCGTGACAAAGGCCAAAAAAACTCCGAAACGCTCATCCTCATATTCCTTTCCCACAAGAAATGCGACCGGCACGCATATTATACCCAATAGCGCCTGCAAAAATCTGTAGGCGAAGATATTAATCCCAAACAGCATAAAAAAAGGAATCACAAGATATGAATACAAGGCATTCATCCCATCACTCCATGCGGTACAATATACTGGATAACGATAGCCCCAGCTGTCCATCCCCTCCGTCATAAGCCCGTAAGCATTGTATGCCGCATATGCCTCATCCTCCGCAATTCCGCAGGGAAGCCTGTCAAGCCAAATTAGCCTGATAATTGCGGCAAATAGCGTTATCAGAATAAGCGCTGTGTATTTTAACCTTTTATCCTCAAATATCCTCATCTCAAAGCGAGTAAAAATGCTCCGCATCCTCCAATGTCTTGTAGCCGTACAGCTTTACGCTGTTGAATATGGTGTCCCTTGCGAGATTCCTTCCGTCCCGCACATAATCTGCGATAAATACTCCGTACAATTGCAGCATTTTGTCGGAATACGTGCTGATTTCCCCCCTCAAATAGGTTTCGTAGGAGGTGTCGTAAAGCTCATCCTCCGCTGTTCTTATGGTGCGGGCGTTTGCGGAAAGATATGGATAATCCTTTGAAAACTCCTCCATCCATTTTACCTGTATAGAGACAATGCCTTCTATTACTGCCTTCTTTTCATCGCTTAACTCTGGAAAATTCTCCTTTATCCTGTCGTACTCGTCGGGAGTGGTGCTCTCCTCCATGCGCCCGTATTTTTCCGTGATGAGATTGTGTCCCAGATTGTATTCCCTATCGAAATCGTACCAATACTGCATAAGCATTGTGCGGTTCCAGGTAAGATACTGGCTCATGCGCATAATGCGGAAGGTGGGCCAGTCGTCCTGACAATAGGCTCTTCCTCCCTCATTCTGAACCTTGTCAAATGCCTTAAATTCGTACCTTGCAATCTCCTCCGCAAGCTCCTCTTCCGTAAGCATTGCAATCGACGACTTTTTGACAAGCTCATCCGCATGATAATCAAGATAGGTTTCCACGTCGGATATGATGCTGCGTCTGTAGAGCTCCTCCGAAAAATACGCTCCGATTGCCTCCGTGAGGCTCTTTACCTGTGCCGTAAACGCTTCGAAGCCCTCATCGGTAAATACATATTCGTCCACATCGCTCTTTGTTATATCATCCGCAAGGCGATTTGCCCCGTAGGAAAGCTGATTTATGAGGGCTATCAGGGTTTCTCCCTTATCTTCGTCAAAATGATTACCCTCAAGGGCTTCCACATAGCTGTAGAGCCATTTATCGTGTATTGGATAAATATTCTCCATATAGCAATAGAGCTTCAATGCGTTTTTGATTCCCTCAGAGAGCACAAGCTTTGCCGAAATGCCCTGACGCCGCCTTAACATTCTGAAATAATTGTATTGAGCATTCTGTGAATACAGGGATGCCGCCTCCGCAAGCTTCAAATATCTGATATTCTCGGGGTAGCCCTTCATAAGCTTCTCCCTAAACTCCGTAAATATGCCCTCATCATCCCTGAAAACCTCTCCGTTGACCGATGCGGACAACTGACTGTCGGATACACTTCTCCAGTCAATCTTTTCGTATTCTGTCGCACCCACAAGGCGTTCATAGAATCTGCTTATAATACACACCCCTCTTCTGTCCCGCCCATTTGGACTGACAGTGCGCTTATAGCCCATAAATTCAAGAGGAAGCTCATTATACGCCTCCTTAAGCTTCTCTCCTGTTTTTTCGTAAGTGTCTTCGGAAACCCACATACAAAAGGACGGTCCCCAATCGTGATCCCTTGAATATTCATCATCCAGACCGAAGCAGTCACTCCCCTCGCCCACAAGACCCACTGCAATCCTGTCCGCATATTCGGGGAATTTTTCCTCTATCATGGGACGCCCGTACTCTTCATAATACAGGCGGCATATATCAAGACCGCAAAGCCTGGCATTTTCGTTCAAAGCCATATCCTGTCTCACGCCCTCTTCGGTGCTTAACCTTGCCTTTTCCCTGCACATCTCCATATTGCTCTTTAATCTGTTGTACTGCTCGTTTCTTCCAAGCACCTGCTCCATTATTCCCATAGCCTTTTCAAAAAGCCCGGCGGCAGCCTCATACTCTCCCTTTCTGTAGCGATAAGTGGCAAGGGATGAAAGCGCTGCGCAATAGTGGGCATCCACAACATTTTTGTCCTCAAATATGGAAACCGCTTCCTTTGCATATTCTCCTGCCGTCTCCAAATCATCAAGCTCCAGACAGGTCGCTGCAAGGTTTGACAGGGACACCGCCGTTTCAAAGTATCTTCCTGCCCTTCTTACCACCGAAAGCGCCTTTTTTAAGTGCTCCTTTGCCTGCACAAAATCCCCCAGCTCCTGATACACAAGCGCTATATTGTTTTCGAGGCTTGCGATGAGCAGATCATCCTCGGAAAGCTCGTTTTTATATATCTCCCCTGCCGCATTGTAAAACTCCAGTGCCTCAGCTTCGTTCCCTGCTGCCCTGTAGGCTCCGCCCACGTTTAAAAGCGTGGTGGCATGGGGAATTGTCCCTGAAAGCCCCATATCAAGGGACAGCTCTACAGCTTCCCTGCTTACCCTGTAGGAATCCTCCACTCTCGAAGCCTCCCTGTAGAATCCTATAAGCTCGTTTAAAAGCTGCAGCTCTATGCTCTTTTCCCCTTCAGCTCTTGCTTCGTCAAGGTATCCAAGCATCAGCGCCTCGGCATCCTTACCCTGATTTTTCTCGTATATCGCATCAAGCTCCTTCAAAATCTCATCAATACTCTTCATATATCGCTCCTTTAACCTATGCTAATATGATATCATTCCTGTTTCCCATTGTCGATTAAATTATTGACCGTTTGTGAAATAAATAGTAAAATCAATTTTATGAAGCTTTTAAAGAGGTTTGGGAAATCTTTCTTGCCTATAATCTATGCAGGTATGTTGCTTGCACTTGTATTTTACGTACTTTTTTATACCGATATTCAGGATGTTTTTAAGGGTTATCCAAATGAACACTACCAGAGCTTTACCTCGGGCTGGAAATCTCAGGACGGAAGTGAGGCTTCCTTAAAAAAGCTGCCCTCCTCCGACGCAGACGGACGGATACTTCTTTCAAACATCCTTCCCGATGTGATTCCTTACGGAGAGTCGCTTAATCTGATAAGCCACAATATAAGATTTTCCTTATATCTCGATGATGTAAAGGTATATGATTACTATCCCGAAGAAAACCTTACCGGAAGCGGAACCGGAGATGTATATCACAATATAAGCTTAACTGCCTCAGATGCCGGCAAAACCGTCACTATAGAGGTGCTCCTTCCCTACGTGGGCGAGAGCGGCGGACGCTTCTCAGATGCCGTCATAAGCAACAACCGCACCTTCTATTATCTGATATTCAGACAAAACGGAATGGCATTTTATCTGTCATCCCTCATAATATTCTTCGGCATTGCCGTGATTATAATACATTTCGGGATGTACAGGGAGAACAAATACGGCTACAACCTTCTTGCGCTGGCATTGGCATCCACGCTTATAGGCGCATGGACTCTCATAGAGACAAATGTGCCCCAAATACTCCTTGGCTCAATAAATGCATTGAGAGTGTTAGACTACACATTGCTCCCCCTTATGCTGTATCCGATGATAGTATTTATAAATTCCATTACGAAAAGACCCTCTAAGGTTTATCCGTTGATTGCCTTTGCGACAACAACCCTTTCTCTGGGCTCCGTATTTGCGATACATTTCATATTCGGGACAGATATGCACAATTTGATGCCCATATTTTTCTCCGCATATATAATCACAATAATCCTGGTATTTGTAATACTCATAAATAACTATCGTTATTGTAAGGAGAGAGAGATTCCCGCCGACCTTACATATTTCGCATTCGGCGCCACATTCTTTACCGGTGGCGGACTTATCGACCTTATAAGGTATCAGATGTCCGGACACTCAAAGAACAGTAACGGAAGCTTCTTACGCTTCGGTCTCTTTATATTCATAGCCACAATGTTTTTGCAGATTATAAGATGGCTTACGCAGGAGAGACGTACAAACCGCAGGGACAGCTTCGTAAATTCCCTTATGCACTACTCCATGACCGGAGAATCGCCGGAGGACACCATTAAGCAGATGCTTGAGTATCTGGGGAAGGAGCTGCTTGCGGACAGAACTTATATATTCGAGGATGCCGGCGACGGCACCTACAAAAACACCTATGCGTGGAGCGTCAAAAAGGCTTCTGCGAGACCTGCAATAGAGACTGTTCCCTATGACGGCTTTGTGGATATATTCTACGATGAATACGAGCGTTCAAACATTGTAATGATACAGGATATTGCCGACAGGAAGGAGACAAATCCCATTATTTATAATATCTGCGAGCCCAAAGGCATCAAGAGCCTTGTTACCGCTCCCCTCAGGATAGACGGGAAATATGCGGGATTCTTCGGCGTGGATAATCCTCCCTCCAGTAATATAGAGGAAATCTCCGGGATAATGCAGCTTCTTGAATACTTCCTCTCCGAGATAATGCTCCAGAGGGACAATCAGGAGAAGCTTATACAATACAGCTACTATGACCAGATGACCGGCACAAAGAACCGCAGGGCGTTACATGAATTTGAAATTTCCGAGCTTGATACCAAAAAGCCATACGGCTATGTGATGTTCGATATAAACGGACTTAAGAAGATGAACGATACCGAGGGACATGAGGCGGGAGATATGATGATAAAGGATGTCGCCGATGCCCTTATATCGGTATTTTCCAAGGAAAAGGTCTTCCGTATGGGCGGCGACGAATTTGCGGCATACAGCATGCTTGAAACCGAGGACAAATTCCTCGAAGCAATAGAAAGGGTCAAGCGCCTGATCACCGAAAAGGGGCGCAGCTCCTCCATTGGATACATATACAGAAGCGCCGGCGATTCCGACTACGAGGCAGTCAAAAAGGAGGCCGACGCTATGATGTATGCTGATAAGGAGCGCTACTATGCAGGCAGGAATGACAGGAGGAGCCGCTAAACAAACAGTAAGTCTGTTAATTGTTTTCCTCGCTCTCCTTGGGTTTATCCTTGTCCTTCACGCCCAAATCGTCATATACAGTTCCCGCATTCTTCTCCACGTTTTTCTTGTCAAACTTTCCCGCTTCGTAGAGCTTCATATACGCATCCACAACCTCATCCTCAAGCTGTGTGCCCCGTATACGGTTTATCTCCGCCACGACATCCGAAAGCTCCATCTGCTTTCTGTAGGGGCGGGTGGAATACATTGCATCGAAGGTATCCGCCACAGCGATAATGCGGGCAACCTCCGGTATCTCATATCCCGCTTTCCCGTGAGGATATCCCTTGCCGTCTATTCTCTCATGGTGATAGCCTGCGCCCACCGCAAGATCCGGCACGATCTCAACCTCTTTAAGTATCTTCTCCCCTGCCTCGGCGTGGGTCTTCATTATCTCAAACTCATCATCATCCAAGGGCTTGTCCTTGTTTAAGATTCTGTCGGGAATGCTAAGCTTTCCTATATCGTGCAGGAGCGCAATATTGTAGAAATCGTTTATCTGCTCCTCGGTATAGCCTCTCTTTGCCGCAAGCTCCTCCGCAAGAAGCTTTGTGTAATATGCGACGCGGAAGGAATGTCCCCTGTTCATTGTATCCCTCATATCGATGCACTTGGCGAAGGTCTTAATAATCTGGTTGATGAATTTTCTGTCCTGCTCACGCTTTAATTCCAGAGCCTCTGTCTTTTTCTTTGCGTACAGCCACATTATCAGGGCGGTTCCGATTATCATGGCAAAGCCCACTATTCCCCAGAACCATGCCGTCTCATATATGGCAATCTTTTTTATAATGGGTATCTCCAGACTCTTCTGTATCTCGCCCGTCCTGTCGTCTATCACGTTCAGATGGAATACATAGCGCCCTCCGTCGAGGTTTGTGTAGGTTGCAGGCACCATATCCTGCTTTGTCGTATATGTTATCTCGTCGTCAAAGCCCTCGAGATAATAGCTTATACGGGGATTGTTGAGCCCGTAGGTAAGAGCATAATTGTATATGGTCAGACGCTTGCAGCCGGAGGGGATATCAATCTCCTCCCCGTTCTCCACGGTAAGAATATCATCATCCGCCTCCACGGACATCACCGTGAGGATTATGGAATCCGAATTTGAATCGTCATCATCTATATTTACCATACATACGCCGGTGGAGCCGGATATATAGAGATTTCCCTCATCATCTATCTCGCTTCTCGAATTTGCCGTTGTAATATACGGAAGCCCGCTCTTTACATCATAGAGGGTATACTCTATCCCCTCATTCTTCAAGAGCTCGTCCACTCTCGTCACATATATGCCGTTTGAGGAGAGCACCCACGCCCTGTCGTATTTGTCGAAATATATGTCAAAGTTGTTTGAATAAGGGAAGGTATCCACCGCCGTAATGACACCGTCCTTCATATATTCGAGAGAATTGGAGGTAACTATCCACATTACGCCATTCTCATCAAATTTCAGCCGCATTACAACCTCGCTGGTAAGTCCGTTCTCCACACCCAGTCTCGATATCACATTGTTCTCAACGACATATATACCGTCGCCGTCGCTGCCCATATAGAGCCTTCCCTCGGAATCCTGCGCCAGAGCAAGTATCTCCGAGTTGAATATCCCGTCCTTGTTATCATAGGTGGTGGAGATGATGCCGTTTTTGATGATGCTGACCCCGCCCGAAGCAGATACGGCGATACTTCCGTCGGACAGCTTCTCCATTGTTCTTACCTTGTTTGAGCTAAGTCCGTCCTCCTGCGTGTAGCTTACGATATTTCCCACGGTCGTATAGCAGGTAAGCGCAGTGTCACCATAGGTACAGAACCACAAATTGCCCTCCGCATCCTTCTTTATGCACCTTATCCTTACTCCGTCCAGATACCTTGTGAGCTCATTTTGTTTCTGTGAAAAGCTGTTCCTATCAAGCACGACAAGCCCCTTGTCGGTACCCACATACAGACTGTCTCCGCTTATACATGTCGAATTGACTACCATCGGGTCAAGCCCCGCAATATTGCTGATATCCGTAAATCTGTCGGGCACAAGCTTCAGTACTCCCTGCCTCGATGAGACAAACCATACATTTCCCTCATGATCCACCAGAACATCATCCACGGAATTGTTCATGGGGATGTCAGAAAGTATGTTAAATCTGCCATTTTCGTCAAAATATCCGATACCGTCATCTGCGCATACCCATATCATGTTGTTTATGCGCCTTACGGCATTAATCGCAGTAAGCCCCGTAGCCTTAAGGGTATTTTGGACAGTTCCTCCGGCGTTAATGTCCACCACATATATCTCGGAGCCCTCGCTTCCCATATATATGATTCCCGCATTGTCGGGGTCGGGATAGATACTGTTTATTACTTCATCCCCTATATCAGAGGAATTATAGAATGCAGCCACGCCCAGATTTTTAACCTCAAATACTGCGCCCTTGCTGGTTTCTCCGAAGATGTTCCCTGCGGTATCCTTTTTCAATTCATATATGTATTCGCCGTTTATTCTCGCATCGTCTACAAGATGAAGCTCCATTGCCTCGTCAATATACGCAAGCCCCTGTGTGCTTGCAATCAGGATATTGCCGTTCTCATCCTCCGTGATGGAGCGGATGGATGCGGAGCGGAGGCCGTCAGTCTTGCCCCACGCACGGAATTCTCCCTTATCGTATACACTGACACCGCTGTCATTTGTCCCTATCCAGAGACGCTGCTTCGAATCCACAAAAAGAGATACTACACTGGATATACCGCTACTGGCATCATATCTGTAAAAGTTGGTGCCGTCGTAGCGTATAAGTCCCGCATAGCTTCCTATCCATATAAAGCCGCTCTCCGTCTGGGCTATTGCATTAGCCTCCGAGGTGGGAAGACCGTTTGTGGAATCATATAATATTGCGGTATAGTCGGAGCCCTCCTTCAATATATTTCTTCTGGGGGATGCCGCAATCGCCTCTGTAGACGAATATGCAACAACACCTCCTGCCACAAATACCGCAGTGAGAAGCATTGCTCCTATGCGGCTTATTATTCCCCTATTTTTGTAGATTTTCCCTTTCATAATCTCTCCCATTTCTTTCTATATAATCTGACAAGTAGAAATATCCCCCTGCATGTAAGCTCTATACACATTGCAATCCATACGCCTCTCAAGCCGATCCTTGCGGCAAGAAGCGCCGCCAGAGGAAGCCTTATTATCCACATACTGCACAGATTGAGGATACAGGGCACCAGAGTATCTCCTGCCCCCCTGAATACGCCGTTACATACTATCGACGCTGCGTAGAACGGCTCCGCAAACGCCTCTATTCTAAGGATTGCCGTACCCAGCGCCCGTATTTCGGGGTTGGGCGTAAGTATGCCTATCATCTCAGGCGCAAATATATACATAAATATTCCCGCAAGCGCCATGACACCCATCCCCAATAAAACACAGAGCCACCCAAGACGCTTGGTGAGGTCATCTCTCTTCGCTCCGATGCTCTGACCGATAAGGGTTGTGGCTGCGGCACCTATGCCATAGCCCGGCATATAGCAGAGGCTCTCCGCCGTAACCGCAAAGCTGTGGGCTGATATGGCTATATTTCCCAAGGGGGAAACAATCTTTGTGGATGCCACCTGCGCACCGCACATAACTATCTGTTCAAGTCCTATGGGCGCTGCTATCTTTACCGCCTGAGTCATATCCTTTTTTGATATCTGCAAGCCCTCCCTATCCCTGAGCCTAAGCGACGGAGATACAAAGATCAAATAAAACAGCATAACGAAGACTCCGACTGCCGTCGTCGTAACCGTTCCGAGGGAAGCCCCCGTAACTCCCAGATTAAGCCCCGGCAGGATTATATAGCTTCCGAATATCATATATTCCCTTGTGGGGAATATCATAAACATATTAAATATTACATCCATTATGCACATAAGTATATGCATAATGCTTGGAAACCTCATATTTCCGCTGCACTGTATCATGCCGCTCACAAGGTAATTGAGCATCATTACAGGCATGGCAAAGGCGTATACCTTAAAATACTTCGTGGAGCGGGCGCATATTGCGGGGTCTCCTCCCAAAAGATAAGGCAAAACGCCGCTCACTGACACTGCCAACGCCATCATCAAAAGGCTTATGGCAAAGCTTACAAGAAGCCCCTGCTTAACTATGTGCCTTGCCTTTTTTTCATCATTTGCCCCGATATAATGGGCAACCTGAACATTAAAGCCCGTTCCTGCCGCAAGATTTATCCCGCCAAAAAGCCATATAGTGGAGGATACCAGACCTATCGCCGCAGAGTCCTCGGGGGTAAGCCTTCCCACCATAGAGGCATCTATATATTCCATAAGTATCGTGGAAATCTGTGCGAGTATCCCCGGTATTGAGAGCCTTATAATAAGCTCAAGCTGCTCCTTTAGCCCTAATTTGACACCATTTCTTAAATCCGCAAGTAAGTCCCGTTTCATCTGTATCTAACTACTCTTAAAGCCCACATTTTTACTCGTATCATTGTACTATCTGTCTCTCATTTTTACAAGGAGATTTTGCACAATTCCCAGTATCTCCTCTGTGTAGAGCGGGATATATACCCGACTCTACGGATTGTGGATTGCTTTTTTCGGCGTTACGGCTTATTCTCAAAATACATCGATGCAAAAGAAACGGAGGCAGATGCATAAATATGGATCAGATTAAGACGGGAAAATTTATAGCAGATATGAGAAAGGAGCAGTCACTTACCCAAAAGGAGCTTGCGGAAAGGCTTAACGTTAGCGATAAGCTCATATCAAAATGGGAGACCGGACGCGGGCTTCCGGATGTGACCGTCATGGGTGCCTTATGCGAGGTCCTCCGTATAAACGTAAACGAGCTGCTCAGCGGGGAGAAGCTGTCCCTAGATGAGTACTCAAAGAAAGCGGAGGAAAATATAATGAATCTTGTAAACGAAACAGAGCTTACCAAAAAGATAAACAAAAATCAGACATTATGGGGCATATTGGGCTTTGCGCTCCTTTTGACTGCAGTATTCCTTGCAATCGTATCCTGCTTTGGGCTTAATATGTGGACGTGGTTTATAGATGCGCCGACCCTTATCTATACCTTAGGTATATTTTTTGCAATAATCATAATAACAGGGGAAGCCGGAGGCTTCTTTAAGAGCTTTAGGTTGGCATTCTCCCCAAAGGAGACGGATGATAAGGAGCTCCTTATATCCAGGCGGGCGCTTACAACAGCGCTCCTTGCGATGGCGGTATCTGCGGTATTGAATTTCACAATTGGCGCAATGGCAGTGCTTATCTTCTCTCCCGATACTTATTTCTCACTCGGAAGTTATGAAAGCTCTCTCTATGGCTTTGCGATAGCCTTTTTAAGCCTTTTGTACGGAGGGATTTTCGAGACCGTAATACTGATACTTTGGGGTAGAATACGAAAGAAGGCGGGTTAATCCGCCTTCTTTGCACATACTAAAAATTTACTTAATCTTAAGACATCTTACTGCATTTAATACCGCAATTACCATCACTCCGACATCCGCAAAAATCGCAACCCACATATTTGCAATGCCCATTGCCCCGAGAATCAGGCACACAGCCTTTATAACCAGCGCAAAGACTATATTCTCATACACTATGCGAAGGCATTTTCTCGATATCCGCATTGCGAGAGCTATTCTCTCCGGATTGTCGTCCATAAGCACCACATCTGCTGCCTCTATCGCCGCATCGCTCCCCAAGGCTCCCATTGCGATACCGATATCCGCTCTGGAAAGCACCGGTGCATCATTTACGCCGTCCCCGACAAAGGCAAGCTTCTCCTTTGCCCCTTTATTCGCAAGCAGCTTCTCCACCCATTCCACCTTGTCCGCAGGAAGAAGCTCCGCATGATACTCATCTATGGAAAGCCTCATTGCCACATCTTTTGCGACATTGTCCGCATCTCCGGTAAGCATTATGGTCTTCCTTATGCCCGCCTTTTTCAGCAGCCGTATTGCATTTTCGGACTGCTCCTTTTCTATATCCGATATAAGTATATAGCCTAAGTATTCATCCTCCGCTGCCACATAAACTATTGTTCCGGGCTTATCCGGCTTATTAACCTCTTTATTAAGACGCTGCATAAGCTTGCTATTCCCCGCATATATCCGCTTATTCTCATAGCTTGCGGCAATCCCCTCTCCCGGTACTGTGCTCACGTCGGAAACCTTGGACTTATCAATATCCGCCTTGAATCGTTCCTTATATGCCTCCTTTAAGCTGATGGCAATGGGGTGGTCAGAATAGCTTTCCGCCAAAGCCGCATATTTAAGGAGCTCATCCTCTGTGGCTTTCCCCGACGGCACAATATCCACAACCTCGAAAACTCCCTTTGTGAGCGTGCCTGTCTTGTCGAACACAACATATTTCGTTTCTGAGAGCGCTTCAAGATAATTTGAGCCCTTGACTAATATCCCGTTTGCCGACGCTGCACCAATCCCCCCGAAGAAGCTCAAGGGTATCGATATTACCAATGCACAGGGACAGCTTATTACGAGGAATGTGAGCGCCCTGAATACCCATGTGGCAAAATCCGCCGGATTCCCTAATATCATATTGAACAGAGGCGGTATTATCGCCAAAAAAAGCGCTGCGCCGCAGACTGCCGGTGTATAAATCTTTGCGAATTTTGATATGAAATTCTCCGATTTTGATTTACGCATTGCGGAGCTTTCCACCAGCTCCAATATCTTTGAAACCGTGGACTCTCCGAATTCCTTTGCAGTCCTTATCTTTAAAAGACCGGTTATGTTTACACAGCCGCTTATTACCTCTGCGCCCGCAGAAACCTCTCTAGGCACGCTCTCCCCCGTGAGTGCGGAGGTATTGAGGGTTGAATTCCCTTCCGTTATGATCCCGTCGATGGGAATCTTTTCTCCCGGCTTTACTACAATGATGCTTCCTATCTCCACATCATCCGGGTCAACCTCCATAAGCTTCCCATCTTCATTTTCGATATTTGCGTAATCCGGACGAATGTCCATAAGAGCGGTAATGTTTTTCCTGCTTTTGCCCACAGCCACCGCCTGAAAAAGCTCCCCTATCTGATAGAAGAGCATAACGGCGACACCCTCTACATACTCCCCGAGGGCGATTGCGCCGACAGTGGCAACAGCCATAAGGAAATTCTCATCAAGAAGCTGCCCGTGAATGATTCCCAGTACAGCTTTTTTAAGTATATCATAGCCTATTATACCGTACGGAATCATATACAATAGAAATCTCACTAAACCCGTAACCGGCGCAAAGTGCAATGCCATCAAAAGTATTGCGGCTATAATTATCCTGTATAAAACTTTTTTCTGCTTTTTCGTCATATTATGAATTTCACTATTTACAGACTAAATATATATCTCGCAGTCATCTTCAACCTTTTTGCAGGCCTTTAAGACATTCTGCATAATTCCGTTGTGGTCTGCATCCTCAGCAAATTCCACCTTCATCTTCTGTGTCATAAAGCTCACGGTAGCGTCTATCACTCCCTCGACCTTCTTTGCCGCATCCTCCATCTTCTGGGCGCAGTTAGCGCAGTCAACTTCTATCTTGTAGGTTTTCTTCATAGTATAAGGCTCCTTTCAGCATTTTTCGGAATTTGAAAATCATTTTCATATATGAACAATCATTCATATGTTTGATTAAATAATACCACTTCTGTGTGTAATGTCAATAAGAAATTATATTTATTTTATTTATTGAGAATCGCTATTTTCTCTGCCGCCATGTCCACCGAAGCCTCTTCCGCCTCCAAAGCCGCCCATGCCTCCCATACCACCTTCCATACCACCTTCGGATGTACCGAATTGGTTGGCATAATCGTCTAAAGTAATCTCAACGGCAGTATCGCCCATTGTGAGTGTGTAGGTCTCTCCCACCTTCATATCCGGACTGCTCATCATCAGGCTTGTAAAGCTGCAGGGGATCTCATAGTCCATTATAAGCTTTCCGGCACTGTCCTTAAGGGTAACCTGCGAACCCGCCGAAATGCTGTCCGTATTGTACATAAATGAAGCCTGCGTGCTGGATGCATCGAAATTTTCAGCCATCGCCGAGCCGCCGCAGGCCATTACGGTACCTCCGTACACCTCGCAGACTCCGCCGTTCTCACTGCCATAGTCTATGGCATTGTTACTGCCGTTTCCGTTCAGGCTTACAAATATATTGCCTCCATAGATATATACGGAGCCGTTGGAGTCGATACCGTCGGCATCGTTGGCATCCTCGTTTATTATAGTTATGCTTCCGCCGCTTATTATGACGTAGGATTCCTCCTCGTCTGAGTCGGAGGCCTCATTAACCGAAGCTTCCGAATCCGGTCTTTCGGATCTTTCCCCGTTTTCTTCAAAATTCATTTCCGGTCTTTCGGGCCTTTCCCCGTTTTCTTCAAAATTCATTTCCGGTCTTTCAGGTCTCTCTCCGTTCTCGAAGGCTTCCTTCATTTTCTCCAAGGTTTCCTCATCGAGCTCGGTGAACATATCCTCTCTATTCCCCATTGAACCGCCACCGCCTTCAAAGCCTCCTCCACCGAAGCCGCTTCCCGCATATCCGTTGGCGTTCAGCCCGTCATCCGTAGGATACATGGTAATATCTCCGCCTGCGATGTTTATTATCAGCGCTTCAAGCCCTTCATAGCAGGTGTTTATGAGAATCTCTCCGCTTTCCACATATATGCCGGTGTCCGAATGTATTGCGTCATCCCCCGCATCTATGGTAAGGGCGGCGTTTGCAAATTTGAAATCATCATTTACATGCACCGCATCCGCCGGACATTCTATGGTAATGGTACCCCCTGTTATGACAAAGTCATCCTTTGCCTTAATTCCGTGATAATATCCCGCTTTAATATCTAAGCTTCCGCTTCCGTTGACAGTAAGGTCATCATGGGTGTATATTGCAGCATTCACATTGTCCGTCAGGGCGCTGTCGGAATACTCGCTCCCGGTTGTGACGGTATTGACCGTCCCCTCCGCAAGAGTAAGAAAAACCTTGTCCGCCTGAACTACGGATATGCCCGCATTGTCGGAGCAGTATATATCCACACCGTTTAGGAGTATCCAAACCTTTGAATTCTGATACGCCTCCACGACAAGCTGTCCGTCCGAAAGCTCTCCCGACACCACATATTTACCGCCGCCGGAAATATATACGCTGCCGTCCTTTACGTATGCGCCGCTTCCGTTAATCCTTGCGGTAGTGCCGTTCATCACAATGCTTGTGGCTCCGTCAGTATCCCATTTACCGTCCAGATCATTTGCGGTAAAGTGGTCGCTTTCCTCATAGCTTTCCGAATCCTCGTCCACAACCTTAGTAAGCCCCAGCTTCTCCCCGTTCATAAAAAGGACGGTAATGAGCACTGCGGCTATTGTTATCGCTATGCATATTTTGTCGATTAGTTTGCTTGATGACATGCTTATCAGCCCATATAATCGCCGTTATAGCTTACCAACACTGCACTCTGTACGCCTTCGATGTCCGCAAGCGCATTTACGAAGTCGGTATTATCATCCTTTAATCTGACCTCAAGAGAGAGCTCAACGCTTCCCTTCTGCGCAGTTTTACTCTTTACGACACATTTCTTTGTATTCTTTTCAAGCTCCTCCAGCACCTTCTTCTCGGAAGCCTGTCCGTCGCATTTTATGACTACAATATAGGGATTTACATCCGACTTTCTGTTTGCGAAGATTAAAAGTATTATGCCGATTATGACGCTCCCGAATACCGCAAGGGGAATCATGCCCGCTGCCAGCACTATGCCTGCCGCTATCGACCAGAAAAGAAATGCTATATCGAGCGGCTCCTTTATTGCAGTCCTGAAACGAACGATTGACAATGCGCCCACCATACCCAAGGACAGCACCACATTGCTTGTTACCGCAAGAATGACCAGAGTGGTTATCATTGTGAGGGCGACCAGGGTTACACCGAAGCTTGATGAGTACATTACTCCGGAATATGTCCTTTTATACACCAAAAAGATAAACATTCCCACAGCAAAGGCAAGAACCAGCGCAAGCACCATATCTAACGGGCTTACAGAGGTCACATTCTCCAAAAAATTTGATTTAAAAATGTCATTGAAAGTCATATCCTTTTCTCCTTTATATTTTCGATACTTTTATTTTAATCCTTCCCTATCCGTAGGTGCGGCACACCGCATATTTTGAAAACGCCGTGACACGTCTTCCGGGCATCTGCACCGCATCCCTTATTATCGAGGGCAGGTACTCATCCCACTTGACCTCCAGTATTATCGGTGCATCCCCCGCAGGTATTGTCACACATTCCGGATTTAAAAAGTCCGTGCTGTAAAGTCCTGTGCGGATGTAGTAATCGAAGGTCACGCGCACGTTCCCGGGGGCGTAGATAAAGGGTTCTCTGGTATAATCCACGATGGTCTTCGGTCTCATCCCCTGATACTTCATCTTGCAGTACAGCTCCTCAACAAGACTTCTGCCGGAATCCATCATCCAGTCCATATCTCCGTCAACTATCTTCTGTGCCTCCTCCTTAGATAGGAGCGCAGAATATTTAGTCCCAAGCCCGTTTAATTTACTCTTCTTTTCCAGATGAATAAAGGATGTGTCGCCGTTGTAATAGCGTATCCTGAACTTTTCACGCATATTGACGCCGTCTATCTTCTCCCGAAGAGCCTTGTCATTCAGATTGTCAAAATAAAGGCTTCGTATGAGATATTTACCGTCTATCGCATGCCTGTCGGACTCCGCCACGGCACGAAGCCTTGCCCTTATTGCGATCAGGTCGGAATATGTTATTTCATGCTTCCATTCATGTCTGTAATCCACTTTTATTAAGGTCACCTCCTATGAGCTCTTTTCGCTCACCTCGTTAAGCTCCTCAATGGGTCTTATTATGGCATTGCTCCTCACATCTATCACAGGTCCGCCCTTTCCCTCAATATAGTCCTCGGTAATGGTAACCCTTCCGATGTTGTCATCCTTGGGAATCTCATACATGATATCCAGCATAAACTCCTCTATTATTGAGCGAAGCGCTCTTGCGCCGGTCTCCCGCTCCATCGCCTTCTTTGCGATAGCCCTGAGCGCATCATCCGTAAATTCCAGCTTTACCTCATCAAGCTCCAAAAGCTTCTGATACTGCTTAAGTATTGCATTTCTGGGCTCCTTCAATACCTTTATAAGCATCTCTTCATCAAGCCCCTTAAGGGTAAACACAATGGGAAGCCTCCCGATAAATTCCGGTATCATACCGAATTTACGTATATCCTCCGTAGTTACCTTAGAGAGTATGTCCTTATCCTTATCATATTCATCCTTCAATTCCGAATTAAAGCCTATGGAGGTGGTCTTCTTTAATCTCTCCTTTATGATATCCTCAAGGTCTGGAAATGCTCCGCCGCAGATAAAGAGGATATTTCTCGTATTTACCGTGGCAAGCGGCACCATTGCGCCCTTGGAATTCGCTCCCACGGGAACCTCTATCTCTGCACCCTCCAAAAGCTTTAAAAGCCCCTGCTGGACGCTCTCGCCGTTCACATCCCTGTTGTTGGTGGAATTTTTCTTTGCAATCTTGTCTATCTCATCGATAAAGATTATCCCCTTTTCCGCCTTTTCGACATCATTGTCTGCGGCGGCAAGAAGCTTCGAAACAACGCTCTCTATATCATCCCCGATATATCCGGCTTCCGTTAAGGATGTGGCATCGGCGATGGCAAGCGGCACGTCAAGAAGCCTTGCCAGTGTCCTCACAAGATAGGTCTTTCCGCAGCCGGTAGGTCCTATCATGAGCATATTGGATTTTTCTATCTCTATCTCATCCATTGTGTCCGTCGCCACACGCTTGTAATGGTTGTATACGGCAACAGACATAACCTTCTTTGTATGCTCCTGACCTACCACATACTGGTCGAGACTCGCTTTTATCTTGTGGGGCGCCGGAAGATGATTGATGTCTATTTCCGGCTTTTGCGCCTGCTTCTCATCAGACTTTTGCTTTTTCTTAAGCTTCTGCTTGTTGGGGATTCCTCCGTCCCCCTTAAGGTCTGCAAGATTTACGAAGCTGATATTGGGGAAGCCGTTCATATTCGTATTGTTCAAAAGCCCCTGATAGTCGAACTGGCTCATCATATCCATGGTCTTTCTCATGCAGTCCTCACAGATACATATATTGTTCGGGAGCTTAAACATTTTTCCCGCCTTGCTTTCAGGGCGGCGGCAAGCAAAGCATACGTCCTCATACTGGTCGTTGTCGCTCTTTCCCGCATCCGCAGTCTTTGAGGCATCCCTATGCCCCTTTGTAAGGTCGGTATCGTCGACATCCTCAGGGAAATCCTTCCCCTCCGTGTCCACTTCCCTGTAGTCGTTTTCGTCCTTTATATTATCGTCAGACATATCTTTTCCTTCTTTAAATAATAAAAATAGCGAAAATATGCGTATATTTACTGTTAAATATACGCATACATAATACATCAAATTTTTATGTGTAACAAGTGAAGTTTTTATGAAAAATCACTTTGATTTTATCTTATTTGCTTTATCTTCGGTCAAAAATAACCTATTGCCTGTGATTATCTTATCCGGCGCCATTATCTTTTATCAAATCCTTTACCACCTCGGAGGCTATGATAAGTCCCGCTACGGAGGGCACGAAGGCGATACTCCCCGGGATGTCCCTCCTGTCCGTACATTTTCTCTCCGTGCCGGGCGGGCAGACACAGTTTTTTCTGCAGCTTATGGACATATCCTCTATCGGGCGGGTGGGCTTTTCCTTGGAATAGACACATTTTAACCTTTTTACTCCCCGCTTTTTTAATTCCCTTCTCATAACCTTTGCCAATGGACACATTGTGGTCTTGTAAATATCCGCCACCTCAAACTGTGTGGGGTCGAGCTTATTTCCTGCTCCCATAGCCGATATCACGGGAACTCCGGCCTCCTTTGCCTTCATTATTATTTCAAGCTTTGCGGTCACGGTATCCACGGCATCCACAACATATGAATAGCTTTTAAAGTCAAACTGCTCTGCATTTTCGGGCAAAAAAAAGCAACGATGGATATTTACCACCGCCTTCGGGTTAATCTCCTTTATGCGCTCCGCCATAACCTCGACCTTATACCTTCCGATAGTGCTTTTAAGCGCTATTATCTGGCGGTTTACATTCGTCAGGCATACCTTGTCATCATCCACAAGGTCAAACTCCCCGACGCCGCTTCTTGCAAGCGCCTCCACCGTATAGCCTCCCACGCCGCCGATACCGAAAACGGCGACCCGGGAGGCATTCAATTTATCAATGCCTTCACGCCCAATCAAAAGCTGCGTGCGGGCGAATGCACTTAAACTCATACAAACTCGTCCCTCATAGGTGTAAAGCAGTCGAGAAGTATTCCCTCCTCAAGGCATACGCAGCCGTGCTCGATTCCGTTCTTTTTAAGCAAGGTATCCCCTGCGGACACAATCTTCTTTTCGCTACCTATCGTAAACTCAAACTTTCCCTTTGCCACATAGGTTATCTGGGTGTGGGGATGGGAATGCATAGCGCCTATTCCGCCCTTCTCGAAATGATTCTCCACCACCATAAGCTCGTCAGTATAGCTCATTATCTTTCTCTTTACGCCCTCCCCACAGGGCTCGAGGTCAATATCCTTATTAAATGTCCAGTTTGCATCCTTTACAGATTTCATAGCTTTGTTCTCCTTTGTGTTATGTAAACCAAAAAATTATTCCTCTATAAAAAGCACTCCCAGAGTTCCCGGTCCGCAATGGCTGGATACCACGCCTCCCGCTCTGGTTTCAAGCACTTCCTCAAAACGGTTCAGGCTCTTTAAGTAGCTTCTGACCTCATCCACAATTTTCTCATCACATCCCGAATGGGTTATAAACACTCTGTCAGGCTTTGCCCGCTTTAGAGCCGCCTCCATATCCCTTGTATAATCCATTATGACGGATTCTATCTTCCCCCTGTATTTCTTCCCGGGGTTCATCCTGCCGTCCGAAACCTCGATCCTCGGATGAAGCTTAAGCATTGCGCCTGCCATGGCGGCAAGTCCCGAACATCTGCCTCCCCTGTGGAGATATGTGAGGGTATCCACCACAAAGCTTGCCCGCACCTTCGGAATGAGCGCATTTATAATTCCAAGTATCTCATCGGCGCTTTTTCCGCCTTCTGCCAGTATTGCCGCCTCTATCACAAGATGTCCTATACCCGTGGAGAGGTTCTTTGAATCCACTACATGTATCCTGTCCGAAGCGTTGAGCTCCTCTGCCGCCAGACGGCATACATTCCCGGAGGTGGACATAGTCTCCGATATAACGAATGCGATTATGTCATCCCCCTTGTCGATATAGGGCTTAAAAGTCTCCATTGCCCGTTCGAGGGAGGAAGCGGAGGTATGGGGCGTAGTATTATTCTCGTCAGACCACTTGTATATATCCTCCGGAGCAATATCCACTCCGTCCTCGTATTCCTTTTCGCCCAGAATAATATGGAGCGGAAGAATATCGACATTATACCTGTCCGTAAGTTCCTTTGAGAGGTCACAGGTGCTGTCTGAAATAATCTTAACCATGTCTGACTCCTTTTAATGTATCCTATATTTTAACATACTAAAAATCAATAGTCCATTGCGGAATACTTTATATTTGTTTCAAATACTGCTTCGGGGATATCCCATAGGCACGCTTGAAATTGCGCAGGAACGCCGAATAGTCGGAAAAGCCCACCTTCCCGTATACCTGCATTATCTCCTCCCCGTCGCCCATAAGCTCACATGCCTTTATGAGACGCTTGTTTATCAGATAGGTATGCACAGTGACGCCCGAAAGCTCCTTGAAACGTCTCACGAAATAATACTTGCTCATATGCACACATTCCGCCAAATCATCTATAAGTATCGGCTCCTCAATATGCGCATCTATATATTCGTTTACCTTGTCCACCACAGGCTCTCCCGCAATCTCGCTTCCCTCAAATACATATTCCTTTCTCTTGCAGAGCTCCGACAGATACCCGAAAAACAAGGAAAGATATCCCCTGTCCAGCACCTTTCTTGCCGTATACGCCTCATCATTCAATATCTCCGAGGTGGCAAGCTTCATCAAAAACCCTCTCAAAAGCTCCTCATAATATATGGGAAAATGATATACCTGAGAGCCGTTTTCCCTGAAGCACAGGCTTAAATCCACATCCTCATCCGCAAGGCGCCTTATCATTGTATCCGTTATCCACAGGATTATACGTCTGGAGGTGTCATGCTTCCCCTCAACATAGGAATAGCGGTGGAGATTATTTTTGTCTATCAGCAGAAAATCGCCTTTTTTAAGACTATGCACCGTATCTCCCACCTGAGATGCGAAGCTGCCGTCCACAATGTATATTATCTCATAGAAATTGTGGTAATGATAGGCAAGAGCCCCGGTTGGCGCCCCCTGCTTTTCGTATACCTCATACTCATCATTGAGCATATATTGACGTTCCTCGGAAGCGTCATATTTCCGCAATTTGTCGTCTTTTTTCATAGAATAGCACCTCTTTTATGCAAGTATATCTCATAATAGCAAGTTTTGCAAGTTTTATGGCAAGAATTGGACTTTTAATGCGGATTTTGCTTTGATATACTTTGCTTAAACAAAAACCAAAATAGTCAATTAGGAGGCAACGAGCCGCTTCCGGTTTTTAGAACATTTTTAAACGGCTCGACGCAATTTGCCTTGCAAATTGTCACTATGTTAAGGAGGATTATACAGTATGCAAATGACACTTCGCTGGTATGGCAGCAAATATGACACAGTTACATTAAAGCAGATAAGACAGATCCCCGGTGTGACCGGCGTAATCTCCACTCTCTACGGCACAGCGCCGGGGGAGGTATGGGAGAAGGAGGACATCCTTGCCCTCAAAAAGGAGATTGAGGCTGCGGGCTTACAGCTTGCGGGAATCGAGAGCGTGAATATCCATGACGCAATCAAGGTCGGCACTCCTGACAGGGACAAATATATCGACAATTATATTACCACCCTGGAACGCCTTGGCGAAGCCGATATCCATATGGTATGCTATAACTTTATGCCGGTTTTTGACTGGACGAGAACAGAGCTTGCGAGAATGCGTCCCGACGGTTCAACCGTTCTTGCCTACACTCAGGAGGCTGTGGACGCCATAGACCCCGAGAAGATGTTCGAATCCATAGCGGGGGATATGAACGGCACGGTTATGCCCGGCTGGGAGCCCGAGAGAATGGCTCATGTTAAGGAGCTCTTCGAGATGTATAAGGACGTGGATGATGAGAAGCTCTTTGCAAATCTCAAATATTTCCTTGAGAGAATAATGCCTGTGTGCGACAAGTACAATATAAATATGGCAATCCACCCCGACGACCCCGCATGGAGCGTATTCGGACTCCCCAGGATCATAATCAACAAGACCAATATACTCCGCATGATGAAGATGGTGGACAATCCGCACAACGGCGTTACCTTCTGCTCCGGCTCCTACGGCACGAATCTGGAAAATGATCTGCCCGATATGATACGCTCATTAAAGGGACGCATACATTTCGCACATGTGAGAAATCTGAAATTCAACTCTCCCACAGACTTCGAGGAGGCTGCACATCTTTCAAGCGACGGCACCTTCGATATGTACGAGATAATGCTTGCGCTCTATGATATAGGCTTTGACGGTCCCATCCGCCCCGACCACGGACGTATGATATGGGACGAGGTGGCTATGCCCGGATACGGACTTTATGACAGGGCTTTGGGTGCCACATATTTAAACGGACTCTGGGAGGCTATTGAAAAGAGCCACGAAAGAAGATAACGCATAGGAGGAATTTACAGATGAAGCTTACTCTTGAAAGTATAAAAAATGACCGTGATGCATTTATAAAGGCCGGCTATTCGCTCCCCGCCTTTGACCACGATGCAATCACGGCAAATACAAAGAAAAATCCCGAATGGATTCATTTCGGTGCCGGCAATATCTTCCGCGCCTTTCAGGCGAACGTATTGCAGGAGCTTTTAAATAAAGGCGACATGGAAACCGGGCTTATTGCGGTAGAGGGCTTTGATTATGAGATAATTGAGAAAAGCTATCACGCTCACGACAACCTCTCCATTCTCGCCACATTAAAGGCGGATGCTTCCGTCGACAAGACTGTTGTGGGAAGCATTGTGGAATCCCTTATTTTGGACAGGGACAATACGGAGGACTTTGGAAGGCTAAAGGAGATATTTGCCGCACCCTCCCTAAAGATGGCAAGCTTTACCATCACCGAAAAGGGTTATGCCATAAACGACCCCCAGGGAAATGTCCTTCCCTTCGTGGCTGCGGATTTTGAGGCAGGTCCGGACAAGGCCTCCGGATATTTAGGCAAGGTAATATCCCTTTTGTACCACCGCTTCAAGTTCGGCGCACTGCCCATAGCAATGGTAAGCATGGATAACTGCTCCCACAATGGTGACAAATTAAAGGCTGCTGCCGTGGCCTTCGCAAAGGCATGGACTGAAAAAGGGCTTGCCGCAGCAGGCTTCCTTGACTATATCGGGGATTCCTCCAGGGTTTCCTTCCCCTGGAGTATGATAGATAAGATTACTCCGAGACCCGATTCCAAGGTCGAGGCAATGCTTAACAAGGACAATATTGACGACCTAGAGCCTGTGGTTACCTCCAGAAACACCTATATTGCACCCTTTGTAAACGCAGAGGAATGTCAGTATCTGGTAATAGAGGACTCCTTCCCGAACGGAAAGCTTCCTCTCGATAAGGCAGGCATAATCTACACAGACAGGGAAACCGTGGATAAGGTTGAAAAAATGAAGGTTTGCACCTGCTTAAACCCTCTCCACACCACCCTTGCAATATACGGGTGTCTCTTGGGATATACACTTATTTCCGACGAGATGAAAAATCCTCTTTTAAAGAGGTTTGTGGAGACTGTCGGATATACGGAGGGACTTCCCGTGGTAGTCGATCCGGGCATAATCGAGCCCAGAAAGTTCATTGATGAGGTGGTAAATATCCGTATTCCCAATCCCTTTATGCCGGATACGCCCCAGAGGATTGCGACGGATACCTCGCAGAAGCTTCCCATCCGCTTTGGCGAGACTATCAAGGCATACGAAAAGAGGGATGACCTGGATGTGCACAGCCTTAAGCTGATTCCTCTGGTATTTGCAGGATGGCTCAGATATCTTATGGCTGTAGATGATGAGGGTAACGCCTTTGAGCCAAGCTCCGACCCTCTGCTTTCCGAGGCACAGAAGTATGTCACAGATTATAAGCTGGACGATGCTCCCAAGGATTTGTCGAAGCTTGACGGACTGCTTGCAAACGAGAGTATTTTCGGCGTAGACCTCATAGAGACCGGGCTTGCCGATACTGTAAAAAAATATTTCTCCGAGCTTTCAAGCGGCAAGGGTGCGGTAAAGGCGACTCTTGAAAAATATGTCACACCACAATCCTAAACCCGACCTCATGGTCTTCCTCTCCGCTTACCCTGTACGGCGGCTCGGGCTCGCTGCCCCATGTATCGATACCGCCGACGCCCCTCACAGCGCCGTATATGGTAAGCACCGTGCGTCTGGGTGTGGGAAGCTCCTCCCTGTGGAGAGCGTTTTCAAGTTCCGAAGGAGTATAGGGCAGGCACGAAAACGCAAACTTTCCGTGGGCGGTGTCTAATGAGCCTGCGCCGGCAGTATTGAGGACTTCAAACCGAAGGACGCTTAGGCGTTCTTCGTTTTTTGTATTATCCAAAACCTTTTTTCTGTATATCTCAAGCCAGTCCGTATCCATATGCATACCGCAGTCCTGCGGCAGTATATATGGCGTGACGGAAAGACCCTCCATATCATAAACACCCTGTTTTCCTCCCGTCATCCTGTCAGGATAGGTTTCCCCGGAAAGTCCCTCGTATCTGTAGTTTTCGGCCAAAGTCGGCATTATTATGCGCACTCCGAATACCGGAAGCTCTGGAAGCCCTTCTTTCCCAAAGTAGTGCGCATGCACCTTTATCTCTCCGTCCGAATTTATCTCATACTCAATGCTTACAGCTGTTACAGGGTTCGTCACGGTCTCATAGGTATATTTTACCTTTAAGATATTTCCCTCTACAGCGCTCTTAAAATCATTTGTAAGAGGCGCTGCCGGGAATCCGTACTCTTTTTTATCGAGTGTAACCTCTATGTTTGCGGTCTTTATAAACATATCCGCAGAGAGCCATATCCCGCTTTTTAGATGAAATCCTGCGCCCCTGTCATTGTCTGTGAGCGCTCTCCAGAATGCAGGCTGAGGTGCCCTGTATATCCACTCCTTTTTGTCAGAAACAAGGGATACGAGCCCTCCCTTTGCATAGGAGAATATAAGCTCAAAGCTTCTCCCCTCTCTGTCTCCCTGCACTCCAAGCGTGCAGTCTCCGAATATTACCTTAATGCAATCCATAATAGTATCTTACCTCCTGCATTGCGGGCTTTTCCGTCCTGTCCGCAAATACTATGCCGTTTGCCGAAAATTCGTAATCGCTGGCCCGGTCATCGAAATCCCCGCCATATCTCAACACCTTTTCTCCGGTAGCCTCGTCCGTAACCTCTATCGCCTGATCGATATAGTCCCAGATGAAGCCTCCCTGATACATTTGATATTTGTCCAAAAGAGCAATGTATGAGCCCAGGCCTCCCAGGGAATTTCCCATGTCGTGCATATATTCGCACAGGATATAGGGCTTTTTCGGGGCATTTGAAAGGTATTCCTCTATGTCCTTGGGCGTGGCGTACATCATGCTCTCCACATCCGATATGACATCCTCATAATCCCGGTTTCTGCATACTCCCTCATAGTGGGTAAGCCTGCTGCCATCCATATCCTTGAAAAATTTATTCATTGCTGCGATATTATCCCCGGCATAGGACTCGTTACCCAGAGACCAGAACAGCACCGATGTGTGATTTTTGAAGGTGTGGAAGTTGCTCTCCGCCCTGTCCATTACTGCTCCCTTCCATTCAGGGATAGAACCCGGAACATTGTAGGAGGGCTCAACCTCGCCAAGCTTCTGCCATGTGCCGTGGGTCTCCAGATTGCACTCCGCCATCATATATATCCCGAAGCTGTCGCAGAGGTAATACCATGAGGCATTGTCCGGGTAGTGACAGGTTCGGACCGCATTGATATTGTTGTGCTTCATAATACGGATATCCTTGAGCATATCCTGAATGTCTATGCAGCGTCCGCTCGCCTTGTTCCATTCATGGCGGTTCACACCGTTTATTATAAGACGGCTTCCGTTTAAGCTTATAACCTTATCCTTTATCTCAATGCGCCTGAATCCGATATCATAGGGCACCTTCTCTATTATATTGTCGTTTTCGTCGCATAGCGTTATTAGAAGCTTATACAGATGAGGGTTTTTGTTATCCCATGGAATGACCTTTGAGATTTTCTCCTCCTTAAGGATATATTCCGTGTCCGCAGCAACCTCCTTACTTGCCGTCACGTTCAAAATCTCGCTTTCCTCATTCCCCTCTTTGTCCGAAAGCCTGATATTTATATAGCAGTTCATAGTCTCTGCGGCAGAGAGCCTAAGGCTTAAGCCAAAGCCACCCTCATTATCGCCATATAGCACAGGCTTTGCCCACATATCCTCTATATGAGCCCCGGGCTTTGCTATGAGCGTCACGCTTCTGAAAATTCCAAAGAACCTGAAAAAGTCCTGATCCTCAAGCCACGCGGCAGAGCTTCTTTTATGCACCTCCACAGCCAACAGGTTATCCTTATCCTTTATGTACGGCGTAAGATCAAACTCCGAGGGTGTGAAGGAATCCTCCGCATATCCCACAAACTCTCCGTTTAACCACAGATAAAACGCCTGCTCGACTCCCTCAAAGCGTATGATGACACGCTTATTCCTTAATCCCTCATCCAGATCAAAGCGCTTCAAATAGCTTCCGACAGGATTATATTCGGCTTCGGAGAACATTCCCGCACCGTCGCCTGCATCCTTGGTATACGCAGGGCGTCTGTAATAATGCCCTTCCCAAGGGTACATTGTATTTATATATTGTATTCTGTCATAGCCTGAAAGCTCTATATGCCCCGGCACCTTTATCTCATCAAAGGCGCTGCTGTCAAAGTCCGTCCTGTAAAAATCCTTAGGGCGCAATGAGGCATTGACAGAATATGCGAATTTGTATACTCCGTCAAGGCTTTGATAAAGCCTTCCTCCCCTCCTTACATTCTCCTTTGTGACAAAGGCATTTTCATCCTCATCCCCCTCATAAAAATAATGGTCGCTTCTGGCATCCAGACGGTTTACCCTGTAGACCTCCGGGTCGTCAAGCCAACATAGTTTGGGTGTCATCCCTTTTCTCCTTCCTCTGAATATTTTTCTTATAAATATTTGAAAGTCCCGCATATCCCACGCAGGATAATGGTATCATCAGGTTTGCATATTCAATCACATATCTGCTCTTTGCCTCCCATATCAAACTGAAAGCAAAGCCTCCGATAAGAGTAATTATGGGAATAAGGCATATAATGTCCGGATTCTCTATGCTTTTTCCCTCTTTAAAAAGCTTAATTATGGCTGTCAGGACAAAAACAAGCATACCGAAATAAGCCACACTTTGGTATGCGTCAAGATATTTCCACAATATATCCGTGTATTCCCCTCTTCTTAACTTGTTTAACCATGTGACAAATTTTTTGTCCCCCGAGGCGGAATAAAGACAGCAGAATATTGAATTGTAAGAAGGCTCCGCCCATTGGCTTATGAGCTTCCTTTCAATAAAATCCGCCGCAACCGCTCTTTTCTCCTCAAACTCTGACAGCCTCTTTAAAATGGCTTTCTTCCCCTCCGCATCCGCTCTTTCATAGTCGGAGTCAAGCTCCATAAAGGTGCGCTGATTGTAGCTGTTAAACCATCCCGGTCCCAGATCGCTCTCCTCAAGTCCCATAGCTATATAGAGACTGTTCGGGATCCCCTTTGATGCCGGAATGCCCGTCTTTACCGAATAATAAGTCTGGAAAGCCTTTAAGGGCAGAGTGCAGAAAAGTATTATCAAAAGGACTATCAGAAAATCCTTATACCTCCTTTTTAAAATGCCGGATAATACTAATGCAATGCTTGCGGCGATTCCAAAGATAACCGTGTTTTCCCTAAGAAGCACCCCAAGCCCCGTAACCAAGGCCGCAGCCATTCCCGCAGAAGCTCTGCCTCTCTCATTATACTTAAGCAAAAGATAAAAGCCCGCTGTCATTGATACAAAAGAGGCCACATCCCCGTACATATAGTTTGTATAAAGGCTTATGGGAATATTTAAAAACGTAAACAATATAAACACAGGCTCTGCAAGATACATTCCGCTTTGGCTCTCAAATCTCCTGCATATCAGGGTGCCTGTGATAAATGCCGCAACCAAAAGTATTGCATTGAAGTAGTGGAAAAATTCCACAACATAGCCCTCCGAAATATGGAAAAACAGCAGATTCAGCGCAACTATTCCGTATTGGTGGGGGCAGTTGTACAGATACCCTTCCTTACTCAGCACTGCGTCATAATTTCCTTCCTTGAAATTGAGGGCAATGGAATAGCATATACCCGTATCGTCACGTAAAGTCCCCATATTAAGCCTGTTTATCCATATGATCAAAAGAAGCCCGTAGATTATTGCGGATATTGCAAGAATGATATTCCTTGTGTCCGTGACGGGCTGTATACGGGATTTTTTTAGGATAATCCCGCAAAGCACTGTAATGATTGCTACTAATAGAGCTGCCAGCGCATTTTTGAAGCTGTCATGAAAGGGCACATCATATATTATTATATTCTCTACAGAGAATTCGTTGATCACGGTATATCTGAGTGCGATATAGTTTAAATACATTAAAAGCCCCGCTCCCGCAATAAGGAGCAGAAGCGCCGTGACGAGCTGTGGATTTTTCCTGTTATTGCTTTGCTGCATCAGAGTTCTTTTTTACATACAAAACAAGGCTCATTATACAAATCATATCGACAACGAGCACAAGAGCTATGGAGCTCATGCCTACTGCAATCCCTATATGCTCCGCAATATATCCGATTATGCTGGGCATTATGATGGAGCCAAAGCTTGCCGTAGTGAGTATAAAGCTCCATGCGAGAGAATATTTCTTTATTAGCTCCCCCGCAAAGGAAACCGTTGTTGCGTAAATTCCCGCCATGGAGAAGCCAAAGCCCATAATGCCTATCATTATAGGCACTGTGCTTCTGCTTAATATGAGGACGATAAAGAATATAACTATCCCAATCCCCATTGCCGGCAGGAGATTTTCTTTTTTATGTCTGGTGGAAAGATACGCCGTTGTAAGTCTGCCGCAGAGAATCATTACCCAGAGTACGCTTGCGGTTATCTGGGAAACATTGGGGTCAAGAAGCTCGGTGTCCTTGAAATACGTTATCATCCAGCCGATAACCCCCTGCTCTGCGCAAAGATAGAAAAACAAGGTCGTTATGCATAGATAAAATATGGGCTCCTTAAAGAATCCGAATACCATACCCTTAGATGAGTCCGCCTTTTTCTTTATGGGCGCATCGTCAGTCTCCGGCACAAGCATATACAATATCCATGTTATACAGCCTATTATCAGCATCAGACCGCAGGCATATACCCATCTTTCCCCGTTATCCTTTGTGATAAGCATATTTATGATGGGGAAGAGAAATGCGCCTATCGCAAACATGGCGTGAAGTCCGTTTAACGCCCACGCTTTGCCCGTGGCTATGCCGTTTATTTTGAGATTACAGTAATTGCTTGCGGCTCCCCTTGCAAGTCCCGTTGCGAAAAACGCAAAGGCTATCAGTAGATTGCTCTTTGAGAAAAGTATTATCAGATATGATAATGGGAAGAAGCACTCAAATATGAGTATGCTCTTTTTTCTGCCAAGAAGCATGGGAAGAGCTCCCGCTGTAAAGCTGGACACAAGATTTCCCACGGAATGAAGGCTTACTATTAGCCCGCAGAAGGCATAATCCAAGCCCCTCGAATCCCTGATAAATGGAAGAAGGGAGCCTATGGAGAGCGCCAGCATACCGTTTAGCATAAACACTGCATAGCTCAAAATAAACTGTCTGTTCTGTATCTTATCCTCAAAAAATTTCATTTGCTTTTATGCTCCTTGATTTTACCCAAAACATACTCGTAGAACTCTTCCTTTTTGTCCCCCAACACTCTGTTTACCAGCATATATCCGTGCATATTGTCGGACATAACGATTACCATATCGCTCTGCTTTACCACCTTCGGTATCTTCTTCCATGGGATTGTCTCGTTTTTGTCCTTTACCTCTATGTGCATCCCCTTATCATTGAAGGTAAGCTCCACACCTTTAGGAACACCTTCCGTCTGCTTTACGCTCTGTCCGTAGATTGCAAGAGGATGCAGTATCGGAAAGAGGATGCAGCCTATTATTATGAGAAAGGCAAAAAACGCATTCACGCTTCCCAGAAAGTTTACGGCGAGAAGTATCATTGCCACGGTAAAAACAATATTGACCACTCCGGTCATGGAGCGGTAGGTGCGTGACATTGTGGTCTTAAAAAAATCCATGGGCTTTATGTCCATCTTGAATTTGTATTCCATATATTATCTCCCGAAACGACATTGAGGACATTATAACACATAGTCAGAATGTCCTCAATGCTTTTGTATATTGTGCGCTTTAGGCTAATCCACATTGCCTTAAATCTTTGTTTTTATTTCTTTTTGCCCGGATCCTCCCTTGAGCTCCATACTGCGAAGGCGATTACCGCCACCACCATTACCATTATACATACTCCAGCAAATGTATTTGCCATTATTATTCCTCCGTTTCTACTCGACAGCCTCCCTGATATACATGCTCGTCAGAAACACAAAGATGTATGCCTGCAAAAGTCCGTCGAAAATGTCAAAGTAGGCACTGAATATTACCGGCACAAAGACCGGAACCAGACTCTTCAAGAGCTCCATAATTATAAATGCGCCTACCACGTTACCAAAAAGTCTCATGCAAAGCGAAAGCGGCTTGATCACAAGCTCCAGAATGTTTATCGGCATCACTATGGCAATGGGCTCCGTAAAGCTTTTGAGCCATCCTAAGCCTCTCTTTTTCCTGATACCTGCTGCCTGAACAAGGATTATGCTCATTATTGCCAAAGCCAACGTCACATTCATATCCTTTGTCGGAGGCTTGAAGCCGAAAATCCCGATTATATTTGAGAAGCCGATAAAGAATAGCACCGTAGCCATATAGGGTATGTACTCCTTTGCTTCCTCTCCAATCATACCGCCAATCAGGGCTTCAAGCTTTATCACTATGGTTTCTGCAAGGAGCTGTCTTTTGGAAGCATTCCGTACCTGTAAATTATGCGTAAGCACGATGCAGATTATAAATACCGCTGCTATGACTATCCAGCTTATGACTACAGCTTCCGATATTTCGATATCATAGCCCGCTATTTTTACGGAAAATGCCGTCTCGCAATTTAGCTCCTCCATAATTTCCCGTGACAGTCTCTCCACGGCAGGATTTCTTTCCTTTTTCTCCTGAACCGGAAAATCCTCCTGCACATGCTTCTCTATCGGATGAGCCTGCATATAGCTGTATAAGGCTTCTCCGCCAATAAGCATTGCAATAAATACTGCCAAAGCTATCAGCAATGCCCTGTAATGCTTTTTGACGAAATTACAAGCTCTCTCAATACCTAACACCAGAACTTCTGCGCCTGCCTGCTTTGCCGAGATATTCCACACCCTCATATTACGTGTCACTGTTATCGAGTAAATAAATACTGCGATTATGATAAGCCAACCCGCTATCACTGACGGGGCGATGGAAATCTGACCTAATTCCATAGGCTTGTACCGTATTTAATCCTGCGATAGAGCTTGAATACGAGCACCACAGGCAGGGATACTACGATATAAGCCGTGGACAGACCTCCCGCAGCTGCCATAAATCCAAAAAGGATCACATATATAATTTTTTCCATTTCATCCTCCGTTAAAATCAGCCTGAATATCCGTTAAATAGTCTCGGAAGACCAAGGCTTATACCGGGTATAAAGGTTATGAGTAAAAGCGTTATTATCATGCATACATAGAAAGGAAGCGTCGCCTTTACAACCTTCTCCATCTTTACCTTGCCCACCGCAGAACCGATGAAGAGCACTGCCCCCACCGGAGGTGTCAGAAGCCCTATGCCGCAGTTCAGCACAATGATGATTCCGAACTGCACCGGGTCTATTCCTATCTGCGTCGCTATAGGCAAAAGAATTGGTGTAGCTATAAGGATAATGGGCGCCATATCCATTATGCAGCCCAGTATAAGCAATATCAGATTGAGTAACAGCGCAATTATCACGGGATTGTCCGTAAGCCCTATGATTGCGTTTGCCGCAAGGTCGGGCACATGCAGGGTCGTGAGGCAGTATCCGAAGATGCTTGATGTCGCAATGAGTATGAGCACTATCGCAAGAGTATCCACGCATTGCTCAAGCGCTCCCCATACACCCTTCCAGTTTAAGCCCTTGTAAATATAAACGCTTACGATGAGACTGTAGATAACCGCTATTGCAGCCGACTCCGTCGCAGTAAACCAACCTCCCACGACACCCACGACAACTATGATAACCGCCGCAAGCGCCCAGAAGGATTTGAGTACCTGACGTCCGAAATTCTTAATGTCAAATTTGGCTCCCTTCGGGTAATTCCGCTTTTTGGAAATAATATACGAGCCCACCATAAGGGATAATGCAAGCAGCGCCCCCGGAATATAGCCCGCAAGGAAAAGACTTCCTACGGATATGCCTCCGGCTGACATGGCATATATGACCATATTGTGGCTGGGCGGAACAAGCAGTCCCTCACAGGATGAGGTAATAGTTACCGCTGTGGAGAAGTCATCATCATATCCCTGCTCCACCATCATGGGGATGAGGATACTTCCAAGGGATGCCGTATCCGCAGACGCAGAGCCTGAAATCCCACCGAAGAAATATGATGCCACGATATTTACCATAGCCATTCCGCCGGTCATCCAGCCCACGCAGGCATCCGCAAGAGCGATAAGCTTCTCGGATATTCCTCCGGTTCCCATAAGGACACCCATCGTTATAAAGAAGGGCACCGCCATCAGTGAAAAGGAGCTTATGCCCTTTACCATCTGCTGTGATATTGTGGCAGGGGGAAGTCCCTGATACCAAAGACATAATATTGATGATAATGCCACCGCATACGCAATGGGGAAGCGGAGGAATATCATCACGATAAAGCTTATAAGTAAAACCGCTATAGCTGTACTGTTTACTGCCATTATCTTTCTCCCTCCTTACTGTCCTTTTTTGTATCATCCACGAAAATACTCTTTACATGCTCATAGAGTGCCTCCAGCTCAAACACAAGCATTGCTATGCCCGCAAGCGGTATGGGAAAATACTTCCAGAATCTCGACAATGCGGGAATGCTCACATAGAAACCCTTGGCGCCTATTGTGGCAGCATATTTCCAGCCCACACTTATCATTATCACCGCCAGTATGAGCACGCATATATCCGAAAGAATATCCAAGCCCTTCACAACCATATCCGGAAGATATACATCCAAAGCAGTCATTCTGATGTGAGCCTTTTTTCGTATCGCCAATGCGGCGGAAAGCACCGCCATATATGACATAAATGTCAAAACTATCTCCTCCGTCCACGCAGGATCCGGTATAAAGGGCACATACCTGCCAAGGACGCTGAAGCTGGTAATTAAAATATCGCCAACCAAAAGGAGTTTGCAGATGACAAGCACCACATCATACACAATATCGTATACGGGGCGGAGCTTATCAACTGTTCTGAAAAATCCGGTCATTTTGCTCCTCCTATCTCTTTTTTGACAACCAAAACCAGGCCTTACGCCCTGTGGCGAAGACCATTTCAGTCTTATGAGTCGGGAGAACTAAAGTGAACCGTCCTGTGCCTGAATATAGGAAATGATTATTCCCTTAAAATGATAATATTTGAGATATTCCGAAACTGTGCGCCAGTTTAAGAATATAAATATGAAAAGCACCGCCGCCAGTAAAAGGACATAGTACCTTAACACAAATCCCGCTCTGGTGCGTGTGCTTATGCGCTGTGTAGTAAGATTTCTGGATGTGGTGACAAGGATTTCCTCCGTGCGCTCTGCTATTGCAACAGGCGCAGAATCCTCCACCGCAGGTGCGTAAATGCTCCGTATGACCCCTGCCGCAGCGCTCTCAGACTTCATCTCGGTATTTGCAACACTCGGAAAGACAAATAAGCCTGCAAAGATTGCAAGCACCGCCACAAGGATTATTCCGTTTTTACGATTGTAAATGGTTTTAAGCATAAATTATAAAATAAATACAGGAACATTGTAGCATAAATACCTTTTCTTTACAATGTTCCTGTAGTGAATTTAATTTCTTTAATTCCTTTTTCTCTTAACCTTAGCCGGTATACCCGTTAAACAGTCTCGGCAATGCAAGGCTTATTGAAGGTATGAAGGTTATCAAAAGGAGCGTGATAATCATACATACATAGAACGGAAGCGTCGCCTTTACGACCTTCTCCATCTTTACTTTGCCCACCGCAGAACCGATAAAGAGCACTGCGCCCACGGGAGGGGTCAAAAGTCCGATACCGCAGTTGAGCACGATGAGGATACCGAACTGTACCGGGTCTATGCCTATCTGTGTAGCTATAGGAAGAAGTATAGGTGTTGCGATAAGGATGATGGGTGCCATATCCATTATGCAGCCCAATACCAAAAGTATCAGATTAAGCAATAACGCTATTATTATCTTATTGTCCGTAAGCCCTATGATCGCATTTGCCGCAAGGTCAGGCACATGCAGGGTTGTGAGGCAGTATCCGAAGATACTGGAGGTAGCAATGAGGATAAGCACTATCGCAAGTGTATCGACACACTGCTCCAAAGCCTTCCATACTCCCTTCCAGTTGAGTCCTTTGTAGATGAATACGCTGACGATAAGGCTGTAGATAACCGCTATAGCAGCCGACTCTGTCGCAGTAAACCATCCGCCTACAACGCCTACGACAACTATGATGACTGCCGCAAGAGCCCAGACCGACTTCCCTAACTGCTTAATAAAGTTCACAATGCTGAACTTGGCACCCTTGGGGTAATTTCTCCTCTTTGAAATAATGTAGGAGCCCACCATCAGGGAGAGCGCCAGAATTCCTCCGGGGATATATCCTGCAAGGAAAAGACTTCCTACGGAGATACCGCCCGCAGACATAGCATAAATTACCATATTATGGCTGGGAGGAACAAGCAGTCCCTCGCAGGATGAGGTAATTGTAACGGCTGTGGAAAAGTCATCATCATAGCCCTGCTCCACCATCATGGGGATGAGGATACTTCCAAGAGATGCGGTGTCCGCAGAGGCGGAACCGGAGATTCCTCCGAAGAAATATGATGCGACAATGTTTACCATAGCCATTCCGCCGGTCATCCAGCCCACAAGTGAATCAGCCAATGCAATGAGCTTTTCCGATATACCGCCGGTTCCCATAAGTACACCCATTGTTATGAAGAACGGAACCGCCATAAGGGAGAAGGAGCTTATACCCTTTACCATCTGCTGCGAAACGGTTGAAAGGGGAAGTCCCTGATACCAGAGACAAAGAATTGATGATAATGCCACTGCATACGCAATGGGGAAACGCAGGAATATCATCACCAAAAAGCTTACCAGAAGAACTGCGATTGCTGCACCGTTTACTGTCATTATTCCTGCACCTCCTTTCTTTCCTTGAGGCAGATTCCCTTGATATGCTCGTAGAGTGCCTCAAGCTCAAACACAAGCATAGCTACACCCGCAATGGGTATGGGGAAATATTTCCAAAATCTCGACAGACTCGGGATACTTACGAAGGTTCCCTTTGAACCTATGGTCGAAGCATACTTCCAGCCTGTGGTGATCATTATTACCGCAAGAACAAGCACCGCAACATCCGAAAGAATGTCCAGAGCCTTTATAAGCGCACTCGGCAGATATCTGTCAAGCGCAGTCATTCTAATGTGTGATTTCTTTCTTATCGCAAGGGCTGCGGAAAGCACTGCCATATAGGACATCAGCATCAGCACTATTTCCTCCGTCCATGCGGGGTCGGGAACAAAGGACACATATCTTCCGACAACGCTCATACTCGTAATGAGTATGTCTCCGACTAACAGAAGCTTGCAGACAAAGAGTGTAATCTTGTATACCACATCATACACAGGTCGTATTTTGTCCACAGCCTTAAAAAAATCAGCCATACCATCCCTCCATACATTTTACATTTTTTTATAATCAAGGGACTGTCGCATAACGTGATTAGTACGACAGTCCCCTAAATATCAGCGATTATTTACTGAAGGTCGAGAAGCTTCTGATAGAGCTCTTCCATACCCTTGGTATTGTCAGCGATAACCTGCTTTGTAGCCTCCTGCCAAGCGGACTTGTCGGGAACATCTACAATGTTTACGCCTGAAGCCTTAAGCTCTTCAAGTACCTTGTTCTCTGCATCTGCGGAGATGGACTTGTTGTAAGCGCCTGCTGCCTTACCTGCCTCGATAAGGATATTCTGCTGCTCCTCGGAGAGCTTGTTCCATGCATCCACTGAGATAACAACCTGGATTGCTCCGAGGGTGTGTCCGTCGAGAATCATGTTGGGAGCAACCTCGTCGAAGGCGTTGGACTTGTAGTTAGCGATGGGCTGCTCTGCGCCGTCGCAGACACCGGTCTGAAGTGCGGAATAGAGCTCGCCGAAGGAAACCTCGGTTGCATTAGCGCCAAGACCGTTTACAAGACCTACCATTACGGGGTCGTTGGAAACACGAATCTTCTTACCCTTGAAATCTTCGATTCCGGATACGGGATCCTTGGTAAAGAAGTGACGGAAGCCCTCCTCGCCATAGAAAAGACCGATAAGTCCGGTGCCGTTCTCCGAAGGCTCCTCAAGGAACTCTCTTGCAAGGTCTGACTCTGCGAAATTCCAGAAGTGCTCTCTGCTTACGAAAGTGTAAGGAAGAGAGAGAAGCTTGGACTTCTCGCCGCCGTAGCTTGTAAGCGCAAATGCGGAGATTCTGGAGATATCAACGGTGCCGGTACCGCCGAGCATACCGTCAAGCACCTCGTTCTCGGATCCAAGCACGCCGCTTGCCTGAAGGTCAATGATGATGGAGCCGTTGGAACGGGACTCAACCTCCTCCTTGAACTTCTGGTCTGTCTGACCTACGATGGTGTCGAGAGGATTAACCTCTGCCATTGTGAGAGTGATTGCATCAGCCGCAGGCTGGGTTGTGGTAGCCTCAGTGGTGGTTGATGCCCCCCCATTGTCAGTGCTGCCACTGCCTGAATTTGTGTCGGTTGTTGCGGTGCCGCCGCATGCTGCCATGGAAACAACCATTGCTGCACACAGCATTACTGATAACAGTTTCTTTTTCATTTAAAATCCCTCCTGATAAAATGAAATTGAAAGTCGTTATTGACTTCAAGTGCTATTATACTTGTTACACTTTGCAATGTAAACCCTTTTTCTATGCAATTCTTGCCCTGTTTTTGACAAATTTTGCTTTTTTATATATTTTTCGTGAAAATTTATCCGAATAATGCCAGTTCGTTGCCACCAAGAGCAAAGATTAAGAAGTTGATGCCACAGCCTAAATGAAAGAGCAATACTCCCCACTCGGCAGGAACAAATATGAGCTTCCATGACCCCTTCCAGTCAACGGAATTTTTTATCATAAGAATAATCGATATCATAAAGACAAAAAACATCCCATGCATATATCCCCACGAAAAATTCGCATGGAGCAGCCTGAAGCCCTTTTCGTAGAATGTCATCATCATTATCATTGAAATAATATAAACAAACCATGACAATAAATAACAGGGTGTATTTATTATATTCGCCCTGTCAAATATGAGATTCAGGAAAAATACTCCTATTGGAAACGCCATTCCCATGACTATGCTCAAAGGAATATTATTTGAATAATACCCCCACATCTTTAAAAAGCCTATTGCGACACCAGTATCCTCCCCGAGAGCATTGGTTCCGGAGAACACCCCGAAGAACTGATAGCAGAGATCAAGTGCCGTGGGGAGCATGGAAATTCCAATTATGAAGCTGCTTTTGAAGGTTTTTCCCTTTGAGCGGATAAGGTAATACAATAAAAGAAAGCCCATGACCGGCACAAATACCATGGTAAAGCTGGGCTTTGTAAAGGTTGTAAGGAAAAGACTTACTGCAAATATCAGGCATTCCCTTATACCAAGAGGCGCTTTTCCTTCTTTGTCAGCCTTTATCCTGTTTAAAAGCTCCGCTCCCGAAAAAAAGCAGATTATCGCAAAGGGACGCGTCGCCAGATATGTTGCATTCCAAAAGGGATTCGGATTGTATATCCCCTTTATTCTGTATATATAATCAAAGCCGAAAAATGTGTGATTCTGCGGACCATAGAGATTTCCCAGAAGAAACAGCATATAGACCGATATGGTCAATGTGTGCTGAAACAGCCTGTTTTCAATATATTTTTCAGAAAACATTCCTTCCGAAAGCGCATTAAAATAATATCTCGTTATTATGACCCCAAGAGTATTGAGAAGCATTGTCGCAAATGCAAGTCCCATGGGGGGCGAGGATATAAAGGAAAAAAGCTTAGCAAGCCAGAACAAAAGCGGATAAGGAAATTCATACTCATCCCTTATTCCTGCCACCTTATTCACGTATGCCGGCATATCCGATGTAAAATCCGGTGTCTGAAAGCACTCGTTTATAAACAGATACAGCATTACGGCGCTGTAGAGCACAAGGAGCGCTATAAATAGAATTCTGTCCGTATTGAATTTAAACATTCTGCCGCTTAGTTTTTTCATATGTCTTTTTTTATGTCTTTTTCTCCCGACGGTGCTGTCGCCTCCACGCCCGTGACTTTGAGCAGGTTTCCCGACACCCTAAACCTGATATTATATCCTGCGTAGCACATACCGTATTGTCTGTCCGGGTCAACCTGATATGAGGGGCGTGGATCCAGCGTTAAGAGCTTTATCGCAGATTCTCTCTTGTCTTCCGGAAGCTTATTTAACAGTTCGTCGTCAAAATCCACTTCAAGCTCTTCAAAGCCCGGATTCTGTGCAAAACCCTCTGTGGCATCAATATGCGCATCCGCATACTTAAGATATGGCTTTATGTCAAAAATCGGCGTGTTATCCCTGATGTCCGCTCCTGCCACATACAGCACCGGTCCGACTGTATCGGTCAATTCTATTCTTTCAAGCCTTACCGAGGACAGACCTATGGGATTGGGTCTAAATGGGGAGCGTGTGGCAAATACTCCCATCCGCTCATTGCCGCCAAGCCTCGGAGGACGTACCGTTGCAGCAAAGCCCTCCTTTTTAGGCACCTCAAACTCCCACAAAAGCCATATATAATCAAACCCTGACAGTCCCTTAACAGCCTCGGGATTTCTGTATTCCGGCTCAAATATGATTTTGGCTTTAAGCGAATCCACAAGCCCGCTCTGTCTGGGAATCCCGAATTTTTCAGGAAAATCCGTATGTATACGGGCTATTACCTTTAATTCCATCCTTTATTTTCCGTTAAAGGGAACCACATTAGCTACCGCATCAGCTGCCTTTATTTCGACTTCGTTATTGTCCAAATCTATCAGCTTATACAAATCATTTCCCATACCAAGCTCCTTCATATAGGAAAGCTGTCTCAAGCCGTGCCTTGTTTCAACCCTTTCCACGAAATCCGAATGGTCTCTCTCATCCATGGCATATATCAGGTCAATGCATGCCTGGTCAACAGCAAGTATATCCAAAGATGCCAATATCCCCACATCGGGTGTCACAACCGGAGCCGCCTCTACGCCTGCACAATCGCAGTCCACAGACATATTGCGCATCACATTAATGTAGGATATATTCTTTCCGAAATGGTCTATGGTCGCCTTTGTGGACTCGGATATACGCTCCATCAGTTCCTCTTCCGCTATGCTCCACATATCATCGCTGCCCTCTCTGGTATGTATCCATTTCTTTCCGTTGCGCCCATCGGCACAGCCTATACCGATATTTTTGTTGGAGCCTCCGAAGCCTCCCATAGTATGCCCCTTAAAATGAGTCAGGGCAAGGAAGGAATCATAATTCAAAAGATTCTTTCCTACGGACATTTCCTTAAACCATTTTCCGCCCTTTACAGGAAGAAGCGCCGTGCCATCCTCATCCATTATGTCTATGTGCGAGAATGTCCAGCCGTTTATTTTGAGAGTTTCCCTGTGCTTCTCCGTGGTATCCCTTCCACCTTCATAATAGGTATTAGTCTCCACAATAGTAGCATTTTTAAGCTTATTTTCCAAAAGCTGCCTAACCCACGGTCTGGGGATTATGTTTGGTCCCTCCGGCTCGCCGGTGTGAAGCTTTACCGCGAGCTTACCTGTAAGATTGGAGCTTACCTTGTCATATATTTTCAAAAGTCCTTCCGCAGACAAATCTCTGGTAAAATATACAATGGATTCCTCCCCCTGCCTGTTCTCGTAAGGAATATATTTGTTTCCGCCCGTACCCGGTACTATCTTTACACCTGCCATGTCCATCCTCCATTTCTATGAGCATAAAATTGCAACTGTTAATATGATAGCATAGATTCAGAAGTCAAACAATCAAAAATCTGAAACGAAAACAGCTGCGGACATTGTTTTATCCGCAGCCGTCTGTGATATATAGGTATATGGTAGCCCTACACTCTGAAATCTACGTTTTGACCGTAGGATTTCTCCGTTTCAGTTAGAACGCTGTCGCTGAGTCTGGAAAAATTGTAATCCTCAAGCTTTCTTGCAAGCTCCTCGACGCTGGATGCCGTGATAACCTCATACCTGTCCTTATCTATTCCGGAATATATGTCATCATCCGCATCCTCTATGTCCTTTTTGTCCTCTGCCTTGCTCTCCCGTTTCTCTTTAATCTTCTCTTCCTGTTCCTTCTTTGCAGCCTTTTTGTCCGCCGCCTTCTTTGCAGCCTTCTTCTCGGCACGCTTAGCTTCAATTTTAGCATTTAAGTCCTTATTGCCCTTGTCCACAAGCGCAAAGAACTCTGTGCGGTTATCCTTGGTAAACTGCATGCCTATGCCTGCAACGTTGCCGTTCTTTTGCATCATTGCCTGTAACTGCGGAAGCGCCTTGTTTGCGGCATCAATCTTACCCTCAATTTCCTTGCGGTAATTTTCATCCGTAGCCATTTTTTCAAGCTTGTCCTCGTCGATAAGCACAACCAGCTTGTCCTTATTCCCGAGATTGCCTGCCATAAGCTTTGCCTCGTTTATCTTGTCACGACCTACGAGAATAAACTCCTGACCCGAATACTTTTTCTTCAGCTCATTGTAGGTCTTCTCCGCAGCCTCTGAAAGCTTGGGCTCGCCTATGGTCTTACCGTATTTAGCTTTGCTTGTGACGGTTCCCGACGATTTCGTCTGTGATGTCTGCTGCGTATTCTGCGTACTCGCAATAGCGCTTGAAACAACCTCTGATACTGTAGCCATACTCTAACCTCCTTGTAATAAAGTAGTGACAGTTTTCGGAGAAAACTGCGAGCGCCGCCCACAATGTTTCATAACAGAAATTGCGGCGTTCTGCCTCCTTGTATAACATAGTGACAGCAGGACTCCTTTCCTGCCATATTGTTACCCACCCATGCGTACACTCATAGGTATCTGAATAATATATCGGTAAATGCCTTCAAATACTTTATAGGCATTTTATAATTTTCTTCTTTTTTCTCCCTTTATCTGATACATAAGGTCATCCGCCTCCTTCACATACCTGTCCAATGTGAAATTATCGCTCATATTGGTTATTACATATCCTGCGCTGACTGTCGGAACATACGGAAGCCTTTTTACCTCCTTCATCTCGTTTATCGCTCTGCCTATCATATTGATGAGCCTGTTTATATACTCCCTGTCTGTTGAATCCAATACTATCAGGAATTCATCCCCTCCCATCCTCACAACATAGGTTCCTTCAGAAACACTCTGCTTTATCGCTTTTGCGACAGAGCTTATCGCAAGATCTCCCATTTCGTGTCCATAATTGTCATTTAAGAATTTGAGCCTGTCCATATCAACAAACAGCACGGTTATATTGTGCCCTTCCTTACAGCATACATCATAAAAAGGCTGTACAATCTGCTGATATCCAAGCCGGTTATAAAAGCCGGTCATAGCGTCCGTTATTGACAACAATTCAATATTATTCATGGTATGGCATCTTCCGATAGCTTCGGACAACACCCCTACAATCCTGATAAGATGCGGATTTCTTATTACATATTCAGCACCTCTAAACACAATATACCCCGCCGGATACTCGTCAAAATGAATCGGGAAAAACAAATAATTTTCCCTTCCCTCCCCATCATCAAAGGCAGGGAAAATTCCGTTTATAGGCTTATTCTTCTCCACGAGCCTGCCGCTCTCCCACGCAAACAAAAGCTTCATTCTGTCCGAAAATTTTGCGGCATTTCGCTCGTTTAAATTTTCATTCATTGCAAGATATACGCCCCTGCAGCCTAAGCAGGCCACATCCTTCAAAAATATCTCCACAATATCGTCAAAGGTCTTGCAAACGCTCATATCCTGCTCCAGCCACTCGATATTGTTATCGAACTCATCCATCTCAACTCTGGAATACAGCCTTGCCGCAGGAATCATGCGGGAAAGAATATCATCCTCCTTGCAACCGCAGCTTCCCCTGTATATTATGTCTGTTTTTACGTATGTTTCCTTATGAACCTTTTCATTGTTCCACTGCTTTTTCAATATTTCCATGCATTTAACACCAAGCTCATGCCAATTCTGTCTGACGGTGGTTATTCCCGGAGTATGATATCCCGCAAACTCATAGTTGTCATATCCCGTGACACACACATCCTCCGGAACTCTTATTCCCTTCTTTTTGGCAGCCTTGCACACCCCCAGTGCTATCATGTCATTGGCGCATACTATTACCTCTGGAAGCTTTCCGTATTTTTTGTAGAGCTTCAAAAATCCGTCCTCCCCGCAAAAGCTGCTGTAGCTTCCGTTATAAAAGAATTCATTTTGCCCTTCAAGTCCCACATCCCTTAAATAATCCATTATTCCCGCTTCACGCACGCCGTTTTCATAATTGTCCTTCTTTCCCATAATAAACCAGAATTTGCTGTAGGAATGAACCTTGTGCAAATGCTGCATCATATTGTACATTGATGAATGATTGTCTATTCCCACAAAAGGAACCCCTTCAAGCTTTGTGCTCATAGATACAATGGGAATATTTGCAGCAAGCGCATTATCTATGATATTCTCTATTATATTTCCGCCTTTAAGCCTTCCGTCACTGTAATTTCCGTGAACATTCAGGATTATGCCGTCGAAATCCTTAAGCTCTGGTAAGGTATATATGGAATACTCTCCCATATTATACTCATCCCTTCTGCCCTCCGCAGCTCTGCCTCTGAACATATAAAGATTTATTTTCTCAGCAGAGGTCTCTATCGTGGGGAGAATCCCCGAAGCTCTCAGATACAGATACTGACGCGATACAGCGTCCATAATAAATGCAATCTTTTTCATATTCATTCCCTCACATAACCCCAAGCAAATATACATTTCAGATACTTTTCTACATTTTATCGTAAACGAAATATATAATTTCGTTTACGATATTCCAGCTCATCAAATAATTGCGTCTTTGAGCAAGCTCAATCCGCAATTACTTTCTTCGCTTACTATAAAATATTTAATTTTATTTTACTTACTCCCTGCAATATTTACAAGGTCTAGGATTATATTTGGCAATTTTTGACTATATTTTGGCAAGAAATACAAGAAGCGTAGATACGAACCCCGTTTGCGTCCTTTCGAACGCAAACGAATATATGGGATGGGGCAGAAAGCCCCATCCCATATATTTACCTTGCGTGCGCAAAAGGATTCGAACCCTCGACCTTCTGGTCCGTAGCCAGTATTTCAACGCCGTTTTTATCACATTTTCTCGTCATTTTGCGGACATTTGGTTTTTATGCCCTCTTAAGCTTTCCGTCTTTGAGCATCCGCACCATCTCCAAATTTTCCATAGTCTTACCGCAGTAATTTGCAAATCCATTGGCTGCGGCAATCTTTTGTCTGTGCTTATAGGATGTATCCTTTTCCCCGACAGCTGCCAGCGCATTTACTATGCTCGGAGAGGTTCCCTTGTACGCCGGATAATACTCCCCACCCTGTCCTGCTACCTGTGGCATCTCTATAGGTTGTTGCACCGGTGCAACATCATACTTTGTAAGATTCCTGTTTTTAATGATGCTCATTATCGTAGTCACATAATCGGGAGCTGTCGCATACGGGGCTTTCTGTATACCCTGGATGCAGGCAAGGGGGCTTGACTGGTTTAGAGCGTACTTATAGCGGCTTGCCACCGTCAGGAGGTCAAAATAATCCTCCACGGAATCCTCTAGGCTGTCGTATGCCCTGAACATATCCGTTATATTCTGGTAAGTTTTCCCATCGTAGCATTCCTTTGTGACTGTGGAATATGCTTTATCCTTCCATGCTGTCCCAAAATGATATTTGCTGCATCCGACTTTTATTCCAAATACCGCATTGGCATTTATCATCTTCCCGGATGTACCATAGCCGGATTCACAGCACGCCTGCGCTATACATACGGAAACGAATATTTTATTATTGTGCTTTGCCGCCTGTCTCTGTGCTATAGGCGCAATTTTTCCTATAAATTCATCAATCTGTGTTTGTGTTGCCATATCTTACTCCTTTTTCATTGCATAAACAGCCGACTCAATAAGTGTGGTAAGCTGCTCATCCGACATAGTGATATTTTTCTTTATGAGCATAAGTTTGAGCATATCCTTAACCTTGGCCAGCTTCTCTTTTCCGGAATGTGATGCCGTAATGGTCTGCTCCGCCATCTGTACGGCATCCTTTACAGCTTTCCGAAGTCTTTCATCCTTGATATTCTCAATCCATTCCTTTAAGAGCGGTATCACATATCTTGTGATTATGACTGATATGAAAATCAGAACTGCGAGCAGCAAATCAAAAAGTATCTCATTCATGACTGTTTTCCTCCTTTATCGGCTCCGAGAAGGAGAGCTTATTCTTCTCGAATATGTTTTCTATGGTTTTTGTGGCTCCGTACACTATCACAGGTGCAATTATCTCTGTGACTATGGTGGTGGATACTCCTTCCACGACATTCATCCTTTCCACCCATGCCAGGATATATGACATTGATACACATATCATCCCGTGGATTTCTACTGCCATAAGCAGGGCTTTGAAGAATTTTCCGGCGTTCTTTTTCCGTCTGATCTTCATATACTCCTTGTAGTATTTACAGTTCCTGCATCGCATAGGCCCCTCCTAATGAAAAATGCCTGATATGGCGGCGGTCAATACTGCTCCGACTATTCCGGTTATCAGGCAGGCTATAACCGTGTCCCAATGCTTAGCCGGTTTCTGCTCTATAGCTTCCAGCCTTTCTCCCTGCTTAGCCTGCTCCTTTGCCATGTTCTCCATATTTACAGCCAGAACCTTCACGGAGGATATAAGCTCATTTATTTGTTTTTGTCCATCCTCGAGACTGCTTATCCTGTGGTTCTGTCTGTCGTTTTCCTCCTTCATACGGGCGGCAAACTCGTTGTGTACCTCGATTGAAACGTATTCCATTGTTTTCTCCTTGTCTTAATTTTGTATACAAAAAGAGCGGGGCTTTTCAGCTCCGCTCCCTTCAATTTCACAGTATCATAATAACATATGTCAGCGTTCCTTTTTGTTCCTTTTTCAGGCAATGCCAAGTTTTTCCTTTAGGGCTTCCTGAAGCACTTTCGACAAGCTCAATTTCTCCTTTTCAGCTTCATTTACGAGCCACGCAGGAATTGAGATCATCTTTTTTACTGCCTTTGTGTCCTTATGATACTTGTTTATGTCCGTAGATATATATGTCTTTGTTTCAGAGGTTTTAATATCCTCAATCTTTGAAGCTTTTGGTATCTTTTCCGCATAATCCATTTTTACTGCGAGAAATGCTCCTAATGCCTCCTCGGCATTGTTCAGAAGCTCCTCTATGTCATCCCCCTGTGTGTAGCAGCCTGGCAGATCGGGAAACTCGATCCATAATCCATCATCTTCATTGTGAACTATTGCAGGATATATTGTTTTCATTGTCCGCTCCTTTCTTTGAATCTGGGGCTTTATTTCAGCCCCGCATCCTTTAGGATTTTGTTTAGCAAGCCTTTTTTAATACTTTTGCTTCCGTGAACCGGAACACTTATCTCTTTATTTCCTTTTTTCATGATGTGGTGACTTCCTTCAACCCTTACCTCTTCCCAATCATTATTTCTCATAAGTTTTAGAAGTTCTTTTCCATCCATGTCCATTTAACTTGCCTCCTTACAATAATAAGTATATTATATAATTTATATAATGTCAAGCATTTCATATAATTTATATAAATTATTTATCTTTATTTGCATTGGCGTATGTGGAAAAAGCCGGGCAATCCCGGCTCCTCCTGTGGATATCTGTTGTGAAGGTTTTCAGGCAATACCCAGTTTTTCCTTTAGAGCTTCCTGAAGCACTCTGGATACGTTGATATGTTTCTTTTCCACTTCCTGATTCAGCCAATTAGGCAGACTCACGTTGCGCCTTACTGTCTTATTGTCAATCATTCTTTCATACGCTTCCATATCAACATCTACTATGGAAGTAAATGTCTCTCCTTCATTTTGAAATATACTGGATGAAGGCTTTATTTTTTTGATATCTCCGGAACAAGGATATTCCTCCTCATTCTTGTGGTAGAGTGCGCCTCCAATATAATCTCTTGCCATTTTAATGGCATCAGACAAGCCATATCCTTCTGTCGCCCCGTCAATATCGGGAATATAGACTAAATATGTATCTTTTTCATCATTAGTTCTGGTAAATAATACCGGATAAGCTACTACCATATAAACCTCCTTTATATTTATGCTGCAGGGGCTTTATTTAAGCCCCCATTTCCTGATTATATGCTTTGCAAGCGGTTCTTTTATTTCTCTGTGCCTTGGCACCTGTTCTTCATCACTCCCTCGCTTATATACATCGTGATCTGAACCGTGCCTTTCAAATTCAAAACCGGCTTTTTCAAGTTTTTTTATCAAGTCCCGCTGCTTCATTTTCATTTCTCCTTACAAGTATATAATACACATTTAGTGTGTATTTGTCAAGTACTGTTCGTGGAAAACCTGATGTTTTCTTTATTCAAGCATAAAAAGGAGCCGGACAATCCCGGCTCCTTCTGTGAATATCTGTTGTGAAATTTTTCAGGCAATACCCAGTTTTTCCTTTAGTGCTTCCTGAAGCACTTGTGAAAAATTCATATTATATTCCAGCGCCTTCGCATTTAACCAGGCCGGAAGAGTTACTGTCCGCTTAACAGATTTATTTATTCCCTCCATCCTTATTGCAGGCATATAAACATCAATCAATACTGCTTTTTGGTTATCTTTTAACGGTATTTCAGCCAATGCTGTAGGATTCGGGATTTTTTCTCCGTATTCCTCCATCAATTCCAGTCTACCGCCTAAAGCGTCCCTCGCCATATATAGCGCATCTGTATCATCATCGCCACAGGTTGCGAGCTCAATATCATAAAATACAACCGATATCTGCCCGTCTTCATAAGTAAATACCGCTGGGAAACAGTATGTATTGGGTAACTTTTTTTTCATATAGTGTATACCTCCATTGTGCCTAGGACTTAATTAAACTTAAGCCCCGACTGCTTTTCAATACTCTTTAGTGTTCCTGCCTTAAGATTCCTGTTTGGGTGTGGCACTGTCACTATACCTCTTTTGGTCGGATGTTTGAAGTGGTAATGATCGCCCTTTATCCTGACTAAATACCATCCATCCGCTTCGAGTATCTTGATTATCTCTTTTGATGAATATCCTTTCATTTTAGCTCCTTACAACACATATTATAATATGTGTTGTAAGGATTGTCAACGACACCTGCAGGTTTGTTTCAGATTTATTAGATTATTATGCAATGCCAAATTTTTCCTTACCATTTCCCTTAACTTACTGACATTGATTCAAGCCGTATAAATAACAAGACCTCGGATTGCTCCGAAGCCTTGTTATTTTATTTATTCTCCTATAACCCTACTATGGGGTGGGGGTTAAAATTCTTTTGTCCAAGATGTCCAAGTGCGAGTACCCCAGTTATAGCATTGTCTGTGCCATTTGTGTACTGAACCGTCGGATAGTGTCGCACCCGAATATAATATCTGAAAACATCCATCACTCGTTTGTAATACATCAAGTGTCCATTGATGCGTAATAGTTGTAGCTGGCATATTAGATATTGATGTTTGTCCGTTGCCTTTATACTTGCCCTCGGTTCTCAAATCATTTAAATCTCCACTACTCAAGGCAGTTCTTTGCAACGCACTATACACTCCCCCACTCGTTATAGGAGCAGTACTTCCCGAAGTTACGGAAGAGGTGAGGTCGGCATTTCTGATAATCTGTCTCCATTCGGTCCAAGTTCCACCCGTAGTCATTCTCTCATACAATTTGTCCGAAGTAGAACTCCTAAACAACTGTACGATATAAGGGGTGGAAGCCATAACAATCAATTCGCCACTACTTGCAGGACTGGGACCGTTCTTAACCGCCGATGCCGCCGCAAATGTTACCATTTGTGGTGTTGTTAGGGTGTCAAGGTCTGTTTGTGTTGAAATATAATTCTTTGCTTTGACCAACACCCTGCTCTCATTTATAAGAGGGTCTGTGCTACTTGCCCCACTCGGTATTACTGCCTGTATAGCCGCTATGTTATCCGCATTGGTCTGTATAGCCGCCTCGTCTGCAAGTAAAGCGGCATCGGTTATGAGTTTGAAGGCTTTCCAATATACCTTGAAAGCTCCCTCTGCCGTTGTGGTTGATGTAACATTTGAGAACAAAAGTTTGAAACCATTGACCGTCTTATTCGTAGCAGATACTTGAATTGTAGTATCAGCCCAATTCATATCTTCTCTATCAAATGTCACCACATAATCAGTATCGGGCATAGGAGTGTTGAATGTAATTGATACGGCGGCATATCTTTTTGACTCCGTTAGAGCAGGATTGCTCACTACTCCCGTCTGATACTTGCTCACGCTCGGTATCAATTCACCGCTGACATTCTTAACCGTAGCCTTTGTCGTGCCGTTCTTATCGGTTATCTCGATCTCTGCGCCGTCAGAGAGCTGTGTGACTGTGGCTGACGGAGAGAAGCCTTCCTCTCCCTGCGGGCCTTGTATTCCCTGCTCGCCCTGTGCTCCTTGTACTCCTTGAACACCCTGCTCGCCTTGAATACCCTGTTCTCCCTGGTCGCCTTTGTCTCCTTTTGGTCCGGGTTCTCCCTGGATGCCTTGCTCTCCCTGGTCTCCCTTATCTCCCTTTTCTCCCTTAACACCCTGCGTGTTCATGTGGATAACGAGAGAGTAGGCAGGATCGCCCTCCCCAGTGTAGCGATATACAGGATAGCCGATGTTTTCTCCGGTGTCCGGGTCTGTATCCATGACCATAACCATGAACATTAAACCGATTTCCGGGAAGTCGGCAGGATCGTACTCTGAAATGTCATCATACTGCTTATAGATCAAGAACGGATAGCCGTCATCGCCCTTATCGCCTTTGATGCCTTGGATACCTTGGATACCCTGTGCGCCGGTATCTCCTTTTTCGCCCTGTATGCCTTGGATACCTTGTGCTCCCTGCTGTCCCTGAACACCTTGGTCGCCCTTGACACCCTGCGGACCTTGTGCACCGGTATCTCCCTTTTCGCCTTTTTCTCCTCTGTCACCCTTGTCGCCTTTATCGCCTTTAATTGCACCCATACCTTTTACAGTATCGGCAGTATATTTCTCTGAAATAGCAAGAGCCTCTTCAGCTGTCAAAGCCATATTACATTACCTCCTTATGTCCAAGATTCATTCTCTTTGTCGTAAAAAAAGATTGCTTTTGTATCAATTTCCAGAAATGACGAACCGTTTAATATTTCTATCCCGTCATAGCTTCCTGTGGGCTTTGTGTCTGTGGATTTGCCTTTAAATGAAAACGGTTTATCCCTCATTGCCATCTCTGATTTGTCGTATGTAATCATCTCTCATTTCCTCCTATCTCGTTTCTTGTGTTTGCTACCCTCTGCATCCTGTCTATGACAGACATACCTGCTATGTCCTCGGGTTGTATATGCTGGGCGAGGATTATATAGAGCTCATCTATTATCTTCGCCTGTTCACACACTATATCATTAAGTTTCTCAACCACTTCAATCTGATTCATACGGCTAAACTATACCCCAGATAATGGACACGGCTTTTGGTTAGGTCGGCACCACATCCCCATATCATGGACAGTCCTTCTCGGGTGACATCCCCAACCTGTGGACAGTGCCGATTTTATGAAACCCCAAACCGTGGACATTTCGGTTTCACAGTACCTCAT
>JAFUVF010000035.1 GCA_017483735.1 Lachnospiraceae bacterium | reverse complement strand
CGCCTCCGGCACAGGCAGCTTTAACATATCCGGTGTCTGAATGTCGGCACTCTCCTTAAAGAGCGCAATCAGCTCCGGCAGGTTGAAGAATTTTGCAAACCTTGTTTTGGCTCTGTATCCGGTTCCTTCAGGAGCCAGCTCACTTGCTCGTGGGTTATAGGTACACGATTGTGTTTTCAGATGAATGCGCCGACGAATTTGTAATAAATCCGCACAGTCTGGACGATTTCGCCGTCCACGCACTCTTTTTCAGATACTTCGATCTTTTCGATCAGTCTGTTAAGGAGTTCCGATGATAACTCCTTGATGGTTGTCGCCTCTGCGATCTGGTCTGCAAACTGCTCGACCGCATCCGCATCGGCTCTGGCTCCTTCAATCTGTTTCCCGATCCTTTCGATCTCGTCATTGGCTTTCGCCTGTCTGTCCTCAATCTTACCGGATAACAGCTTGAACTTGCCTTCGGTGATGATCCCGTTACTGAGGTCATCATACAGCTTTACATAGCGCTCATCCGCTTCGGCAACTTCAGCCCGCAGTTTCTTCATCTTTTCAGCAAGAGCATCTGCCTTATCTCTGTTGACCGTTCCCATGCCACGCATCACATCCCTGATAAACTTATCCTTATCCTTGATTGCTTTCCCGGCATGAACCTGTATGTCTGCAAGAACTGCATCCATAAGGTCACTTGCCCTGATACGGTGCTGCGAGCAGCCGTTCTTTCCAAGAACACGATAGGTACGGCAATCAAAGTGCGCACGCTCATTCAGGGGTTTATCGGGATTGCGGTTATCCACATGCATCAGCATGGACTTTCCGCAGTCCGGGCAGAAGAGCAGTCCTCGGAAGATATTCTCATAACCACTGCCGCTTGGTTTAACCTTCGTGTGCCTGTCGAGGATATCCTGCACCGTATCCCAATCGTTCGGGGCAATGATTGCTTCATGCTCCGCCTGAACTACCGTCCGGTCTTTCATGCGGATATATCCCCGACCCTTCTGCTTCAAGGAACGCTTGCTTGTGCCGTTTACCCACATACAGCCCTTATAGATTGGATTGCGTAGGATTCTGGTAACAGTCTCCTCGTTCCATTCATAAGCTGATTCCGGCGTGGTGAGCCATTTCCCGAAATACTCCTGCTTGTAATAGGCTGGCTTCGGCATTTTCCGCTTATACAGTTCCCTGTTGATGCGGTTCGTGCCATATCCTTTCAGGGCAAGGCTGAAGATAAAGCGTACCGTCGGTGCGGTTTCCTCGTCAATGATGAGGTGGTTTCTGTCGGCAGGATCTTTCTTCAATCCGAAGGGAGCCGTCACGCCCATAAACTTACCCTGCTGTGCCCTGATCAGCTTGCCGCTCTTGATCTTCTTGGATATATCACGGGAGTACATCTCATTTAAGATGTTCTTAAACGGTGTGATATCCATCTCGCTGCTGTTTATGGTATCCACCCCGTCATTGACTGCGATATATCTCACATCATGCTGTGGGAAGAATATCTCGATATAGCTTCCGCTTTCGATGTAGTTCCTGCCCAGCCTCGAAAGGTCTTTTGACAGGACGGTGCCTATCTTGCCATCCTCAATGTCTGCGATCATCTGCTTAAATGCCGGACGGTTGAAGTTCGTACCGGAGTAGCCATCGTCCACATAGAAGGAAGTGTTGTGAAAGCCCATCTCCCTCGCCGTTTTCTCAAGGATAGCCTTCTGACTGGTGATACTCATGCTATCGCCCACATTGCCGTCATCCTGCGAGAGCCTGCAATATAAAGCCGTTATTCTGTTGTCAATCTTCGTGTCACTCATTTATCGTTACCTCCATAAATGAGGACAGAAATACGCAATCTCATTATAGCGATTTCTGTCCTCTCTTTCAATGATAAAATATGTCGTTTTTGTGCTATTTTATGCGCCTTCTGTACTATCTGGTGATACGGCATTTTGCATCATCTCCCTGATGTTATGCATGGTATTCATCTCGTTGACCGGACGGAATATCTCTTCCATATCCCTCGTGCCGTTATAGACACGCTCTACGATGATCCTTACCTTTCCTCCACGGCGGGAGGTGCTGTTGTCAGTAATGGTATTCTTTGTTTCCACATAAATCCTCTCCTTCCCGCACTTTCGCTGTAATATTTCGGTGTATCCTATGCCACCGATGAACATACAGTCCATGCCACCTATGAGTATGGACTGATAAGCCGCCTATGAAATAATGGGCATGTGGCTTATGGTCACAATCAGTCGTCCCAGCTTACGTTATGGTTCTTGCGCTTTTGCCTCGACTGATCCTGCGTTTGTTTTTTCTCATGTTCCGGTGATCTGCCCATATACATATCCAGTTCCTTGAGCTTGGCTTCAAGGTCAGCCTTTTCTTTCTGCGCCTGCTTTCTCGCTGTCTCACACTGGTTGATTTCCCGTATATCCGCATTATCCTGAGCCACATAGGACTTATAAAGCTTCTCATCAAACTTCTTAAGGTCAATACCAAATGCCTTAAGCCTGTTAGCAGCTCCCTGAAAAGCGATGATCTTGGATTCGTTTATCCTGAAGATGCGCTCCTTATCCTTGGCAGGGCAGTTCATGTAATAATCATAGGTTTCCTTGTATTTCAGATACTGCTCCCCATAGAAAATAACATCCTTTCTGTCCCTCCGGCGATGTTCAGCCTCAACCTGTGCTTTATAGTTCTCTTTGATCGTCTGCTCAAGATCGGCGATCTTTCGGGCAATCTCCACATGGTTTCCATTATCGCTTACGATCTTTGCCGCAGTCTTAAGGTTCTCCTTATCCGCCCAATGCTTTAATCCGGCACTTTCCCGGAAGCGTTCCTGTGAGGTGTCGATCATCCGCCTCTGATTCTCTTCAAGGAATTTCCTTGTTATCTCACGACGATGCTCCATCTTGGTATCGATCCTCTCTTTGATACGCTCACGGGTATATTTCGCTCCGAGGGATTTTTCATAACCCCTTACAAAACGTTCCTTCCCCGGTGGTCTGAATTGGATATATTTCCCGTTAGAACCGTCAAGGTTTTCGCCCTTGATCTCATATCCAAGCTCCCGCATCCTTCTGATAAAATCCTCGTAAGATTTGGCTGCACGTATCATCTCATTGATTGTACGTCGTATCTGTGTTTTCCACGAGCCTTCTGAAGTCTGATCAGCCATCCATTCGTAATATTTCTTTCCCCTGCCTTTTTGCTCTTTTATGACGGAAAGATGGTGATTACTGCACAGCTCATCATTAAGCTCACGGATATGATAATAACTGCGCTTGCAATCGTTATACTTCTTGTGGTCGATGTTATCGGCGGCGCAGAAAATGATGTGATTATGCAGGTGCTTCCGGTCAAGGTGCGTTGCGATCACATAAGAGTATTTTCCTTCAAGGACTTTATCCGCAAGCTCTTTCCCGATCTGATGCGCTTCCTCCGCTTTCACTTCTCCGGGCTTAAAGGACTGGATCAGATGATACGCAAGATGCCCTTTATCACTTCCGGCACGGGAAGTCATTTTTAGAGCACACTCAAAATCAAAAGCCGCTGTCTCTACTCCACAGGCAAAGCTGTCAACATACAGCAGCTCCTCCGTCTTATGTGCGTTGGTAATATACTTGATCGAAGCCCCTACGGTTGCTGTGATAGGATGTATTGTTGTAATTGCCATACCTTCTCCAAAGCCTCCTTTATCTCTTTGATCTGCCGCTCATAAATGATCCCCGTTTTCTCGATATTGATGCGCTTCAATATCTGGTCGATATTGTGTCCGAGGCGGGAAATCTGGAAATTAAAATCCTGTAAGTATTTATAATCCACCTCATAGACATATCCCATCAAAATAAGCTCACGGATGAACTGTTCCCTACTGTGCATTTCTGCAATCTTTACCTTACCATTAAGTATGGCAAGCTCATCATCATTCAGTCTGACTTTTACTTCATGGCTGCGTTCCCTTTTATATGTCTTTTTCTCCATTTTTAATCCTTTCCGTGCCATCAAAAACGGGTGGCATCCTAACGATTTTCCACCCGTACCGGCACTATGATTTATGCTGCTATTGTAATTTTATGGCTTCTTACTTTTTGCCGTTTCCGGCATTTTTAACAGGGTCCAAGGGGTGTCCCCTTGCAAGCAAGCACTCCGGTTTCAGCTTCAGCTGAAGGTGGCAGTGCGGCGGATTGTGGTGCCCACAATCCAGTGCTTGTTAAAGAAAGATTGCACCACCTGTGGTGAGCGTAAAAATCACGGGCTTTGGGCGGTTTAGACCGCCTGTATTAATGCCTATAACGCCGCATCCGGCGCATCCTGTCACTTATGTTCTCCCTGACCTGTCACTGCATTGTCATCAGATACATGACCGGAAGATAAATCTGAACCGTCAGCATTCTCAAATAAGCTTGCGGATTGTATTCGGTTCTTCCGATACTTTTTACTCATAAGCCTTTTATACCCTGTGTCTGTTTTTTGATAGAGTGCGCTTACTATACGCTGATGCGATCCTTGCCACCTTTCTACAGACAGATAGTGCGGTCTTATATATCTGACTTTTAGATATCCACTATCATTCAAGTCTGCACCCGGCTCACAAAATATCGCCTTATCCATATATGACCTTTCCGTATCAAGTAGCAGCTTTCCCTCCGGGTCATATCTGCGTAAGACTGTATTGATTTCCGGTTCTGTGAATATCTTCGCAAGCATCTCTTTCCTCCATCTCTTTCAAAAGCAAAATCAACTCTTACCTGCCATCCAGTCAAACAATGCCTTCTTGCTGATCTTGATCCGGCTCCCGCTTCTGAAGGTCGGGAAGTCCGGCTGCTTGACCAGTGCATAAGCGGTCGTCCGGCTTATGCCTAAAATGTTCTGAATGTCCTTTACTTCCAACACAAGCGGAAGTGCCTCATAATCCGTATATTGATCTCGATTGTTCATGTAAAAAATCCTCTCTTTCTGCATTTTGCATGGTCGTTTCCTGCCGATAGAAAACGCTCCGTTCTCTCACGACATTTAACGACGGTTTCCAGTCAAAATGAGTCTTGAAATGCATCCATGCATTTCATAACAGACTCTGTCTCATCCATGAGACAACATCATGTACCTATCCCCGGACAGCCCGTCTTTCTTTTCCATTTCCTGATCGCCGATATGTGCTTGGTTGGTAGTGATCTTGTCCGTCTCCGACGGTGCGATTTTGGATAAAATCTTTTCAAAACGTCTCACCCTTATCGCCACACATTCCCCCGGCTTTCGCCTGCACCTGTCTCGGCAGGAAACGACCGTTATTTATCTTACGAGAATCGGTATCCCACGATTCCGTAAGATAACGAGCAAAAATGCGCTTTTTGCATTTTCGCGAGTCCGACTGGATTCGTTTTGTTATCTTAAATGGAATTCCGTTCTCGTTTGCTGCGTATCTATATCCGTTCCTGACAAAAGATTTCGCCTGTCCCTGTCGTATTCTCCGATCCTTGGCACGCTCGCCCGTTTAAGCCCCAGAGACATCCTTGTCCCCTCGCAATTCTCGCCGCTAACGGATTTGATAGCCCATACACTTATTGTGTGGCATGTCCCACTTTTCATGCGGTGTTCCATCCTGGCATACTTCCCCGGATCGGTATCGTTTCCTACAGCATATTCAGTTGTATCGGCGGTATCTGGTACGCTTTAGCATCAGTTTACCACTTGCGATGAATATATCGTAATTTTGCTTGTAATATCAAGCATTATGCGGTATTGTATAGGTAATGGATGGTACTTATTTCATTATTACCACACAAAAGGAGTATAATTTGGTATGGAATATCACTTCAAAAGACAGGAAATAAACGGAGATCGGGTGCTTTTTGCTCTTTCGCTTGATAAGAAGTCCGCAAAGGAGCGAATACTGGTCGGATCAGAGATTGAGATTACAAAAAAGCTATGGAATGATCCCGATGCGGATGTTTTCTATGATGAAACATGTCCTCTCGGAACGCTTTTTATGAATTACAGACAGGACGAGACGGATGGATGGACGAACAGGGGCTTTATGCCCTTATGGAACGCCCTGCATACGAACAGGTGGAATCAGCCGAAATTAGAACAGGCTGCTGCTGATTTCTGTACGGAAATGTATCAGAACGCTGATGCCTTATCCATATATGCCGCTATACGGCTCTGGGACGGGTATTTACGAGCAAGGCAGCCACGGGATAGAGATACTGCGGCAGAAGTGTTCAAGTTCGACCTTATGCGGCTTATTTCGCCCCTATCGGCATATCCGCAGGAGAAGCTCCTTGACCGTGACTGTGCGGATGAGATCAGAAAATCCAGCACAGAGATGAAACTGGATATATGGTATCCGCCGAAAACGGATATAGAGTGCGTAACCGCCTACAGCTCATTTCTCCCGGTATTCCTTTATTACCATAAGCGACTTACGGAATGGAGCCTGTATTTCCGCACCTGTAAGGTCTGTGGCAAGATATTCCTCGCAAGGAACCTAAAATATACGATATGCAGCGATAAGTGCCGTAAGAAGCAGAATACACAGGCAAAGCGTGACTTCGATGCCCGTGCAATAGAAAATGAGTATGATCACATATACAAAAATGAAGCCCAGCGCTGGCTCCACTATATCCACCGTATGGAGAGAAAAGCCGATTACTCCACCGAACAGCTCTCCGCATTAAAATCTGCCTATGAAGATTTTAAGAGGGAAGCCAAGGAAAGGAAATCAGCGGTCAAAAATGGTCAATCAAGTACATCAGAATTCCGGGATTGGATTATACAGCAGTTAAACTATTAAACTACAGATTCCTTTTGCAACTACACGAGGATTTTCAGCAGTCGAATCTTCAGCATATTTCAGATAAAAGGAAAGGCCGGTTCCGTTTCCTCCGGAATAAAGCATATCATCCGTCTTCATATATACCTTGTGTTCGCTATCGGAATTGTCCCATGATACATTACCTTAATGTCATGAACAGACGGTTTTATTTCTTCTGCTTTTGTATATTGAATAAGTCCTTTACCATACGATATCTCATACGGGAGATTGTAAACACCTCGCCGGTTGATAGCACCAGTAAATAATTCTTGACTTTGGCAACATATTTCATGTTCACCAAACAACTCCTATGACATCGTACAAAACCGTATGGATGCAGTACCTGTTCAATATCAGTGAGCTTCATATATACTCTTAACGGGGATTCCTTTGGAGAGGAAAAATAAAATATATTTCTATGCCCATCCGTCTGCACATATACAATATTATCTGGATTTAAGCTCTTTTCACCGCCCACAAAAGGGAATGAAATCAATCGGATCACCTCCTTTTCCTTAGCAATAAAAAGCGCCCTTATCAATCATTCCATTGAAAAAGACGCTCTCCGTAGCTCAAATGTTGTAATATGTTTTATCCCTATTCTATTTTCAAGCGATTCTTTCGCTTACTATTGTTATCGGAATAAACCGCCTCCAAAATAAGACTGATGTCACGAACAGACGGTTTCATGTGGCAAATTGACTGTTGTCAGACAACCCCTCCTCTCTTCAACTGCTCCTCCCTGATTTTTTTCAATCTTTCTGCCCCATCTGCATCGTACATATCCAAAAGATTAAGATAATTGCCCGATGTCCTGCACTTATGCAGCAACAAACGCATTCCATCCGGATCTTTTCCAAAAAGCATCCCTAAGAGTCCAAGATCGTAAGTGTTCTGCTTGTCACTAAGGACGCCCTCTTCATGCAGATCTTCCATGAATCCATATGTCCTGACCTCCATGCCTATATGCTGAGCCTTATCATATAACTCCGGATCGGCACTCCTGAGATATGCCAGATACCTTGTCTCAATATTCCTGTTCGGCGTTCCGCTCATGATCCAATTTGATATATTCTCCAGGGATGCCCCTACGCCCTCATCATCAATAAAGTGCATTTTAAGGTTTCCGTTTGGGTCTTTCGTAAATGTGTACCTTCCATCCTCTGAATACAGAGTCGCGGAACCGGCATATTTAGGTCTTGCTTCATCCTGAACCAAAACCTTGAACGCCTCTTTGGCATACGTATATGCGGTTCCGGGCTTTGGATTCTCCGGCAGCTCCATCTTTCCTGCAGCCACAGCCGTCTGTATCATTTCATACTCGGATATCATGCGCCCATGATAATACTCATTGCATTCCTTCAGGTCATCAAATGACTCCGGAAGCTGAACCGCTTTGATTTTATCTTCAGGGATCTCATCATATTTGTTAGAACGGCTATAGCCTAAAGTATGCGCCTGTATCCGAGGCCCGTTTGTGACGGCAGTTCCGTACTTATCATTAACGATGTGCTCTGTAATAGATACAGTGCCGAAGTTAAACAGACTCTTATGATTGCCGGTATTACCACGCCCATCCACCTTTATTGAATATCGAAAAGGAGCCTTCTCGCCAGTATTCCTTATCTTTGCGTAAGAACCGCTATAATTCATTGCTAAAGGTTGTAATCTCATATAACCATTCCTCCTACCGAACTATTAGGTATATCGTCCCTTTTTGGCAATTTATAAACATCTATGTCACGAACAGTATTAATCATCGATAATAATTTTTTCTGTAGGCAAATAATCCATTGATTCCGTAACAACATTATCAGGAGCTTCATAGCTATCATCGGGCAAACTATATATGTGACTGGTCTCCTCATATATATCTCTAGCTTCGAGCGACGCTCCATAGTATAAATATGGATTCCCCTCATGGTCAACAAATGCCATAAAAACAGATTTTGTATCAATCCCAAGATAATCTGATACGGCATCTGCTATCCCATTTTGAACTTCTGAGGCTTTTTCCTTATCATTACAGAATATAACCACATTTACGCAATTGACTAAGCCATCTTGGATTGAAATATTTGCTGACGTAAAATCTATTACATCCGGTGCATAATCACAAATTATTTCATTAAGCCTGATTTCATTTTGATATTTTATTCTTGTTTCTTCATTCAATGTCGAGGATATCGACACATTTGGATGATCATCCTTAGGATTCGTCATAAAAAATATCGCCACAGCAACGCATATTATAAAAGCTGCGATGACCACCCAAAAAGCAGGCTTTCTGTAATTCAAAACCCCTTTTATTCGGGATTTCACCCCGGTCTCCCCAAATGCTATCGGGCATGCAGCTATGAATCTTTTTCGCACGCTCATACTCAAAAGTGCCTGGGAATAATCCGCTGCATATTCCTTTGTCTGATCCCTGATCACTCTCTCATCACAGGCAGCTTCTATATCCCTGCAAAGCAGGATATAAGCTATCCAGCAAACCGGATTAAACCAATACACAGACAACAGAGCATATCCGAAGGGCTTCCACCAGTGATCATGACGCTTCAAATGAGCATATTCATGTGCCAAAACCATATCAAGAATCTTCTCATCCAATCCGGACGGTACATAGATAATAGGTTTTAATATCCCCAAAATAAAGGGAGATTCTACCTCATCGCATTCATAAATCCCCTCGCCGGCGGAAACAGAAGCCCTTACTCTTTTTTTCAATATCAGGAAGCTAACCAAGGCGTAAACAAGCATAATTGCGATGCCCACGATCCACATCATACCTGCTGCTACTATCCCCTGCATTGGATTCATGCTGTCTTCAATACCGGGCTTCAAAGCCTCACCAAGCCCCGGATTCACATTATTATCAATGATACTTATCCCTGAATCTATATACGGTCTTTCGACCATTTGGATATTACCGGGCACCACCTCTGCACTTGGCAAAAGACTAAGGACACTTTCTATCGAAACAGGACATATAAGGCGCAGCGCAACCATTCCCCACAACAGGCATGATATCCACCTGGGGGCTTTCTTCAAAAGCAACCTCGCCACTATCACGGCAAGGATTAGCCAGGATGCATTTATAGATAGGTTCAGGGCTTTTATGAATATGCTGCACATAGTTTATTCCCCTTTCTTCCTGAAAGAATCGATCATCTGCTGGATTTCATCCACCTCTGCCTTCGTCAGCTTCTTTCGTGAAGTGAAGGCTGCTATAAATGCCGGAAGTGATCCCTCATAAGAATCCTCAATGATCTGCTCACTCTTTACAGAATAGAATTCTTCCTTGCTGACCAAAGAAGATACTATCCCATCCACATTCTGAAGAAGCCCCTTTTCACACAGCTTCCTCAAAACAGTGTAGGTCGTAGGCTTCTTCCATTTCAGTTCCTTCTCACACAGCTTCACCAACTCCCCGGAACCAATAGGCTCATTCGCCCATACGATATCCGCAAATCGTTCCTGTACCGCTCCTAATTCGATTTCTTTCATGCGCTCTACCATCCTTTCGGTTTATTCTGATAAACTTCTATTAGTTTACCGTGGTAAACCACAAATGTCAAGAAAAAACGACAAGAAATTTCCTGTCGTTTCTCAATTCTTACCACTAATATTACAAAAAGCCCTATAAAGTAAAAGAACATCCCATATCTGGAATGTCTTTCTAACAAAAACGCTGAGCCGGACAGCTTACATCTGCCTTACATCCTCATGCGGTTATCAGCGATTTACTTTGCTAACCATATAGTAGCATCCAATACCGGAACTGTCAACCGGAAAATTTTAGCTTTCGGGTAGGTTCAGTGCTATATCATGCCCCTCTGAAAAGTCGAAAATATCGCTATTGCAGAGCATCGGAAGCCACAGACTTACCGTCTCACGGCTTTCCTTGATTTTCTTCTCAATGTTCCTATAAAATGTGTTTGCTATAAAATCAGCGAGCTGTACCAACTTCTCATTCCGGGAATCCGTGTATGTAACATCAAATCTGTCACATATCGGCTTTCTTAATGTCAACTGTTGGTTCAGATATCCCCCAAGATCATATTTTGCGCCGGTCGCTATGTTCTGTTCGTCAATAATAAACTCCATTCTCCCGCCGCCATGCATAAACCTACTATGCTTCCGAAAGCTGCTGTCCAAGTATGTTTGTATCATATAGTTAAAGGATCGTGCGTGATTCTCAATAAACTTATCCGTGGTGTAATGGTTATCAAGAACGATAATTCCAAGCTCCATCTTATCGGATGCGTGTTTAACAATATGCTCATAAACCGGCAATTTTACTGGTTCTGAAATATCTGATCCCTTAATCTCCCGGTTTTTATGTATTAAATCCCTATATGTATCACTTTTTCGCATCATCTGGGAGATTTTATTTTTATATAATCGACGTATCGCCACAGGATCTTCTGTGAACAGCATCGCTATTACAAAATATCTGTTATTGCTTATATTGGTCTTTGTGATGCTTCCCGACTCATCCACATAAGCATATACTGTCTTTTCGTTCTCAGTATTTTCCACCGCAAAAGCCGCTCCTTATCGTATAGAAGCATTTTAACCAATGCCACATATTATTTCAAGACGTTTCTATGATTCTTGAGGATACTCAAATATCTGCAATTACCAATATTTGGAAATAAAAAAAGACCGCTGACCTCATACAGTCTGCGATCCTAAAAAATGCGTATTCCTGTCCTCTGTTTGCTATGTACCTATAAAACTGGAGCAACATCTATTGCAGTCTGTGTATCTCCAAAATTAGCCGCCCATGCATCGAACTGTCCAAGCCCCAGCTTCTGAAGCGTACCATACTGAAGGTATCTCATATTGGTATAAAGCTCCGTCATGCTGTTGCTAATCGGTGTTCCGGTCGCAAAGGTCACGCCCTTACCTCCTGTCAGTTCATCAAGGTACTGACATTTGTTGAACATATCCTGCGACTTCTGTGCCTCTGTCTGTGCGATACCTGCCACATTCCGCATTTTCGTATATAAGAAAAGATTTTTATAGCTGTGGCTCTCATCCACAAACAGCCTGTCTACGCCTAATTGCTCAAAGGTTACGACATTATCCTTACGGCTCTGATCATTGAGTTTATCAAGCCTTGTCATGAGCTGCTTCTTGGATTTTTCCATCTGTTTGATGGTATATCGCTCGCCCCTGTCCGCTTTTGCCTGTGCTATAGCTTCCGTGATCTCATCTATCTGCCGCTCCAGTATCGCCACCTGTCTTTCCTGTGACAGCGGGATCTTCTCAAACTGCGTATGCCCGATGATGACGGCATCATAATCACCCGTTGCTATACGGGAGCAGAACTTCTTACGGTTTGCAGGCTCAAAGTCTTTTTTCGT
>JAFUVF010000034.1 GCA_017483735.1 Lachnospiraceae bacterium | reverse complement strand
TTTTTTTATACTTTCTCATGTAACTCCATGCGAAAGCATAGTTTCTGTATGGCGAATTATAGAGGGTGAAACTGAATGTGACCGTATTGGTATTGTGGCGGTATTCCCAAACGGGTTTCTCTTCCAGAACGTCAACGAGCTTTGTAAGAAGCGGACTCTCCATCCCGAAAGGATCTGCCTCTTTCCAATCAACAGACAGAACAACATGGAATCTTCCCTTTCTTTTTCGTGTCTCTACAATAAAAGGTGTTCCCTCTCCTGTCGTCTCTAAATACAGTATCAGTATCTCTTCAAACGTAAGACGAAACGGCATACTCATTTGTGAGATCACACCGGCTCTCTCCAGTTCCAGTGTAGTCTCCGCGATAGCATCCTCCATTTCTTTCTTACCGAGTAATCCACGTATTTTCATACGATTCCTCCGTATTTTATTCCATCAAAAGTATCTTATCCGGATCTATGCTGATATATTGCGGAATAAAATTGCAGATATCATCCTCGTTTAAAGTTCTCGGGATTTTCCACCACAGCCCGTTTTCCGTTATCACATACCATTCAAACGGAAGCCTGCTGATCTTTGTATGTCCCGTGGGAATAACATTTGTTCCATTTACCTTCGGACAAAAATCATGAGCCCGTATTCCGGCATATTTTATGTTACTGTCGATTCTCTGTCCGGTCACAAGCTCAATGTCATGCCAATCAAGTGCCCGAAATCTGTGATCATCGATCCGATCTATCCTGCTGATATTTTTACATCCTGTAAGTCTGGCGGCAGACATAGTTTTCGGATGAGAAAATACCTCATCCGTGGGGCCGTGCGCTATTACCCTTCCCCCATCAAGAAGCAGTAAATAGTCACACATCTGGTATATCTCATCCCGGTCATGACTTACAAGGATAACTGTTTTGTCATACCTGTCAAGGATACGGATCAGCTCCAGCCTGAGAGCCTCCCGCATAAAAGTATCAAGGGCCGAAAAAGGTTCATCCAGCAGAAGAAGCTGCGGATCGCAGGCAAGCATCCTGGCAAGAGCTGTCTTTTGCTGCTGTCCTCCCGAAAGTTCACGCGGCATATGAGAACGTATACCGGTCAGCTCAAACGTCTCGAGTATCTGCCAGATCTTGTTTTTTGCGTCGACTTTAGTAGCCCGTCCGGCACCACGCAAAGCGGCTTTGATGTTTTCCTCCACGGTCATATTTGGAAAGAGCGCATAGTTCTGAAAAAGGTATCCGATATTCCTCTTTCCGGGACTTATATCCGTTTTTAATCTTTTGTCAAACAAAACCCGGCCGTCCGTTACTATACGGCCTTCATCCGGCCTGACAAGGCCCGCAAGAGACATTAACGTCTGTGTCTTGCCGCAGCCGGATGCCCCGAGTATCCCTATCCTCTTACTGTCACATTTTAAGGAAACATCCAGGCAAAAATCCTTATATCTTTTTTTTATATCAAACTCGATCTTCATGCTTCAGCGGTTTGAGCCCGGAGCATTATCGCGGGCGCACTCCGAAACAGCCCCGCGCAAAACCTTTATGCCGTGTTCAAGCCCGCTTAGGATAAAGCCGAGACACTCTTTAACGGCCTTCGGGCTTCCCGGAAGATTTACGATGATCGACTGTCCGCGGATCACGGATGCCCCTCTTGTGAGCATCGCCCGATCCGTTATCTCCTTGGATCTGTATCTGATATACTCTGCAATTCCCGGAGCATTTCTGTCAGCTACGTCGAGCGTAACTTCAGGCGTGCTGTCGCGAATCGAAAATCCCGTTCCGCCGCTTGTTATGACAAGATCTGCCTCGCGTCCGTCACACAGCCGGATAAGTTCGGCCTTCAGACGCTTTGGGTCATCCGGAATGACTACCGTTTCTATGACTTCATATCCGTTTTCGGTAAGTATTTCGCAGGCCGCGGGTCCGCTGAGATCCTTGCGCAAACCCTGCGACGCCTTATCGCTGAGTGTGATCACCGCCGCCGTAAACGGTCTGTTTATATCGGGATATCGTATAAGGACGCCGTCTCCTTTTCTGATCTCTCCCCCTTTTATCACCTCTGAAAATACCCCCTGATGAGGCATTATACACTCGCCCATCCTCTTATATATCCTGCAGTGTGTGTGGCATTCCTTTCCTTTCTGTGTAATGCGGATAGATGCTTGTCTGTCACCGTCTCCTAGGGTAAGAATCGTTCCCACAGGAAGGCTGACACAGTCAATCCCGTCGATAACGAGATTCTCACCGAAATCCCCATTTTTGACACCCGCTCCTCTGCTGTTGAACTCGTCAATACGGCTCCCCGATAAAATACTTACCTGCCTGTGCCATTTTCCTGCATGAGCATCGCCTTTGATCCCTTCTCCTTCAACAAGCACAGCCGTTTCCGTTTCCGTTTTTTCCACACCGCGCTCTTTACTGACACAGATAGCCCTGATCCTTCCGTTTACGTTTTCCATTTCTCTTTTCTCCTTATCCGCCTATTGCAGACATAGTAAGCTTTTCGGTTATTTTTTCTTTTTGTGTAAAAGAATGCGAATCCGGCTTGGACAGTATGCACTGCTCAAAAGCACGGACAAGTCTTTCCTGTTTTACTGCCCCTAAATCGCTCTGTCTTACTATGCTTTTTATATCAACCCCTGTATCATAGCACAGGCAGCTTTTGAGGTAACCCTTTGAAGTCAGTCTGATACGGTTGCATTCATTGCAGAATTTACCGTGAATGGCACTTATAAAGCCTATTCTCCCTTTATATCCCGGTATCTTATAATACACGGCGGGACCGTTTCCACGCCGGTCTGCCTCCGTCATACCGTCATACAAAGCTTTTATTTGGGGTATCAGGATGTCATGGGGTATCCCCGGAAAATCCTTTCCGTAGCCTATGGGCATAAGCTCAATGAAACGAACATCAACCGGCTGATCTTCGGCCAGTCCGATAAGCGCCTTCACATCTTCCGGAATTGCGGGGGCATCATCTGCCTTGCTGGTTCCAAAATATCTGTCCCAGTCTACGGATACTGCGTTGATCTTTACCGGGATATTGCTGCCTGCAGCTTTATTTATTCCGTCAAGAACGGTTTCCAGACCGTCGTGACCGGTAATGCGCCCGTACCTGCCTCGATCGAGTGTGTCAAGGCTGACGTTGATACCGTCTATACCGGCATCAATCAGCCCTGTGAGGAATCTTCCGAGCAGCATCCCGTTTGTTGTCAGCGTGACCTGATCTATACCGTGAGTATCTTTTAGCATTCTTATGAGATGACAGACATCTCTTCTGACAAGCGGTTCTCCCCCCGTGATCTTGATCTTTGATATACCAAGCTTTGCTGCAGCACACGCAACGGATGCGAGATCCTCAAACGTTAGGATATCGCTCATCGGGGACAAATCAATATCTTCCGGCATACAATACAGGCATCTTAAGTTAAACCTGTCCGTGACGGATATTCTCAGATAATCGATATTTCTTCCGTAACTGTCTTTCATTTTTTTTCAATATTTCGTGTCAAAAACGCTTGAAAACACCAGATTTTGCCGTATTAATATGACATAATCCATTTTAGTGTAATGGTTCAGGCTTTTTTTTTCAAGCCCTTTTTGCACAATGGTGCGGAAAAACCTTTATCTGCTTCATTATTGTGGTGACGATGGTAATACCGGACTATATCATCTGATTTCTCTGAACAAATCTTCCATCGTCACAGTATTTGTGAATATACTGCTATACTCGTTCTTTTTAAGTCCGTTTGTTGTAATCAGGGTATTATAAATCGCCATTTTTCGCGACACCTCTTTTGCCAATGTTTCCTGTCTTTGCAAAAGCGTATTATAATAACTCTTATTCACAGTAAAATCGCCGGAATAAAACTTAATCTCACACATATTTATAACATTATCGTTCCTACACAGAAGTAAGTCTATCTGCACTCCATTTTCATCATCATCACGCTTTGACCACGCTGAACTTGTTGTTATTACACCTGAAATTCCAAGAGCATCCTTTATCTGGTCAATATGATTAAAGCAAACATTTTCAAAAGCATATCCTCTCCACGTTACGACCGCCTGTTCTGTTGTATTCTGTTGCCAAAACTTGTGATTGCTCCCAACCTGCGGACCTATAAAGTGCAGATAAAACAGGCAAAACGGATCTATCAGTTTATAATGCTCCGCTCTCTTGCTCATTCCAAACGGAACATACTTTATTATAAAGTCACCAGCTATCAGGGCATTTAGATTGCGCGACAACCTTCCGCCATCGGATATTCCAAGCTTTTCAATAATCTCACGTCTGGTATATCCTGCATTTTTCGTATACAGCAGCCGAACAATTGACTTTACAGCTTCCGGATTCACGAAAACTGCATCAAAGAGCCTGTCAAATTCATTTTGCAGCCGGGGTTTTTGGGCAAAGAATCCTTACTATGATATACTTTCCGGCGGTGAAATGTAAATAATCATATTTCACCGCCGTTTTGTTTGATATAAGCATAGCCTATAACAAAGCGGCGGTCAAGCATAAATTTTATATACTCGCCGCCGGATTTACCGTATAAGAACCGTGGTGACGGTGGTAATACCGGAAATTACATCTTGACAGTTATTGCAAGAATATGAATAGATTGGTAAAATAAGCTATGGGGGAATTTATATGGATTGGATACGTATAGTCACAAATCTTATAATGAACTCTGAAGACGGTAATTTCAGATCAAATAACCGTGCTCTCTCTATGCTTATCGCCATATGGCTTGCGGGCTGCATACTTCTTGTGGTATGCGGACTTATGGCGGGTTAAGCCTTCTTCTTAAACATTTCATCCATGGTGTGCCATCCCAAAACTGCGCACTTTACCCTTGCGGGCATATGGGAAATATCCTCGAGTATCCCGGCTTCCTCGAGCTCCTCTTTTTCCTCGTCGGTAATCTTTCCCTTGATCATACGGAGGAAGATTTCTGATAAACGCAGCGCCTCATCCTTGCTTTTCCCGATAATGAGATCCAGCATCATATCCGCAGAAGCCTGCGATATTGCACAGCCGTCGCCCTCATAGGCTCCGTCCACGATCACATCATTCTCCACCTTGAGACTCAGGGTTATATCGTCGCCGCAGGTGGGATTTACTCCCTGCAGCACAAAATTTGCGCCCTCCATGGGATGCTTATGTATAGGATGCATATTATGCTCCGTAAGTATTTCGTTATAGAATGTATTTGCCATTTTAATATCCCATCTTTCCTCTGATTCTCCTGACAGCCGCCACAAGCTGCCTTACCTCGTCCTCCGTATTATAGAAGCCGAAGCTTGCCCTTGCGGTGGAATTAGTACCGAGATATTTAAGCAGCGGCTGGGCGCAGTGGTGTCCCGCACGGATCGCAATATTCTCATCATTAAGTATGGCCGCTATATCATGTGGATGCACATCATCCAGAGTAAAGGTAACTATGCCATGATGGTTTACATAATCCTTATCTCCGATCACATGAATGTGCTCATCCTCCGCCATAAGCTCCATACACAGCTTTGAAAGGGCATTTTCCCTCCGCTCTATCGTCTCAAATCCGATTCCGTTCATATATTCTATAGCGGCTTTAAGTCCCACGGCTCCTCCCGCATTTACGGTGCCTGCCTCAAATTTGTGCGGAACCTCTGCATATGTGGCGGATTCTCTTGTCACTATCTCTATCATCTCTCCGCCGTACATAAACGGGGGCATTTCCTCCAAAAGGCTCTGTCTGCCGTACAGCCCTCCGATTCCCATGGGCGCAAGCATCTTGTGTCCCGAGAAGGCAAGGAAATCCACATTAAGCTCCTGCACGTCCACAGGGATATGCGGCAGAGCCTGTGCCCCGTCACATACTATTATGCCGCCTTTATTATGTATTATTTCGGCAAAGGACTTTATATCATTCCTGCACCCGAACACATTGGACACATAGGTAACGGCAAGCAGCTTTGTCCTGTCGTTTACCGCCGCCTCCACCATTTCCGGTGTCAGATGTCCTTCCTTGTCACACTCGACAAATTTGAGTACAGCTCCCGTAGCCCTGCAGACCAACTGCCACGGAAGAAGGTTTGAATGATGCTCCATAATGCTTACAAGCACCTCATCCCCTTCTTTCAGGGAATTCATTCCATAGGAATATGCCACCAGATTAAGGCTTTCGGAGGCATTTCTCGTAAATACTATATTCTCCGCCGCCGGCGCATTCACAAACTCCGCCACGGTACTCCTTGCAGTCTCGTAGCATTCCGTAGCCCTCATGCTTAAGTCATACAAGCCCCTCAAAGGGTTGGCATTGGCATTCTCATAGTAATCACGCACCGCATCAAGGACGCTTAGCGGCTTCTGTGAAGTCGCTGCGGTGTCTATATATATCGTATTGTCATTTTCAAATATCGGAAAATCCGCCCTGATTCTCTTATCTTCCTCTGTCATAGCTTCCCCTGTCCCTATTCCTCATATTCTCCGTAGAGATATCTTCTTATGTCGCATTTCGTCTCCCTGTCGGATATGAGGTTGCATATCGCATCAATTCTTGCATTGGCTATAAGCTCGTATATCTTTTCCTCAGAAATACCCCTGCTCTTCATATAAAGTATTGTTTCCTCATCTATCTGTCCTATGGTTGCGCCGTGGGAGCCCTCAACATCCTCCTCGTTACACAGAATGAGAGGAATAGTCTGGTTTACCACATCATCATCCATCAGAAGGACATCCTCTTTCTCTGCGCCCGCAGCCTCCTTTGCACCCCTTACAAAATCAATGGTTCCCCTGAATATCTTAAAGCCGTTCTCACGCAAAACCCCGTTTGCATTCAGGCTGCTTACGGACTTTGCCCCTGTGTGCCTTGCGTTATAGTTCATATCGAGATGCTCATTACCACGTATGAGATATCCGATATTTGCTTCTAACTCCGCTCTCTTTCCGAAGTTCTCGGTATGACACCCCATATATGTCTTCCCGCCGCCCAGCACCAGCTGTATTAAGTCAAATTTGGCGTCCTTATCGACCTTGGCACCGATATCGTTTATGAAATCAAAGCCCCTTCCGAAGGTCTGAACCTGTACGAGATGCACCCTGGCACCCTCTGCCGCTTCTATGAGGGTCTGGATTATGGCTGTGCCGTCTCCGCCAGCCTTTCCTTTGGAAATTCCCTTTGAAAGCCCGTATTCCGCTTCCTCTAAATTCATTATCACGGTAATCTCGGAATCCTTCGGAGCGCTTATCACAAGCCTTGAAATGGATACCTTATTATCCGCAAAGCAGAATTTAAGCTTGCAGGGCTCCGGGGATCTGGTTCCGTTCTCCGCCGTTATCCTTATTATCTCCGGAGATACCTCGTCCAAAAATGCACTGACCTCTTCTCCGCAGCCCGTTGGAATCGGAAGCTCCTCTCCTGTGGCTCTCCCTTCGTCGTCTGTATATTTTATGTAAACCAATTCATCCTTAGAACCGCTCCGTCTCTGGACGCTTATGCAGGCAGGCCGGCTGATAAGAGCCCTCTCAGCGGTCCACACATCAAGTGCGCCTCTGGGACTTCCAAGCTCGGCATAATTCATTTTCAGGCGATTCCATGTAGGAGTCGGTAAACTGTTAAGTATCATAAATTTGTCCTAACCTATTGAGCCTTTCATCTCCAGTCTTATCAGATTATTCATCTCAACCGCATATTCAAGCGGCAGCTCCTTTGAGACATTATCGGAAAAGCCGCTGACTATCATAGCCTTTGCCTCATCCTCCGGGATTCCTCTGCTCATAAGATAGAATACCGCATCATCACTGATACGCCCAATCTTTGCCTCATGCCCCACATCAGCATCCTTTGTGCGTATGTCCATTGCCGGAATGGTATCCGAGCGTGACATGGAATCCAGCATCAAGGACTCACAGGATACCGAGGCCTTGCTTCCCTTCGCATTCCTGTTTATGACCACGGAGCTTCTGAAGGTACACGCTCCGCCTCCCTTTGATATGGATTTCGTATTTACATATGATGAGGTATCGGGGGCGCTGTGAACCACCTTGCAGCCGGTGTCAAGATTCTGCCCCGCTCCCGCAAAGGTAATCCCCGTAAACTCGCTGCGTGCTCCCTCTCCCGATAGAATGCTCATAGGATAGAGATACGAGATATGGGAACCGAAGGAGCCAGATATCCACTCAATCTTTCCGCCGGCCTCCACCTTTGCACGCTTGGTGTTCAGGTTATACATATTCTTTGACCAGTTCTCTATTGTGGAATACCGCAATGTGGCATTTTTGCCGACAAACAGCTCCACCGCTCCCGCATGGAGATTTGCCACATTGTATTTCGGCGCAGAGCACCCTTCTATGAAATGAAGATATGCCCCCTCATCCACGATTATCAATGTGTGCTCAAACTGTCCTGCACCCTTTGCGTTCAATCTGAAATATGACTGTAAGGGTATCTCCACCGATACTCCCGGCGGTACATAGACAAAGCTTCCGCCGCTCCACACTGCGCCGTGGAGTGCGGCAAATTTGTGATCCCGCGGGGTTATCAGGCGCATAAAATGCTCCTTTATCATATCCGCATATTCGCCGTACAATGCGCTTTCCAGATCGGAGTAGACGACTCCCTGGGCCGCCACTTCGTCCTTTATATTGTGGTAAACCAGCTCCGAATCATACTGGGCACCCACACCGGCGAGGGATTTTCTCTCCGCCTCCGGGATTCCCAGACGCTCAAAGGTATCCTTTATGTCCTCAGGCACCTCGTCCCAGTCCTTAACCATCTTGTTGTCACGGTTTCTGACATAGGTTACGATATTGTCGATATCCAGTCCCTCTATCGAGGGACCCCAGTTCGGCACCTCCAGCTCGTTATATATCTTTAAGGATTCCAGACGGAATTTTTTCATCCATGCAGGGTCATTTTTTTCCACGGAAATCTGGCTTACGATCTCTTCCGTAAGCCCTTCCTTAAGCCTGTATGCGTCCGCATCCTCGTTTTTGAAATCATAGAGGCTTCTGTCTATGTCCTGAACCTCTGACTTTTCCTTCTTCATAAATATTTCTCGTATCCGTTTTCGTTTATCTCATCCACAAGGGAGCCGTCCCCGGTCTTCACAATCTTTCCGTCCACCAGTATATGTGTCCTGTCGACCGAAAGGGATTCCAAAATTCTCGTAGAGTGCGTGATTATGAGAAGCGCACCGTCGGTTTCTTTCCTGTAATGCTCGATTCCCTTTGACACAGTGCGCACCGCATCCACATCAAGTCCCGAATCAGTCTCATCCAGGATCGCAAGCTTCGGCTTAAGCATAAGAAGCTGCAATATCTCAGCCTTCTTCTTCTCTCCACCGGAAAAGCCCACGTTCAAATCCCTGTCCCCGTATTCGGTATCCATTGAAAGCACATTCATTGCGGCATCCAGCTTCTTTTTGAAGTCCCAGAGGCGCATCCTCTCTCCGGTGCACTCCTCCACAGCGTTTTTGATAAAATTTCTGAGTGATATTCCCGGAACCTCCAGGGGATTCTGAAAGGACATAAAGATTCCCTTCTTTGCGATTTTGTCCGTGGCTTCTGCGGTAATATCCGCACCGTCAAAGACAATGCTGCCGGAATCTATACTGTATCTGGGATTTCCCATTATCGCCTGTCCGAGAGTCGATTTTCCGGCACCGTTAGGTCCCATAATCACATGGGTCTCGCCCTTTCCTATCTCTATATTAAGCCCGTGGAGTATATGATTGTCCTCCACGCTCACATTCAGATCCTGTATCCTCAACAAAGCCTCTGACATCTTTACAAGCACTCCTCTGACATACTTTAAGCCCAATCTAGTGGGCTTTTTTTCTTTGGGTATTATATACAAATTATATGAAAATAGCAAGTGTTGTGCGCAATTCTTTAGATTTCTTTAAGACATATTCTGCTTGACGATTGGCGCATTTATCTCTATTATGGGGCTATGATACTTTTAAACATTACCTCGGACAAAGCCCTTATGTCATCCCTTCTTATGGGGGATGTATTCGATATATTTCTTTTGGAGGAGGCATCCGTTACCGCTTCCGTTACCTATTCCGTGGACGGACATATAAACAGGGACTTTTATGAAAATGAAGAGATCCCCGAGGAAAGCGTGTACGAATTCAAGCCCTGGAGCGAGGTCAAAGCCTTTTTCTTTGAAATCATTAAGGGGAAGCGTGCACCCCTGGGGTTTAAGTTCGTATTTATATTAAAGCCAAAGACTATGAATGCCCTTATGGAAAGAGAGCTTCCGGAGGCTGATCTGTCCGCCCTGAAGGCTCTCATACTGACCATCCGAAACGACGGCACTCACACCACCGTCACGACCGGAACCTCATATTCCACCTTTGTAATGGACAAAGAGCCCGAGAAAATCTGGGACAACACGGTCAGAAAATATTTTTCCGACAAGGAAATCCCTTTCGAAAATTAAAGCTCCATAAGATGCGCCCAGCCTGCGGTGTAGAACTCTGTCAGACCGGCTATGCACAGCCTTGCGGTGTCTATGGGCACGTCCTTCATAATAAGCTCAAACATTCCCTTAAACATCCCGTTCACGAGAGTATATTCAAGCTCTCTCGGAAGATTCGCACGGGTTACCGTGCCGGGATACAGAAGCGCCATGGTTCTGTGATTTGAATCTATCTCCGCATTTGTGAGCTCTTCAAGAAAGCTTTCGTATTTTGTGCCGTTAGATGCGCCTATCAATAGCTTGATGGCATCGGCATGGTTGTAGGAGTATTCGAGCATCCAGCGCAGACTCTCCCCTCCGGTCTCGCCCACATGCACTCCGTTTCCCTCCGCCGCCTGACGAAAAAACGCCTGCACCGCATCATCATACATATCCATTATGTATCTTGCGTGCTCCTCCACCATTCCCGCAAAAAGCTCTTCCTTGCTCTTGTAATACCCATAAAAGGCGCCGGTAGTCACTCCCGCCTGCTTTACGATATTGCGCAGGGATGCCTCCAAAAATCCCTTTTCAAGGAATTCCATTCTGGCGGATTCATGTATGGCTCTGAGCGTTTTTTGAGATTTGGATTCTGCCATTGCCTGCCCCACAAAATATAGCGGTGTTATATTTGCGATTATACTGCCGTTTCTGTGCGGTGTCAACAGACTATCGTCAAAAGCCTTCTCACTCCAAGCATTTATGTTATATTTTTGTATCCTCCGGATTTTAATATCTTATTTTTCAGTGCTGTGGCCTGCTCAAATCCTATATTTTCCAATTCACCCGCAGCGGAAGTCAGCGCATTTTCAAAATCCTCCGCCACATCGTCAAAAATATTCAAAACCATTCTGCCTGTCATATCTATCTCATCCGCAGCCTTTGAAAAACTCATCCTGTCTATCTTTTCAATATCTAATTCTCCTCCGATATAGAAAGACATTTCAGGCGTAGTCTTATATACCCTTGTCGCCACAAGATCATATATTGGTGCCAATCGTTTGGATTTTAAATCTGCGCTATATAAAAGCGAATAGTTTTTTACATGACAATCTGTATTTCCAATCAGGTAATTAAATATGATACTTCTAAGAAGCATGCGCTGATCTTCCAAGGGATTCAGCGAATAGTTTCTTATCAGTTCAAACATTTTCTGCATATACATAGATGGCTTCTTTTCGTATTTTTTCTCAGGCAGAATACTTAAAGCCTGACCAAAATCTTCCTGATGCAATCTTAACGGACATCTTAATCCATTGATATACTTTTCGTCTGACAAAATACGATCATACCGCCTGGTTGCAAAAAGCAGTTCATCATTACCGTCACCTTTATTTATGATAAAACTCTCAGGTGTATCAATTCCAAGCTTCTTTGCCGCCAGAACACATAATTGCTCATTCAGAACAATTTGCTTTAATCTAACATGGCTTTGTTTTACTATATGTGTGCTTGGTGCGTCTCCTTTCGGCAAAAACCACTTATCGTTAGTCTCGTCATAATATAATCCCACTTTTCCCGTGGCACCTGTCAAAGACAAATGTGTTTCCATCAATATCTGTGTGGAACTGGTTGCCCCTTCCGATGCAAGCTCCCTTATTCTTTTCTCCGACAAACGCTCGTAGGCCGATTCACTTGTAAAATCACCAGAGACTATTTTTACTGCGCCTAAACACTCTTTTCCCAGCACAGATAAGATCGTCACATAATCCTTCTCATCTGCTTTAATCCAATCGGCGACCGCTTTTCTGGAAAAGCCCTCCGGCAAAAGACTCTCAAAATAATTTCTTGTTTGTTCCGGACTGAAAGACTCCTTCTGAAAGGGAAGCGATATGGAAATCGGAGCAGACTCCCCCGCAGATAAGTATTCATCATCATAGAAAAAAACTGCATCCCGATAATCATTTCCCTTAATCGCTCCAACCGGCGTCTGGCTCCCATTTACCTCTATATATACTTTCAGTTCCCGCATACTATCATCCTCTTTCATTCAGTTCGACATCAAGACCAAGTATATTTGCAACAATCAAAGCCTTATCAAGCTCTATCGTTTTCTTTCCATTTTCAAGATCGGAAAGGAAACTTATACTTAAACCCGTAAATTCAGATATGTATTTCTGTGTATAGCCCAGCTGCTTTCTTCTGTTTTTTACAGTTTCGCCAAAAGTTTTCGAGTTTGTAATCTTCATAAACGCCTCTTCGCCGTACGGCTTTATTATCATTTCATTGGCACAAAATAAGCCGTACGACTTATTTTGTGTAATCCGATTATATAATGAGTCGTACGGCTTAGTCAACATTTTATTGTTTTGGTAGTAATTCTATAATCCGGCACTTTTTAGTCGAATTATAGTTATTTCAAATATTTATAGTAAGCGAAGAAAGTAATTGCGGATTGAGCTTTCTCAAAGACGCAATTATTTGATGAGCTGGAATATCGTAAACGAAATTATTTATTTCGTTTACGATAAAAGATTGTTGTATATCTCCAGATCAATATCCTTAAAAACATTAAAAACAACCTTCATCTGACTGTCTGCCTCCTCAAGCCAGCTTTTAACTGTCTCTACAGCAATCTCAGCAGCTCTTTGATTTGGAAACATAAACACACCTGTGGATATGCAACATAGAGCAATACTCTTTACTCTATTTTCTTCCGCTATATCCAGGCATGATCTGTAGCAAGATGCCAAAAGCTCTTCGTGTCTTTTTGTGAGTGGTCCTTGCACTATCGGTCCAACTGTATGAATAACATACTCGCAAGGCAGATTATAAGCAGGTGTAATCTTAGCTTTTCCCGTAGGCTCGTCATGACCTTGCGCTTGCATAATACAATTGCACTTAAATCTAAGAGAAAGCCCGGCTTTGCTGTGAATAATATTTGCGACACCTTCCTAATGCACCAAGTACTCCACCAACAACTATTGCTGCTGTATTTATCAGTGTACCTAATCCTATTATCATTTTTGCCTTCTACCTGTAATCATCTACGTCAAATTTCTTATCCTTGAAGTAATAATCCCTGTCTGCCTCAGTAATCTCCCTTATTACTTTGCAAGGATTCCCTACAGCAATCATGTTATCCGGTATATCCTTAGTAACCACACTTCCGCCACCTATCACAACGTTATTTCCGATGGTAACACCAGGCATGATGCAGGTATTTCCGCCAATCCAAACATTGTCTCCAATATTAACAGGAATACCATACTCATAGCCGGAATTTCTGGAATCAGGATGAATCGGATGACCTGCCGTGTATATGGAAACATTAGGTGCAATCTGCGCATTATTACCAATACGGACTTTTCCCACATCAAGTATAATCAGATTGTAATTGGCAAAAAAGTTCTCACCGACTTCAATGTTATATCCATAGTCACAGTGGAATGGCGCTTCAATATGAACATTCTCACCTGTCTTTCCAAGAATATTTTTAAGGAGCTCCGTCTGTTTATCCCACTTCTCCGGTGGTAAATGATTGTATTCATAAATTTTCTTTTTATTATCTGTACGCTCTTCTTCAAGGCCGTCCATCCATGCCTTGTACGGAAGTCCGGCAAGCATTCTTTCCTTTTGATTCATAGTCATTTATCTGATAAACCTAACAATTACTATCAAAAAACAAACCGATATCTTCCCTTTCCAGCACCGGTTATTTTCTCCGTAAGACCAAGCGAATACATTTTCCCAAGTAGCGTGGATGCAGGTCTTTCTGTTATTCCCAAAACTTCAATCACATCGCTTCTTCCGAATATCTTCTTCATCCCAAAAGCTTCGTGAAGCTTTATAATATTACTCCTCATCCTAGAGGAAATCCCTTTGGTGTTAAGCACATTCAAAATGCTGTTTTCGTTTGGAACGTGTTGTTCAATGTGTCGTTTAATGTGCTGTTTTGATTCAGAATGTGTCGTTTCTTCCCACCTTATATGCATATAACGGTTTTTAAGTTCATTCTGCTCACCCATAAGAAGGTTTCTCAAAAAGGTCTCTAAAAAGGTCATGTCTTCATAAATGCCGTTTTTAACATCCCTGTAATTTGCTCTTACAAGTGAATTCCTGAAATACCATGCATTCTTGGCAAATACATCATTTGTCACATCAAACCCCATTGACCTTAAATACTTTATGAAAAACACAGCAGTGGTTCTTGTGTTTCCTTCACAAAATATATGTATCTGCCATAGGCCTGACACAAAACGAGCAAGATGACTTATAATATCGCTCATGGTCAGGTCTGCATAGGAAAACTCCTGCTCTGTATTAAAGTCATATTCAAGAGTCTCACGAAGTTCAAGTGCTCCACCATACATTACAGATGCTCCATCCAACACCCATTCATCTTTACGAATATTATAGTCTCTAATCTTGCCTGCGTGTGAATAAACTCCTGTGAAAAGTCTACGATGAATGGAAATATACTGAGCCGGTGAAAATACAAAGGAATTATCTGATAAAATCTCTGCAATATGCACTGAAACCTTAAGATAATCCCTCAAACAAGCTCACCCCCCGTCCTGCGTTTCCTGAAACTCGACATAGACCCTTGCCGACTTGTACTTCTCCACCGTGACGGGATGCTTGCTGTCCCCGGCTGCGGAGTATTGGAAGAAGCCCTCCTTCGTCACCGCAGAGCCGTTCCGAAGCCCCTGCCTCGTGGAAGCAAGGAGTGCGAACTCGTCACCCGCCCGGACAGCCGACACGAATTTTGCCTTATGCGACCCCGCTCCCTGCGAGATCACGATGCTGTCATCCTCCATCGTCTGGATGGGATATACCTTGAAGTCAAGTCCCGCCGTGTCCGCCCCACGGTTCAAGATGACGAGAGCCGCCTCCGAGCGGACGATTCCGTTATAAAATCGTTTCGGTACAACCTCCCCGTCCTCCCGGTATTTCTCCGTCAAGGTCTCGGTGTTGATGACATAGCCCGTGAGCCTGTCTCCCTCCTGCGCCATGACGTCCGTGAACCAGAAGATCCCGGTGCAATCCGTCACGACAAGGGACACCTTAACAGATACGATCCTTGCGTCCTTTTTCTTCAAAATGGTCTCTGAAAACCTCGTGAATTCAGCCATAGCGCCTTACCCGTCCTGCGTCCATTGTATCTCGCTCACATGGCCGACCCACCCCGTTGCGATGGAGCCGCCCTGCAGTATCATATCCGTGATATATACATTTCCCGTACAGTCTGTGACACAGACCCGGACCGTTATAGTGTGAACTTCCTACGTGGGTTACACTAACTCAGTATAACGGTGTAAAAAATGCTGAAAAAGCTTCAAAATAAGGCTTTTTGCTTGCAAAACTATCGAATATGTGGTACAATTTTAGCGTAACGGTTACACTAAAGGAGGTGCCATTGTATTACGATTTCACAGTTCCTGTTCCAGAGGTTCAGGGAAAAATACTTCGCAAGCCA
>JAFUVF010000033.1 GCA_017483735.1 Lachnospiraceae bacterium | reverse complement strand
CCCCGGTGTAGCCAAGTGATACACCGGTATTTCTTCTTACTCTCCTTTTATTTCTGGTGCTGTCAAAAAGCTCTCTTTTATTATGGTGTTTATTGTGCAATTCTTACAAATTATTCCTTGTCTTCTTTCTGCATTCTTTTTTTTTATCATAAAGATGTAACCTTTTAACAGGAGGAAGAGACTAACCTCACAAGTAACCCTCTTCCTCCCATGATATATTGCCGCCTCTCTGCATATATCCGGAGCTTAGCCTCTCCTGATACGGCAAAGAAAGGTGCGACCTGTGTATAGAAAATTTTCCCTCCCCGGGTTTATCATTCACGCATGTCCTGAACCCGATGAGAAGCAGCGGATACTGTCCGCCACGAAAAATATATTCGCCTGCTCTCTTGTGGGCTGTGCGAGTTTCGGATGAATGCACTTTAATAGGCTCCAATGGTTTCCCACGAGAGCCTATATTACTATCATTTCCTACTTTGAGTTATTCAGATAACTTTCAACACTTCTTTTGCAAACCAGTTCACGCCTTTGTGTGCGACCACTTCGTTCTTTTTTGCTTCCTCCTCAAAGACAGGAGCCATCCGGGCGGCTGTTTCCTTCGCCTTTTTGACATTTACCCTGCCATAGGAAAAACGAACAAGCGCTTTTGAAAGTTCTTTTTCAATCGTATGCTTCCTTTCCGTTTTTATTGTTGCTGACAATGCTTCCATATCTGCCGCCTCCTTTCTCAAGACCTTGCTACAATCTGGATGATATCTGTTATTTCAAGCATATCGCATATCTCTTGCCTGCTGATATAAAGTTGCTTCATACTGTTCGGCTTCTGCAGCTTCTCTATTGCCTCTTCATATGTAAGCAGTCCTTCCGTATAGTCATATATGACCTGATCCGGGAGATTATCACTCATAACGCCCCAAATTATATCATAGCCGTGATGGTTCTCTCGATACACATTGCTCAGTCTGTTGTAAAAAGCAAATTTAGCAAACTCCTCATCATGCTTTGGAAAATTCTTATAGGTGTATTTACCTTCATTTCCTTCCCCAAACAACAGTTCAAAAGGATTCAAGCGAAATTCGATAACTGACCATTCTTTTCGCTTTTCAAATCTCATCTCCTTCGTAAGAACAGGAATCCTTGAAATATAGCTCTCTGCCCTCTCCTTCGTATCTGTTAGGTAAAAACCTGCTCCAAAGTCAAGCATGTTGCCTATGTTGAAGCCTGCCTGCGGACCGTTCTCCCTAATGTTCTCCGCCCCGTCAGGAGACGTTCCATGATACCATAGGTCACAGTTTAGCCGATTTAGCTCCTTTATCGATATCCCAGTAGCTTTGTTTACTTCCTCTACCGTCATAGACCGTCCTGTTAATTCTCATATATACCAAACCATGCTGTGTTATCATTATACACCCGCAATAAGACGAATACAACTGCGAATTCTAAACTGTATGCCTCTTTATCACTTTTGCAGGGTTTCCTACAACTGTTACCTCATCCTCAATATCCCTTATTACTGTCGCACCAGCTCCTATAGTACATTTTTGACAAATTTCCAAATTATTACTAATTGTTGCTCCTGCGCCTATCCATGTCATTTCTCCTATATTTACTGTCCCGCACACATGCGCTCCGACCGCTATATGGCAGTAATCCCCGACATTACAATCGTGGTCTATGCTGCTGCTTGTATTGACTATTACACCCTTTCCAATCTTCGTACCTGCATTGATTACTGCGCCCGCCATAACAACGCTTCCGACTCCCAATGTCACATCTGAGCTTACAACCGCATTAGGATGGATTAGAGTTGCAATCTTCCCTCCGGCTTTTTCTATTTTTTCTTGGATGGGCTTTCGGTAGTTTGCATTACCGATAGATACGAAAAATTCAGTCTGCTCGTCAATATTTTCATAAAGATTATCTGTCGTTCCAACGACTTTATAGTTACCACAGGTTTTTAATTCTCTGTTGTCATCTAAAAACAGAATCTTAGCATATCCATTTAATGAGGCAATCTCAGCGCACACCTTTCCATGTCCGGATGCTCCAATCAAAATAATTCTCTTCATGCCACTCTCCTATGCTGCCGCATTCTCTTTTGGCAGCCTGTAGTGGCTCTCTTCAAGATAAAAGAAAACTTTATCCGCCTTCCGTAATACCCCCCCGAAATTCCCAGCTGAATGTTTCTTTATTACTTTTGCAGGATTTCCTACAACTGTTACCTCATCCTCAATATCCTTTATTACTGTCGCACCAGCTCCAATGATTACTCCACTCCCGATGTTAATACCCTGTATAATATGCGCACCCGTTCCTATTTCCGTTTTATCGGCAATATTTACGCGTCCGCTCACATTGACGCTTGGATATAATGTCACATAATCTTTCAGCACGGCATCATGACCGATTGTACAATCGAGATTGATGATACAATGCTTCCCTATCTCGACATCTACTGTAATGATACTTCCTACACAGATAATCGTTCCTTCGCCTATTTTTGTTCTTTCAGAAATCTTTACATCAGGGTCAATGACCGTTGCAAAGTGCAGATGTCTATAGCCTTTAATTTTCTCTACGATGGTTTTTCGTGTCTTGGCATTTCCAACAGCACATACTACCCAATAATCATCATCCAAAGCCTTCAGATAGTCACATCCGCCAATCACGTTGTAATTATCTTCCGTCATTCCAAAAATTGATGAGTCATCATCAATAAACCCTTTTATATTCCATAGCAGCTCTTTTTGATTTATCCGTTCTACCAGCCAAGCAACCTCTCTTCCAAAGCCACCAGCTCCGATAATATACAAGTTTCTCATTCAACGTTTCCAGTGAATTTTTCCATCGTTGCCGATGTCGTACTGCTTATTCCTTTTTTATTCAGCACTATCTTTACCGTATCCAGCATAATTTTTAAATCGCCCAAAAATGTGATCCTATCCACATATCTAATGTCATCAGAAAATTTTTGATCCCAACTGGCAAGGTTCCTTTGCTTTGACGCAGATAAACTTGTTATCCCAGGCTTCACTTCATGTCTTCGTCTTTGCTCCTTGCTATATCTCGGCAAGTATTCAACTAGTAATGGGCGTGGTCCTACCAAAGACATTTCATTTTTCAAAAGAACATTGATGAGCACCTCCGGAAGCTCATCACGACCTGTCAAGTCCTTTTTAAGACCTTAACGATTTATTTTTACGAACTTTAGGAAATCCCTTATAATCCACCGCTCTACTGCCCTCATAATAGCCCGATTTTCTGGGAATAGTCCTCGATACGAAAATTTTTTATGTTGGATTCACTTTTTTTCATCTATGGATTCACAATTTTTTATTGTCTGCATTCATCAAAAAACTCCCTTGCATTCATCATCAAAATTCTGCTGGAAATCGAAAAATCGGTGTAAGCAGAATTTGAAAGTCCAATCCGAAAAACGGCTCAAACGAATCCGAACGAAAAATCGCATAAATCCACTCTTCGGAAATGTGTGAAGGATTATCTCTCTCCTCTTTAATCACGATTTAATTTAACACCAATCCAAATAAAAGCACCTCTGAATCCATTCCAGAGATGCTTAAAACCTTTTCCATCATCACCCTACCTGCAAATCTTTCGCAAACTTTCGTAATTTCCCTCTTCTAATCCCTCTCTGCCTATGCTATACTATTTTCCGAGGAAGACGTTCAGTCAAAGCAAAATGCCAGGCAGGTCACACACTGTGATCTCCTGGCATTTGTTTTATAATAAAACATATTTTCTGCTTTGAATCCTCAAAGCCCCACTCAGTTTACGGTCTCAGCTTTATTGTTTTTTCTTTCTCCCCCTCTTTTTAGATGTCGATTTCGGTTCTTCCGCCTGGGCAGCCTCATCTTCAACCTCTTCATCCGAACCTGCCTTTCTCCGCCTTCTACGCTTGATTGGCTCCCCGGCGGTCAGGTCATACACGATAGCTTTATCATCAGCGAACAACTTCCCTTTGAAAGTCAGGGTGTCATTTTCATCCATATTTGGCAGAAGCTTCTTTATAGCAACCACAATTGCAGGAACCTTTAGCGTAATTGCGTACACCTGCTTTCCTTCACCCTTGCTGAAAGCCACGGCATTTCTGGTCTTTTCAGTACAGCTCTGAATTGCAACCTGCTTGGTATCACCATTAATAAGCAGCCGTACAAACTCCGGATGCATAAGCTCTGTAGCCGTTGCTTTATTGAACTTCACCATATTGCCGCCTACCGTCATCACGGAATCGCTTTTTCCCACCTCAATATCAATAACCTCAAAACCCTTCAGAACATCTGACATATTCTCATGAAATCCGCCATGGTCATGATCTCCGGGGCATCAATTTCCACGGCTGCAATGTCCTTGTCACCCGAGATCAGGATATCAGAGCCGTCGATGATTCCCGAGTAAACAACTGGGTAGTCTTTCATGTCCCTGATCTCGAAAAGGTTTCCCGGCATCTGATGCGGAGTGTACGCAAGCTCATAAGCAAGTTTCGTGAGAAATGTGTCCGCGGCTTCTTCCTTTTGCGGAAACTTACGCTTTATCACATCCCAAAACTCATCTATGACGAATGATGACAAAACAAGGGTGTGTTCTCCATTGATGATTTCAAAAAAATCATCGTACTTCTTGCTTGGAAACAGGAGCATTGAAATCAGGATATTGGTATCGATCATCACACGCATTGATAATCACTGCTCCTCTCCGCCCGTGCCTGTTTCACCAAGTCAACAACATCGTCCTCGCTTTTTAGCCCCAGACGCTCCGCTTCTCCGGCAAATGCATTCTGTGCCTCATGCAAGGCCTCTACTGATGCGTTAGTCATAACCACATTGTTGCCGACGAATGTGAATAAGACTTTATCCCCGTCCTTGATTCCAAGGTGCTTCCTTATCTCAATCGGGATAGTTATCTGCCCTCTGGATGTAACTTTAGCCAAATCCATATGACCACCTCCTTAAATCCGTGTATTCCGTGAATACCTTGTTTTCATTGTAAGGCGTTTCCATGAACTTGTCAAGCCGATATCAAATGTTTTTCATGCTCATTTAGCAATTTTCAATCGTCTTGTTGCGCATTTTTCAAAATGCGCCCATTTATCACAAGCGAAACCATATCCCAAGTTTTTGAGCGGATTACTGTAAATTACCATCGTTCCTTAAAAAGCCTCGGATATTTTCCTTTATTCTATAGTTAGAAGGCATCAAAATCGCTTTGCTGGGCTGTGTATGCGTATGTGGCTCCGTCATTGCCTTTTTCCGTCCATACGTCCATGATCAGGCCGATGGTGAGCAGGTCGAGATCGCGCATTGAAATCCCGACCTCCATGCACCGCAGTAAAAACAGCGGAGTGGTAAGCTCACGCTCGGTCGATCTCAGTTTTTTTTAGCGTTCACATCGGTGAAAAGGTTCGATCCCCACAGTTCCAGGATCTCTGGGAGGATCTCGTAGATGGAGAACATCTCGAACTGGTCGAGCCACTCCCCTATCTCCTTCGGGGTGGACTCGTGGTCTGCGTGGAGAGCCATGATATAGGCCACATTCTCGAAGATCTCAAGATCCTCGATCTCCATGTCCACAGTGCCATCCCCCTTGTCCTTATAGGTCTTCTCCAGCTTCGTTAAGTCCTTGAAGATATCCCTCCCGAACTTGATGCGGTACATCCTTGGGATCGCCGCGGAGCTTTTGAATGTGACTTCCTTGTCGCCGATCTTTACTGTCTTACTAAGCATATCCTTCTACCTCCCTTTCTCAGCCTGCAGGCTCCTCGTTGCTGCTTCCAGACCCTGACGATGTGGTGGACGGGATGTACACAGACTGGTACCAGTTCTGGTATGTCGTGGCATCCGTATCATCACCGCTCTTTGCCTTCACCAGCCCGTCATCCCTCGGATCAGCACTGATAGCAAGGGTCTCCGTTCCCGGCTCGATCGTGTCCTCCTTTGTGGAGCTCTCCACCGTAGGACGGGAACTTACCGTGCAGTTATAGAGCACATGGCGGATCGTCCTCTGGTCGCCGTCAAACTCAAACAGCAGGGCAAAATAGACAGGGGATACATTGTTGGCTGTCTCGATGAGTACGCCGTTATCGTCCTTCGTCTCGCTTAAGATCTCCTCCCTGAACCAGTCCGGGATGAGAGCGATCTCAAGGTCGCCTGAGTAGCCGTTATTGGTGACTGACCTAAAGTACACCACTCCATCAGCATAGAAGGGGCTCGCCTCTCCTTCAGAATCAAGGGACAGGCTCACTGCGCCCGGCAGGGACTTCGGTGTCCCATAGGAATACACGCCCGCGTCGCTCTTTGTGAGCTTTGCTACATGGACGTTTTTCAAGTTGTATTTGATCTTATTCTTCGTTGTCTGTGACATGTTTTAGCACCTCCATTGAATAAAGCACCTCGTACAGTTTCTCCTCGGAGATCCATACTTCGGACTTGTCGTAACAGATGCCATGCAGATCGAGCACGGCTTCCACCTTCTCCTCCACATCTGGCTGTTTCTTATCGGTGTAGAGTTCAAAGTGCAGTTCATTTATCTTCTGATAGACCTTCCCGTCAGCCATGAAGTTATCCGACCTCGGAAAGAGGAATACCAGAAAAGGCGGGTCAGGGCTCTCGCCCTCCGCAAAGTGGTCATAGGCCACAGGCAGGTTTGTTTCCTCCGCCATGGCCACGACTTCCTCATAAGTCATAAGCATCATCCTTTCAGCGCGTTCTCTATATCACGCACAAGCTCCGTAGTTGCATGTTCCTCCGCAGGAGCGATATGGGGGATCGCCCTTACCCTGCCGCCTCCCCTCTTGGCATGCCCGTGCTCCAGAAGGTGCGCCAGCATGTACCTCGTGGGTGAATGCACCGTTACGGAAATGCTCTGGGAGTCCTCCGCCGTGACCTTGCTCCTCCATGACTTGGCATATTTGCCTGTGCGCACGGGAGCGGATCCATTGATGTCATTCTTCGTGGTCTTCCCCGCCTTCTTCACGGCTTTCTTCACCTCGTCCGCGGCAAGGTTGTTATATTTCAAAAGCTCCTCTTCGATGGCATCTGCCATCTGTTCAATGGATACCTTCCTGCTCACCGCTTCTCCCTCCTTGCCTTGATCCGCACCGTCTTTTTCTGGTAGTTCATCAGGTCAACGGACACGATGTCATAAAACTCATCCCTGAATGCGATACGGTATCCTGTGGAAGTGATAGCTGCGATCTCCGGGCAGTAACGGACTTCAAAGGTGATCGTTCGTTCCTCGTATGAGACCTCATCCCCGTCCTCGTCAGCCACATAAGTGCTGGCGTAAGCAGAACAGGTAAAATAGTCCGTCCAGGTGTGGAGATGGTTCTTATACTTGTCCGTATAGGATCCGTTCTTCTGGATTGTTATCCGCTCGCCCATCCTTGCGATCCTGCCTGTTCCCGTAACAGCCATGTCACACCACCCCTTCCCGGATGGCGAACAGCAGGTTTCTGAGCGTTAAGACCAGGTCGTGGTGGTCAGCCTCCTCCCTGTGCTCATACAGGTACCCAAGCGTGAAGAACACAGCGATGCGGAGCGTATTCCTCATCCTTATGACTTCCCCCGTGGTGAGGGTGTTTCCCTGTATCTGGTGCGCGGATGGCACATCGGGGTCGGTATCCCTGATCTCGTCCCATTCATCAGCACTAAGCCTTGCCACATCCATGCACAGAGCCTCCGAAGAAGCCATGAGCGAGGATATGAGGCTGTCCTCAAAGGATGAGTCCACGCGCAGGTATGCCTTCGCCTCTTCGATTGTTATCATGACAGCCTCCTTCTCCCCAGAAAGATGCATGTGGCGATCGCCTTCTCCATGTCCTTCGCGTTGCCCATGGCCACGGTCATCGGATCATGGAGCATCAGCATTGCTACAGGGGACATCAGTACCGTATCTCCCGCCATGGCGATAACGGATGCCGCCGATGCGGCAATGGCATCGACCTTCACGGTGACCCTTCCCTTATGCTCTATCAGCATGGTGTAGATCTCCGCCGCGGCGAACACGTTACCTCCGGGGCTGTTGATGTACACGGTCACATCCCCGTCCTCAGCTTCAAGCTCATCCCTGAATGTTTTGGGCGTCACCTCATCCCCCCAGAAGTTGTCCTCGTCGATGGGACCCTCCAGGCGGAGGATGCGTCCGCCGTTTTCATCCCGGATGAAATTCCAGAATCTCTTCATGAACTACCTCCTCTTCGCTGTGCCTTGCGCCTGTTCTTGCGCTCGGTATGCCTCTTGTTTTCGTGCTGCTCTTCCTGCTCCTCCCCTTCCTGGCCTTCATCGGGCTGCGGCTCTTCGGGCTCGTCAGGCTCAGTGTCAGGATCATTTGCCTTGTCCTCTGAAGCCACGCCGTACTGCTGCCCCACATCCTTCAATTTGATGAAGGTGCCGTTCACGATGTGGAAGTCGCCTCCCTCATCCTCCGGCAGAGGCGGCATGTTCTCCTTGCGCCTTGCCTCGTTCGGCGAGATGATGCCCGTGGAGATGCCCACGGAATAGCCGTCCATGCGGCTCTTATAGTCACCCCGTAAAAGTCCGTCCACGTTGAACTTCGGGAAGTAGAGGTCTTTCTCCTCCTCAATGAGCAGGTCCTTCACTATCGCCTTTTCGATCCTCACAAGCCAAGGGTCTAAGGTATGGACCACGAAGTCTATGCTCTGGTGCTCTATGTTGGAAAAGGTGGCACGCTTTAAGTCCTGCACCATATGAGGCGGTACTCTGAAAATCCTGCAGATCTCCTCCACGCCAAATTCACGGGTGGAAAGAAACTGTGAATCCTCCGGAGGAAGAGAGATCGGTTTGTACGCCATGCCCTCCTCCAGGACTGCCACCTTATGTGCGTTGCCGGGTCCTCCATAGGCATTGACCCAGTTGTCACGGATCTTCTGAGGATCCTTTAAGACTCCCGGATGCTCCAAAACTCCTGCCGGCTGTGCGCCGTTCTTAAAGAAAGCGCTGCCGTATTTCTCCACAGCCATCGTGGTACCGAGGCTGTTCTTCATCATGGCGATAGGCGAAAAACCTACCAGGCCGTTGAAGGAAAGCCCCGGGATATGCAGGATCTCATCCCGTCTGAAGATGATGTCCTTGTTGGTCTCCCCCGGCACTTCGTTCGTGTATGCGTGGTAGATGTAGTAAAGCTCTCCGCTTTCCGTGCGGTCGATCTCCACATTCTCAGGAAGGAGCGGGTAGATGCCAAGCACCGTGTTCTTGCCGTCCCTTATCACCTGCGAGTAGGAGTTGCCCCACAATAAAAGGTGCGTCATGACCGCCTCCCAGTAGGAAAAGCTCGTCATCTCCGGGTTCGGCTCACGGTAGAGTATCTTGTACAGCGGATGGTCCTGCGCCTTCTCCTGCCCGTCCGGGTCCGTGACCTTGTACAGATGGAGCGGGAGCTGCGCCACAGACTCCGCAAGGAGCCTCACGCAGGCATGCGCCGAAATGAAGATTTCATTTTGCGCCGAAATTGTTATGTTCCCCTATAGGCCCCGGGCCCTGGTTTTCTGCGACTTTCTTCATTTGAGGCCGCACCGGTCTTGTAAAGGCCATGCATTATAGATAAGACCCCGCCCCCACCCAGGGGCTGTATCTGGTGGTTCTGCACGATCATCGCAACTCGATATCATCTGTTCATCGTCATCTTTATCTCAACCAGTCATCCTTGTAGATGTGTGCCGCCACCTTGAGAAATGCGATGAAACCGATCACCGCAAGGATCAACTGGATCCATATCGGGGCAAGCACCCAGAGCCAGGACCAGGTGATGAAACCTGTCAGCTTCAGGACTACAAATGCGATGGCGAGAGCTTCCAGGAAGCCAAAGCCGATGTTCACCTTGATATCTTTCTTCATCACTGTCCTCCTCAACCTCTATCGTTTTCAGTAGTGGTACTCAGGATGCAGATCCTCTTTCGCCGTCTTCTTGGAATGGCACCTGTGGCACAGGGCTCTCCAGTTGCTCCTATCCCAGAAGAGGTTCTCATCCCCTCGGTGTGGAATGATATGATCCACATCCGTTGCTTTCACATACTTACCGTTCTTCATGCACTCCTCGCACAGAGGATGAGCATTGAGGAACTGCCTTCTTGCTTTCTGCCAAGCCCTGCCATAGCCTCGGCTTGCTGCGGAGCGGATGGCTTCCGGGTGGAGCGGTTTATGTTTATCACAGAACTTTGTTCCCGGTGTTATCAGTTCCGCACAGCCGGGATGCTGACACGGAACCTTTGGACGGGATGGCATTACTCCTCCCAAGGCAGTCCTGCTTTACCGAAATGTCCGTAAGCAGAAACAAGATTGTAGTCCACATCCAGAAGTCCAAGGTTTGTTATGATCCCCTTTGGTGTCAAGTCGTAGGTATCTCTCACATAGGCTTCAATAAAGCCTTTGTCCTGGTGCTCCGTTCCGAAGGTCTCCACATACACTGATACAGGTTCTGCCACTCCGATAGCGTAGGCGATCTGAACCTCTGCCTTGTCAGCGTACCCTGCCCTTATGATATCCACTGCAATCTTTCGAGCCATGTACGCGCCAGAGCGGTCAACCTTTGAAGGATCCTTACCGCTCATAGCTCCTCCTCCGATATGCCCGACACCTCCATAGGTATCACAGGCGAGTTTGCGTCCTGTTACTCCGCAGTCTGCAAAAGACCCGCCGATAACAAACCGTCCTGTAGGATTGACCAGAACATCGAAGTCTGTATTCAATCCATGAGCCGTGACCCCTGCCGTCGGTCCGTAAACATAATCCATACTGCTTGCCTGCTGGCATTCCCTATCGTCAGTTCCTTCGACCTGTTTGATTGTTATATGGCATACTGTGGCCGTCAGTGCGAAGACTCCGATAAACGCAATGCCAGCCCGAATTAATGCCGTCCTCATATCAAAAACCTCCATGAATGACTTCTGTTTTCTTATCTGTTTTCTTATCTGTTTTCCTTACCTGTGCTTCTTGTCCTTCTGCCAATTCCAGCACCATTCAGACCCGTCAGTTTTCTTATCATGCTTCTCTGATCTGTAGTTCTGGCATCTCAGCTTCCCGTCCAACAGATCGTGATTCCACCACATACAGTTACGGCAGCACTGGTCATCCACGCATGTGTTATCCGTAACATCAAATACTCCTGTCATTGCCTCCTTCGCCTCCCTTAAAACTGGAAAGGGAGAGCCTTTCGACCCTCCCCTTCTTGTGCTTGTGTCTTCGCTTATTCCCTTTTTCTATCACTTCCTGCCTGTGTTTGAAGTCCTCTGCTTCCTTCCACTCCTTCATGACATTGGCTATTGCTGTATCAGCGGTAGGGTCTTTATATGCTCTCATGCGTTTATCTCCCTCCACTGTGCTGACGGCATGGTCGCCACTTTCCACCCGATGGCTTCAAGGTCTGTCGCCCTGTCATAGGATTCGATATCCTGTGAAGCACGGGTGACCGCATTGGAAAGACCATAGAGACTCAAGTCGCCGCCCTGGATCAGATAGTTCAGGACTCCGTCCTGCTCATTCTGTGTCAAGCCATAGGTCTTGCCCGTAAGCTCGACCACATCCTGCACCCTGCCGGTGATCGGAACACCGACTGATTCCTTCAGCTTATCAACGATCTGCGCGAACCTGCTCTCCTCAATGGCAGCCATCCTCCATAGCGGAAAGCTCATCGATCAGACCTTTGTTTGCAGCCAGGAAATCATCCTCCCCTGACCCGTATTCTGACTTTAACGGATGCGCCTGCAGTTCTTTCTCATACTGCTTTACAGTTTTGAAGAATGGACAAGCCCGCCCTCCGAAATCTGTATCAGAGAGGCATCCGCAATGCCCATCTATGTATGAGAAGCATCCCCTCTGACCACAGACATCTTTTAATGTCCCTGCTTCCATGTTCTCTGTGTTTTCAATCACTGTGTCTTTGTCTTTCACGGTTACACCTCCTCTGCCCGTTTAATAAAAATCCCGGCAGCAGCTTTCATGTGCCAATGCCGGGATGTGTCTAAGTGCTTCATTTTGCAGATTTATGATTTGAAATAAAAATTCCCCTTATAGCCGTCTGCGGCGAGAGGTAAGCCCTCTGCCCACGATGGGTTCACTGACATAAGGTCGCAGATCTCATCTACCGTATGCGCTCCTATCGGCGACTCTATGATCACCTCATCATGGACATGAGCCACAATCTCAAGACCGGCTTTTTCCATGCGGAGCATAAATCCCGGTTCCTCACAGAGCATCCTAACTGGGATGCCAAGCTGTGATGCTAACTGTATTTCTGCTGCCATGCCTTCTGATATATGCTCAGAAAACACGTTGACTTCGTCTGCATTACGGAGCATATCCATCCCTATCTCAAGTCCAAGTGCTCTGTCATCGGGATTTTGCTCATCGAGGTTCAATCCGTAGATACAATAAAGTGGTGAGCACAGCGGTATTCCGCCGGCCGCCATGATAAGCTCACACGCCCTCTCCGCTCTGTCCAGATTTGCCTTCAACTCCTGCATCGCTTTCTCAGGATCTTTCGCCTTGGGTCTTACAGGACAGCAGACATATATCCTCGCCTTATTTTTAACCTGCCTCATCTTTCATCCCCTCCTTTTTTGAGTTAGACTTTTTCTTCGCCTTTTCTTCCAGTTCAGCCTTCCTGTTCCAATACTTTCTTGCAATCTTTTTGTTCAAATTCATGATCTTCCTCCTTGCATAGTCTGAAATCAACCCACATTATCAATCATCTTTATACCACCAACGCATCACCTCCTCGGCAGAAACAAATAGACCGCGCATCGTTTACACACGGTCCTAACTCTGGTTCCCTGGTATTCCCTTACATCTTATAGACGTGCCGCAACGCAGTAGAGGGGTATGACCCGAAAAAAAAATTATTTTTATGATATTTTTTTTCTCTCCTCAAGTTTCATACGGCAATCACAGTCAATACACGCTATATTAACCGCCTTTGTTGCCCTTACACTGTTTCCGCATGATGGGCAGACATATTTTCTTACCCTTTGCTTTGGCTCTGCCATTGCGACTGTTCCGCCGGTTTCTCCAAATATAATCGGGAATGTTCGACTCATCCCAAAATCCTGTACATCCAAAGATAATACATATTTCTTCGCTTCATCATTTAGCTTTGTAATGCAGAATCCATATCTGTTATCCTTACTTACTACCAAACCATGCGCTATAGCTGCATCTCGGAAATTTGCATTGTGATATGTTCCCGATCTTGATGTGTCCTTAATATCATGTTGCAAACAGTACAAATGAACCATCTCATGGAGGAGCGTCTCCGCAATCTCTGCAAAAGGACGTCGCAGATATTCTGCTACAAGATTAATTTCATAAAAGCCTTTCTTGTACTGCTCTTCAACCTCGCCTAGCTCCATAGTAGAAATCCTGGTCAAGTCCAAATCTTCTCCCTTATGCCAGGCCCTATATGCTGTACACCATCCATAACATCGACCTTTTGAATCTGAAGCCACTGTTATGACTGCATGTTCAAGTTCTCCGGAAAAGAAATGGTCATTGAATATTGAAAATACATTTTCAAGTTTGCTTATTATCGGTCTGAGGCTACTGCAATCATCAACTTCTTTCGTTTTTCCATGTACTGATTCTAATTGTTCTTCAATCATCCCAATTCCTCCTCTCACTATATAGACGTGCCGCAACCCAGTAGAGGGGTACGGGTTTATTTTTTTCTTAAAAACAGAAAAGCCGCCGGTATTTTCACCAACGGCTAATCTGATTCTTTTCATCTCTTCAACTAATAGACGTGTCAGGCACAAGTAGAGGGGTCTGGCAAGAATTATTTTTTATACTTACGACCAAGAACCTGATAACTTCTCTTTAAGCTTTCGTCCTTGCGCTGCTTAATCTCCAATTCCATCAGCTTCCTATGGAAATCTGTATCTATGTACTGCTCTGCATGCTGTTCTATACGTGGAGTTCCTATAAGAAATTTTACGCCATCTTCGCCAAGATTGGCATTTGCAAGCGTCATGCGATCCTTTACCGAGTCTTTTGAGATTCCTAGGCATGAAGCCATCTCCTTGTAGTTGAATCCGTAGATATAGTATCCAAGGACAACGTCTTGCTGATAAGGGGTAAGCCTTCTCATATAAAAGCTGAATCTCTCCTTCTTCTCATATGCCCTCTGAGGATCGTCAAACTTTACCGGACCTGGATTGCCCTTCTCATCCTCGCATATCTTCTCGTCCTCAGTATCCCTTTCTTCCAGCTGCTCTTTTGCATGATTGCTGTCTGCTGCCATTTCCTGATCATCGTTTCCATCCTTATTACGATCTCCGCTACTGTAACTTCTGTTTGAATCCTGACGGTATGATCCTGACAGGAGAATCGCTGTAAACCACGGTTGTCCAGAAAGATATTCTCTATTTACATTCTTGCTTGCCGGAGCTTCTTCTGTGCTGATCTGCTTATCCTCATAACTAAAGTCTCCGCAATCAGACAGCCACATAGTTACCGGTCTGCGATTTCCATCGTCATATACAACAAAGCCGTTAGAATATATCGTACAACTCTCATCTTCTGTCGTGGCTACAACCTTGACCGCAGGATCATGACTGAGAAGCCACGGCGAGGGTATCGGCCATTTCTTCGGAATCTTCCGATGCTTTTGGGGTTCATCGACCGCCTCTGACAGTTCCTGATCCATGGAAGCACCGTCATCCGGCATTGCAAATTCAGAATCCTCCTGAGTATCCGTATCTCCCAATTCACCCTCTGAATCCTGCCCTAATGCTTTTTTTTCTGTAACCTTCATTGTTTTTGCGCGTCTCTTCGCTTTACGTTCCGCTTCCTCTTTTGCCTTCTCAGCTGCCCTGACCGCAGGTGCATCGAAATAACTCCGTTTTATCTCTGCAAACTTTGCTTTAAGATCCGGACGTCCGATAGCCTCCAACATACCATTCAGCGTGATATGCTCGACATCATTTATCTTAATCCTGTTCTCTGCCGACTCAAGTGCTGCAGCATTTCCCATAGCCGGGATGTTATTAATATTAATGGTGATGTTCATAGTGAACTCTCCTTTCTAATGGCGGTTTCCCGCGTTGATTAGTTGGAGGGCTCACCATGGTCTTCGCCTGAAAAGCAGACCTATACTCCCGACTTGAAGGCAAATAAAAAGCTGCGGTTGCATACTTTCACCCTGTTTAAGGGCGACCTTAATCAGGAGTACACACAGTCACCTTCTACCATGGAGGGAAGTCCCTCCAGGCATCAGGCTTTAATGACCATGGTGTCCCCTGCTGCGTATGCATCCGCAGTACGATGTGGTTAACTCTGTTTCTTAAAACCTTGTGAGCGATATCGCTGCTCACCCAATATATAGTTGTCAAGGTACGAGACGCGGCTCTGTCGAGACCGCTGGGTTAATAAGTTACTGTTTCAGCTCCGCCCTGCTTCATCACCTCCTCGGCGGAGTTTTTTCAAATTTCCTATTGACATCTGCTATTATAGGTCTATAATAGAATAGATATTTTTTACCCTGTGAGTTGGTTTATGCCGTCCAATCTTACTATAAACATACTTTAGGTCCATATTTATCTGGCATTTCCCTCACACGCTATATATTACGGCAACAAAATATTGCACCTCAATTTCACGCCATGTTCATTAATGTTGCACGGCACTTGCACAGAGGCTGCAATAAAAAAGCAGGAGGTTTTAACCATGGTTTTATGCTTCGGAACATATGCGAACGCTATTAAAAAGTGCTCCTTAGAAGGGACTAGCATTCAGACAATCGTCAGCACCTTAGTTCAAACGATTGATAAGGATGAACGATATAGTAAGACTGAAAGCTATAATGCATCTAAAATATTTAATTGCAATATAGACTTTGCCCAGCCAAGAAAAACCGCTGGAGAAAGCTGGGATAAGGGTTTATCAACAATTTTAAATCTTGCTCCAAATACGGATGTGATACCGCTTGCTCGTGAATTTGACATGAAAGTGCTAAAGCTTCTTGATGAGGATAAAAAGATTCTTTTAATTGGGATCTTGCGTCAAATAATCGCTAATGATCCTTCGATAGAAAACAACAAGCGTAAGTTCCAGAAATATTTAAATATGTCCCCCTCGGACTTTACGACATGCTATAGATTAGATTTTGGTTTAGTCTTAGCTGGTCTGTTTTTATATATCCTACTTGCTACAAAAAATGTGTCTGAAGAGGCAAAAGAAACTATAAGAAACATCAATAATGATGGTTTTATTAGTGATGCCAAGGAATCTGTCAAAGAACTTAGACTTCACGAGGCACGGCAAGATCAAGAACACAATAGACCTTTTCGGGTAGAAGCCCGGCAAGTAGGGGTTCCTGAAGATTCCGAACAAGGCCATCGTGTGATCCTTCGTAGAATCCGGGAAAAAAGCATGTGGGAAATAGACAACAACACATATACAATCCTCCCCCCTGAGTTCATATGTGATTATATTCAATATGCACAAGATGCCGCTGAAAAATACTCCACAATAAAGACCCTATTAACACATGACAATCCGGTTCCTTTTTATAACCTATATGTATATAACGATGTTGAGCTTGAAAGCTACGGTGTTGAAAATACGAGGAACCTTCGTTCCTATACAGTTTACTGTAATAAGAACAAATTAGATTCAGGCGTTGAACTGACTAACACCGAAATGCGTACAGGAAAACCTATAGTGATTTCCAATTTGACACCCATGAAGCTGGGGCTCGTCTCAAGATTTTCTATACTTACCGGAACTGGTGGACTAGGGAAGTCTGTTATGCTCCAACATCTTATGTACTCATGTGCTATGGATATCGAAAAAGCTGGGCAAATTCCACTTTTTGTTTCTTTGAAGGACATGAAACCGGAATACGGATCCTTGATAGACTTCATTTATGACTTTAACAGGGGGTTATTCGGAGAACACATTTCAAAAGAAAAGCTCACATCAGACTTAAAATCAGGAGGATTCCTGATACTTTTGGATGCGATGGACGAGATTTCATCCTCTCTTCACGCACAATTTGACAATATGCTTAACGCTTTTACGGACGAGTTTTATAACAATCAATTTGTTATCACTTCCCGTCCATATAATACCTTTAAGTCCTACCGCAGATTCATCGTATTTACGTTACAACCACTTACAAAGAAACAAGCTGTACAGTTAATCGAGAATACGACATTCCGTCCAGCGGAACCTTATTATAAAGAGAACTTCCTTACTGCATTAAAGAAAAACCTTTATCAAGACCACAAGTCTTTTGCAGAAAATCCTCTGTTACTAAACATCATGCTAATGACATTTGCCCACACCGGGGGAATATCAGCAAAAATGCATCTTTTCTACCGCGATGCTTATAAGGCTCTTTCATTCGATCACGACCATAATAAAGGTAACTATGAACGACCTCTGGCAACCAAGTTAGACCCTGAAGACTTTGGTCATTATCTTGAGGAATTTTGTGCAAAATCCTACAAGGAAGAAGACTATGATTACACCTGGGATAAAATGGATTATTACTTAAGAAATCTAAAGATTAAAGAGAAGGAGAGAACCAAATTTACCACACGTGATTTCATAGAAGACCTCGAACACAATCTCTGTCTAATGTATTTTGAAGCTGATGAATATCATTATGTACACAGAACCTTCCAGGAATACTTTACTGCGGTGTATTTTTCAAATAAAAAGGATAAGTATCTTTTCAAAATCGGAAGAATGTTTGAACAAAGGGCAAAAAAAAGTCGCGACAGGGATATAAAGGCTTTTGAGATGCTTTATGGTATGATTCCAGAAAAAGTGGAAGAATACATCTTCTTGCCTTACCTTGAACAGTTGTTTAAAAAATGTTCAGACAAGGATGATGTTCTCCAGTATTTCAAGATGTTAGACGAAGTGTATGGGGAGCTATCATTCACCACCGGAGAGGTTTCATATATATCTTATAATCATCCTCACTCTTATCTATATGCTTTTATAGGAAGAGTAGGTAATTTTCTTCATGATGATGTGTATGAATCACCTAACGAAGATCCACCATATGCAGAGGAATTTGCAGAGCAGACATATTACTTTGGCGCAGAAAATGACGAGACAGGCGAGTTCGACATCATTGAACAAGAAGAATATCACGCTAGCATAACAGATACTGACCCTCCAGAAGTGGCAGGGTATGTTAGTTCTTATCCTATCGCTGAAATAATGAAAAATAATAGTATCGACTCCGAGTTCATTGATTACTTTACTGATGAAAACTTCCTTTATTGGCGGGAATACAACGGGCTAAAAAAGTATTATGAAAAACTATTAGCGGAAACCACGGATGAGGACGAAGCTGATGATTTGTTTGATGATTAATAGTACAAGCGCCCCTTTGCAAAACACTTACAAACATTAAAAAACATACTCTGTTGCATTATCAAAAGTAATACCCCCGTGCGCCGTCAAGCCGCCAAGCCGGAGTAACCGGCAGGGCCTGAAGCGTCCGTGGTCATACAAGGAGTAACCATATGGTAATCATTAAACGTGGGAGCGATACAGAGCTTGTGGACATCGAATGGTGCTGGAAGCCACTGCTGCCCTTTGGAAAGATCTCCATGATCGCAGGATCAGGAGGCGATGGAAAGACTACCCTGATCCTTACCGTGGCAGCTATGCTGTCAAATGGGATGGCACCTCCAGCATTGGAGCGTGGACACCTGCTGCCCTCCCAACCGTGTGAACCTATAAACATCTTCTATCTCACCAACGAAGATGAGGTGGCAGATTCCAGCCTCAAGCGTTTCAAGCGTGCCGGCGGGGATGATTCAAGATTCTTCTACAGTGGGGAATTGCAGAAACACATGACGCTGGAGGAAGAAGATCTCAAATATGTGATAAACAAGACCAAATGCCGCCTCATTATCATAGACCCCATACAGGCATTCCTGCCCGATGGCGTGCAGCTTACCAACCAGACAAAGATGCGCAGGGTCACTACCATGCTCTCCAATGTGGCCAAGGATACCGGGGTAGCCATTGTACTGGTCGGGCATCTGAATAAAAATGAAAGCTCCAAGATCATAAACAAAGTTGGTGGGACAGCCGATCTTGTCGCATCCACCAGGTCAGTGTTATTAGTGGAAATGAGCAACAGGCACAGGGACATCCGCTGGGTAAAGGCCATAAAGAGCAACTTTGATGAGAGTGATTTTACACCGATAAGGCTCATCCTTGATGATGAACGCAAGCTGAGTTTTGCAGAATTCGAGGAGAATGATGAAGAATCAGATGATTCGGATATCACTGATGAAGATCCACGCCCGGTAACGAAAATCGAGCGTGCGATGCAGATACTTGAGGTAGCTTTATCGGATGGTCCCGTAAGCGTATCTGCGATACACGACCTTATGGAGGATGAGGGAATCGGGGATAAGACTGCGCAGAGAGCGAAAACACGAATCGGAGCCGCACAGGACTACATTGACGGCACAGCCGTTTGGAAGCTTGAATAGTCAAGCTCCAAGATGGACAAGTGGACAGGTGGACAACAAAAACTTGTGTCCATGTTAAAACACAGGAGAAGACAATGTCTGGAGACACGATAGATTTGATAAAAACATTGAAACTAAACGAAACTACTACCGATGAGGCTCTGCTGGATGCCCGCGACTTCGCTCTCCGCTGCCTGAAATCGAAGGCACCGATACCGCAGACTGTGATGACGATTGTCGAGAGAGGCGCAATGGAGCATGCCAGCTTGCCGGAAGCCCCGGAGTCGCCGGCGCAGGCGTGAAAAAAAATACCCCCGGCGCGGCGACCAAAGACGATCAATGCCAGCAGACCGGGGGTAAGTGAAAACGATATTATTTTATGAAAAAATCTCTAACTTTTATCGGAAAAAAACTCCTATCGTTCATACGGGGATTGTTCTGTTGTGTGCTCTCCGCTGCCATCACTTTCGCAGTAGTCAGCGGGGTAAATCATCTGATCCACAAGCCGATCAGTATCGCAGCGCCTAGTATTGAGCTAAGGGATTATGACACCGGCGGCATCTCTATCCTCCCCGGCGATGTGTTCGATTATGCTCCGTATATCGAGAACACAGGGGAGGCATCTGTGTATGCCGTCATTGCCTTTACCTGTCATTGCTATGCCCCCGGTACTGTGGAGATGCAAGAGGAATGGGATGGATCCACAGACGATTCAATCCCTGCGTTCATCATATATCCGCACAGCGGCTGGGAACTTAAAGATACGGCTGTGAAAGATGGAGAGATCAAGCGTTACTATGCCTACACCAGCGTCCTTGAACCAGGCGAGTCCACTCCCCCACTGTGCGATAGCATCCAGTATAACCTTTTCACGCTTAAGGCTTTCTCAAAGATGAGTGATGAGGAGCTGAACTTCGGTATATCATGCAACGCCGGCAATTCCGATATGACAAGCATTGACGGTGTGGTCTCACAGAGCAGGTTTGGGGAGTAGCCCGCCACCATTTCCACATGGGTACAGATTCCCTCTTGCAATGTAGGAATTCTAACGGTACTGTTGATGGGAATAAAAGACTAAGGGAGGTCACCTTGTGGTCGAAACACACTATAAAATCAAAAATGCTCCAAGGATCGCTCTCCTTGCAGACCTGCACGGGAGAGACCCGGAGCCTGTCATTAGCAGCATCCAGCGGCACGATTTAGATCTGATCGCTATCGCAGGAGATGTGATCTACGGCACACAGCCGGAGGATGATATATCTCCTCTCGATACACAGGAAAATGTCCTGCCGTTTTTATCTTCCTGCGCATCCATCGCTCCGACGTACCTATCGCTGGGCAATCACGAGTGGATGGCCACAGAAACCGATCTGGAGCGGATACGTTCTACTGGTGTGGTTATTCTGGATAACGAGTTCATTACCACAGAGATAAAAACATCAGACCAGCGGTTTGTGTCCATCGCCGGTCTTACTTCCGCTTACGTTACAGACTACCGCCGTTTCAGAGACGGCCTTAAGGCAGCGCAGGGAGCCTCAGACGAGCCTTTACCTTTGTACCCTAAGAGAGATGCAATAGGCAAACCGGAAGGCGTAGAAAGCCCAAGAAGCTCGTTAGAAAGGGTGCCTGAAATCTCATGGCTGACCGGCTTTGCAGCGAACCGCTCTGCCAATACATATCGCATCTGCATCAGTCATCACCCCGAATATATAAACCTCATTCCACATGATGTGGATCTCATCCTATCGGGACATACTCATGGAGGTCAGTGGCGCTACTACTCCATATTCAAACACGAATGGAATGGAGTCTGGGCTCCGGGACAAGGTTGGCTGCCTCGTTACAGCAAAGGTGTGTACGATAACAGGCTTGTCGTCTCCGCCGGGCTCTCGAATACCACATGGGTGCCAAGGATCTGCAATCCTACGGAGGTTGTGTACATAAACTGTAGCAACTAAGCCAGCCGCATCAGCCACGCCAGCCGCATCAGCTCCATCAGCCTCATCAGCTGAACCAACCGAACCAACCACGCCAGCCAAAAAAATAAGGGCAAGCATCTCTGCCGCCCTTGTGTTCGTCAACCGATTTCTATTCTTAACCCTAATGGCTCTTTGGAGCCATTATAACATACCTGTCAAGTACCCTGCATCGGACTCTTAATGAATCCTCACACTAGATCCTCACACCAGTCCAGCCCTCTTAGCAACCACAAAGTCCGCCAATGCCGCCCGCGTGTCTGCCAATGAATCTTCTGGCTCTTCTTCCGGCTCTGTGCCCAGCTCGTCCTCTATCTCTTCCGGCTCAACAGCGGAATCGAAATCCTCATCTTCCGGCTCAAACTCCTCCAGTTCATCGGTGGAATCGAAATCCTCCTCTTCCAGAGCTGCTCCATCATCCTCATCCGCAGTAAGATCTGAACCACGCACACTATAAACCTCCCCATCATCTCCAATCCTAAGCCCGTACCCCGGATCAAGCTGTTCAAGCAGGGCAGGCGAGAATCTGACCCTGATCCGCTTCCCCGGAGCGAGGGTACTCATCTCACCCGTGACCATATTCATGTAAGGTCTTGCCGGCCTGTCCACTAATCGCATACGGATGAAGTGCTGCAACCAGACATCATCACCTGCTGCCAATGCATCCGTGATCTGGTTAAGCAGGAACTGTACTGAGTCCTCTGCTTCTGCTTTCGTGAAGCCCATCTCATACCGAAGCTTCTCTGTGAGATCGTGTGTTGTTAATATTTTGCTCATATCCTGCTCCTCCTTATCCTCTGTGTTCAACTATGTTCAACTTTCAATCCTTATCTCTGTCTCGACCGTCTCAACCGTCTCAGCCGTGGAAGCTGGGGATGGTGCGGAAGCCGTGGAAGCCGTGGAATCTGGGGAGGCTACCTGCGCCCCTGTAATCCCGGATCCGTAAACCGCTCTGGCTCTTTCAAAAGCCTCATCCATCGAGTCGGCTTCAACGAAGGTTCTCACAGGGATCCGATCTTCAAACCATCCAGTTTCAGCTTTCTGTGTAGTTCCAGTCATCAGCCACAACATTCTGCCACCTCCCTTAACCTATCTCCACAAAGCCATCCTTGTGCATCCAAATTTTGTCTGGAGCCTCGCACTCATCAGCATCTGCAATCCACCGCTGCCCATCGGCATCCTGTAAAATCGGATCCCCTGTGACCTCGTGAAAGCCCACAACCGTGGCTAATTCTACGAGGTTCGTTACATTTGTTCCAATCGTTAATGTGTTCATTTTGTGCATTCTTACTGCTATCCAGCTCAAGCTCTGCCACTCTGCCACCTGTTCTGCTAT
>JAFUVF010000032.1 GCA_017483735.1 Lachnospiraceae bacterium | reverse complement strand
TTTCTGTGATCACAACAGCCGCTTTTTTCCCCTCTGTGCTGCACCTTCTGGCGCCAATAATACCTACACTCCGTTTATGCTCATTTATTTCAAGGCTCCCCTTCACATATAACACAACCGGCATATCATTAAGCATCTTAAAGCGGGCCGGATACCTACTATCTTCACATGTGACAATATGGATCCTCTTCTCCTTACAACTATCCAGAATCCTTTGTGCATTATCCCTGATATCCTTAGACATGCGCAGACTGCAGAATTTCGTTATCTTGCCTGCTCCAATCCTCCTATTAGAACTGACCATATTATCTCTTCGCATCAGTTCATCCTGAGAAATCTGAAAACACTCCTCTACACCACCACATAGCTTTAGCAAACGATTTTGGCTGATTACTCCTAATCCCGGAATCAACGAAATAATAATATACTTTTCGATCATGTCGTCATTCATTAATCGTTTCTGCGCTAAACACATCATTTTATTGCATACATTTTGCTGCTCGAAACATCCAAATCTCTACAGGAAAGTACCCGTATGATATCCTCTCTTCTAATATTCTCTGCTTCGCCCAAATCTGCTGATGTTCTGGCAAGGCGGAGCAATTTATGGATCACCCTTGCACTGTAGCCGTATTCCTCGCTTGCCTTCTTCAAAATCTGCGTACACTCCTCATCCAATCTGCAATATTTCTGAATCATCGTAGTCGTCATTTGCGCGTTGCAGCTTACAGACACATCATTTTTGAATCTTTTGCTCTGTATAGCTCTCGCTTTCTCAACACACTCCCGAAGTACTTTTGATGTATGACCGCTTTTTCCTGCCTCCAGTTCAAAAAAATCCACATGCGCAACACTCTTTTGAATATCGATCCTTTCTAATATCGGACCTGAAAGCTTTCCTCTATAATGTATGATCTCATAATCCGTACACCTGCATTTCTTTGACGGATAGTAACCACAAGGGCATGGATTCATCGCAGCCACAAACATAAAATTAGCAGGATAAGAATTCGTCCCATTCACTCTGGATATAGTGACCCGCTTATCCTCCATAGGCTGACGAAGTGCATCCAGCGTACTGCGAGAGAATTCCGCAAGTTCATCAAGAAACAGCACGCCGTTATGCGCAAGAGAGACCTCTCCGGGTTGGGCATAACTTCCTCCGCCGATAAGCGCATTCAGTGATACATTGTGGTGCGGTGCTCGAAAGGGTCTCCGTTTGAGCAATCCGGTACCGGCATCAAGCAATCCTGATATGCTATGAATCTTTGTGGATTCCAGAGATTCCTTTTCTGTCATCTGTGGCAATATCGTGGGAATCCGTTGGGCAATCATTGTCTTTCCACAGCCCGGTTCTCCTATCATTAGTATATTGTGTCCACCGGCTGCGCCAAGAACAATCGCTTCGATCAGGTCATCCTGTCCTTTTACATCAGCAAAATCCAAGGAATCTGAGTAGAGCGCATTCGATGATAATACTTCTCCTGTCTTTGCGGCGGATATATTGTCCACACCACAATTTTCACCAGTAGCTACTCCTGATCCGCTTTCTTCTTCGTAGATTTTTTCCGGATCAAATCTTCCCTCAAGAAACTTAACCGTATCAGGAAGCGACTTTACCGGATAAACCCTTATTCCGGATACTGACGCTGCTTCCTGCCTGTTGTCATAGGGCACAATCACCGATTTCACACCGCACTGCCTCGCCTCCGTAACCATGGAAAGCACACCATTGCATGGGCGTATGCGACCGTCAAGCGACAATTCTCCAATAAACGCATATTCTGACAAATTCCTCGGAGAAATCTGATCTGTCTGGTAAAGAAGCGCAACGATCATCCCCAGATCAAAATGAGATCCCCGTTTTTTCTTATCTCCCGGTGCCAGACTGATAATAACCTTATCCTTTGGTATATCATAACCGCACGACTCTATCGAGGCCTGTATGCGTTCCCCTGCCTCTTTTATCGCCTGATCAGGCAGGCCGATTATAGACATCATTTGTTGCTGCCCCCTGATAACTGTCGCCTCTATCTCCACCATAAATCCGTCCACACCTGAAGTAGCCATGCTTTTTACTGTAATTGCCAATATGTATCATCTCCTGTTATTTCATATTCACCTCAATTTTCCAATTATATGAATTACTTCTTAAAAAAATATGCTACCATGGTAGCCACATATCATCTTCCTTCATATCCTTCTGTATCAGCAACTCCTGCTCTGCATGAGATATCTTCCCCTCAACGAACATCCTGTACTGCTCTCTTGGATTATTCCGAAACGCACTCAAAACTCTGTCCGTCTGCACGAGATCTTTTATCAAGGCTTGAACCTTTGTTTCCCTATGTCCACTTGTTGCTGTATTTTCCTGTACTATGACGCTTTTGTCATATTGGACCTGACTGTCACCGCCCGTATCATCCATCACGTTTACGAACAGTCCATAACTGCTGTACTCATATTCCAATGGTGCTCTTACCATCTGTGCCTTTACCGGATTTAAATGTATATACCGGCTAACCTCCAGAAAATATCGCTCATCTTCTATAAGGCAGGAAGTATATCGATTTTCAAAAAGATGACCGGTATAGTGATACTTGCGGTTAAAGTTCATAGCGTATGGATGAAGGATCCTTGACATAATCTTCCACAATTCATTATCCATTGTTTCGATTGCCATATGAAAATGATTAGTCATAAGGCAAAGCGAATGTAATTTGAACGGATATAGTTCTCTCGCTTTATGAATGCCCTCGATGAAACTCAGATAATCATCCTCATCTTTATACAAAACCAAACGGCGATTTCCCCTGCTCATCACATGATATGTTGCTCCGGGATACCATTCCCGCTTTGGTCGGGACAATCGCAACACCCTCTTTCTATTTTACTGTCATGCTGTCAAAATGAGATCGTAATCGGATTATTTCTTAAGCTCTGCAGTAAGCGCCTCAATATACCCAACCAGTCTGTCTCTCCTTGATTTGTCCAGCCTGTTAAATCTTTCCACAATCAATCCGGTATCCGTTTTTATATCTACCACATAATACTCCTGATTTTTGCCTCTGCTGGCGGCGGGATCCACACCGGACAAGAGCCACTCGGGCGAAACGTCTAAAGCCTTACATATCGCTAATATCTTATCGGAAGATGGGTTCGTCTTATTCTTCTTCCATTCGCTTATCGTACTTTGCCTAATCCCGGCAAGCTCCGAAAACTCCTTTTGGGACATTGATATTTGCTTTAATCTCTCAAATATTCGATCACTTATCGTCAAAACAGCTATCTCCATGTAAGTTGTTCAAACTTCAATATTATATCTAAATTTCAAGTATATGGATTATACCTCACAAAAAATCGATTGTCAAGCCCAAATATACAGCATCCTTCGCTTTGTAAATTCTTAACATTTTTGCAACACTTTCTTAACAGTGACAGGCACCAACGTGGTCACGCTCTTTTGGCATCGATGGCAGCGATCTTCCTGTCATAGTATCGGCGGTTCCGCTCCCTCTGCTGTTCCCTGTAGACCTCCGCTTTATCGTTCACCGCATAAGTCCTTGTGATGTTCCCCCGGCAGTCCTCTGTTTCGCCGGTGCAGACGAGGTTCTTAAGGCTGTAATCCGTGAATAGCTTGTTGTATCTCCACTGTACCGCTTGTTTTAAGTATCCGCCGAAGGAAGCCTTACCGCCGTCTATGGTCTCCGAAAAATTCTGCTTCTTGGTGATATCCCAGACGAGGATGTATCCGATGCTTATGAAGTCCTCGGTATCATAAGCGTCCGCCATCCTGTTCCTGTAAAGCTTCGCCTCCGACTTAAAGAGCGGTTCGTACTTCCTGCAAAGCGTCCAAAGCGCCGTCTCGTCACCGTCCACTGCCATGCCATACAATGCCTCGCTGGTGTAATCCGTGTAGACCGGTGCGTAGTATCCTTCTGCATATGTTCTGCTGTTTGTTCCCATCATATCCGTATCCCTCCGTTTCTATGCCATCCTGTGGCTTAATTCTTGATGTTCCGTTGCCCCTCTGTAAAACCTTCTAAAGGCTTAAATCCGGGCTTTGCGGTGTGTATATACATCACTCTACGGAGGGATTATTGCAAGGAAAATGTGCGAATTATCTCGTCATGATCTGCACAAAGATAAGAGCCGGAATCGAGCATAGTTCTGGTGGATACGGACAAATGGACGGTCGCGGCGGCATAGTTATTCCTTATAGGCGGGATTGACGATTGACGAAACTCATAACGCCCTCTATTTCACGCTCTGAGAGGCATTCTGCTCTTCATCCTATAAAATATCATCTGTGGCATTATAACTGCGCCACAGAGTCTCCTGATAGGCATAGGGCGTGTTTCGGATAGCATCCAGCTGTAGAAGAACCACGGCAGGAGATTACAGGCAGGTGATCCGCTGAAGATTCCAAAAATTTCTCCTTGCAATCCTCGTTCTTGCGTGGTACTATAAGATAGAATTATTGTAATATTTTCGATTGATGAGTTCGATCATTTAAAGGAGGGAATGACCTTTGTCAGAAGATACAGCAGAAAATTTCACATCTGATGCGCACTCCCGGAAGCCTTTCGAGCAGCTGACCATCACAGACGACTATATGTTCAAGACCGTCATGAGGGATCCGGAGCGCGTAAAACCGCTTCTGGAGATGTTGCTTAAGAAGAAAATCCGA
>JAFUVF010000003.1 GCA_017483735.1 Lachnospiraceae bacterium | reverse complement strand
TTCGGGAATCATTTCGGGGCTCAATTTATCGGCTTGAATTAACCGACAATATTCTCTGCCTTGCCTGCTCCCTCTGCTCTTATTCAAAGATATTCCTATACAATAAAAAAGCAGAACACAGCCACAAAAGCCATGCTCTGCGGCATTATAGTTTACAATGGTCTCCTGCTCCTGTCTGCTGATCGTCATATCTCCATCCCCCTCCTGCCCTTGACCGGGGTAATTGCACGCTCTGCATTATGCTTATCCGCCGCCACCTTTGCCCTTTCCATGCGTGCTGTTAAGCTCCGTCCTTTCTCCACTTTCTGCCGCCTCTGCCCGACAGCGTACATATCAGCGTAGGACTGATCGGATATGCGTCCCAGCTTCTGGGTGACCGATACAGCCGCCGCTTCAATATCGGGATCCTTAAAGCGTCCTGATAGTATATCCAGCTTGCCCCGTGTAGTGTTACGGTCATAATCGCCATAACGGTCTATGACAAGCTCCTCAAGCGGTGTGAACACTACTTGACTTCTGCCGCTGACAGACAGACGGACAGCCTCCACAAGCTGTATATCAGCATTCTTGACCGCATAATCATCCCACGATACGATAACTCCCGTTTCATCGGTGAGCCTTGCCTGTATGGCGTTCTCTCCCTTGCGTTCCAGAACAAGCCACGCATCACTATCGGGGGATGTATAAACCCTTGAATTCTCGCCGCTGTACCTCTCATTGTTGGAATAGTCCCTGATCACCATGTAATACTCGGCTATGATGTCCATTTGCATATCTTTCTGTTGCATAAATGCTCCTTTCCGCCCTGTCGGGCATTGGTTGTTATTGTCTGTCCGTCCCGTCCGGTCTGCCCCTATGACTGACAGGACAAGACTGAAGGATTGATGGATAGGATAAGAAATAGATAATAGGGGTATATCTTTCTTTATCTTTTCTTTGCTTCTTTCTTTTCGCTTTCTTTCTAAGGGGGAAGAGGAAAGGGAAAAGGGAAGGAAGAAAGGGAACACGGATTCCTGCAATAAAAGAACATCCTCAGATTCCTTGGTTACATGGTCTCGTTGGATGCCCTTTTTCTCCGCTTTCGTCCGTTAATTATCGGATAAAATGAAGTTCAAATATTCTGTTTTATAATTTCCCCGTCTGTCCCGCCAGACTTGTGATTATCACGATAGTTATCGGGGAAAAGTGATTATGCCAGTGCCTCCTTCAATGCTCGGCGCTTTGCCTTACCCTGTTCACTGACACGCTTTTTGCGATATGCTATCCTCCGGTCATATTCCGCAAGAAGCTCTATCGCCTGTTGATCGCCGCTTTCCGCAAGCGCCTTGGTATCGCTGTATTTTTCTTTTTCTCTGCGATAGCGTTCCTTGAAGTATGCTTTGCTCCGCTCATGTTTTTCTTTTTCCTTACGGCAATGCTCCTCATATTCTGCTATCGCATCGGGGTCGCCGGACTCAACCGCAAGCCTCAATTCTTCAAGTCTTATTGCCCGATTTTTGCGATAGCGTTCAACTGTGGCTTTCCTTTTCTCCGCACGGATGCGGTTCTTTTCAGCCTGCTCAGCAGCCTGTCTCTCAGCTTCAGCCTTTAACTCTTCTTCCGGTACCGGCGGTATAAACTGACCGATGAAGTTGAAATATATCTCGATCTTCTGCGTCCTGCCGAAGCCCCTTATTCCATTGGATTCATGTACCACTATGCGGTCTATAAATTCATGTATCATAAGCGGCGTAAGCTCCTCAAAGTCCGCATATTTCTTGGCAAGAGCTATAAATGAGTTCATGGCTTCCTTGGGGTTGGTTTCTTCTTCCGTTTCCGGTGCAAGTTCCGCCAAAAACGCATCCAGCTCCGAATACTCTGACTCATACTGATTCATCAGACGCTCATACTGCTTGGCTGATATTTTCTCAAGCGCATAAGTCTCATACAATTTACCGATCAGGGTATCAAGCTCTTTCCTACGGCTCTCGGCGGTCTTGATCCTTTCCTCGTTCTCGGTATCGCTTGTCTCTTTTTTTGCCGACAATTCTGCCATGATCTGATCCCTGAACTCCTGCTCATTGGTTATGATAAACCTGCTGGCTCTCTGTATGGATTTCCTTATCAGCTCAAGCATATCAGTACGCTTGACAAAGTGCATGGTACAGTTCCCTTTGATATTCCGATACATTGAACAGCTATATGCCATATCGGAATCCATCTGCTCCCTGTAGCTCGGCTTTGCATTGTGGCGAACAAGTTTTGCTCCGCAGTCTGCGCAATATAAAAGACCGGTAAGATTAAGCGGATCCTCCGGATAGGGTGTCTTTTTGCCCTTTATCTTTATCTTATTTGCAAGCCTCCATGTCTCCTCGTCCACGATAGCCTCATGTGTGTTCTCAAATACAAGTCTTTCTTCCTTCGGCACATCTACACGCTTCTTGGATTTGTACGATACACCTTTTGACTTTCTGAGTACCGTATGCCCCATATATTCCTGCCTGTGAATGATATATGACAGGGTGGTAGCACTCCAATAATACGGATCATATGTAGGATGATGCCTGCAATCAGACGGAGAATGCATCCTCGCATATTCAGACGGTACCGGTATTTTTTCTTCGTGAAATACCCTCGATATGTCCGCATACGAATATCCCTGCACAACCATGTCAAAAATACGCTTTACAACCTTTGCCGCCTCTTCATCAACATAGAGCTTCTGCTTATCATCGGGCTTACGATAGTATCCGTAAGGGATTGCCCCACTGCAACGAAGTCCGCTCTCCATCCTGCTGGTAAAGACCGCATTGATCTTACGGCTCGAATCCCTGGCATACCACTCATTCATGATGTTGAGGAATGGGGTAAAATCTGAGTCTGTCTGATTTGCGCTATCTATGTTATTATTGATAGCGATAAAGCGCACTCCCTTTTCGACAAACATGATCTCGGTATAATAGCCGACTTTCAGATAGTCCCTTCCGAAACGGCTCATGTCTTTTACGATGATCGTGGATATGTTTCCTTCCATGACCTCGCCTATCATTGACTGAAAGCCTTTTCGCTCAAAGGTGGTGCCGCTGATCCCGTCATCCGTAAAGTGACGGAAGTTGTCGAAGCCGTTTTTCTTGGCATACTCTTCCAAGAGGTGCTTCTGATTGGTGATACTGTTGCTTTCGCCCTGCAATTCGTCATCCCTTGAAAGGCGTTCATACAGGGCAGTGTACTGATATTTACTCATATGAGCCTCCTTTCTTTTCAAGGTGATATTATAACTGTCCTACCAAAATGTAACCTTTCGGGTCGGTAACTACATAGGAACTATGCATCTGCATCAAATTTGGTTTCACAAAAAAGCGGGTCTTTCCACTGCCGCTTCCACCTATGACCAGGATATTTTTATTCCTGGCATACTTGGGTGAGCTTGGTCTACCCGACATCATCAGCCTCTCCGATGCTGTTAAGATGATATTGTTCTCGAATACCGGATCCATATAAGGCTCGATATCCTTTGCATTTCCCCATCTTGCGCTGCCATACTCCACTCCGTGTCTGAACTTTTTGGCATTCTTCGCCTTGAAATACACGATCAGGCGGAAGCCAACTCCACACGCTACTCCAAAAAGCAGATCCATTGGATTGAAACTCGGCAAAGGGTTGGCAAAAGCCTCTCCTAGCCTTGAAGCTGTATCCATAAGCCTTGGGAAGAGATCTCCCTCGACCTGTCTGAACATCCACGCTGACTTATCACAGAAATATCCTACGATAACATACGGAATGCTCATCCGGATTAGCTTATTTCTAT
>JAFUVF010000031.1 GCA_017483735.1 Lachnospiraceae bacterium | reverse complement strand
AGCTGCAGCTGTTCAGAAAGCTCATTTCTGTAGGAATTTACGCCTAATTCATAGATTATGGTCATTTTTTCATCGCCCCTTCCCGCAAAGAGCCTTTCCAGGGCTGAAGCTCCGAATTTCTCGGTATAATACTCCTCAAACGCATCTCTGTCCCCGAAGTATACGAGTCTTCTCCTGCTCCCTTCCGCATCCGTGACAGTAAATTTCAAAAACTGCCCTTCCCGCCCCATTTTGTCCGCCTGAATGAATTTCACGTTCTGCCTGCCAAATAACGGCTTCGGGTTCCCGGTTCCGCAGGGTTCAAGCTTTTTAAGCTCCAGTGCAAGATTTATTCCTGCAGCCGAAAACGGAAGATTCTCATCTATTTTTATCCTTTTGACAAAGCTTTCCTCAGAAAGCGAGCAATCCTCATTTAATGCAGCCCTGAATGCGTCTATATCCTCTTCTTTCATAGAAAATCCCGCAGCCATCTTATGTCCGCCGAATTTTGTGAAAAACTCCTTATGCGCCGACATATTGGCATACATATCGTACCCATCTATGGAGCGTCCCGAGCCCTTCACTCCATCCTCCCCCTTTGTCAGCACAAATGCGGGATGAAAATATTTTTCCTTTACCTTTCCTGCGATTATCCCCGCAAGGCTCTCATGCACATCGGGAAGATATATCACGAAAACCTTGTCATTCTCCATATGGTTTTCTTCAATATACTCAAAGCACCTTTCGGCTCCGGCGTTCATGAGGCTCTTTCTCTCCTCATTTATCGTATTCAGCTCTACCGCAAGCTCACATGCCTCCTCATAGCTTTCGCTGTTCAAAAGCTCAAGCGCCCGCATTGCGGTGTCAAGCCTGCCTGTGGCGTTTATGCAGGGACCTATGATAAAGCCAAAGGTATATCCCGAAATATTTGAAGGATTTACGTTTTTGACCGACATAAGCGCCTTAAGTCCGAGATTTTCGGTATTTTCAATCTGTCTTATGCCCTCCGATACTATAATCCGGTTTTCGTCCTTTAGCTCCATTATGTCGCAGACAGTGGCTATGGCGGCAAATTGTATGAATTCTTTTAATGCGCCTTCTAGCGCCGCATTATCCGTCCTCTCGACCAAAGCCTCCATAAGCTTATATACCACAACCGCTCCGCAGATACCCTCAAAGGGATAATTGCAGTCAGCCTGCTTCGGGTCAACCACCGCCGCTGCATCCAAAGGAAGCCTCTCAAGCTTCCTACCGTCAACCATATCAAAGGGCACCTCATGGTGATCCGTTACTATTACCTCCATGCCAAGCCCCTTTGCCAAAGCTATCTCATTTGCGCCGGCTATACCGTTGTCACAGGTAATTATGAGATTTACTTTGTCATTATAGGCACGTCTTATGAGGTTTTCCGAAAGTCCGTAGCCGTCATATATTCTGTGGGGTATCTCCACATCCACATCTCCGCCCAGAAGCCGTATTCCCTTGGAGAGAATGAAGGCTGAGCAGATTCCGTCCACATCATAATCCCCTATTACTCGAAGCCTTGCCTTCTCCCCTATCCGCTTAAGCAGAATATCAACCGCCTTGTCCATATCCTTCATAGCCCGGGGCGAATGACAATCATTCAAAGTGCCGCCAAGGAATTTCTTCCCGGCGGCAACATCATTGAACCCTCTGTTACGCATAATCTTGCAGATTACGGGGCTTACCTTAAGCTCCTTAGACCATGCGTCTATATCAATATCTCTGCATTTGTTATAAAGTACAAACTCTTCTTTTATCATATTTTCTTATCATATTATTTTTTTGGTGCAAATTTTATCCGAAGCGTGTACCACAGTGCGCCCGCAAGACATACCGAGGAATAGCAGCCGCAGATGATGCCCACCATAAGGGGAAGCGCAAAATCCTTTATGCTCGTGACGCCGAACACATAGAGCACCGCCACCATTATGAAGGTGGTAAGTGATGTGAAAAGGCTCCTTGAAAGGGTCTGAGTTATGCTGTTGTTCACAATCTCCTTAAGCTCATCGGCATTCTTCCTTGAACCCTTCATATTCTCTCTCACTCTGTCAAAAATAACAATTGTTGCGTTTATGGAGTATCCCACAATTGTCAGCATACAGGCAATGAAGGTATTTCCGACGGAAACCCTTGCAATGGCATAGAATGCAAGCACCACCAGCACATCATGCATAAGGCATGCCACCGAGGAAATTCCGAAGCGGGTATCCGAAAATCTCACAAGAATATATATAAGCATGCATATTACCGCAACTATAACAGCCGTTATGGTAGATGTCTTCATCTCTGAGCTAATGGTGGAGCCGATGGTTTCAGAGGTAATATTTGCCTTGTCTATGGAGTAATCATTCTCAAACATACTCTCAAGGGCATCCCTTGTATCATTATCAAGCTCTGAGGTCTTGAAGATTACCTCGTTTGAATCCTGTACTGTCTGAACCTGCACAGCGGAACCTGTTATATCCTCAATCTTGGGTACAACATCCACGGTCAAATCCTGTAGGGTTCTGTTCTCGTTAAAGTTTACCGTATATGCCGTGCCGCCTACAAACTCGAGGCTGTAGTTAAGCACGTCATTCCCCTTTGAGCTGTTCATACCCATTGCCACAAAGCCTGAAACGATTGCAGCGATGGATATTACGAAAAATACGGCTCTCTTTGAAAGGAAATCAATAGCCTTTTTATTCTTTGTGACACCGTACCACTTTTCGGACTTAAAGCCCAGGGTGTACAATGCCTTCATTATCCATTTCGTGACGAACAATGCCGTTACCATCGAAAGGACAATACCCAGAGCAAGAGTCTGCGCAAAGCCCTTCACAGGACCCGGTCCAAAGAGCATAAGCACTACTGCTGCGATAAGGGTCGTCACGTTTCCGTCTATGATCGCTGACAGCGCCTTCTCATAGCCGATGTTCATAGCTGTATCAACACTCTTTCCCGTCGCAAGCTCCTCCCTGATACGGGCGAAGATGATAACATTGGCATCCACCGCCATACCTATGGAGAGGATGATACCGGCAACGCCGGGAAGCGTGAGTGTAATGATATCGTTAAAGCCTGCAAGCAAAAGCACTATGAGCACCACATAGAGGCAGAGGGCAAGCACCGCCGCAAAACCGGGTACAAAGTACACCGCTATCATAAATACCGCAACTATTATAAGTCCTATAGCCGCCGCCTTGAGACTTGTCTCTATAGCCTCCTCGCCGAGCTGTGCGCCCACAACCTTGGAGTGGAGCTCCTCGAGCTCTAATTTAAGTCCGCCGATACGGATGGTGGAGGCAAGGCTTTCCGCCTCCTCAAAGCTGTTCATACCCGTTATCTGCGCCTGTCCGTCGGTTATTGCCGCCTGAACTCTCGGCACGGAGACAAGGCTTCCGTCATAATATATCGCAATGGATTCCCCGCTTGCAAGAGCCTTTGTGGTGGCATCCGCAAACTTCTGCTTTCCGTCATCCGTCATGGAAAGGGAAACCACATACTCGTTTGTCTTTGTAATCTGATCCTGGGTCGATACCGCTCTGGCATCCGCAACATCCGTTCCCTCTAAAACAATGCTGCCTGCGGCTTTCAGCTCGTCTATGCTCTTGGTAAGCTGATATTCAGGCTTTCCCTCCGCATTGTAGGAGTCGGTTGCATAATAGTTCTGATTCCCGTCGGCATCCGTCTGGGCGATAAAGTACAGAGCACCGGGACGTCCCAATTCCCTAAGTACATCCGTGGCATCGCTTACCCCGGGGATTTCGATATTTATACGATTGTTCCCCTCGGGATATACGCTTGCCTCGGTGCTGTAGTTTTCCACACGCTTCTGGAGCTTTGCGATGGTGTCAGACATATCCTCGCTGTCGGGATTCTCATCCCCCACAACCTGATATGTGATGGATACTCCGCCTCTTAGGTCGAGCCCCAGATTGATGTCCTTTACGCTGCCGTCCCCGTATCCCTTTGGACCGTATACATCAGCGTATCCGATGAGCCCGATAAGGATTACCGTCACAAGCAGTATGATGATTGCTTTACTCTTTTTCATAATTTTACTCCTTTGTATTATCGCTTTCTGCGATTTTAAGCATTATAGCACATTCTATACGTTTTTTTTGAAGCTCGCAGCCCACATCATAGGTATCCAGAATATTTCCCTTGAAATTGTAGGAGTTTGCCGCACATCCTCCGGAGCAGTAGAATTTTGCAAAGCATTTTCTGCACTTCTCCTTGGCATACACATTGCAGCACTTAAACTCATTACAAATCCCGGTCTTTACTATTCCTTCGTCCACATTTCCCAGAAGGAAATCCTCGTTTCCCACGAACTGATGGCAGGGATACAAATCCCCCCAGGGCGTGACGGCGAGGTATTCCGTGCCGGAGCCGCAACCCGACAATCTCTTCGCCACACAGGGACCACCCTCCAAATCTATCATAAAATGAAAGAAATTGAAAGCCCTTCCTTCCTTTTTTCTTTTGAGCATTTCCTTGGCAAGGATATCATATTCGTTTTTGAGCGTATCAATGTCCTCATCCTTTATTGAATAATCATCCTCCGGCTTTGCCACCACCGGCTCAACCGATATCTGTTTAAACCCAAGATCCGCAAGATGCAGAACATCCCTTGAAAAATCCAGATTGTTGCGGGTATATGTACCCCTTACATAATAATTGGTCTGATTTCTGGACTCCGCCACCTTTTTGTACTTAGGCACGATAATATCGTAAGCTGAAGTCTTCTTACCTCCCCTGAAGGGACGCATCAAATCGTTTATTTCCTTGCGCCCGTCTATTGAGAGGACAATATTTGCCATCTCCCTGTTAGCGAACTCCAGAATTTCATCATTTAAAAGAGTGCCGTTTGTGGTAAGGGTAAAGCGGAATTTTTTGTTGTTAGGTTCCTCAAGGCTTCTTCCGTACTCTACAAGCTCCTTTACCACATTCCAGTTCATAAGCGGCTCTCCGCCAAAGAAGTCCACCTCGAGATTTCTGCGGCTTCCTGAGCTTGCTACGAGGAAATCCAGAGCCTTTTTACCCACCTCAAGGCTCATAAGGGCACGTCGCCCATGGTATTCTCCCTCCTCCGCAAAACAGTATTTGCAGCCCAGATTGCAGTCATGCGCAATATGCAGGCAGAGCGCCTTTACCACGGTCTTGCGCTTTTTGAAGTCCACAAGATAATTTTCGTATATATCATCCGCAAAAAGGCTTCCATTGTCCCTAAGCTCCAAAAGCTCTGACACTATCTCATATATTTCTTCCCTGTCAGCGGCTATTTTCTTCAATATAACATCCGTTATCTCATTGATGTCGTATTGTCCGCCCTGCGCAATTTTATGATTCTCTATATATTCTTCCACTATAGGAAGCAAATCATAGGTCAAATCATCAACTGAATGAATCGAACCCGAATTTACGTCTATGACAATATTGTAGCCGTTGTTTTTATATTGATGAACCAAAGCATAATCCTTTCACATAGAATAAGCAGCGATATGGAATCGCTGCTTACATCAGCCGTAATAAAAACTATAATTACTTAAGCTTCTCGCAGGTCTGGTTTCCTACGGTGCAGGAAGTCTTGCATGCAGACTGGCAGGAGGTCTGGCACTCGCCGCAGCCGCCCTTCTTCATGGACTCCTTTAAGTCTCTGGTAACCAATGTCTTGATATGCTTCATAGTATTGTTTCTCCTTTAAGCTTTCCAAAATAAACTTTGTTTATTATATCAAAGGTTTTATGATTTGTAAACCTCTGATTTATCTACTGCTCTAACAAAAACATTATTCTTCCACAAGACCGTCAGGCCAACGATATACTCTTCCTGTCTTTATATAGCTCTCCATATCATCAACATGACCTGTTATCTCGTATTCAGTCAGTTCGTTTCTGTCATTTGAATAATGGAAAAGAAAACGCCTTTTTCTCACATCACCGGATTTATAATCAAATACCTCATTTCCTTTAGCTCCTTCAAGCAGTTTAAAATACGCTTCGGGATAATCCTCCTGCGCTATAGGCGCATCCGTGATTTTAAGACTTTCTCCAGTATCATTCAATCCTTTTATAAATAATATGCTGTGACTTCTTCCCCAATCATCATCAATAACCGCACCCAGCATTGCATCCTCCGTTGTTGTGTTGAAGCCGTGATCCGATGTGACAATAACTATACTGTTATCATATACTCCGGCTTCCTTAAGCCTGTCTATGTAATCCAAAACCGAGTTTAATGATGCTTTTGCCGCATCGACATAAGTAAGTGTCCTTCCATCCGCAGGATTAAAGTATTCATCATAAGAAAAATCAGGGTGCGCACCTTCCGTATGAATGAATTTAAAAACCTTTTCTTCCGTGTATTCCGACTCTGATTCTGTAATAAGTCTATGGAAATCCCCATTTGATATGAACAAATTACTCACATCAAGATATTCATCATATTCAGATTTTGCCTTTTTCTGCATCGGCAGCTCTTTGGGCAATACCTGACATCTCCTCTTAAGGTCATAAGGTGCATACTTCAAGCCAGTATATCTCATTTCTATCTTTATAAAATCCCATATATCAGCTATTTCAAATTCATAAGGGGCAAAATTGTCAAAATGATTAAATTCCTCTTCGTTAGGAATATCCGGTGTGTACATATCCTTTTTATAATTTTCTTTGTCAAGATATTCAAATAAAGGCGACATTGTAAAAACTTCTAATTTATAGTCCCATATATATCTGTCGCATTCATAATAATCTCCCGACAAAAGAAACGGAAGCGCAAAATATGTAAAAGGATACGAAGCAGATGTATTGCTGTAATAGGTAAAATCTTTAAACGCATCACGATATTCCGGCGAATCGTCAATAATTCCATTAATGCATCTGCCATCCATAGCATCCGTCAAAATTATAATGAAATTTAAATCCTTTGAAAAAACAAACATATCTTTCGACGTAATGGCAAATTCCCTTTCCTTTTTCTTTAATCCGTCAAAGGAAACTGCCTCATATACCAAAGAAAAAGACAATATAAGAAATATCACTATCGCAAAAAGCTTTGCAATCTTTTTTGTGATACTGTTACCATACTTTAACCTCAATATAAATAATGTCGCAAAAACGGCGATCCACAATACTATACAAGATATTCTCTGATAGTCGTACTCTCTCCATATTACCGGCGAACCATCCATAACCGGAAGCTGTCCTGCAAGATAGTTACCTTGAATATATGTAATCAAAAAAACGCATATAAATAAAAATATAAAGCCCTCTTGAATCTTTTCATGCAGAAAGCATACAATTATCACAAGAAATGCCAGGACAACAAATATTCCCAAAAACATTAAAAGACAAATGGGAAAAAGTGTGTAGAAATCAAACCAGAATGCCTCATCCTGCGAATTGTAAAAATAGGTATCAAGCGGCGCAAAGATTCCTAACATAAATGCCATCGTGAATGATAAGAGCATTCCTGCAATAAGAGTATTCCTGCTTTCGCTGTTCTTATATTTCGCCATTGGATTCTCCCTCTGCATTCTCCATATCCGGCAGTATCATCTTTACCTTAAGCACTCTGTTCTGGTCAATTCCCTGTACCTTTAGTCTTGTGCCGTCATCTAATGTGACTTCCTCATCATCCTCGGGAAGTCTGTCGAGCTGTCCTATAATAAGTCCTCCGATGGAGTCATAATCCTCGTTTTCAAGCTTCGTTCCCAGAGCATCGTTTATATCGTCAAGCTTCATGCTGCCCTCGACCAGATATGTGTGCTCGTCTAACGCCTTTATGAAGTCCTCCTCATCCTCGTCGTACTCATCCCTTATCTCGCCCACAAGCTCCTCCAATAGATCCTCCAGGGTGATCATGCCCACGGTGGAGCCGTATTCATTGAGTACAAACGCCACATTCAAGGTCTTCTTGCGCATTTCCTCCATAAGGTCATCAATCTTTTTGAACTCATAGGTATAATGCGCCTCCCTTAAGCTGTCACGGATGCTGAATTTTTCCTTTTCATCCACAAGTATGAAATCCTTTATGTTTATGACTCCTATTATATTGTCATTCTCATTCTCATATACCGGAAGCCTCGTATACATATGCTCCCTGAATGCCGAAAGCACCGTCTCATAGGTATCATCCACATTTACCGTGACCATATTTATTCTCGGTATCATTATGTCCTTGGCGACGGCATCCGAGAAGTCGAACACATTGTATATCATCTCCCTCTCGTCGGACTCGATAACTCCGTCCTCATGGCTTACATCCACATAGGTTTTAAGCTCGCTCTCCGTCATCGCCTCCGGCTTTTTGTCGGAATCTATGCGCAGGATGAACATAAGCCCCTTTGCCATATTGTCGATTATAAATATCAGGGGCGTGAGCGCAAACATAAGCAGATATATGACCTTACAATAGGCAAGGGAGAGCTTCTCGGAATTTATCATAGCCCATGTTTTGGGCGTAATCTCCCCGCAGATAAGGACTATCAGAGTAAGTATGCCCGTTGCGATACCTACTGCAAGATGTATTCTCATAGCCAGAGTTGTTGCGATTGCCGAAGCGGAAAGGTTCACAATATTGTTGCCGATAAGTATGGTGCTCAGCATTTTGCTGTAATTTCTGAGTATCTTGTTGACGATTGCGGCTCTCTTGTTTCCCTCCTCCTCCAATGAGCGCATCCGCACTCTGTTGCAGGTAGAAAGAGCCGTTTCGGCAGAAGAAAAGAAGCCCGACAGGATTATCAGGACTATTAAACACAAAGCCTGTATGACACCGGGGGTATCCATAAAAAATAAACCACACTCCTTTAAATGGGGCAACACCCATAAATGGGTGCGCCCAAAATCACGTTAGCTACAAATATACTATACAGAGGCTCATATTGTCAAATTCGCAGGATAATTACATATTAAGGAATGCCTTCATTATATTTATTCCCTGTGCATTTCTCTTTATTTCAGTCTCATTTTCCTTAATGTAATCAACCATCTGCTTAAGCTCATCCTGAGAAAAGCCCCTGTTAGCCATTACCTTGTACGAGGGAATATGTATCTCCGCCATATCCTTGTCCCGCTCAAAAAGCACGCAGATATGGCGCTTTTCCCCTTCTCCCACAAAGCCTGACACGGACATTTTTATATCTTCCGACAGCTCTTTTGCATCATTTTCAGCCGTCTTCTTCTCCTGACTGTCATCGTATATCTCTTCTATATCAAAATTCATTAAGCTGTCTCCCACTGTGAATTGTAGAGCTCTGCATAGAATCCTCCCTTTTCAAGAAGGCTCTCATGACTTCCCTGCTCTATGATATTACCGTCCTTCATTACAAGTATTACATCCGATTCTTTTATGGTAGAAAGCCTGTGCGCCACAACAAAGCTGGTACGCCCCTTCATAAGCTTGTGAAACGCCTCCTGTATGCGCTTTTCAGTCATTATGTCTATGGATGAGGTAGCCTCGTCAAGTATGAGCATGGGTGGCAGCGCAAGCATTACCCTCGCTATACATAACAGCTGTTTTTGCCCTTGGGAGAGACTTCCGCCGTCCTCGCCGATAACCGTGTCATAACCCTTGGGAAGGCGCTTTATAAAGCCATGTGCGTGTACTGCCTTTGCGGCATTTATGACATCCTCGTCGGAAGCATCCGGCTTACCCATCCTTATATTATCCCTGACCGTGCCTGAGCGAAGCCAGACCTCCTGCAATACCATTCCGTAATTTGTGCGCAGGCTCCTTCTGGTAATCCCTCTGATGTCCGTGCCCTCGACGCATATCTTACCGCTTTTCACATCATAAAAGCGCATAAGAAGGTTTATGACCGTTGTTTTCCCGCAGCCTGTGGGACCTACTATGGCTATCCTCTGTCCCGGCGTAACCTTTAAGTTGAAATTCCTTATTAGAGGCTTTTCCGGGACATAGGAAAATTCCACATTGCTTAATTCCACATTTCCTGCAGCGCCTGTAAGTACCCTTGCATCCTCGCTGTCCGGCTCCTCCGGCTCCTTTTCCACAAGCTCCAGAATTCTCCCTGCGCATACCAGAGCATTCTGCAGCTCCGTTATGACGCCCGATATCTCGTTAAAGGGCTTTGTGTATTGGTTGGCATAGCTTAGAAACATTGACAGCTGCCCCACGGAGATTACTCCCTTTATGGCAAAATATGCTCCGCTTATGCCGACACCTGCGTAAACCAAACTGTTTACAAAGCGGGTGCAGGGATTGACGAGGGATGAATAAAAGATTGCCTTCAATGAACAGCTTTTAAGCCGTTCATTTATCTTGGAAAAGGTGTTTTTCATATCCTCTTCCTTGGAGAATGCCTTTACCACCTTTTGATTGTTTATAACCTCGTCTATAAGCGCCGTCTGCTCCCCCCTCACAACCGCCTGCTCCTTAAACATTGAATAGGTGTGCTCCGCAATGAATTTTGCGACGAGGAAGGACACCGGCGTAATACATACCACCACAAGGGAAATTACCGGATTTGTGATAAACATAAACACCAGTGTTCCAAAGATGGTCAATACGCCCGTAAAGAGCTGCGTAAAGCCCATGAGAAGTCCGTCCGCAAAGGTGTCCGCATCTGCGATTATTCGGCTTACCAAATCCCCGCTCTGATGCATATCAAGGTATGACAGAGGGAGTCTCTCTATATTGCCGAATGCATCCTCCCTCAAATCTCTGATTACGTTGAAGGTAATGTGATTGTTGCAGGTGTTCATCAGCCATTGGAAAAGCGCAGTAAGGCACATCACTATCGCAATCCTTGTTATAACTGCCATTACCCCTGCAATATCCACATTTCCCTTACCTATTATCAAATCCACGGCATCCCCCGTAAGAATGGGAATATAGAGAGTGCTGACTACGGTAAGCACAGCAAGCGCAAGGGATAAGATTACCCACAGCCTGTACCGCCTGATATACTTAAGCACCTTTTTTGCTATATGCAGTTTGTTTAATTGTTTTTCCTCGTCCATTTATTTCGTTCCCGCATTATGTATCTCTCTGTATATATCACAGCCTTTAAGAAGCTCGTCATGGGAGCCCGTTCCTGCAATATGCCCGTCGTCTAGGACGATTATCCTGTCCGCATGCATTATGGAGGTGGTGCGCTGGGATACGATAAATATCGTAGTCCTGTCGGATATTGATATTAGCGCCGCTCTCAAACGAGCATCCGTGGCATAGTCAAGAGCGGATGAGGAATCGTCAAGTATGAGTATCTCGGGATGTCTTATGAGAGCTCTTGCGATAGTGAGGCGCTGTCTCTGTCCTCCTGAGAAATTTTTCCCATTCTGTGTTACCTCTCCATTCAGACCGCCCTTACCCTCTACTACCTCCTTTGCCTGTGAAAGTTCCAAGGCTTCCCACAGATCATCCTCCGTGGCATCAGGATTCCCCCACTTAAGATTATCTTTTATCGTCCCCTTAAAGAGCACCGCCTTTTGCGGCACCACTCCTATTTTTTTTCTCAATTCCTCTTCATCATAGGAATTTACATTTCTGCCGTCTATAAATATATTTCCTTTTGTCGCCCTGTAAAAAGCCGGGATTAAGTTTACAAGCGAGGTCTTTCCGGAGCCTGTACCTCCTATTATTCCCACAGTGTCTCCCCTGTTTACCGAAAAATCAATATCCGTAAGGGTCTCATCCCCCGCTCCGTCGTAGGTCAAATGCACATGGTCAAATTGAATGAAGGGCAAATTATTATGTAAACTAATCTTCTGTGTTAAGACTTCTGCCACGCTTCCATTCTGCACCTCAAACACGGACAGCACCCTGTCTCCGCTTGCAAGCGCCTTTGTCAGGAGAATTATGAGGCTTGCAAGCTTTACAAGCTCCACGAGTATCTGCGACATATAATTTATGAGCGCCACTACCTCCCCCTGAGTAAGTATTCCCGAATCAACCTGAATCGCCCCGTGATAAATGAGAATTATTATGGCAAGATTTATTATTACGTAGGTAACAGGATTGGTAAGCGCCGATATCTTCCCTACAAATTTCTGGAGCCCTGACAGCGCATTATTGTTTTCGTAGAAATCCTTAAGCTCCTCATCCTCTCTGGCAAAAGCCCTGATTACCCTGACACCGTTTAGATTATCCCTGGTAATGGACAGCACCCTGTCAAGCTTCTCCTGAACCCTTCTGTAAAGAGGTCTTGTGCCGAACATAACTCCATAGACCACCGCCGCAAGAACAGGAATGGCAACGACAAAAACTAGAGCTGCCTCAAGGTCTATAGTAAAAGCCATAATCGTAGCGCCAAAAACAATTATCGGAGAACGCAAAAACAGACGGAGCACCATATTTACTCCGTTCTGCAGCTGATTGATATCCGCAGTCATTCTGGTTATCAGAGTGGAGGTTCCCACCTTATCGATATTTGTGTAGTCAAGACCCTGAATGTGATTAAAGAGCGCCTGCCTTAAGCCGGCAGAAAAACCAACTGCCGCCTTTGCAGCAAAAAACTGCGCCGTCACGGAGCTTATGAGTCCCACCGCCGCCAAGGCCAAAAGCACCGTCCCCATCCTTAAGATATAGGAAATATCCCTGTCTGCGATGCCCCTGTCGATAATGCTTGCCATGACAAGAGGAACCAAAAGCTCAAAAAACGCCTCCAGCATCTTAAACAGAGGCGCAAGCACGCATTCAAGCTTATAATCTTTTAAATAAACAAGTAGTTTTTTCATAGTGCGTAACAGAAGGTGCAGATATAATCATCTGTCATTTCGACCTCTCCGAAAATGACATCCTTAATAGCTTCTATGCCCTTGTCTGTCATATCCTTATCAAGATATGCGGTAAGACTTTCGCCCTTTAGCTTGGCATAGGCTTCCTTTCTGGTCCAAAGTCTGTAAAAATCCCTTTTTTCGGTAATCCCTCTCTCGCAGGGATGAAAAAATTTCTCTGCGATATTCACATCAAACCTTCTCTCAAGCTCCTGAATATCAATACCTACAGCGTTCTTGCCTACGGCAAGCGCCACATAATCTCCTGAATGGGATAAATTAAATTCATACTTAATATTTTTCAGCTTTGGCTTTCCTTCCGGGCTGTAAACATATTCACATTCCGCCGGAGCGCCACAAATCTTTAAAAATCCGATTATTTCGTCCAATTCAAGCTCTGTAATCTCAAAGTCTTTACCGGAATCCGCTTCTAGATTTCTCGTAAAATTATAATCCTGTTTTAATTTATTCACGAACCATTGTATCAAAAGTCCGGCTCCTCCGGAGTGGGCTTTAACGCCCTTTGCACGCATTCTGTCGAACTTTTCGAGCCTTTCCGCATCCAAAAGCCCCCGCACATCCTTAAAAAGCTCATCCTCAGAGGAAGCCTCCTTAAGCTTTGATACGTTCAAAAGATATACGATTATACCCATACTGCGAAGCTACTCTTGAGCCTTATTCTTTATATCTATCTTAATGGAGAGCTCGTCAAGCTGCTTCTGCTCCACCTCTCCGGGCGCTCCCATCATAACATCCTGTGCATTTTTGTTCATAGGGAAGGCTATTACTTCTCTTATGGCATCCTCGCCCGCAAGGAGCATTACCATCCTGTCCACTCCCGGAGCAATGCCCGCATGGGGCGGTGCTCCATAGGTAAAGGCATTGTACATTGCAGGGAATTTCGCCTTGACATCCTCCTCTCCGAGGCGCACGAGTTCAAATGCCTTGACCATTATCTCCGGGTCGTGATTTCTCACAGCTCCCGATGACAATTCTATGCCGTTACACACAAGGTCATACTGATCCGCCATTATGGAAAGCGGGTCTATCTCGCCTTTTTCCGCCTTCAAAAGCACCTCCAGTCCTCCCGAGGGCATTGAGAAGGGATTGTGGCAGAATTCCAGTTCTCCCGACTCATCCCCTATCTCGTACATAGGGAAATCCACTATCCAGCAGAATGCATACTGCTCCTTGTCCATATGTCCGGGAATCAGGGCTCCGAAGGTCTTTATTAACGCCCCCGCAACCTTATTTGCCATATTTCTCTCTCCGGCGGACAAAACGACAAGGCTTCCCGGAGTAAGTCCCAAAGCCTCTGTAAGCTTATCCTTGAAGGGAGCGGCGAACTTGGATATACCGCCCACTATCTCATTATTTTCGTCAAGCTTAAACCAATAGCCCTTGTTTCCTGTGATAACCTCCACATCCGAAAGTCCTTTTTCTATGACCTTGCGGCTCTCTTTGCAATTATTTATGCAAATCGCCTTGATAACTCCGTTTTTGAAGGGCTCAAAATCACAATTTTGCAAGATTTCCGTCACATCCGTAACTGTCAGGTCGATTCTTAAGTCCGGCTTGTCCGTACCGTATTTCTCCATAGCCTCTGCGTAGGATATGCGCATAAAGGGCGCTGAGCTTGCCCTGTCGTACTTTCCGTATTTTGCAAATATCGGAGGCAGCACATCCTCACATACCGCAAATACATCCTCCTTGGATGCAAACGCCATCTCCATATCGAGCTGGTAGAATTCTCCGGGGCTTCTGTCCCCTCTGGCGTCCTCGTCCCTAAAGCAGGGCGCTATCTGGAAATATCTGTCAAAGCCCGAGGTCATAAGGAGCTGCTTAAACTGCTGCGGTGCCTGCGGGAGCGCATAGAATTTTCCGGGATGCTTTCTTGCGGGAACGAGATAGTCCCTTGCTCCCTCCGGCGATGAAGCCGTAAGTATCGGCGTCGTTATCTCCAAAAAGCCATGCTCCGTCATAGCCTGCCTTAATGCAGACACCACATTGGAGCGAAGCACGATATTCTTTTTGACCTCCGGATTTCTAAGGTCAAGATATCTGTATTTCAATCTTGTAGCTTCGTCCGCCTCCCTGCTTCTGGATATTTCAAAGGGAAGCTCATTGTTTCTGTTTTTGCCGAGCACGGTAACTGCGCTCGGAACCACCTCTATCTCGCCTGTCTCTATCTTGTTGTTTTTGTTGCTTCTCTCCCTCACAACGCCTGATACGGAGATTGTGGATTCCTTAGTTATAGCCTTGAAGGCAGCTACCATTTCCTCCGTCTCCGCTACAATCTGGGTATATCCGTAGAAATCCCTCATTATGATGAATGCGAGATTTCCGCCCACCTCTCTCATATTGTCGAGCCACCCTGCAAGAGTGACCTCCTTTCCCGCATCGCTCAATCGAAGCTCCCCGCAGGTATGTGTTCTGGACTGTGTCATTTTCCTTCTCCTTTATATATCCTAGTGCTTTAATTCTTCCATATAAAACTCTTCAAACTCCGTGTAGCCCTGCTTTTCAAGCTGCTCCTTCTGGAATTTTTTGTTCTTGTTCATGCGGACCATCAAAACCTTCGTCCCCTCGTCCCTCTTTTCCTGTGCAGTTTTGATTATACCGGAAAGTCTCTCCCCCGAGATTCCCTTTTCTATGAGGAAAGCCACCCTTCCCTTTTTGTCGGGAACCTTAAAGCCCCTCTCCATAAGAAGCATCACAATGCGCTCAAAGCCTATGGAAAAGCCGCAGGCAGGCACATCCTGTCCCGTAAACTTTCCCACCATCCTGTCATACCTTCCGCCGCCTCCGCAGCTTCCGCCGAATTCCGGCATGGCTATCTCAAAGATTGTGCCGGTATAGTAGCTCATCCCTCTGACCAGAGTGGGGTCAAACACAATATCAAAGTCCGCTGTCTTTGTAGCTTCTACAGCCTCTATTATTTCCGTAAGGCTTATCCCTACCTCCTTAGGAAGATACTCTCCCAGAGTGTCTGCGAGGCTGTTTAACGCCGTAACCGCATCCTTACCCTTTGCATCCGTGATCCCCTCAAATAGCGCAAGATATTTGTCTGCAGACGCTTCGTCAAAGCCGTTCTCCACAAGCTCCTTTTTGACGCCGTCCATACCTATCTTATCCATCTTATCGAGTGTGATAAACACGCTCTCATAGGAGTCCTCTGCAAAGCCGGAATAAGCCGCCATTGCCTTCAATATCCGCCTCTCGTTTATTCTTATCTGAAAATTCGAAAAGCCCAGCCTCCCGAGAGTGGTGGTCGTTGCGAGGATAAGCTCCGTCTCTGCAAGATTGGAGACCTCTCCCAGAATATCTATATCACATTGCATAAACTGACGGTATCTCCCCCTCTGGGGTCTGTCGGCTCTCCATACATTTCCCATCTGGAGCGCCTTAAAGGGAGATGGAAGAACTGCGGAATTGTTGGAATAATACCTTACAAGGGGCACAGTCAGATCATACCTTAAGCCCCCGTCCACCACATCATCTTCGCTTTCTGCCCCGGAGATATTGAGCTTCTCTCCCCTCTTTAATATCTTGAAGATAAGCTTTTCGTTGTCACCGCCCTGCTTGTTTGTGAGGTTTGCGATATTTTCAACCGCCGGTGTCTCTATTGAGGTAAAGCCGAAGCTTCCGTAGGTCTCCTTAATTATCTGTATGCAATAGTCCCTTATCTCCATCTCCTCTGGAAGGATATCCTTCATTCCGGTGGTGGGTTTCTTCGATAATGCCATAATTCTTCTCCTAATATATCAAAAATGCACGTTTGTAATAATAGCACAGTTTAAGCTATTCGACAATCCTCTTTAAAATGTAGAAGCCGTAGGGCGGAAGCTCAATATTCCTGGCCTCTCTTTTCTTCTTTGAAAGAATGTCCTGATACATTCCGTCCCTCTCATCTATCCATGCGGTCTTCTCATGCTCGGTAAAGTTAAATAAAGACATAACTTTTGTCCCTTCATAGGAGCGCACAGTACACAGAACTCCGTCCTCCCATGTATCCAGAGTCCAGCAATATGCCTCCTGTCCCATTACGGGCTCCGTCTTTTTAAAGCTCTCCAGCTGCCCCAGCCAATAGAATATCCTCGCTTCCGTGGAGTACTTGTCAGTGAGCTTCTTTACCCCTTCCCAGTCGAAGCTTCCTCTCTGGATGTTTCTTGGATCGTTCTTTTCACTCTCATTCTTACTCTTTTTGTACGAATAATCATTCAAAAGCCCAAGCTCATCCCCGTAATACACGACAGGAACACCGGACTGCATTATGAGAAACGCATAGAGCATAAGTATCTGCCTTATGGCCTCCGATTCGAGCTCCTTGCTTTTATATAGCTTTGCTCTCTCAAGTCCCGTCATGGAGGCGGTGCGCCCGCAGAACTTTGCATCCTGACTTTCCTCATTCTCGTTGTAAAGCTCGCCCTTTGAATGGGAATAGCCCGCATCCCCCATAAAGAAGTCATTTAAGTATTTGATATGCGAGGGCTTTTCAAGCCCCTTTCTCTGCAGGTAGTCAAAATCCAGCCTCCACTTAATATCATCATGATTTCTGATGAAATTCAAATATACGTCCTGCTTCGGTATTGAGTAGAATATATCAAGGCTTTGCTTCAAAAGCGATATATCCCTTGTTGCCACCGCATTCCATACCATTGGCATTAAGCTGCAATTGTAGAGCATATGGCATTCCGGCTTGCCCACCTCCCCGAAATACTGCACTGCGGCGTCGGGATCCTGCATTACCTCGCCCAAAAGAAGCACTCCCGGACATACTATCTCCGTTATCATACGAAGAATTCTGATAATCGTATGCACTCTGGGGCGGTTTCTGCAGGAGGTTCCAAAGTCCTTCCAGATATAGGACATGGAGTCAAGGCTTACTATATCAACCCCTTTATTTATAAGGAAAAGGAAATTGTATACCATCTCATTAAACACTCTGGGATTTTTGTAATTCAAATCCCATTGATAGGAGTGGAAGGTGGTCAGCACATAATGATGCAGGTTCTCTATATATGTGAAATTTCCCGGATCCGTTGTCGGGAAAATATTGTGCATGGTGCGGTTGTAATTGTGGGGAAGCTCTGCATTGTCAAAGAAAAAGTACCTGCTCATATACTCCCCGTCACCGGTAAGCGCCTTCTTCGCCCACTCATGCTCATTTGAGGTATGGTTCATCACGAAATCAATGCAGATATTTATGCCCTTGTTGTGGCACGCCTCCGCAAGGTCCTCAAAATCAATCATTGTGCCGAGAGCAGGCTCCACGCTGCGATAATCCGCCACCGCATAGCCTCCGTCGGAGTTCTTTCCCGTCTTTAAAAAGGGCATTATATGGAGTACATTGATATTGCTCTTTTTGATATAGGGAAGCTTCCCCCTTACGCCCTTTAAATCTCCCGCAAATTTATCCACATAGGTCTTGTATCCAATCAAAGGCTCCTTTATATACCATCTGGGATTCTTCTCCCTTATGATATCCCTTTCCTTCAAATCATCCGGGCGATCCTTGTAGAACTCCTTCATACGATTTACAAGCTCCACAAGCATTGCGTCATTATCATAAAGCTCCATATAGAGCCATTTAAGTTCATCATACCGCTCTTCAAACCGCTTTTTAAAATTTCTCATAATGTCCCTCCTATGCTGCAAATTTTATTTTTTAATGTACTGAGCCTGCCTGCCGATACAGAAAAGCTTCTGTATCCCATATTTATCAATTCCCCGGTATAAGCTGTATCCGCTGCGAGCTCTCCGCAGATACAGACCGGCTTTCCGCTTTTTGTTCCCGCATCCGCTATGATTTTCAAAAGCTTTTTTACCGAAGGATGTACGCCCCTGTCTAACATTTCGTATCCGTTATTTTCCCTGTCCCATGCAAGCACATACTGGGTCAGGTCATTTGTTCCCACGGAAGCAAAATCCGCAATTTCCAAAAGCTCATCCGCAATAAGAGCTGCCGCCGGAGTCTCTATCATCACGCCAAAATACGGATTTCCGCACCCTTTACCCTCGCTTGCAAGCTCCTTCTTTGCTTCATCAAGTATATCCCTTGTGCGCTTCACTTCACCTTTTGCGCTTACCATTGGAATGAGAATATTTATATTTCCGTACTCTGCCGCCCGAAGAATTGCTCTTAGCTGTGTCCTTAAAATCCCTTCGTTTTTGAGCCCGTAACGTATCCCCCGTATGCCAAGCTGTGGATTCTTTTCGTCATAGCGCTTCATATATGGCGGGCATTTGTCTGCCCCTACATCAAAGGTGCGGATATTTACCTCCCTGCCCTCCATGATCTCGGCAACGTTTTTATAGATATTAAGCTGCTCCTCCTCCGTCGGAAAATCATTTCCCCTAAAGAGCAGAAATTCCGTTCTGAATAGTCCTATTCCGAAGGCCTTATTTTGTTTTGCAAGCTCTGCTTCCCCGGCTTCAGCGATATTTGCATAGAGCTTTATGCCGGTTCCGTCCAGGGTTATCGGCTCTTTGTCCCTTATTTTTTCCGCAAGAGCCCTGTTTTTCTCCGAAAGCCCTTGTGCTTTCTCAAATTCTTTTTTTGCGTTATCATCCGGTTCAATATATAATATTCCCTCGTCTCCGCATATGAGAAGCGCCTCTGAATCCTTTATACCTTCGCCAATAAGCCCTTCAATGTCCGGACAGACAAGATATGGCACATTATACGCTCCCGCAAGTATCGCCGTATGGGAATATTCACTCCCCCTCGCAGTAACAATGCCCTTAAGCATATCCTTTTTAAAGGCAATCAGCTCTGAGGGCATAAGCTCATGAGCGAGTACCAATGAGGGAGAATCAAGCTTGAAAGCCCCCACTCTCTCATTTCCCCTGATACATTCTATGAGAAGTCCTGTAACATCATAAATATCCTGTATTCTCAGCTTTATATATTCATCATCAGCCCCCTTAAGGCTCTCCGTCATATCACGCACCGCTGCGGCAACTGCGCCGGATGCACTAAAGGCTTCTTTTTCAATATAAGCCTTTGTCTTTTCATTTAATGAGACATCACCAAGAATAAGCGCTCTTGACCTTAATATCTCCAAATTTTCTGCTGAAAGCCTGTCCTTTGCGGATTTGTATTCCCTCTCAAGTATATCTTTTGCCTTTTTTAATCCTTCACTTAAGGCTTCCGATTCCTCCTGTGCGGTTTTGTCCGATTTCTCCCCTGCGAGGGTATCAAAAAACACACCATAATCGACTGATTTATCTGCGATTATGATGTTTCCGCAAGCATTTCCGCTGTGTATAACTTTCCCTTTATAGGTTTCCATCAATCCTCCGCTTTTGATTGTAACATTTTGGGGGATTTTTCGCAATGGGGATGTTACTGTCCCTGAGACATGCAATTCAGATAATAAGCATAAATCATCTGTGAGGTTGCCTTGCTGTAGTGGAGCCCGTCTGAAGTGGAAAAGCCCTGGGATACAGTATAGGAATAGCTGTCTATCCAATGGATTCTCGAATCAAGGCTTCCCTGCAATGTGGCATTGAACTTTTCTATCTGCGCATTGGAGGCGTTGCATTTTCCGTCAACCACAGGATTGACCGAGGCATAATAAACCTCCGCTCCTGCCGCATCCCATGCGTCTATTTTCGAATTTATCAGCTTTACATATTTTGATGCATTTGCCAGATCATTGACACCCATATTGATGAGAAGCTTTGTGCCCTCGCCGGTGTAGGCATCCACCAACGGCAGCGCCTCCGTCGAAAACCAGGAATAACCCATGCCAACCTTCCCTATCCATGTGTAGTTGTTCCTTGCTACAGCCCGGGACATCTGCACGGTTCTCGAATCTCCGACGAATACAACGGCGCTGGTGACAACCGGGGATTCCTTCTGCACATAATCTCCGCTCACATATGCGGTTTCCCCGTTATAAACAATCCTGTACCACCCCGTGTCCGTCTCTCCCGTCACATTTACCGCAGAAGCCCAATACAGCCTTCCGATTCTGTCATAGGATATGTCTGCGCCGTTTCGCACATTCAAGGTGTCATTCACATACATAGTCACTGCAGGCTCAATGTCCGTTACAGTAAATTCCACTCTCTCTATCACGGGAACCACAATCTCTTCCTCCTCCGGCACCGTATCATAGACGCTGGGGCGGAATATATCCGTCATCTCCTCAGTAAGCTCGTTGATGGAAACAATATCCACATCCGTCTCCCCGTTTATATTGTGCACCGCATCCTCAGCCTTGTCCCTGTAATCATTGTATACGACTAAAAACACCAGCATACAAACACTGGCGGTAAGTGCGATTCCTATAAGCCTTTTGTCGGGTATAAGCTTTCTCATCATCCAATCCGCAAAATATTTCAATTTTGTTACAAGATTTTACCAAAGATTTACTGATATGTCAAAAAAGCATATTTATTCTTGAACATAGCTATTGCATATGCTATGATGTTGTTATATTTCTCTTTTTTAACATGCAGGGATAATTCTTTTAATGAAGAATAAAACTTTTAATGCAAAGCTTAACATCATAACATCTGTTTTTGCTTTTATTTTGCCTGTGCTCATATATTTATACATTCTTGCAGCAGAGGGATTTGCTCCGTTTGGCGATAAATCATTGCTGATCATGGATATGTCCGGTCAGTATATAGATTTCTTAAATGGTTTAAAGTATGGGGATATATGGTTCTCCTGGGCAAAATCCTTGGGAACAGGCTACATTGGTGTATTTGCCTATTATCTTTCAAGTCCATTTAATTTTTTGGCACTGCTTTTTCCAAACATATACATGCCATACTGCATCATCTTGCTGATGTGTTTAAAGCTTGGATGTGCAGGCGTTACTGAAGCGTTGTATTTAAGATTGCGTTTTGGACTGTCCTGTGCAGGAAGCCTTATTTTTTCAACCGCATACAGTCTTATGGCATACAATCTCGCATATTCAATATGCATAACATGGTTGGACGCCGTGATATGGCTCCCGATAATCCTCCTCGGAATTGAATGGATAATTTACGATAAAGGAGGACGACTGTTTTGTATAAGTCTTTTAGTCTCTCTTATTTCATGTTACTACATTTCATATATGCTTGTACTTTTTTCCACAATTTATTTTATCCTTCGCTGCATTGAAGAAAACCTGAACAAGGCACAATTGTTACGCAGAATGTTTGCTTTTCTGGGAAGTGGCTTTACATCAGCCGGACTTGGCTCTTTTTTTCTTATACCGGTATTTTTGTCACATTTCGAGGGAAAGCTTGTAAGCGCACAGATGGATTACAGTTCCCTCGTAAACTTCAAACTATCCGCATTTGTGACCAAACTTATATTTGGAGAATACGATTCCCTTACCAACAGCAGCGCTCCCTTTATATGCGGCGGAATAATAATCATTTACTTTACATTAAAGTTCTTTTTCAGCGGGCGGATTTCATTGCGAAGCAGATTATGTCACGGAGCAATGCTCATAATACTTGGATTAAGCATGTGGCTATCCCCTCTTGACAGGATATGGCATGCTTTTAGATATCCTAACTGGTTTCCGTACCGATATGCCTTTCTTTTTACCTTCACTCTGCTTTTGACGGCGGCAAAGGCCTATTCTGTGAAGACGGATACAAAAAAATTAGTTGAGGTACTTTTGCTTTTGTTAAGCATCGTGAATCTCGGTTGGAACGGCATCACTATCATTCAGGGACTGGATGCGGAATTCGGTTATGAGTCTCTGTCTGACTATGTTGCATTTCAAAACAAAAAGGCTGAGCTTTTGTCATATATTCCCGAAGAATCTTCATTTTACCGCATCAGATCCACCGAGGATAGAAGCAAAAACGATGCAATCAGCTTTCACTATAACGGAACCACTCACTACAGTTCATCATATCTTGCCACGATAAATCAATGGGTAAAGGTCTTTGGAATGGGACAGGGCTGGTTTTGGAGCAGTGACTACGGCTCCACACCTGTAACCGATCTTTTCCTCAATATCAGATATGTAATATCAAAAGATTCCCCGGGGTCCTGCTATACTCTGATTGCACAGAACGATTTAGGCGGACTGTACCGTTTTGCACATGCCGGGTCGGTTGGCTATTTTTCAGTTTACGACGGCACGGGATACATGTCAGGCAACAATCCGTTTGAAAATCAGAATTCTCTCTTCCGCATAATGTCTAATTCAAATGACGATGTCTTTTATCCTGCAGAGAGCATTTTGTATCCCGATGGCGTAAATACAAATATTTCCCTCATCTCCGACGGTAATCCACTATACGCTTATTTCGGCTCGCAGAATAACGCAACGGCTCTTTATGTGAATAATCAATTTCTGGCATTTATTTCATCTGGCGAAAATGACCATATACAATATCTGGGAACCTTCCCTCCGGGTGAGAATATAGAAATCTATGCGGATTCAGAGCTTCCACAATATTTATTGTATTATCTTAACGGCGATTTATTTGAAGGCGCTATGGCAAATATCGACAATAATTGTCTAAAGCAGACAGATTACCGTGGAAATGGCACCCTCAAAGGGGAAATAACAAGCAATTCGGATGGTTATATCCTTACAAGCATTCCGTCCATAAAGGGACGTTACATAAACATTGACAGTAAGACAACAAAATGCAGCGAAGCATTCGGAACATTCATTATGTTTCCAATAACTGCCGGAACACACAAAGTAACGATTCCATATTTGCCACCGGGATTTGTTACAGGCATTATGTTAACCTTTCTTACAGTTATAATTATAATCCTGAAATTTGCACATAGACATACTGTCCGATTAGGTAAGCCGGGCATGAATTCTTAATATCTCTTTTTACTTTACGCACCAACAAGAAACCCTCAATGTCGCTACATTGAGGGTTTCGTCAATCATTTTTCTGAATACCACGGAAGTGGCAACGCCACTCCGACAAAAAAGTCCGTAATCACTCGAAGCAAGGGCTTCTTCGTGAACTCTTTAATTTCTCGGAAGTGGCAACGCCACTCCGACAAAAAAGTCCGTAATCACTCGAAGCAAGGGCTTCTTCGTGAACTCTTTAATTTCTCGGAAGTGGCAACGCCACTCCGACAAAAAAGTCCGTAATCACTCGAAGCAAGGGCTT
>JAFUVF010000030.1 GCA_017483735.1 Lachnospiraceae bacterium | reverse complement strand
TTTCTTTGGGAATCATATATTTCGGCAATATCATCAATCGTGCCTGTAGACCACGTGACTGGTGCCGTTCCCCCAAAAGGAGCTAGGTCAATGAACCATGATTTATAGAGCGCCATCGCTGTATATAATAAATTATCATTTATCTTTCTTTTTAACTCTATCCTCCTCTCGACAGTTCTATATGCGTTGACTATCTGCAATTGTTCATCATGAGATGGAATCGGTAATTCAACATTACACATCTCATCCCAGTCAAAAACCTCTCGCACGCTTCCATGCGACTTAAAACGAGCAAATCTGTCAAACTCAGGTCTGCTAAACCAAAGCATAAGATATGTCGGATCCAACTCATTTTCATCAACTATCTCAAAGACCGTATATACATTGCTTACCAACCCTTCATCATAATCCGTCAATAAAGCGATGCCTATCTTGTCTCCCCGACGTGATGTGTCAGGAATGTATGTGAACTGTCCTTTTCTAACAATCTTATACTTGCTGAAATCTGTTCCTACAGTATTAGCAATTGACGGAATGAAACACTTTTGCACAGACACCCCAAGGAGATTATCTGTCCTATTTTCTGTATTTCTTATATCAATCTGGTGTATATATCTGCCAAGCTTTTTATAATTTGATTTCATACCCCAGCTCCTTAAATACGCCCAACAGATCAGATTTCGACTTCTCTTCTTCTTTCAGAAGTTCCGTCAATTCCGCTTGAAGTCCCTTCATCTTTGTATCAAAATCAATATTCTCATCCCTGTTCACAAACTCTATATACCGACTCGGAACAAGCGTATAACCTTTCTCTGCAATTTCTGCTCTGTCGGCACTATAGCAGAACTCCGGTATATTTTCATATTTGCTATCATAATCAGTTGTCTGCCATGCGTGATATGTTGACGTAACCTTATCCCTCTCCTCCTGGACAAGCTCAACATATTTTTTCTCATACGGCTGACCCATTTGACGCAGATCCATGAAGAGAACCTGTCCCGTCCTGTCGCGGTACTGCTTCTGTTCACCGTTCTGCTCTACCGTTCTAGCTTTTTTATTCTTGTTAAGCACCCATAAAGTAACACTTATATCCGTCGTGTAAAACAGATTTCGTGGCAGGATTATGATCGCTTCAACAATATCATTCTCAATGAGCTGCGTCCTGATCTTTAACTCCGTTCCATCATCTGATAATGCCCCATTTGCCAGAAGGAATCCTGCCACACCGTTCTGTGACAACTTCGATACTATATTGAGAATCCATCCATAGTTTGCATTGCTTGTGGGCGGTACATCATAACCATTCCATCTGGGATCATCAAGCAGCTCATTATCCGCACGCCAGTCCTTCTGGTTGAAGGGCGGATTTGCCATGATGTAGTCAGCCTTCAGATCTTTGTGCTGATCATTCGAGAACGTATTTGCAGCCTGTTCCCCCAGATTTGCAGAGATGCCACGAATTGCAAGATTCATCTTTGCCAGCTTATAAGTCGTATTTGTATATTCCTGTCCATAGACAGATACCTTTTTCTTATTACCATGATGAGCCTCAATAAACTTCATCGACTGTACAAACATACCACCGGAACCGCAACATGGGTCATACAATGTTCCATCGTACGGCTCAATCAGCTCCGCTATCAAATTAACGATACTCTTCGGCGTATAGAACTCTCCCTTTCCTTTGCCTTCTGCGATAGCAAACTTACTCAGGAAATACTCATATACCCTTCCGATGATATCGTTCTCAACATCTTTGGATGTGTCGATCTTATTGATTTCATCAAGAAGGGATGCCAGCTTGGTTGTATCTATCTGAAGCCTCGAATAATAATTATCCGGCAAGGCTCCCTTCAGCATAGGATTGGTCTTTTCAATCGTAAACAATGCCGTATCAATCTTCAGGGCAATATCATCCTGTTTTGCGTTGTCCATAATAAAAGACCATCTGCTCTCAGGAGGCAGATAAAACACATTATCCTGTGTATAGAAAGGGATACGATCAACATGCTGCTCCCCGTACTTTTCTGCAATCTTTGCCCTTTGAACCTCAAATTTATCACTTGCGAACTTCAAAAAGAAAAGGCTAAGCACAACATGCTTGTACTCTGACGGTTCTACAGAACCTCTCAGCTTATCCGCTGATTTCCAGAGTGCCTCCTCCATCGAAACTTCTTTTTTCGCTGTTGCCTTAGCCATCTGTCTTATCTCCTTTATTTTTCTCGAAGCTCACAATATCACCGATATTGCAGTCCATATACTCACAAATCCGCAAAAGCACCGCCATGGCGACCAACTCGCCGCGCCCCATCTTGGCCACTGTGCTCGCACTTACCTTTGCCTTTGCCTCCAGGTCTTTTCGTGTCATGCTCTTATCAATTAGTAGTTTCCATAGTCCGTTATAAGATACTGTCATTCATTGTCCCCTTTGCATATAAATCAAACAATACAACATGGGAACAATTATACTATTTTCGCTGCGATTTGTCCAGTCGGAGTTGCGACTTCTCGCAATTTCTCTCTGAAAAATCCAAATATCACTTATACATCTTGCTCATCGCCCGTATCTCTCCGGCAAAACGCTCCACTACTTCATCCGGTTTAATGATCTTCACCCTTGTCCCCAGCGAGAATATCCACCCCAGGAACTGATCACTCAGAGCCACATCCACATAGGTCTCCGACAATCCGGTCTTGTCCGATTTATAGATAGAGATATCCTTGCCGAAACGGTCAAGCAGCACACCTACCATATCATTCTCAAACTGGAGCTTGACTCTGACCTCTTCGCCACCGAACATTCCGAAGTTCATACGAGCATAGGCAGCCATATCGAACTGCTTGAAATGCTCCTTGCCCTCACGCTTTTCCTCCGAAAGTTCTATACTCCGCATCTTATCAACACGGTAGTGCTTGATTTTGTCCTCTTCCGCGTCAAATCCTATCAGATAGTAATTCTCATCATCCCATGTGAGCGCCCAGGGGCTGACTTCATAAAGCTTGTCCTTCCTGCGCTCCATCTTCTTATCCAGATTCCACTTAAGGTACTCGAAGCGGATCTTCTTATTATTTGTTATAGCGTTGTGGATATCATCAACGATGTAATAAATACTCTCGTTCATCGTCTTGATACGCCCCTGCACCACTACCTGTCTTTTCAGTTGCGATGCCTCATAATCACTGGCAAGACCCGTCAGCTTCTTGATCAGTTCATTGGACTTCTTCTCCGTTATAAACTTCGAGGATTGTATCGCATCCACCAAGAGCTTCAGCTCCGCAATCTCAAACTGCTTCTTGCCCACATGATACACATAGCTGCGGCCGTCCTTTTCGCCGATCACATCTATTCCGAGAATTCGCAGTGCCTCCAAATCATCGTACAGGCTCTTGCGGTCGGCGGTTACGCCGTACCCCTCTAACGCTCTCTGAATCTCCGGCATGGTGATAAAGTGCTCATCATCCGTCTTTTCCATCATGATACGGCTCAGATAATACAGCTTCAGTTTCTGATTGGTTCCTTTTGGCATGACGCATACCTCCTTTGGTGGAATTTGCCTTATTCTACCACTTTTTTAGAGGTACGGCATCATTTTGTGGGCATTTATTGGACAGTTTTATATCCTGTCTATTGCATATCTGCATCGCCCCTACACTGTTCATAATACGGGCAAGTCACACAGAAGCTCCTGCACAGATTTGTCTTTCCGCGCAGGCACTTCCTAATCCAGTATAAGAATCTCCCCATTTCCGCATCAATCCTCCTTCAGCTCGCATAGAGCGCCCTTCGGAGTGATGAAGATCACCTTGCCCTTAGCTTTCTTCTTCATCAGGTCATACATACGCCCCGCGCTCTTGCTGTCCCCCAGGACGGTATAAGGGCTGTTTGCCACATACCCTATCTTCCCCAGACCCTTCAGTTCGACGCGGATAGCCTCCTTGTCGTACTCATTGTCCGGTTCTTTTATGAGCCTGACCTTCATGCCCTTCTTCAGAAAATCACTTCCGAAGTAGTGATCCATGCCTGTGATCGTGAAAAATACATCTTTCATAGCGTGCTCCTTTCCTACTTGTTCATCTTCATCAGCTCTGCCAATACTGCAAATGGGAATATCAAAATACATAATATGATCATCGCTCCACCTCCTATGGTGCTCCGGTAGTCATGTTCTGATCATAGTATGCCACTCGGACTGTACGATAAAAATGCCTTGATTATCGAACATACATTCTATTGATATCTTCCAAGGTGTACCCTCTATATCTTGCGATTGACGATTTCAAACATGTGTTCTATTATAAAAGAGAACATATGTTCTCGATATTGACCTACAACAGTAGTGAGGTATTGCCTATGAATGAATATAAAATCATCGCCGTGGACTTCGACGGCACGCTGTGCTTCAGCGAATGGCCGGCGGTCGGGGAACCGAATGTCCGGCTGATCGAATACTTAAAGAAATGGAAAAGAGGCGGCGGCAAGCTCATCCTCTGGACCTGCCGCGCCGGCGAAGCACTTGATACGGCTGTATCTTGGTGCCATGAGCAGGAACTCGTTTTTGACGCGATCAATGACAATCTACCCGAGATTGTGGAAAAATACGGAAATAATTCAAGAAAGATCACCTGCGACTACTACATAGATGACAGGGCTGTGCTTCCGGAAAGCGTCTTTGCATGAGTGACCTTGAAGAACGCTGTTATATCGCCATAGACATGAAGAGCTTTTATGCCTCCGTGGAATGCGTCGCCAGAGGGCTTGATCCTCTCAAGGCGAACCTACTGGTAGCGGACGAGAGCCGATCTGACCAGACGATCTGTCTAGCGGTCTCTCCTGCACTCAAAGCCATCGGGGTTCCGGGCAGACCCCGGCTGTTTGAAGCAAAACAGGCTATTGCAAGATACGAAAAAGAGCACCGAACAAAAATATACTACATCATCGCCGTGCCAAGAATGGCTGAATATGAGCGTGTTTCTGCCACAATATATTCGGTATACCTTAAATATGCCACAGCAGAGGATATCCATGTTTACAGCATAGATGAGTGCTTCATTGACTGCACCCACTACCTGCATCTGTATGCGAAGATGGCAAAAGTCTCCCACCTGTCCCCGGCCCATACTATGGCAATGACCATTATCCGGGATGTATTGGCAACTACAGGCATCACAGCCACAGTCGGCATAGGAACCAACCTGTATCTGTCCAAGGTCGCCATGGATATCGTTGCCAAAAAAGCAAAGCCGGACAAGGATGGCGTGCGCATTGCCGAGCTTACCGAGGATTCGTACAAAATACTGCTCTGGGATCACAAGCCTCTTACCGATTTCTGGCAGATCGGATCCGGCAAGGCAAGGCGGCTTGAAGACAATCATATGTACACCATGGGCGATGTTGCGGAACATACCCGGTATGACGAGGAATGGTTTTACAAGACCTTTGACGTGCAAAGATCTTCCGCAAAATTTCAAATATAAAAATGTATTCCGCCGCGGAAAGCCGGTTCATAACAAATTTGACAGCTTTTCCGTCAGGCATCCTGCCATGCCGATTGAAAAGAGAGCCAAGATTTTCTCTCCTTTTGATGCATTGAAGGGTTTTAACGAGGCGATTGCCTCAAAAGAAATCATATATGAAAGCAGGAGAAACCTCTCCGAGGAGGATCTGCAGGCACTTGACCAGAAACTGAACATCCTCCGCTCTCTTACCATAAACGGAAAGACCGCCCGGGCTAACAGAGTATCCGTTGAGATCACATACTTCAGTCCCATTGAGGATTCTGACACCGACGAACCGCAAGGAAGATATCTGACTGCGCACGGCATTCTGTGGAAGGCAGATCTTTTCACTCGGAAGATCATTTTCGAAGATGACACCGTGATCCCTATGGATGATATCATAGCAATCGACAGTCCGGTTTTGGATATATCCTAAATAGGATGGCTTCGCCGAAACGCAGTCACCCTTTTGCTATTCTTTTTATTCCGTTTTACAGGCTCTTGCCCAACTTGTATGCTTTTTCCGGATATCCTGTACCTTTTGTCATGGACGGGTTTCCGCATCTTTTCCGATCACATGCCCCATATCCTCAAACTGCATATAATCCACGATCAGTCACCAACCTTCACAACGATCTTCCCGTTCACTTTCCCTTCATCAAGAGCGATACAGGCTTCACGGACATTATCGAAGTCATATGTCGCGCCGATCAGCGGCTTCAGCTGATGTGCATCCATAAAGCTGAAAATATCCTGCATCATCTTTGTTATCGGATAGTTACTGTAAAATCCGGTCAGGCACACGCCGTTAGGGATATCCTTGATGGAATCAAAATGATTCCAATCATATACTTTTCCAAGCACACCGGTATTGCAGACGATCCCGCCCTGCTCCATGCACATCATGGTATCCTTGACCGTCTTTATACCGATCAGTTCCAGAGCCTTTGTGACTCCGCTTACCTTCCCCCGCAGATTTCCATCGTCCAAGATGCACTCATCACATCCCGCTTCCTTAAGAAGCTCCATTTTGGATTCTCTGTACGTGGTTCCGACCACGGTACACCCCAGAGACTTCGCGAGCTGGATTGCTACATATCCAAGCGCACAGGTGACGCTGCGCACAAGAAGCTTATCTTCTTTTGTCAGTCTGAAACATTGAAATAGTGAACCCCACTCCGTGAAATAGGTCTCCGAGATTGCAGCCATCTCTTCCCATATAAGAGCTGTCTCCACAGGAAATACATGGTGAGTCGGAAGCAGGGCATATTCCGCATAACTGCCGTTAAAACTCCTACCCATACCACCCATAAGTGCCTCTTGCAACCGCAGGACACCCTCTGTACCATGCAAGCAGCTTGCACTTGGAGCATTTCCTGAATTTCTCGTAATCACGATACATACCTCCTGTTTAATGAGTTTTGTTTCAGCAGGCACCATTGCCTGTCTGTGATTTTCATTATACAGATGCCTGAAAAGCCCACAAGTACGCACCTTTTTGTAACCCCTGAAACAAGTTGTCAAGGAAATATTCATCATTTTTAGTAAGAATTTGTGGAAATTTGGCTCGATTGAGCCGATTGATGGATTGTTAAAAGATAAGGCGCATAGTTTCCTACACGCCTTACCAATGGATTTAATTATGCTAATGCAAGTTCAGAAAGTGCTTCAACCTCATTTGTAGAAAGCCCCGTACAATCGGCTATGTCTTCTATGGACATCTGCCCCTTCGCAAGCAGATTTTTTGCGATCTTTTCAGAGTTTTCTCTCTGCATTCTGATTCCATATCTTCTTGAAACTTCTTCCTCGTCGAATAGTGCCGTCATAATATCCATAACCTCGACCTCCCTTTCTTTCAGATATTCCGTCAAAACATCTTCGTCTATACAGATACGGATTGTTTCTTCTACCGCCTTGCGGGTTTTGCCGTGCTTCTTCATCTGGTCATTGGCGACCTTTGTGAATGTCACATACTGGTTGATGATATCGCCGGGCTGTCCGTCGTAGATGATTTTAACCTTTGCGTCAACCGCCACTTCCTGCCCACCAAAAAATTCATCTTTCAGCGTGATATATTCCGGATGGTCTTTTCTGTCCCCCGTGAATATCACATATAACTCTGGCTTTGGAAGCTTTACCCTTGTGCTTCCGTATAAGTCCAAACCATTCTCGGAGCAGTAATCGTTGTATGTCTGCATAAGGTACATCAAGATACGAACGATGATATTAACCGTCCAAGTAGACTGCGCTTCCAACAATAACAAAACAGTATTCCCGATGCGGAAGCCTAAGTCATTATACGGCTGATCCGTGAGAATGTTCTTTATCGTGACATTCTCAATATCCTTTTCCTCGGTTTTTTTATCCTCTGGGTGGAGCGCACGATATAGCTTTATAAGGTATTTCGTATCCGTAAACAGATTAGCAAAAACGCTGTCCTTGACAGTGCGCTTCATTGTTGGCTGCTTCCCGGTCTCTGCGGCTGTTTCCTGCGCCATCTTGACCACCTCATTTCCATTAGTGTTGATAGGTCTAAACATACTACTCCTATCTAACCATACTATACAAGAACGGGCGTGATTTTTCAATAGCTTTCTACGAATTTCCATAACTTTCCAAAGGACAGGAAGGCTGTCAATAGTTGCCGCTCTCAATGTCCCGCTTAATCATGCGGCATATCTTGTCCGACATTGTTTCCTTGCTCGTCTCGGAAAAGTGCGCCGTAACGATGTAGGTCGTGCCACCTATGGTCTTTCTCATCGTCGGAGCGGTCTGCCCAGTTGTGCTTTCAGGCGCTCCTTATCAGGGTTCGTCGGCAACTACGCCCCCTCTCGGATTTTCAACACAAACTGATGGTATATCCAACATACAAAAAAATTAAGAGGATAGATTTTACAATCTACCCTCTAACCTATAGATTAGTGCGAAACCGCCCCGAAACACCACTACTTCTAGTTTACTCGGGTTCTCAACCTTGCGGTCAAGTGCAGGAAAAGAGACTTGAACTCTCATGGTATTGCTACCACATGGACCTGAACCATGCGCGTCTGCCAATTCCGCCATTCCTGCACGCACGAACAAGTCAAATTTTATCTCATTTTTCCTATAAAGTCAACAATTATTTATGTTGTGGTGCTGTAAAGACTTCCCACATTGTAATTATTGCTGTAATTGCCGTTGTCTGCATATGTATTTGCCTTTGAAAGGGCATAATCAGCATTGGAATTTATCATTCCCGCAGAAACGGAAGTGCTGTATGCATATGAACCGGTACCATTAAATAAGGACTTTACCTTGTCCATATCTGCTCCAAGAAACTTATCCTTGTCTATGGAGAGCTTGTTGTCATCTCCAATAGTGATTCCTATGCTTGAAAGTGCCGACTTGTTAGCCTTTGTCTCATTTTCCATGGACGTAACTCTGTTGGATATGGATGTATCGTTTACATCCTTTGTAGAGTCCAAAACGGAATTATAATTCTGCACAAAGCTGTTTACTGCACTGTAAATTGCATCCTTATCATAACCGTAGCTCGTGCTCTCGTTGCCATCCTCATCCTTTGTAGTGATATCCTTCTTGGCGAATACGGACTTTGTACCCTTATTGAGAAGCGCATCCGCAGACTCAGACAGCTTGTCAGTAGATGACTGCACCTTGGTATAAGCCTTGGTCTCACTCTCCGAAAGTGAGCTTGTGCTTGACTTTGCCGCAGAAGAATGATTCGTAAGCTTCGAGAGAACATCGTTTGTGGAGCTTGAGGATGTCCCCTTTGCTGAAGAGGTCTCGTTAGCATAGTGAGCCCTCATCAGCTTTCCGTAAGTACCGTTCTTGATACTGGAATAATCACTCACAAGTGATGCAAGAGCGTTTACTCCGCTGTTAGAATTACCGTAGGTACCCATGGAAGAAAAGAGATATGATGTATCCTGCTTGCTTGCTATGGTAACATTGTGCTTGACACCATTGATATTAACGTAGCTCATAAAATACCTCCTTGGTTTCCTTTCCGACCGGCAATCTTTCCGGTCAATTTTCGCCTCCATGCTGCACAGATTACCTGTCTGTGTAAGATAAATGTATCATAAAACATAACCTGTGTAAAGAGAATACAAAAAATTTTGTGAACAAAAATTACACTTTTCACAACATCTTGGGGTTACATAAAATCTAGCATCCGATTATTTCGCATACCCTGCTCATATCTATATTTTCTTCTATTCCATCCGCCAGAATATCGTACTGCCTGTATCTGTGCGCCTCATATGAAGCGCTGTTGCCCGGCTCGTATGCTATTCCCTTCTTTTCGCAGAGCGCCCTGATTAACGCCTCTCGGAATTCATCGCTGTCAAAGATTCCGTGTATATAGGTTCCTATGACATTTCCGTCACAAAACCCATCCTGGTATTTTTCCCCATCCTCTTTTTCAAGCTCTGCAAAGCTTCCCGCATCGTAATCCGAATTTTTCCTACCATTGATGACCTCTGTCACGCCGGAATGAATCTCATAGCCGTATACCTCTTTCCCGTACAGATATGACACTTTTGTCGTTTTGTTGTCCGGCACAGCTCTGCCCCTGACTCTGCGAAGCTTTTTGTCCTTTTTTAGTATTGTCCTGACAGGCAAAAGCTCCAATCCCTTTGAAAGATTATTCGCACAGGTCTCGACCCCCTCTTCATCGACAATCTCCTCTCCCAACATCTGGAAGCCTCCGCATATGCCTATGACCACGCCTCCCCTTTTTGCAAATTCCCTTATATAGTCCGAAAGTCCGCTTTCTTTGTGATCCTGCAAATCCTCTATTGTATTTTTCGTACCCGGCAGGATTAGAGCATCCGGCATTTCAGCAAAGGATTTTATATTATGTAAACCATCCGTAAAATACAAATTTACGTTTTCCATCATCTTTAATGCCTGAAAATCCGTGAAATTTGATATGTGCTTATGCTTTACCACCGCAATATTTATTTTTTTATCATCATAAAAACCGTCGGAACACTCCCTGCCAAAATTCCCCGCAAGCGAATCCTCCGCCTCTATATCAAGCTCCATATAGGGTATGACACCCAGCACCTCCTTTTGGCATATCCTGTATAGCTCATCAAGCCCCGGCTTTAAGAGCTTAATATCTCCTCTGAATTTATTTATCAAAAGTCCCTTTACTCTGCTTTTTTCATCCTCCGAAAGAAGCTCTAAGGTTCCCACAAGCTGCGCAAACACTCCGCCCGGGTCTATATCGCCCACAATAAGCACCGGCGCATCAAGCTCCCTTGCAAGTCCCATATTTACTATATCATCCGCCCTTAAATTTATCTCCGCAGGGCTCCCTGCACCCTCTATGATGATTATATCCCTGTCCTTTGAAAGCTCCTTATATGCCTCCAGAATTTTCGGCATATAACTCCTTCGGTTCTTAAAATATTCAAGCGCTGTGCTGTTGCCTATAGCCTCCCCCATAAGCACCACCTGACTTCCTGTATCGGAATTGGGCTTTAGAAGTATCGGGTTCATAAGCACCGACGGCTCTATGCCTGCGGCTTGTGCCTGCATTGCCTGCGCCCTTCCGATTTCGAGCCCCTCCCCCGTAACAAAGGAATTGAGCGCCATATTCTGGGACTTAAACGGAGCCACATTATAGCCCCTCCTTGCAAATATGCGGCAGAGCCCCGCAACAACGAGGCTCTTTCCCACATTTGACATTGTTCCCTGTATCATAATGCATTTCGCCATAACACTATGCGCTCCTGATTGCCTTTATAAGCTCTAAATTTTCCTCATGCTTTCTGACGGCTATGCGATAATGCTTGTCCGTAAGTCCCGTGAAATCTCCGCACTTACGTATCAGTATTCCCTGTGCCAAAAGCCTGTCATACAGATTGTCCTCCGACGTAAAGAGTATAAAATTCGTCTCCGAAGGATATATCTTGTCCGCAATGCCGTTTTCAAGCTCGGAGACAAGGTATCCCCTCTCCTTTTTTATGAGCTTCTTTGCCTTCAGAACATAGTCACGCCCCATATTGAGAGCCGCAACGCCTCCCATCTGTGCGGATATGGATACATTCCACGGAGGCAGTATCCTTGCGATTCTGCTTTTAATCATATCGTTCGACGTAACTATATATCCGAGACGCAGCCCCGGCATCGCAAAGGTCTTTGTAAAGGCACGGATAACGACGAGATTGTCATATTCTCCCACAAGCCCCATCATACTCTCATCCTCCCTCACGGTAAGAGGTATGAAGCATTCATCTACCGCAAGTATGCAGCCGTTCTTTTTGCATTCCTCAAGTATTTCGGTCAGCCTTTCCTTTGAGATAAATTCTCCTGTGGGATTGTTGGGGTTACATATGAACAAAAGGTCAGCTGATGTGTCAAGCTTTGTAGACACCTCAAAACGAGCCGCCTCAAGCGCTCTCTCGTATTCCGTAAAGATTGGCGCACTGACTGCTCCCCGCTTCCCCGACACCACATCACACAGCCTGTATATCAGCTCTGTAGAGCCGTTTCCGAACACAATATCATCCGGAGATACTTTTCCGTATTCCCGGGAAGCATATTCCACAAGCTTATTTTTAAGCTCGGAGCAATAATAATCGGGATAATGCCCCGAAACCTCTATTCCCTTTATCGCCGCCCAGGATACCTCCTTTGGCATACCCAAAGGGTTTGTGTTTATGGAAAAATCAAGTCTGACCGTATTTCTGTATACATCACCGCCGTGACAAAGCTTCAATATATCCATATTGCCCTCCCATAATTATATGTTGGTTTACATAACTCCAAATCCTATCCCTGCTAAAATCCCCACACATAAAAGCATTCCCAATATTCCCGTCACATACAAAAGTCTGTTTGCCTTGATTATATCCGTCGTCTCGACATTTCTCGTATCGTCCCCTATATATGGCTTTTCCACATATTCTCCGAAATAATAATTTCCGCCGCCAAGCCTTATATTCAACGCTCCGGCGCATACGCTTTCCGTCTGGGCGGAGTTTGGAGAAGAATGCTTAAACCTGTCACGCAGAAAAACCTTTATCGCATTCTTCGCATCAAGCTTAAGAATAAACGAAGCTGCTATCATAAGCAGTGCGGACAGTCTCGAAGGAATAAAATTCGCCGCATCATCCAAACCTGCCGCCGCAGTGCCAAAAAATATATATTTTTCATTTTTATAGCCCACCATGGAATCCATGGTATTTACCGCCTTATAAAATATAGCGCCCACGCCGCCAAAGAGCGCCATATATATAATGGGAGCAATGACCCCGTCGGAGGTATTTTCCGAAACTGTCTCCACGGCAGCCCTTATTATTCCTTCCCTAGAAAGCTTCTTTGTATCTCTTCCGACTATCATTGAAAGGGCTTTTCTTGCAGGCTCCAAAGCCTCATCCTCTTCACTGTCTGTTTCAATAAGCGCCCTGTATACCTCCATGCTTTCATCCCGAAGATCCTTCATTGAGATGAGACGGTAACACAGTATTCCCTCAACAGCTATTCCCAAATATACATTAATCCGGTATGCACCATACAAAATAAGTGCGATAATGCTTACCGAAATAAGCAATACAAAAATCACAAGAAATATTCCTGCTGTTCTCTCTCTTTTCCTGCTCCTTTGCCCGCTCTTTATATTCCTTTCCAAAAAAACTTTCGTAAGAAAGCCTGTAAATCTTCCGATAAGCACCACAGGATGGAGCGGAAGAAAATGTGGGTCTCCAAAAAGCATATCTAGCACAAAGGCAATGATAAGCACATATATCCTGCCGTAAAACATCCTGTCAAAAATAACCTGCATTTCCAAGGCTATTCCTTTATTGTGACGCCTATGCCTGCCACAACACGAATGACCCTGTCCGCCTTTTCCGCAAAAAGGCAGCTCACTCTCCCCACGTTCTCCCTGTAATCTCTCTCAAAGGTATCGAGAGGAACTATACCTCCGCCCACCTCATTGCAAAGTATAACAAGCCTGTCAAGCTCCTCATTTTCAAGGAGCAGCTCAGCCTCCTCTATCGGATCCAGACCGCATCTCATCTGCTCGTTAATGCTTCTTTGATAGTTCTCCATTATCTTACATTCCGGGAAATTTTTTTTTGCAAACTCTCTCTTGCCCTGATAAGCTCCGCCTGTTATAAATACCATTTCTACCTCCAAAGTAATCTCGTAATTACCACCGAAGCCGGCACGAAAAGCTCTGCAAGCTGCAGGTAATATCCGCACAGATCTCCGGTTATGCCTCCAAATTCTCTATATGCCATTCTTTTAAAATATAGACTTATCATTACAATGCAAAGCGCCATAAGCCCTAAAGCGCATAGGATTTCCAAACTCTTTGTCAAAAGGGCAAATCCCAAAAGCGCTGCGGAAAGTATAAAGAGCTCCGCTGTCAGTATTCCTCTAACCTTTTTATCCGCCTTGTCCGAAAATTCCTTAAGTGTGCCGTCCGTTTTTGCCTTTTTTAGGCTTACCGCAAGCATCCCGCTCATTATCCTTGAACAGACAAAGCCTGCCGCAAAAATAACCAGCCAGAGCTTTTCCGAAAAGCCGGTCGCCTCATACAAAAACCCAAAATACAGGATATGATAAACAATACTGTATATTACCGCAAATGCGCCTATATGCGGGTCTTTAAGTATCCTAAGCTTCTCTTCTCTGCTCTTGTGCGAGGACAGAGCATCCACGGTATCTATGAATCCGTCCATATGTATGCCGCCGGATATAAGTACCGGTATTACGCACATTATTGCGGCGATAAATGTTTTATCCGCATTGAGTGCGCCTGACAAAAGGAATGCCAAAGCCTCAACAACGCCTGTCAATACCCCTACGAGAGGAAAAAAGCACAGGGCATACCTCATACTCTTTTCATCCCACTCCGTCTTTGGCACAGGAATGCGTGAGTACATTGAGAATGCGATAAAAAGCGCCTTAAGCATCTTCACTCCCTTTTATATATACAGGCACCCCGGCTGTAACCTCTACAACATTATCCGCCAGCTTTGCAAGCTCCACATTTATCCTGCCGAGCATTTTTCTGTATAGCTTCGTATCCGTGGCATACTCCCTGCCGTCCGCAAACACGTCGTTTGTTACCACCGTAACCGAGGACACTTTTTCTGAAAGCTTGACTATGGGAACCACTATCTTTCTCAAAAGTACATCCTCCTCCTTCTCGTGATTGTCAAACATTTCATTCGCCAAAAGATTGGACATGCATTCTATGAGGAAAACATCTCCCCGCTCTCCGGTAATCCCGCCAATATCGGTCTGGCGCTCAATGGTTTCAAAGCCTTTGCCCCTGCGCATCCTTCTGTGCCTCTCTATACGACGCAATCCGTCCTCCCCATAAGGGTTCATGGTTGCGACATAATAAAGCCTTCCCGCAGAATTCTCATAGAGCTTTCTCGCCAGATTTTCCGCATATTCAGATTTTCCGCTGGCTGACTGACCGATTACGAGATTAAGCATTTCTTTTCCCTCAATATCTTCTGTATTCCTCTATTTTGCAAGCATCAAAGCTCGGAAGCTTTGCATACACCGAAAGCGCCATATCTATTAACGGAGAGAGCATAAGCGCTCCCGTGCCCTCGCCAAGCTTCATTTCCGCATCAATGACACCCCTTAATTTAAGAGCGGATAATGCCGCTTTTGCTGCAGGCTCCCTTGATATATGGGATGCGATGAAGCTTTCTTTGTTCCCCGTAAGCCTGTATGCTGTAAGCGCTGCCACGGCTGATATTGCTCCGTCTATGACAATCGGCACATTCTCCTTGCATGCCGCACAAAACGCTCCCGACAACGCCGCTATCTCAAAACCGCCAAGCTCTGATACAATTCCTCTGATATCATTATCCGTCATTTTGCCTACTCTTTCAAGTACTCTTTCGACAGTTTTTATCTTTTTTGAAAGCCCCTCATCCGAAAGCCCGGCTCCCCTTCCCACGATATCCCTTGGCGCTTTGTTTAAAAGAGCGCAGACAAGCGCCGCTGTGGGGGTCGTATTTCCGATTCCCATTTCCCCGGTAAGGAACATATTGTAGCCCTTTTTCTTTAATTCCTTTATTGTCTCTTCTCCCACCTTAAAGGCTCTGTCAAATTCCTCTGCGCTCATTGCAGGCTCTGAGGCTATGTTTCCCGAGCCTCTTTTTATTTTTTTGTCGATTATTCTGTTTTTTTCGTAAGTCCTGCATGGGTAGTTTTCACAGTCGACTCCCACATCAATGATAAAGCTGTCAACCCCCGCCTTGTCCGCCATTATCACGGCTGATGAGCTTCCTCTCTCCATATTTTCCATAACGGTTCTTGTGACAGCTTTGTCCGTCTGGCTCACTCCCTCACAGACAACGCCGTGGTCTGCGCAGAATATGATAAGGGCACGCTTTGAAACCCTGTCCCTAAGCTCGTCAGGCTCATGCGTGCCGCAGATATCTCCCAGCTTATCTATTATCCTTTCAAACTCCCCCAAACCGTCTATGGGCTTTGCGAGTCTGTCCCAATATATACTCATACGCTTCTAAACTCCCTCAAAATCAAATTTCGGAATAAAGCTTTCCTTGGCAGCTCCCGCCTCTTGAATATATGCGTTTTTTATCCCGATTTTATACGCAAAATCAATAACTCTTTCGTATTCGTCTTCATCCAGAGGACGGCTTAGTTCATCCGGCAAATCCTCTCTTAGGGGTGTGTACTGCCTCATTATGCTAAGCTTGACATCATCCTTATATTTTTCATATATGTATCTTAATATATGCTTTGAATCCGCAGTATGTTCGGGAAGGACAAGATGTCTTATGAGGACTCCCTTCAGCATCATTTCCCGCCCGTCATACTTAAGCTTTCCCGCCTGCCTGTACATCTCTTCAAGCGAAAGCGCCGCTCTTTCGAAATAATCCTTGCACGACGAATACTTTCTTGAAATATCCCCGGAATAATACTTTACATCTGGCATATATATGTCTATCAGCCCGTCGAGAAGCTTTAACGCAAAAACCTCCTCATAGCCCCCGCTGTTCCACACGACAGGAAGCTTAAGACCTCTGCTTTTTGCATTTTCAAGTGCAATGACAATATGAGGGATAAAATGCGTGCCTGTAATAAGATTTATGTTTTCGGCGCCCTTTTCTTCAAGCTCCATAAAAATATCAGAAAGCCTTTCGATACTTATTTCCTTTGAAACCCTTCCCCTTGCTATATCGTAGTTTTGACAAAACACGCAGCGCATATTGCAGCCGGAGAAAAATACTGCTCCGGAGCCGTTCTTTCCCGATATGCAGGGTTCCTCCCAAAAGTGCAGCGCAGCCCTCGCAAGCTTAAGGCACGCATTCTGTCCGCAGTATCCCCTCTCTCCGCTTATGCGGTCTATGGAGCATCGCCTCGGACAGAGTATGCAGGAGGACAAAAGGGAGGAATACTTATCATTATTCATTTGCAATTCCCCACTCCCTTATAATTTCATGCACAAATTCCGGATTGCTGTAATAATATAGATGCGGAAAGCCCGCAAGCAGCTTTGTATCATGATAGATGCAGGGATATGAACTGCCGTCGGTCTTTACCGCCGTAAATCCATCCCCATTGCTATCGGAATCCCAATGATGAAATTCGTGTCCCTTAATACTATTTTTAAAGCCGGGGAGACCTCTCTTTTTCAACGTCACATATCCAAAGCGCACAAGTCTCCCTGCGTACTTTACATCCCCTTTAAGAATGCCGCACATGGGAAAGCGGTTATTATTCTTATCCTCTATATATTCCTTTAAATACATATATCCACCACATTCGGCGATTATCTTGACTCCGCTTCTGTATGCCTCTCTTATATATCCCCCCGTGGGAGATTTCGATAATTCAAGCGGATACTCCTCGGGATACCCTCCTCCCAACAATATAATATCCGTCCCGTCGGGTATTTTATCCCCGGAAAGCGGCGAAAAAAAGCTAAGCCTCGCCCCCATCCTTTGGAGTAAATCAAGATTTTCCTCATAATAAAACGAAAACGCCTCATCCCTTGCCACAGCGATGTTAAGCTCATTTTTAAATTTCTCTACGCTGACCTCCTCACAGGAAATATGCGGTGCCCCCTCCCCTATGGCAACAAGCGCATCCATATCAATATTTTCAAGCACGGCTCTCTTTATGATTTCAAGCTTTTCCTTTATATCAGAAATATCATCCGGCGACAAAAGCCCCAGGTGCCTTGATGTGAAAACAATATTCTGCAGGTTCGGCAAAAACCCCAGTACCCTTACATTGCATTCCTCCTCTATCCTGCATTTGGCGTTTTCAAACTGCTTAGCGGATATGCGGTTTAAAATTACTCCGAGTATATTTGAATCCTTTCTGTAATCCGCAATACCCTTTATGACTGCTGCCGCAGTATTGCTCATCCCCTTGCAGTCTGCAACAAGTATTACCGGTGTCTGTGTAAGCCATGCAACGTCATAGCTGCTTCCCGCAAAGCCTCCGCCTGCGCCGTCATAATATCCCATGGCTCCCTCTATGACTGCTATATCTCTTTCGGCCTCATTCCTCATCAAAAGATATTTCAGGGTTTTTTCATCGCAAAAAAAGCTGTCAAGATTGCCCGAAAGCACTCCCAAAGCCTTTTTGTGGAACATAGGGTCTATATAATCCGGTCCGCACTTAAACGCCTTAATATTAAATCCTCTCTCCTTAAGCGCACAAAGCAGTCCGCAGGTTACCGTAGTCTTCCCGCTGCCGCTCTTTATCCCCGTAATCAGAAGCCTCGCTTGTGACATATTATGTAAACCGCCTACTTTCTCATATCAATAATGTATACGGGATTTTCCCCCTGCATCATATGTAAAGCATTCGCCTTCCTTGCTCTGGATACGGACAGCTGCACTATCCCGGAGCCTGAAAATTCGGGATGCTCCCTTATCTCATCAAGCATTGCCGCCGTATTCTCTAAGGTTATTCCGTTGAAGACGATATGTATATCCGGATTCAGATTTATCAGCTCATACACTATCTCATGCAGCCTTCCGCCGCTTCCCCCGATAAATGCATGGGTGGGCACAGGCACGCCCTTAAAGGAATCCGGCGCATTGCCATACACTATATGGACATTTTTTACTCCGAAGCGCTCAATATTTTTTTCTATCAGATCTATGGCTTCCCCATCCCTTTCGAAGGCAAAGATTGAAGCCTTCGGGGTATTCAAGGCCTGATTTACGCTGACGGAGCCTGTTCCTGCACCTATATCAAATATTATGCTGTTATCATCAGCCTGAAGCTTTGAAAGCGAAACCATGCGTATCTCCTCCTTTGTCATCGGCACATTCCCCCTGACAAATTCGGAATCCTTTATGCATTTTATTCCTGACATTTCCCCTCCCTATGACAGCTCCACATATACCACGGACAGTCTGTCAAATTCCATATTCCTTATCTTTTCGGGGGTACCGGCGCTTATCCTTTCATCCGGATAGGATAATTTTTCCCCCACATATACGGTGGCGTTCGGAAATCCGAGCCTTATAAGGTCGTCACATATCTTCTGAATATCCTTTTTGTCCCCTACGATTATACAGAATCTGTCGCTCTTTCTTATGACCTCCAAAAGCTCCTGCTTCTTTCCATGCATACTGCTCATAAATACCTTTGTGATATCCACCGACAATTTGTTCAAAAGATACACCGGCGATGATATCCCCGATATCCTCACGGTCTTATACTTTTCGGGGGAAGCCTCCAAAAGCTCCGAAAGCTTCCTTGCTCCGGAATAGAAGCCTATGTCCCCGGAATAGACCATTGCAATCCTTCTGTACTCTCCATGGGTATCAATGAAGTGCGTTATCTCCTCCGGCTTATAGGATATGAATACAGGCTTATCCTCCTTTCCGAAGGTCTTCTCTATCTTCTTTGCAGCCTCAACAACCCGCTCTGCGCCTATGATCACGTCGGCGTCCTTAAGCGCCTTTACTGCTTTGGTGGTACACATTTCGACACCTCCGGGACCTATTCCCACGATGTATACAAGCTTTCTGCCTCCGTCTGCGCTTCCTTTTCTTTTCTTTGGACAAAGCTCCGAAAGGATTTCTTCAAAGCTTTTTCCCTGCGGATACTTTTCGTACTCTGTCGGCGTACCTACCACGATAAGCTTTACCCCTGCACTCCTTGCCGCATAGAGCTTTTCCGCATATCCTCCGTTGTCGCCGGACTGCTTTGTGACCATATATTCCGCATCCGAAGCCATTAGGAGAGCATAATTTATTTCCTCGCAAAAGGGGCCCTGCATGGCTATTATATGCTTTCCCGTAAGCCCTGCTCTCTCGCAGCTTTCTATCCCTTCACGGTTTGGCAGCACTCTTGCAAAGGCTCTCTTTTCAAAATCAGGTATATCCCTGTATTTCACAAGCTCCTTTGAGCCCGTTGCGATAAAAATATTTCCTTCCTTTGTCCCTCTGAGATATTCCGCCGCCTCATCAACGGAATCCACATATATAATACTGCTTTCTCCACCCGTGGCTTTCTCTTCGTTCCCGAAGGCTTTCGTATCTCTTTTTATGCGCTCATACTTTACCTTTGTTCTCTTGCAGGCTTCCCTGATGTTTCTTCCTGCCTCCACGGCATAGGGGTGTGTTGCGTCTATGCAAAGAAGCGCTTTCCTGTCCTCTTTAAGCCTTTTTATAAGCGCAGTCATTTCATCTGCGTCAAGCCTCCCCACATGAATACTGAGCCTCTCATCCGCAGGCAGTAATTTCGCCGCATAAGCGCTTGTCACGCAAATATGCAGCTCGTATGGGGCTTCTCCTGATAAAAGCACCTCCGCAAGCTCCCTTCCCTCCGTGGTTCCTCCGAATATGAGAAGCCTCTCTGTTTTATTTTCTTTTCCGCCCTTATCCTTCATTTACGGGAATCCTCCTTGTGACAAGCATATCCCTGTCACGGCATCTTAATTTAAAGGTATTTTCGGAGCCGATAAAGACTGTCGTAAACATATCCAGCTCCGCCTCCGAAAGCTCCTTTAACGTAAGTATGTGCGCCTCTTCCCCATCTCTTCCTATATTCTTTACATATCCGCAGGCTCTGTCCGGCGAAATGCTTTCCATAAGTATATCACATGCCCGCCTTAAATGATCCTTTCTCTTTTTGCTTGAAGGATTATAAAGCACAATATTGAAATCCCCTTCTGCGGCACATCTTAATCTCTTTTCTATCTTTTCCCAAGGCGTGAGAAGGTCGCTTAAGCTTATGACAGCAAAATCATGGGATATTGGTGCTCCCAGCACTGCTGCCCCGGAGAGCGCCGCAGTCACTCCCGGTATTATGTAAACCTCAACCTCCGGATATTTTCCGGAAAGCTCCAAAACAAGCCCTGCCATTCCATATACCCCTGCATCTCCTGAGCAGACCATCGCCGTGGTAATCCCTTCATCCGCTTTTTTCAGCGCAAGCTCACAGCGCTCCCTCTCCTTTGTCATGGGCGTGATTATATACTCCTTATCCGGGTATTCCTCCCTTACAAGCTCTGCATACACCGAGTACCCCGCAACGGCGCCGCACTCATGAAGCGCCCTTGCCGCCTCACGGGTCATCATTTCACTCTTCCCCGGTCCTATTCCTGTCACATACAAAAGCTTCGCCATGTATTTCCTCCAAAAGCGCTTCGCAATCTGTATACTCCTGCGCAACAGCCACTGTCACACCGTTTTTTATGTGCTTTCCCAAAATAAGCCTTCCATTCCCGCTCATAAGAAGGGCGCTCCTCTCACACACATTATCGACTCCCGTGACATCCTTTACAAATTCGGAACCGTTTATGTCTCCCGTGATATGAGAAAGCTCCTCTGCCGAATAAAAAACCGCATTTAGTCCAAGCTTCTTTGCGTATTCGTTAAGCCCCTTCTCGGTTTTTTTAATATCAATGCTTCCTATCGCCTTTATGGCACGCTTATCCTTTTTTATAATATCAAAGGCTTCATTCACACATTCCTCTATCTGCTCCTTTGATGTGTTTTTCTTACAGCCCACGCCCACACAGAGGTTTCTCGGTATGAGCCTTATCGTCTTTATAGTGTCTGTGGCGTATTTTACATCATCCCCTGAAACATCGTTTGAAATTTTTATTTCAAAGCCTTTGCCGTCATCTGTTTTGAACAATCCGCCTTCTTCGTATAGTCCTGCAAGAACCGCCCCGGAAAATTCCTTTACTTGCTCCGGATTCCCGATAATGAGTCCATGCCTTTTTGCAAACAAATCTATGGCAAACCTTCCCTCCATATCTGTTGCCGTGGTAATTACCGCACTGCCCCCTGTTATATCTGCGACAAGCCTCGCATATTCATTTGCTCCCCCCATATGCCCCGACATAAGGGATATGATATTTTCTCCCAGATCATCAGCGCATAATATTGCGGGGTCATTGTATTTATGACCGATAAAAGGAGCCACACTGCGGACAGCTATCCCTGCGGCCGAGACGAATATTATAAGCCTTGCATCATCATAGATATCTCCCACAGCCTGCCTTAAGCTTTTGTCCGTGGATATTTCCGGCAGAGCGGCACACTTAACTATGTGATTTATTTTTTCATCAAATTCTTTTTCATTTTTTAATCCGTCTTCAATTTTTTTTGCAAGCTCATATCCCTTTTTTGAACACGATATTATGTAAAGCTTTTTATTTCCTCTGTAGCCGGTGTTAAAGCTTTTGTCATACAACCTTGATTCCGGATAATCGCCCTTTTTTGCGCCTATGACATCCCCCACGATTATCAGCGCTGTCTTCTCAATACTCTCCCTCTCCATAAGCTGTGGCAGGTCATTTAATATTGTAATGAACTTCTTTTCGTCCTTCCAGCTTGCCCTGTACACCACGGCAACCGGAGTATTCTCATTATATCCTCCCCTTATAAGCTCAGCCTTTACCTTTTTACTCTCTGCGGCTGACAAAAACAGCACCATTGTGGAGCCGTGGGACGCAAAGCCCTCTATCCCTTCGCCGGAAGGCTTCTTTGTCCTCCCCTCCGCTCTCGTAAGTATGATACTCTGGGAAATTCCCGGAAGGGTGTATTCCAGATTCAAGGATGCAGCAGCCGCCAAAAAAGAGCTTACGCCGGGACAGGAATCGTACGGTATTCCAAGCTCATCCAGCCTGTCCATCTGCTCCTTCACGGCTCCGTATATGGAGGGGTCTCCCGTATGAAGTCTGACGATGGAAAGCTTCTTAGCGGAGGCTTCTCGAATTATGTCAACCACTTCATCAAGGTTAAGCACTGCGGAATTGTATATTTTGCAATCCCTTTTTGCGTATTTTAAAAGCTCGGGATTGACCAGAGAGCCCGCATATATTATAACATCCGCTTCCTCTATATATCGCTTTCCCCTAACGGTTATTAAATCCGCCGCTCCGGGGCCTGCCCCCACAAAGTGAACCATATATTTCCTCCGCTTCCTTAGTAGCGCCCAGATATCCGTATTTTTCGGAAAAGAGCATGGCTCCTGCTATAATTCCTTCATTACAGCGCCTTTTTATGTGCTCATCTATAGCCCTGCACATACTCTCTATGACATTTCCGCATATATTTTCCTCTTCCAGGATATCAAGCATTGCCTCGGTATTTACACACTCGGCTATTTTTCCTATTGTATCCCTGCCGCCTCCAATCAGAGCGGCATGATACGCAAATATCTCCCGTCTGCCGTCCGCAACCCTTGAATGGGTATTCATAATCCCTGCGGCAAGTTTACATAACTTCCCAATATTGCCTATCAAAAGAATTTTCTTGAAGCCGTAGAAACCTCCAAAATCCAAGGCTTCTCCAATATAATTGCTCACCTTCACTGCGTCCTTTAGCGGAAGCTTAAGATACTCCTCCATATATGACAGTCCGTAATTCCCAGGCACCAATATGAGCGTTTCAGCTCCAAGGACGCTTTTTTGCTTTATATTTAATTCAATGGTGTCGACTATGGCCTTCTCGCTCATAGGCTCCAAAATGCCGCTGGTTCCAAGGATTGAAAGACCTCCCTCTATTCCGAGCCCGCCGTTAAAGGTTTTTTTTGAAAGCTCCTCTCCGTCAGGGATGGATATGGTTATGAGGATATTTCTTTTATCCCTGCGGACTGCTTCAGTATACTTCCCAAGCTCACGGCGCACCGCCTCGAATATCATTTTTCTGGGAACCTTGTTTATGGCAGGATACCCAACCTCCTGTTCAAGCCCCGGCTTTGTCACATATCCTATTCCTGCGCCGCCTGCAAGATACATAGAAACCGCAGCTCCGTCCTCATCTGTATTTTCATCCATAAAAAGCCTTTTATCAAATTCTTTTATATCACTGTCATCCACAAGGCTGACTCTTGCATATACCTTGCAGCCGTCCGTCACATCCGGGTCGTCTCCCGAATCCTTTATCACATAGCACTCCGCCGAAGCCTTCGATATGCAGGCGTAATTAACCGTAAGCCAGACATCCGTGCCCTTCGGAGTATGCACCCTGACCCTGTCGCATTTTTTGCCGTTAAAAAGCCACGCAGCGCAAGCCCTTGCCGCTCCTGCCGCACAGGTGCCTGTTGTCACTCCGTATCTTAACCTTTTCCCATCCTTTATTGCTGTCATTTTAACGCAACGTAAACAAAAATAAAAAAATCGTCACATTTCGTGCAATTTTCAACAAAAAACAAACCTCTTGACATACATTATATCATAAGCATGGACGCTTTTGATATAATTGCGAGCATTTAGCAATTTCACGGACGAAATTGCTGCGAAGCTATTATATCATATTATTTTTTGAAGGAGTATCTCAAAATGAATTCCCGAATGCTGACTGCGCAGGAACTTGAATTTCTGCATTCGCTTTATACTAATCACAAGCGCCCCATATATACCTACATATGGCATCTTACAGAGCATTCCCCTGACACGGAGGATATAGTATCGGAGGTTTTTCTTATTGCCTGCGAAAAATGCAGCCGCCTGATGTCTCATCCCAATCCTGTAGGCTTCCTCTATATTACTGCACGCAACAAGGTTGCCGAATACAAAAGGCATTTCAAAAAAGATACGGAGCTTATGAACCGTATTTCGGAGCGCATTCCCGCCACGGAATCCTATGTGATGGAGACCGGCGGTTATGGGAGCTTTTCGGGCAACCGTATACCGGAGATATTAGATCCTGGAGAATATATGCTGTTTAAGTCCCGCTATATAGAAAAGCTCAGTGCAAAGGAAATCGCAAAAAGAGACGGGATATCCGAAGCCTCGGTGTACACAAGGATATCCCGTCTTAAGGCAAAATTAAATTCAAAGGCAAAAGAATGAGCACTAAAGAAGCCTGTGTCTGAGTTCAGCCCCCGAAAGCTCTGAAAGGTATGCGGGCGCTATATCAAATACGGTCTTAGCGCCAAAGCTTCCCTCCGTTGAAAGTCTGTATGCCGCTCTGGCGTATGCCGCCAGAACTGAGCCGGTAAACTCCGGATTGGAGTCAAGGGTCAGTCTGTATTCTATAATATGGTTATTTTCGAGCTCAAGTCCTGTCTTTCCGCTCCTGATGACAAAGCCGCCGTGGGGAAGCCCTGCGTGGTTCTTCTTAAGCTCCTCCTCGGATACGAATGTGACTGTAGTGTCATAATCAACAAAGTAATTCGGCATCTCTTTTATTTCTTTTTCTATGCGTGCTTTGTCCGCTCCCTCCTCGGCAACCACAAAACACTCTCTTGTGTGCATCTGTCTCGTGGTAAACTTAGGGTTCCCGCCGTTTCGTACACTCTCAACGCTCTTTTCCACCGGAACCGTGTACTGCCTTGCATCCTTTACACCATCTATACGTCTGATGGCATCGGAATGCCCCTGAGACACGCCCCTTCCCCAGAAGGTGTAGTTGTCTCCGTTGGGAAGCACCGCTGTGGATACCATGCGAAGCATTGAGAACATTCCGGGATCCCAGCCCACGGATATGATTCCCACCTTATTGGCCGCCTTTGCCGCCTTATCCACATTTTCAAAATGCTCCGGTATTCTTGCGTGGGTGTCAAAGCTGTCAACAACATTAAAGAGTGAAGCATATTTTGGGGTCTGCACCGGAAGATCCGTTGCGCTGCCCCCGCCCAATACAAGGACATCTATTTTGTCCTTATAGCTCTCAATCTCGCTCTCCGCAATGACAGGAACCCCTGCGGTTCTTATCTCGACACTTTTGGGATCACGTCTTGTAAATACTGCAACAAGCTCAAGGTCATTGCTGTTCTTTATCGCAGCCTCCACCCCCTTTGAAAGATTGCCGTAGCCTGAAATTCCAATTCTGATACTCATATTTTTCCCCTTTCTTTTATTTATTCTAATCCGCTCGAAAGCTCGCGCCTCCGGCGCTTATTGTCTGCTTCGCAGACTGCTTTCTCTTGACCGCTTGGTCCGCTCGAAAGCTTGCGCCTTCGGCGCTTATTGTCTGCTTCGCAGACTGCTTTCTCTTGACCGCTTGGTCCGCTCGAAAGCTTGCGCCTTCG
>JAFUVF010000029.1 GCA_017483735.1 Lachnospiraceae bacterium | reverse complement strand
TAAAGGAGGTGCACCTTCCCAAAGGGGATAATCTGTTTATGATAACTCTTATTGAACATAAATCGGAAACGGATTATAATGTAATTATGCAGCTCCTCCGCTATATGCTGTATATTTGGGAGGACTACGAAAAACGGATGGAGTCGGAGCATAAGGGGATATCAAGGACTAAGGATTTTAGGAAGCTTGATATACCTGATGAGTATTTAAAAAAGATATCGGACAGCTCCCCGCAGGATGTGACGGATGTCATAGCGAGAGTGGTGGAGACAATGTTGCGGAGGATAAACGTACCGGAGGATGAGGTACAGGATTTTTCGACGAGGATAAAGGAGAAGCGGATGGGACAGCTTTTTGAGAATTTTGAACCATATGATGTGCAGGCGACAAGGGCTGAGGCAAGGGCATTAGGTGTTGAAGAAGGCAGAAAAGAAATTTTGAATTCCATATCAAGTGTAATAGACGCACTAAAAAGAGGTGTTTCTGCTGATGAGCTGTCTCAAAAATACGGAAAGGACGTAGTGGAAACCGCACTGTCGATACGCTAGGGATATTGACGAAAAGAGGAGAACAGATGTCAAAACAGATTTGGAAGCCCGGAAATATGCTTTATCCCACTCCTGCGGTAATGGTATCCTGCGGAAGAGAGGGAGAGAAGCCCAATATCATTACGGTAGGCTGGGCGGGAAATATATGCTCTGATCCCGCAATGCTCTCAATATCCGTGCGCCCGGAGAGGTATTCCCACGGTATCATTAAGGAGACGGGAGAGTTTGTCGTAAATCTTACCACGAAGGCTTTGTGCTATGCGACGGATTATTGCGGCGTAAAATCCGGCAGGGATGTCGACAAATTTAAGGAAATGCATTTGACAGAGCTTCCCTCGCAAAAGATTAAGGCTATGGGGATTGCGGAGAGTCCTGTTAATATTGAGTGCAGAGTAAAGGAGATCCTTCCATTGGGAAGCCATGATATGTTTGTTGCGGAGGTATTATCCGTCTCGGTTGACGAGAAATATATGGACAATAAGGGACGCTTTGATATGGAGAAGGCGGGGCTTGTCGCATACTCACACGGAGAATATTTTGCGCTGGGCGAAAGATGTGGGAGCTTCGGATACTCCGTGGCAAGGAGAACAGGGAAAGCTCATCCATAGAGAAAAGAATATCTATATAAGGTTTATTCCACAATGGTGTGAGGGATGAAATGACGATATATATAAGCGATATTCACATTCCCGAGCTTGATATATATACAAGGCTTAACGAGAATCAGCTTGCAAGGATATATGAGCCGGATATCGGAATATTTATCTGCGAGAGCAGCGCAGTTATCGAGAGGGCGCTTGAAGCGGGATACGAGCCGGAGAGCCTTCTTGTGGAGGATAAATATCTGAATGCGGCGGGGGATATTCTTGCCCGGTTTCAGGATATTCCGGTATATACCTCGGATATAAATGTTTTGAAGCAGATTACGGGTTATGCCCTCACAAGGGGCGTACTCTGCGCTATGAAGAGAAAAGCAGTTCCTGCGCCGGAGGAAATATGCTCAGACGCAAAACGCATAGCTGTTTTGGAAAATATTACAAATCCCACAAATATCGGTGCAATCCTCCGCTCAGCGGCAGCTTTATATATAGATGCGGTGCTCTTGACATATGATTGCTGCGACCCTCTGTACAGACGAAGCGCAAGAGTAAGCATGGGCACGGTTTTTCAGGTGCCGTGGGCATTTTTTGGCAAAGAGGATGATTATATGGACAAGCTTAAGCGGATGGGCTTTAAGACGGCGGCTATGGCGTTGTCCGACAATTCGACGGCGTTGGATTCCAAAGAGCTCAAAAATGCGGATAGGCTTGCAGTCATTATGGGAAGCGAGGGCTATGGGCTTATGCCGGATACCGTAGAAAGAGCTGATTATGTCGTGAAGATTCCAATGTCGCACAATGTGGATTCCCTGAATGTGGCTGCGGCGAGCGCAGTGGCGTTTTGGGAGCTTCGGAGAGTATGAACGGGAGGAAGATATGTTTATCAATTCCACGCTTTGTTATCTTATAAAGGGCGATGAATATCTTATGCTTCATCGCACAAAAAAGGAAAAGGATTTGAACAAGGATAAATGGATAGGTGTGGGAGGAAAGCTCGAAGAGAAGGAGAGCCCCGAGGATTGTGTAAAAAGAGAGGTTTATGAGGAGACGGGTTATGCCCTTATAAGCTATTCCTTCAGAGGTCTCGTTACATTTGTATATAAGGATATCACGGAGTTTATGTATCTGTACACGTCGGATGACTACAGCGGAGAGCAGCGTGAATGCAGCGAAGGGGAGCTTGCATGGGTAAAAAGGGGAGATGTATATAATCTTCCGATATGGGAGGGGGATAAGCTATTCTTTAAACTCCTTGAAGAAGCTGCAGGCTTCTTTTCATTAAAGCTGGTCTATGATGATGAAGGAGGACTTCTCTATGCGGAAAAGAACGGAGAGGCGTTTGAGTGGAGGGATTCAATATGATTATCCATCCATTTCCGCCGTTATATGATAAAAATTCAAAAATACTTATTCTGGGAAGCTTCCCGTCCGTAAAGTCAAGAGAGATAAATTTCTTCTATGGGCATCCGCAGAACCGGTTTTGGAAGGTTATGGCAGCAGTGTTTGATGAGAAGGCTCCGGAAGCTGTGGCGGAAAAGAAGGAATTTCTCCACAGAAATCACATAGCGCTATGGGATGTAATACACTCATGCGATATCGAAGGCTCGTCTGATTCAAGCATCAAAAATGTAGTCGCAAACGATATCTCCGAAATACTGAATGCGGCGGACATAAGAGCGATATTTGTAAACGGAAAAACTGCCGAAAAGCATTACAAAAAATATATCGAAAAAAGCATAGGACGGGGGTGCAGGGTACTTCCCTCCACCAGCCCCGCCAATGCGGCGTGGGGGCTGGATAGGCTTATTGAAAGGTGGAGGGAGGAGATAAGGAACGCATAATTATCTGAAGTGGAATAAGGTATTATGCTGTGCGGATGCTATGAATGCGGTTTCGGTTGCTTAATGGAACGGAAGCCGTTTTTTTTTTGACAAATATCGAAAGTCGATATAATATATAGAATATCAATATAAAGAATTTCGATACAAGGAGGAAAAATCATGAGCAGCATAGATAAGATGCTATTATCAGGCAGTATGGGCACAATGCTTTTAAAGCTTCTGTCGGAGAAGGACATGTATGGGTATGAGATGATCGATACATTACGGAAGCGATCACAGAATGTGTTTGAGCTGAAGGCCGGAACGCTATATCCGATACTGCATGCCTTTGAGGCAAAGAACTACCTTACATCCTATGAGCAGGAGGGAGTAGGAAGAGTGCGCAAGTATTATTCCATTACGGATGACGGCAGGAAGTACTTAAAATCCAAGCTGGAAGAGTGGGATACCTATTCCGTAGCCGTTGCCAATGTTCTCGCACTTGAGATGTAGGAGGGACAGTTATGAATATAGAAGAATACCTGGATGAGCTGAAGGGGCAGATTAGAGACAAACACGCCAAAGAGTTTGTGGGAGATGAGGTACGCTGTCATATTGAAGAGCAGATGGAAGCGTATGAAAATAGTGGAATACCACATGATGAAGCTCTGGCGAAGGCTGTAAATGAAATGGGAGATCCTGTTGGAGTTGGAGTGGATCTTGACCGTATCCACAGACCACATATGGAGTGGCGATTTCTTCTCTATGTGTTGTTCATCTCTGTTTTGAACATAGTCGTTCAGTATGTGATAAACAGAAATATGCCTATAAAGACAGGCATCGGAATATTTGAAAACTTGTCCAGAGTCAGTATCTTTTGCACAGTTATAGGATTTGTGGTTATGCTTGTCATTTACAGACTGGATTATACAATTCTTACAGGAAGAAGCAGGATAATGGGGGCGGCATATTTGATTTTGCTTACGGTTTTATCCGTTTTCAGAGGTCTGACTATCAATGGATTTACAGGCTGGATTATTATAGGGACGCTCAGCATGCCGGTGTTTGCGCTGATGGTATTGTTCCTGCCCATTTTTGCGGGATTCTGTATGAGTATCGAGGGCAAGGAAAATCGGCTATCATAAAGATTGCGCTGTGGATGCTTGTGCCTGTGTTCGTTCAAGTGCATGCAGGATATATATCTTCTCCGGTGGCGCTGTTTATTCTGACAGCGGAAGCTATACTCTTTGTTATTGCACTGAGAAAGAACTGGTATGCGGTCAATAAGAGAGCCGTGCTGATCGGCGGCGCAATACTCTCTGTGGTGCTTTTATCCGGAGCGCTAATCCGTATCTACAGCTTCAATGAATATCAGAGCGCAAGGCTGAGGAACTGGCTGGCTCATTTCGGAATAGGAAGCTATGCGGACAATGCGGATTCGACTATAAACTATGTGAACAGCAGGCTGTATGACACATTTACAAAGAGTAATCTGATTGGAGGGAGCGATGCGGCTGTTGAAGTTATGAAAGAAGTTCCTTCCTATCGAAATGATCTGATACTTGGATCAGTAGCGGCGAACTGCGGCATAATTGCTATGATAGGTGTTATCCTCTGCCTGGCGCTGCTTTCCGTATATATGTTCAGAATATCAATGAGACAGACAAATTCATTGGGCTGTATTGTAGGCTGCTCCTGCGGGGTGGCGATTGGCTTGCAGAGCCTGAGTAATGTTCTGATTGTCTTTGGTATTCTGCCCTTGACGGATTCGATTCTTCCGTTTTTTGCAATCGGAATATCATTTGCGGTAGTCGATTATATTTTGCTTGGACTTGTATTGTCAATCTACAGATATAAGGATATTCGGAGAGAGAAAACCGTCGAACGCCTGACTCTACGGAGCGTAGAATAGAGGGTAGAGTCCAAGAAATATCAGTATCCATGCGATTCTCTGCAGATTCTACTGATTGTGGGTGGATTCTATAGGGGAGATTGGTAGAATGAGTCCAACCATAAACAGATGGAGGGCACTGTATATGTTTGATCAGGAAAAAACAGGAAAGTTTATTGCGGAAAACAGAAAGCAGAAGGGTCTTACCCAAAAGGATCTCGCAGAGAGGCTAGGGATCAGTAACAAAACGGTCTCAAAATG
>JAFUVF010000074.1 GCA_017483735.1 Lachnospiraceae bacterium | reverse complement strand
ATTCAGTTCGGAACTTTTTACCTTGTTGAAATCATAGTCAACATTATCAGCGAGCTCTTTCGCCGCCTTATTTGGAAATGTGTTTGGAAAGTGTTCTTCGCAATAAACTCTGCCGTAAAGTGGCATCATCAGTGTTTCCTGCACTGTCCCTTCTTCAACCTTAAATTTATCCATTATTCCATCTCCTCTCAAACATATTGCAACACGGTCATATCCAAATCAGATGAATGGTCATTTTAATTTTTATGATTTGCTTCAATATTAAAATAACTCATCAGAACAAAGCCGGATTTTACATACTCCATTCCTGCGAAATCTTCTGTTGCTCCTTCATCCTCCTGTATATACTGTCTTTTGCTGAAAGCTCCCCGGGATTTCCCTGCTCTGCCACAACACCGTCCTTTAATACAACGATTTTATCAGCATTTTCAATTGTTCTCATACGATGCGCAATGATAAGAACCGTCTTATCTTTGATCAGACGTGAAAGAGCCTGCTGGATGGCAGTTTCATTTTCCGCATCAAGAGAAGCTGTCGCCTCATCAAGCAGTATGACGGGAGCGTCCTTTAAGAAAGCTCTTGCAATGGAAATCCTCTGTCTCTCTCCTCCTGAAAGCTCGCTTCCGTTCTCACCGATAAAGGTATCATATTTTTCGGGAAGTAAATTTATAAACTCCTCGCAATTGGCAAGCTTTGCTGCCTCCATAACCTCTTCATCCGTTGCCCCGCTCTTTCCGATACGGATATTTTCCAAAACGGAATTGTTAAACAGGGTAACATCCTGAAAGACGATAGAATAATTCTTTAGAAGCGTTTCCGGATCGATCCCGCTTATATCCTGTCCTCCAAGTTTAATACTTCCGGTATTTACATCCCAGAATCGGGCTGCAAGCCTGGATATCGTGGTCTTGCCTCCGCCGGATGGTCCGATCAGCGCGGTCACTTCACCCTGCTTTGCCGTAAAGCTCACATCACTTAACACATCGGTATCGTCAGAGTATTTAAAGCCCACATGTTCAAATACGATATCGTATCCGCTGTTTGTCATCTTCTCCGACCCTGTCTGAAGCTTCGTCGATAAAACCTCGTCCAGCCTCTCGCACTGAACACCTGTTGCTATGATTGCCGCAAAATTCTGCAGAGTGATCTGCATCGGATCGTAAAGCCTTGATACCAGCATTAAGAACATAAAAAATGTAAGCAGCGTAATATCACCCTTTACGAAAAGCGCACCTCCGACAACTGCCGTAGTTCCGATACCGAGCTTAAGTATGATTGCCGCCGAATTAACATACACCGCCATCTTAAGCTCTGTAAAGAGTGCCTGCTTTTCAACCGCTTTGATCTTCCCCGCAAGCTCATCCATGTATCTGTCCTGGGCTCCGTTTGAGCGCAGATCTCTTATGGACTCAAGACATTCCTGAATACCGTCTGACATATCAAGCTTTACAGCCTGATTCTTACGCACCGCTTTTTTCTCTGCGCCGGAGCAGGTTATGATAATGATAAATGCTACGGGTATAACCCAAAACGAAGCCAGCACCATTCGCCAGTCAAAAGCAAAAAACATGCTGATCCCAACAATGCCGACCGATATGACAGCCCCGATAAGCTCAGGGATCCAGTGGCTTGATGCAGTCTCTATCTGCGCACAGTCGCCCATTATGTTGGTGGTAAGATCCGCAATATTCTTTTTCCCGAAATATGAAAGGGGAAGTTTTCTCAAGGTTTCCGCAAGGTGGGTCCTTCTGACTCCGCTCTCCTTGTATGTCGTAAGAAAGGTAGCATTATACTGAATGTAATTTGTGACTGCGATCAAAATAAGAACGATCAGACTTCCGACAACATAAAAGGGTATTCGCTCCTTCTTAAGACTCCCCTCAAGGAGATCCTTTATCAGAAAGTAAAGGATGCCCGCTGGCATCATGAGAACAATATTGGTCAGAGCAACACTTATGCAGGCCTTGATCATATCGATTGCACCGGTTCTTGAAAGGGCATACTTATGCTGTAATTTTTCTATCATCTTCATGCACCTACCTTCCACTCTATACCTGTCATATATTCATCAAACATTTTCCGGTACAGACCTTGTTTTTCCATAAGCTCCTTATGTGTCCCCGACGAGACTACAGAGCCGTTATCCATAACAAAAATACGATCCGCACTGACCACGGTACTCAGCCTGTGTGCAATCATGATAAGCGTCTTATCTTTGGAAAGCTCCTTAAAAGCCGCCTGAACCTTTGCCTCGTTATCCGGATCCGCAAAGGCTGTGGCCTCATCAAGAATAAGGATCGGTGCGTCCTTTAACACCGCTCTTGCGATCGTGATCCTCTGCTGCTCGCCACCGGAAAGGTAAGTTCCCTTCTCTCCGATCACTGTATGAATTCCTGCGGGAAGCTTCTCTATAATATCCATACACTGAGCCTTCTTAAGTGCCGCAAGAACTTCCGTCTCTGTCGCACCGGGTCTGGCAAGGGCAACATTTTCGTAAATACTCTTCTTAAGCAGCCTGCTGTCCTGGAAGACAAACGATACCCGCCTCATAAGTTCTTCGGATGGGATATCCTTTACATTTACTCCGCCTATTTTTATCTCCCCCTCCGTCACATCAAAGAACCGCACCAAAAGCTCGGCAAGAGTTGTTTTTCCGGAACCGGAGGGACCCACCAGAGCCACATGCTCTCCCTGCTGTATTTTCAGCGATATATTTTTCAAAGCATCTCTCGTCGCATCCTTATACCTATATGTAACATTTTCAAGTTCTATAGAATTATCCAAAGGCTTTTTGTCGGAAGTTTCATCCTTAAGAGGCTCTATCTCCATGATGTTTTCCACACGCTTTAACGCATCGATCAAAGTCATTTCCGCTTCACCGGAATATGCGACCTTCGTTAAAGCAACCGTTATGAGAGGCGTGACTATGATGTAGTACATAATATTTAAGATATCCGCACTTGAAGTCCCGTCCCTTGTCACCAGAAAAGCCGCCAGCACGATAAAGGCAAAAATCGCATTGATACATGTCATAAAGCCCATCATGGGTGTCCTTAACATCAGTGTATAATCCGTTGCCCATTTGCCGAAGCCATCAATGGAGGCCTTAAATCTTTTAAAAGAATGAATTGTCTGTCCGAAGGTTTTTACCACCGGGACTCCTCTGACATATTCCGTCGCCTCGCTGCTCATGGTCTCAAGAGCATTCTGATATTCCGCCATCTTCTCCTGCATTCCCTTGCCCATCATTGACATCATGCACATAAAACCGATAAGGGCAGGTATCATACAGATAAGTCCTATCTTCCAGTTAAAAGCAAAAATCAGAACCATCAAACCGACAGGTGTTATCGCAGCAACTGTTTTGTCTGGAATGTTATGAGCGATAAAAGTTTCCGTTGCTGCCGTGGAATCATTCACAATACGCCTGATCTTACCTGTACCGTCCTCATCAAAGACACCAAGAGGCAGAGTGATGATCCTCCGCATAAGCATGCTTCGCATATTTGCCTGTATACGGAACGCTGCGATATGTGTACAAAGAAGAGCAGCAATATATACAAGCAATGATGAAATCGTAAGGATAACCGCCATCCATGCAAAATGGCTGATTTTCTCCGTTTCCTTTCCTTCCACAGCAAGCTTTATGATCTTCCACAGATCATAGTAAGGTATCAGGGCAAGGACTGCACTTACAGCCGCAAGAAATCTTCCAAGCGTTATAAGTGCTTTATGCCCTCCCGCATATTCACCGATCAGCTTCATGTGATCGAATTTTTCTGTCTTTCCCAATTTACTATGCCTCCTTTATCCTTCCGTAAAATTTTTCTTTCATGACAACCTCCGTTTTTTGAATTTTT
>JAFUVF010000028.1 GCA_017483735.1 Lachnospiraceae bacterium | reverse complement strand
TAACAAAAATTTAATGTCAAAATTGTTAAAATCTACCATAAAAATACCGTATTTATATTAGCATATCTTACTTTTTGCGTCAACAAACAACTGGTCAATAAATCAAGAATTTTTGACCACCCTTTTTTTATAAAAAAAGCGGAAACATCACATTTAATGATATTTCCGTTTCATTATCTTTTAAAGCTCTTCGCTTAAAAATTATTTGCTGACACCCAGAAGCTTATCTATCTCTCCGACCAAAAGTCCGATTTCCGGCTTGGTAAGCTGGGCATCCGCCCCTAACGCTTCGCCCTTTCTCCTCATATCGTCGTTTATCATGGATGAGAATATTACCACTATCGTGGACTTCGTCCGGTCATCCTCCTTTATGAGCTTCGTCAGATGATGTCCGTCCATCTTCGGCATCTCAATATCCGTAATCACGCATTGTGCGTGATCCTTAAGCGTACCCTCATCTCTCCATTCCTTTATGAGATTCCATGCTTCCTCGCCGTTTTCCGTATGGGTCAGGTTCTTGTATCCGGCTTTGTCGAGAGATTCCACTATAAGCCTGTTCAAAAGCGCCGAATCCTCTGCAATGAGTATGGGTACGTCAATCCGATTGCGTCCCTCAAACCTGGCAACATCCTGAACCTTAAGTCCTGTCTCGGGATTTATATCCGCTATGATTTTCTCGAAATCAAGGATTATGATGAGCCTGTCCTTTATCTTGATAATTCCCGTGGATATTCCTGCCTCCGCATCGGATATTGTCTCTGTGGGCTTCATTATGTCCGCCCAGGATACACGATGTATGCCAACCACAGAATCTATATGGAAGCCCAGACTCAGCGCATTAAAGTTCGTGAGAATGAAGAGTCCCTTAGGCTCCATATGCCCCAGATTCAGGCAATGTGAGAGGTCAACCGCCGTAACCATAACTTCTCTCGGCATAAATATGCCTTCGATGCTCGGGTGGGAGCCCGGCATGGGTGTGATGGGCTGGAAGGGGATTATCTCCTTTACCTTCGCCACATTTATCCCGTAGGAGCGCCCGCTTACCTTAAACTCCAGCACCTCAAATTCATTTGTTCCGTTTTCGAGCAAAATACTTGTATCCATTAACCCTCCTGTTCAGACCCCATTACAACAGGGACACAAATTCCTCGACCAGCTTTGCGCAATTCTCCGCCGCCTTCTTTTCAAAGCTCGGATAATCCATCTGTGCGGAATCGTCAGCCTTGTCGGAGATTGCCCTCAAAATTACAAAGGGTACATTATTGAGATATGCTCCGTGCGCAATAGAAGCGCCCTCCATTTCCGCACAGTCTCCGGCAAAGGTATTTATGAGCTTATCCTTTACCGCCTTGTCCGAAATAAACTGGTCGCCGCTTACGACTCTGCCTATAGCGGAATGTACGTCAGGACAAGCCTTTGCCACCGCTTCCGTCGCAAGCTTTATCATCTCATCATCCGCCGCAAAGGAGAATACATCGAGCTGCGGCACCTGACCGGGCTTATATCCCAAGGGGGTCACATCCATATCGTGATGCACCGCATCCTTTGAGATAAGTATATCTCCGATATCAAGCTTTGCGTTCAATGATCCCGCAACGCCGGTATTGATTATATGCGTAACATCAAAAATGTCTACAAGAATCTGCACACAGAGGGCGGCATTGACCTTCCCGATGCCGCAGCGCACAACGACAACATCCGCACCGTTTAACTTCCCCTCATGGAACTCCATTCCTGTCTTCTTTGTAATCTTTTCGCCCTCGAGCCTGTTCTTTAAGGTCTCAACCTCAAGCTCCATAGCGCCTATTATTCCGATTTTAGCCATTGCCTTTGTTCTGCTCCCTTTAAGTTTATGAATCGAAGAACTGACGTCCGTCCTCCGTTACAAGTCTTTCCGTCTTCGGATACTCAAAAATCTCTGTATTATTTGCATTCGATGCGAGATAATCCGCAAATTTCGCTGCATACCACTTTGCCATATTGAGATTATGCATCAGATAGTGTCCGCAGTTTTCCTCATTTGAACCGGGAACCGAATCCGCATCCGCAACCGACTTAAAGGCTCTGAGCAGCAGATCATGAATCTCCTGGGGCGCACGGTTCCCCTTTAAGATAAGGTAAAAACCGGTAAGACAGCCCATAGGTCCCCAATAAATGACCTCATCCTTCCAGTCGGGGTCGTTGCGAAGATAAGTGGCAATAATATGCTCGAGAGAATGCATTGCCGCAACATCTATCGCAGGCTCCCTGTTGGGTCTGGTAACCCTTATATCATATGTAGTAACCTTATTATCTCCAACGGTATCTACTCTGCTTGTGAATATTCCCGGTATAATCTTGGTATGGTCAACGGAAAAGCTCGGTATCAAATCCATTTCATTTTCTCCTTTCAGAAATAAATATGCAGCATATATGCGTAATAATCATAAAGAATTTTAACACAAACCCGTCGCAGTTTCAACAAGTATTCTGAAACTATCGGTTGTTTATGTGAAAGAAGTATGCTACAATATGTTGCGGATTGTGTTGAAAATCAACGGAGGAAAATATATATGGCTGAGCAGAGCATAGAATTCAGGTATGACACGCAGCTTCTCATCGATGGAGATGATTTGGACGAGGATGAGATATTCGACTACATTACCGGACATTTTGAGGGAGACAGTCTTCTTGCTGTAGGCGGGGACGGAGACCCCATCAAAATCCATTTCCATACCAACGAGCCCTGGAAGATTTTGGAGTACGGAAGAAGCCTCGGAGAAATCTACGATATCGTGGTTGAGGATATGGACAGGCAGTCGAGAGGGCTGCAGGGCTAGGGCTGCATTCCGCTACTTCTTTTTTGCAAACACCAAGACCTTACTGAACACATAATTTAATATCATCACGAGCACGCTGGATATGAATATCTTTGCGATCCAATAATTCATATTAAAGATATTTACCGTAAGCCACATTATGACAATATCCAATATCCATGTGGAAAGCCTGGATGCGGCAAATCCGGAAAACTCCTTTAATATCGCCGGATTGTGGCTTTTAAACACCCAGCTTCTGTTTAGGGGATACGCAAAGCATACTCCGGCGATCCAGCCGATGGTATTGATGACGGCATTCTGCAGCGTGTCGGAGGAATCGAGTATTCTCTCCGCCACAAAGCACACCGCCCATGAGAATATTGTGGTAAGCACGCCCACCACAAGATATACGAGTATCTCTTCATATTTGCAGTACAATTTATGTATAGCAGGAAACCTCTCCAAAAAATCCCTGAATTTTTCTTCAAGATTTTTTTTGTATATCTTTTCTTCGGATGCCGCCCCGCTTATTACTTCCTTGTTTTCCATAATTTATCCTTCTTTTTCAAAATCAGCTTCAACACAACAAGGAAGATTGTACACTAAACCCGCTCTGAATTCAACTCAAAACGGAATATTCCGCCTAAGCATTTCAAGACACATTCTGCCGTTGTGATATGGACATTTCCACGGTTCGACAATGGGCTTCCCCTCTATGGGCTTTCCATCCTTTGAAACCTCTGCGTACCATTCGGAGCCGTCCCTTTTATCAATCATATTTTTCTTGATATAATCCCAAATTTTGAGCGCAGCCTCCTTGTATTCCGTTTTCTCCGGATGCTTTAGATATGCGTTTACGAAGCCGTTTATGCTCTCTGCCTCCACCCACCATATTCTGGTTTCCAGCACCCTTCCGTCCTCGCATTCGGCAGGCATACTGCTGCCGTCAAAGGGAATCTCGTATATTCTCTCCGCTATAATATCCGTAACGGGCGCAAGCATTTCCGTGTATTTGTCCTCAGAAAGAACCTCCAGGGCATAGTCAACAAGCCACGCTGCCTCTATGTCATGCCCATAGGAATAGAGGTCAATGAGAGAATTATATTCCTTGTCAAAAAATACCTTCAGGCGCTTTCTCTCCTCATCGAAAACCTTATGCTTCGTGAGCTCCAAAGCCTCCTGCAGCGCCCGCTTTACCATGGCATCCTTGGAAACTCTGTAAAGCTCCGTATACGCTTCCATTACGTGAAGCAGCGTATTCATCGTCCGCTCCGCCATCACGCCGTTTTCGGAAAGCTTCTCATTCGAAGCAGGCTTAAACTCCCTGTCAAATGCCTCGAGATAACCACCCTTATCACGCATTTTGCTTTCTACTATATCAAAAAGCTCAAACGCAAAATCCTTCACCGAAGAATCCCCGGTAAGCTCGTAATATTCCGCCAGTCCGTATATTGCAAATGCCTGATTGTAGGTATGCTTCGTGGTATCCAACGGCTCTCCGTCATATGAAACAGACCAATATAGACCGCCCTCTTTCTTATCCTCAAAAACATCCCTCATAAAATGATATGAGTGCCCCGCATATTCTCTCAATGAATCATCGCAAAGAAGTCTTGCTGCGACAGAGAAAAACCATAGAATCCTGCTGTTCAGAATACAGCCCTTCTCCGCCCTCTTGTCCAGAGCAAGATCAAATCCCAAATACCCGTAAAATCCGCCAAATTCCGCATCCCTCATATTCTTCCAAAAAGGGATAAGCTTTTCCTTTAAATGCTTTTCAACTTCTGTCCTGAAACTACACATATAAGCCCTCAGCTATATCTGAAAGTTTAACCTTTTTCTGTGTCCGCATTTGCTCCACTCCGAAATATATTTACAATTTTCTTTATTTTAACTTAAATTTTAAGTTAAATCAAATTGTTATTGCATACCTGCTTTCGTACACCCTCTTTAAGCTCTCCACGGAATTATACTGCTCCCCGATTATAAACTCCTTCGACCATGTCATAAAATAAGCCCAGAGAATATGCGTTTTTTCAAGGAGCGCCACATCCGGCAGATACCCGACCTCCGCAAGCGCCGCCACCTTGCTATCGCTTGTGGCTGCAATAAGTTCCTCATATTCCTCTCTGTAATCCGTCGCCTTGTATTCCTTTAAGTATACATCCCTCGAGATCACATCCACATATTCATCCCCGGGATAAGCCTCCCCTACGGGGCAGTTCCATACCCACAAAAGATTGTTTAAGCCCTTTTCCTCCGTGAAATATTCATACATAAGCTTATACAGTCCGCCTGCAATCCCTGCTCCCTTTGCACCCCACCAGAACCAATCTCCCTCAGCCTCGTGAAAGGGTCTCCATAATATGGGGATATCCGCCTCGTTAAAGCGTTTCAGATGCTCCGCAAGCGCTTCCATATCATGGAAAAAGGCCTCCCTTTCAGGAGAATCCTTAATCAGCACCTTCGAAGCATCGAAATCTGTATTCTTTGCATAGAAGCTCTTATCCCTGCCCCCGATGGGAGAGAACCAATGAAATGTAAAGGTAAGGATTACTGATTTTTCCCTGTCAGAGGCAAGCTCATAGGCGGTATCGAGAGTTCCCCTGTTTTCGTATACCTCCGTAAGGCACTCCTTAGACGCATCCTCATAATTGATGTTCGGAGAATAGGACAAAAGCTCAAAGCCTGTAAGCTTCGGGGTTCTTCCTGTATGCTCTCTTATGTATGACAGCTCCTCCATAGGAACAGTCTGTGTATGCTGTCCCGTGATAATACCTTTCCCTGCGGTCTCCGAAAGATAGTTCAAGAGCCTCTTTGCGTTTGGAGTTGCATTTTTGTTACAAGGTGTCTGCATAATTACCCCACATAATATAAGTTTCCGAATATCTCCTCCGCAGACATACCGTCTATGTAGCAGGGATATTCAACATCAGTAATCTTTAATCTTGCTATGCGCCCATCAGAAAGAATTATGTCGATAAAGGTCTTTCCGTCGGTGCGTAGGGGTTCAAAGCTTTCTCCGGGCTTTATCGTTTCATCCGCAGCTATAGTCTTTCCACTCTCGTCAACAATGTCCGCCTTTACTTCTTTGAGGAACCTGACAGGCTCCCACGCCGCATTCCATCCTATCGTGAAATATTCATCATCAGATTTTGGTCTTCCGTCAGCCCCTATATAGTATTGCCTGCTTCCGGTCATCGTTGCGACTATATCAAATCTCGAATTCAGAATGAGCCTGTCCGGATCCGTAAGCAGCGCCTCCGTTGCATACTCGCCGTTCCCAAGCTCCGTATATGCGACACAATAATATTCTTCCCCTATATACTTCACGCCGTCATTCAAATCAAACATCAAAAGCTCCATATAATCATTTTCCAGCGGCACAAAAAGGTATAGGTAATTCCTTCCGTCATCCGTATGTATAAAGTAGCTTTCGTATTCCTCTCCGGGGCTGCCGGATTCTGAGTCTATCCAAAGATCCTTTACTGCTGCGGACTTATTACCTACAGATACCGTGATTGCCTTTATATAGGTATAATCCTTATCATACTCCCTCTCAATGCTTAACTGATCCCTCTTTCCGTCCCCGTCAAGGTCAAAAAGGTTCGTGGAATAAGGCCCACAGTTATATACAAAGCCACTGTTATTCTCCGGCAGATACTCCGAATTGAAAATCTCCGGGTACTTATCATAATCAAGGGTCACTGCCTGTGCACCCGCCGCATAAGAGGCAAGCATATACGGTCCGAAATAGAACTGTATTCCCGTTGGAGTGAGCACCCATGTATAAGGATATTTATAATCCATATAGTCATCGGAATACCAGCTCTCTACAGCCTCCGCATCAAAATGAGAAAGTGCGCCGTCATCTCCGAAGCTTCCAAAGCTCTCCATTTCCTCCAAAAGATCCGGGTAATCCGCATATTCCTCATACAGCGCATCCTTTATAAGCTCCGGAAGCCTGGATGTATCCTTCAAAACATCCGTAAGGCGAAGCTCCTTTCCTGTCTTTACATCATATGTGATATTATCATTTCCGTACATTCCGTGAGCGGCGCCGCTGTAAAAGGAGTATATGGGATAATACATACTCAAAACCTTGTCATCAAGCCTCTGAATCGCAACGTTCTTTTCCTCCGTATAGCCAAAATTCGGCATATCCGGATACTCTACAAGCTCCGACTTTGCGTCCTCCACATGCTCCTTTGCAAGCGCATCCATATCGGAAATCGCCTTTTTTGAAGCTGTATTCAGGCTGTTTGCAAGCTCCGGAAAGTACTCACTGCCATCCTCCGAAACAAAGGGAGCCCTGATATACCCCTGAAGCAGGATCAACCCGTCATCATTCACTTCATAATAGCTTCTTGAGGAAATCACTATATCCGGATATCGGAAGGCCTCCTTTTCCTCATCCCCGCTCTCTGTGTTGTTCAGACTTTCCGGCTGCAACGCCTCACTGCCTGTCTCTGCGGGCTGAAGCTCATTTTTTACGGTAGTCTTATTATCCGCACTTTTTCCGCTGCAGGCTGCCAAAGAAAGCCCTATTGCGGAACAGATTAAAATGCCCTGAATCTGCTTCATTCTGCTTTTCATAATATCTATCACTCTCCTCTCGTCCTGTCTGATACCTCACGTATGATCTTATTATAGCAAAAAACAAATTTTATTCATAGAAAAAAAGCGACCGTGCCATAATTTGGCACGACCGCTTTGCACAGTATGGGATATTGGAGTATTATTGCCTTTTTAGCTCACAAGCACACCGTTCACATAGAGCTTGTATCCGTTGGTGTTTACATTGGAGTAGTCTCCCGTAAAGCTGTCTATATAAGTATCGCCTGTGAGCACCCATGTGGAATCACTGTCCATTACCACAGAGACGCTGCCTGCGCTGCCTGATGTGTTGATGGCTCCCGAATATATGGAACCGTCAGTAATGTTCAAGGTAAGGCCGGATACATCATCCACGGTTATATTGCCGGTTGCAACCTGCGATACCAGATTCATTGTTACCTGCCCGCCGTTCTTTCCGCTCTGTCCCCATGAATCCGCCGAGGCAATCAAAAGATCCGTGGAATCATCCGCATATACCATATCCACATCATTCAATGTGATGGTGGTAGTCACATTCGTAACATGGAACATACTTCCCGTCTCGGATGTAAGAGTTCCGCCATTCATTGTAAACTCAGAGCTTCCCTCGGATGCATCCCCTGACATTGACTGATATATCAGCACGTTGGTCTTTATCGTGGACTGTCCGTTGAGAGTCGCATTGTTTCCCGTAACGTTTGAATTATTCAGGGTCACGGAGTTGCCTCCCTCGATAACTACCGCCTCAGAATTGGTCGCCGATAATGTTGCATCATCAACAGTGATATCAGCCGTGGAGTATACTGCCGGCGAACCTACGCCTGCTGTGCTGTAGGAGCCCTCTGCCACATTGACTGTTCCGCCTCCCCTGTCACTCCTTATGGCTGCGGAGGAATTGCCGGATGTGGATACTGTAAGATTGGTCGCATTGGTAGTTGCACCACCGGTGGTCATAAGTCCGCCGGAATTATTTCCCGTGGTTGTTATGGTCGAATCGGAAATGTTGAGCACAGTGCCGTTTCCATAGCTGAATACCGCATTTGCATGAGCTCCGTCGGTGGTTACCGTGGTGTCCGATATCGTAAGCTCCGCTCCGTCCGTTGCAAGTATTGCCGCATTGGTTCCGTAGAAATCAGAATCCTCGCCGCTCGTATCGCCGGTCTTATTTACCGTTGCGCCGGATATGTTCACGCTGTCATTGCTTACAAGCACTGCATTCTCCCCGCTTTCGGAGGAAACATAGCTTCCGCCGTCCTCATCCTCTGAGAGGGTGTTTGCTGCGGTATATTCCACGTTCGCATTTCCCATCTGTCCCATCTGACCGGGCATTCCGTTCATCTGACCGGGGCCACCCATTCCGGGCTGATTTCCCATGCCTCCCGGCATATTCTGATTGGAAGCGCCCATATCGGAATTGCTGTTTGCACTGCTGCTGTCATTATTCCCGAATAATCCGCCGAAGATGTTGTTGAAGCCGTTCTTGAAGAAATTCCCTATCTTCGAGAAGAAGCCGCCTTCATTCTGCACTGACTGGGAGGAGCTTTGGTTCTGCTGACTTTGGAAAATATTTTCTCCATTCATATTTCCGCCGGGCTGGGAAGGGCGTGACATATTCCGGTTTCCATTATTTCCGTTCATCTCCGGAGGCTGCATCATCCCCTGTTCTCCGTTATTTCCGTTCATCTCCGGAGGCTGCATCATCCCCTGTTCCCCGTTACTTCCGTTCATCTCCGGAGGTGTCATATCTTCCTCGCCTTCGGGCTTCTCGGGTGGAGTCATATCCTCCTCTCCATCAGGCTTATCGGGTGGAGTCATATCCTCCTCTCCCTCAGGCTTCTCGGGAGGTGTGAAGCTCTCATTCATTCCGCTTCCCTGCTCGAAGCCTCCCATAAATTCAGGCATCCCCTGCCCTCCGTCTCCGCCGGGAGCTCCGAAGCCTGCAGGTTCATCGAATCCACCCTGACCTCCAAATCCGCCGGGGCCTCCTCCGAAGCTTCCGGGAGCCGCCGCAAGAGACGTTATCGCCGTCGATGCCGCCAAAACTCCCGCCAATCCTATTGCCATCAATTTCTTATTAAACATATCTGCTCCTTTCCGTCACATCCCTGTGACCCTAAAACAATTAGATTTTTTTCTTATTACCAACCGTTGGTCTTTTCCCTTGTAAGGTAATATTTCGGAGGCAGAAACAAAAAAAGTGGGGTGCGAAAAAAATTTTTCACATCCCACCAACAAATATTCTCTCATAATCTATACTTTTACCATATTCTCAGCTATTATTGTATTAATATATTCTGTTGTCTTTTCCCTTATTCCCACTCTTTCAGCAATTGAAGCAAAATCTCCGATTGCTGTGCCAACCTCACTAATTATATCTTTGCATCGCCTTTCCTTTATTCCCATATTTTTCCCAGCTTCCAACAAATCAGATAAACCAATTTTTTTTGTCTTTCCATTCACAGTCATCTGATGTGCGCATAACCATTTATTTGTTGGGTTATATGAAAAGGTAATATCGTATGCAGGAGAAAGCTTCCATTTACCGTTTCTGTCCATAATAAAGGAAACATTCTTTACATGGTCATCCTGATTAACTCCTAAACAGTTAAACACCATTCTGCGATAAAACTGTTCAATATCTTTATAGAAAATACCCAGTACTTTCATATAGTCAGCTGCCAGTTCATATCCACACACCCCCACATCCTGATAACTGATATGCGTGAGTGCACCAAGAGATTGCATGTGAAGTTTCTTTCCATCCTCCCTGTCAAAACGCTTCGTCATAAAATGATGGCAACCTTCTGAATCATATATCTTACAAGGATTCATCATAATTCCTGCTTTCGTGGCCATAAGATAATACGCATACTCAATCAACGTATATTCAGGTTTATCTTCAAGACCGTGATCTCCATTTTTCAATACATTATCAAACTTCATAAGCCAATAATCATATCCCTGTCCCAATGTCAGTTGCCCCGACCTGATTTCATTTGTCCTTTCATTCCATGCAATCAGTGCCTTCGCCCTTGCTCCCCCGGCAGAACTTCCCACCTGAACCAATTGCGCATAGGTTAAACTTTCATTTGCATCTAAGCGGATGCTCTCTTTTCCGGACAATATATCTGATGCAAATTTTACCATCTCGCGAACATTAATATTTTCGTCAATATCTCCTATATCTCCTATTGCCGGAACGTATTCAAGCGCTCCCATTCCCCGTTTCCCGGTATAGCAAAGTCTGTCAATAGCAGTAAAATCAGATAACGATTTCCCACGAGAAGAAAGCCACTGTTCTATGACAGCATTTCCAAATTTGTCCGGCAAAGAATCCGCAACCAAACCAGGCAATCCATAAAAAGGCTCGCCTGTTAAAGACGGAAACTCATAAACATTTTTACCAATCGGCATTCTGATTGGCGATAACTCTATGCCACTGTCTAGAAAATCCTGGTCATACTCAAATGATGCATATGATGCTGCCGGATGCTGATGAATAATACCTATTCTCGTACCCCATAGAATTACTTCTGCTGTATTATTCATTTCTCATCCCCCCACTTAAAGCTCTTTTTCGCAGTCTTTTTTCTGACTCTTTTAGGTACACTATTCGAATCTTCCAAATAATAACTTGGTCTTCTGGTTTGATCCGGAACAAGCTGCTCTATATTATCACCAAGGTCTAATGCCAAAAGAGCTTTAAATAAAATGTCTGTATTCACAGATTCTCCCTGCTCCAATCTTGATATGCTTCTTTTAGAAATGCCGGTTTTATCAACAAGATCCTGCTGAGTCATTTCTTTCATAATTCTATATAATTTTATTTTTTTTCCTAATTCCTTGATTATTGCCTCGGTGTTTACATCATTCATATCAAAGTGCCTCTTTTGTCTATTTAATACAGATATTATACGCTAACAAGCCATATTTGTCTATTTATTTTGCAAAAGGAAAATTCCACAACATCCTCACCCCAAAGAAAGGTCAATAACGGCTGAATAGTTAGGGGGTAAGTTTTTCATTATTTCAAAAACTTACCCCCTGAAATTGACATAACCATTTCCTGAACAACTTGCTATTCCACAACATTCTCACTCCGAAACTTTGCCAAGGGTTGGAAAATATGATGGTTTTGATTTTAAAAGCTACATTGAGGTATATCCGCCGTCTACGGGGAGAATTACACCGTTTACGTAGGTGCTGAGCGGCGAAGCGAGGAATATTGCCGCTGTATCAAGCTCTCCCTCCTTACCGTAGCGTGCCATGGGAATCATGGTCTTTGCATAGTTCTGGAAATACTCGGAATCAAGGGTTTCCTTCGTAAGAGGAGTCTCGAAATATCCGGGACATATAGCGTTTACGGTTATTCCCTTGTCGCCCCACTCTGCTGCCAGAGCTCTCGTAAGGTTCACGACACCGCCCTTTGCCGCATGGTAGGGGGATGCGGGCGCAATCTTGTTTCCTACAAGTCCGTACATTGAAGCTATATTTATGATTCGTCCGTACTTTGCAGGAATCATGGCTTTCTTCGCTATTGCTCTGGACATCTTGAAGGTTCCGGTAAGGTCGATATTTATCTCGTTTGCAAACTGCTCATCTGTTATATCCTCGGCAGGCGCTACAGCTCCGGTTCCGGCATTATTGATGAGGATGTCGATATGTCCCATCTCCTTTAAGATGGTATCCACTGCAGCGTCAATACGGTCAGTATCCGTGATATCGCAGGGTACGCCGATTGCCTTCACACCGTAGGTCTTTGAAATCTCTGCGGCAACCTCCTCTATGAGGTTCTGTCTCCTTGCAAGAGCCACGATATCCGCCCCTTGATTTGCGAGCGCATGCGCCATCTGTACGCCAAGTCCTGTGGAGCATCCGGTCACAACTGCAACCTTTCCCTTTAAGTCAAAGTAGTTCTTCATTGTATATACCTCCTGAAATTTAATCTATAACCCAAATCCCTTTTTCTGACTACGATTAAAATCTATCATATTTTCCTTTTATAGTAAAGATTTTTCATACGCACCTTTTCCTCAATGAGGCTGCATATCCCCTTCCGGTCTCTGCCCCATATCGGAGGGCGGTCCGGGCGGTGCATCAGCTCCAGATGATGGCGGTGTTACTTCCTGTCCCTCCGGTCTCTCAGGCTTTTCTGCTTCTTCGGGTTTATCCGGGCTTTCAGGTACTTCCGGCATTTCGGGTCTTTCGGATATTTCCGGCTTTTCCGGCGGTTCGGGCATTTCTGGTCTTTCGGATATTTCCGGCGATTCCGGCGGTTCAGGTCTTTCAGGCATTTCCGGTCTGTCCGCAGCGTTTTGTTCCTCTTTGCTTTGCGGCACTGTTATATCTTCGGCTTCGCCCTTCTTTTCTGTGTTGAAGCCGTTCCTTTCGGCTTCCGCCTTTAATTTTTCAAAGGTTCTTTCGTTTATGCTCTCAATGCTTACATTTATATCCGTCTCACTGTCCGCAATGCCTCTTGACTGCATAATGCGCTCTGTCTTTTTGAGTGCTTCCGGAAGCTTATCGTTCCTAATCCCCTCATCATAAAGGGATGCAGCTAATTCTATTGTTGCCTCGTCGGAACCCTCCACCTTTATCACTCTGCCGAAATGATTTAGAGAAAGGGTAATCTCTGAATCCCCCGCATCTACCGATACGTAGGATGCCGCAGTTGCAGTGGAATAGTACCCGCCTGCGCCGATGCTCACTACAAGCAGTACAGCCGCCACCTTGGACGCTGTCTTTAACGCTCTCATGCGGACGATATTCCCCGAATTCGTGACATCCTTGTCGGAAAATTGCAGGGTATCCCCGACATTGCATTTTCTTTTGAGCTTTATGACGGTTCCATCCTCTGAAAGAACTGCCGCATAACCGTTTTTTATCTCCAGAACAACACCCTTCATATATGCCTCAACCACCTTTTATATAGCTTAAATACTCTGCAAGCAGGGGATATTCTCCGTTTAATATCTCTGCTGCCGCTATTATATATTTTCGATGACGCTCCAGAATTTTTTGGGGTATCTTTGTTTTTTCTTTGATTTCTTTAATGGGAAGTGTATGGGAGCTCTGCATTTTTGCGATAAGCCCATCATCGGACAGTATATAGTTTATTGCGGCAGCGCAGGCTTTCTTCGTCTTGTCCGCCTTCGGAGAGCATTCCGTCAGGTCAAAAAATGAAAAGCCATATCCTGCTAACAGTCCCTGTACTGCTTCGATTTCGTCTTTTATAGGGTTTACATCCGGTCTGTATGAGGTATCCTGTGCGGAAGCCTCCGCCTCTTTTCTTCGTACCTCGATATTCAGCGCCAAATCCTCTGCATTCTCATCAACATCCCCGTCCATGGCAGAGGGCTCCACCGCTATCTCGTTATTGTATTTAGCCTCGCTCTTTATATAATCGTAGAGTCTGCGGCGGATTACAAGTGCGGCAAAGGCATTGAAATCTCCCTTTTCCCGCACATAGGAATCAATCGCTTCGTTGAATGCGATGAGCGCAACGGAGTATTCATCATCATTCTCCGTCACAAAATGCCCCACAGCCTTGTAGGCGGAGGCAAGGATAAAACGCTTGTTTTTCTCTATATATTTATTTCTGAAAGCCTCGTCAGCCTTGGCTTCGATGGCTTCTCTGGAGGTATCTTCCGGCATCAGTCATAGGCCTCTTTTCTACTGATAAATTCTTCAAATCGAGGCAACAATAGCCTTATGTGCCCATATTGATTTGCCTCTATAATACCCTTTCTCTTCAATCTGTCCCTGTACACGGAAAATTCCGAGGTTGACATTGATATTCCTTCTCTTATAGCAGTAACCTTAGTTTCCCTCTTTTTTACCATTTCAATCAATACTTTTTTGTCATTATCCGAAAGCTCTGACCAAATTTTTTCATAAACATATTCTTCAAGATATTGGTCATAATCCGGCAATATGTCCTCTATCTGGGCAGCGCTATGTTCCCAAAAAAGATATCCCAGCACCTGAAATGCATAAGAATATCCCTTTGTCGCTGCCGCCATTTTTTGAGCCTGTTCGTCCGATAAGGAAAAAATGGATTTATATTGTGATGCCATCGCAGTGTAATTGAGGGGTTCCAGAAAAATTTTCGGCGCTCTGTACAGAAAAGTAAGGGATTTCTCATTCTGTAGGTTGTATATATTTTCATATAAGCCTGTCATAAGAAGGTATACCGGATAATCTTTGCGTATAAATATCTGAAAGGATGCGGCAAATATTCTCACATTCGGATTGTTAATTACCTCATCAACCGTTATCAGCACTTTTCTTTTGACCCTTGAAATCTCCTCAAACATCCGATCTAGCGCAACTTCAACATCCGTAACCGGTGTCGCACTTTCAACTGATACCCCCAGTCCCAGAGCAGAGAAATCCAATTTTGCTTTTATAAAGAGCTTATGAAATTCCGGAAGGGCATATATTGCCGCTGCCAACGCATTCAACATATCCCTCTCAGGATTTAACTCTATCACTATCCACTCGTTATTTTCCCTAAGCTGATTTGCTATATTTGTCATCATAACGGTTTTACCGCTGCCTCTTATACCTGTCAGCATAAATACCTGTGCAGGTGAATTGTCGGCATTGAAGGACTCCAATATCCGGTCAGTCTGCGAAAGACGTGAAATATATTGTTGTGGCGTTTTCCCAAAGGAAAGCGAGAATGGATTTTGCATTATATGCCTCTATGGTTTATATGCTTTTATATCTTGAAAATAATTTTATATCTTTTTATATCTTGTGTCAATCTCATAGAATATGAATTATAATAATACTAATTTACCACATGTATCGGACTTCCGGACTGAAATGCCCGGATGTTGTCACAGACGCCCTTCACACAGCGCTCTCTGGCTTCCACGCTGCCCCATGCAAGATGCGGCGTGATGATAAGGCGGTTTGAATCCTTGAATTTGCTTAACGGATTTGAAAGCTCCAAGGGCTCCTTCTCCAAAACGTCAAGTCCTGCTCCCGCAATCTCTTCGTTTACAAGGGCATCATAGAGGGCAGGGTTGCTGACAACCGGCCCTCTTGCCACATTTATGAGATATGCAGAGCTTTTCATTGCCTTAAGCTCGTCGGCATTTATGAAATCCCTCGTAAGAGGCGAGAGAGGACAATGCAGCGAGAGAAAATCGGAGCTTCGAAGCAGGGTGTCCTTATCGACCTTTTCATATTCCGTGACGGTGCTTTTCCCCGTGACGGAATGGAAGATAACCTTACATCCGAAGCTCTCTGCAATGCGTGCGACTCTCCTCCCGATATTTCCCATTCCTACGATTCCCCAAGTTTTCCCTGCAAGCTCATAGAACGGGACATCAAAATTTGAAAATCTGTCCTGAGCGCTGTATTCGCCGGACTTTACGTATTCATCATAATGGGGCAGGGACTGGGACAGCGCAAGCGCCAGGGTAAAGGTATGCTGTGCCACCATCTCCGTGGAATAATTTACTACATTGCAGACATCAATTCCCCTCTTTCTGCAATAATCAACATCCACATTGTCATATCCCGTGGCAAATTCACATATCAGCTTCACATTCGAAGCGTCCTTAAGACTCTCCTCGCGCATGGGAGATTTGTTGCAGACGATTATATCCGCATCCTTTACCCTCTCCCTTACCTCGTCGATGGTGACAGTATTGTTATAGAATGTCACATCTCCAAGCCCGCCTATGGAATCGACGGAGATGTCCGGGCCCACGCTGTTTCTTTCAAGTACGACTATCTTCATTTAATCCTCTATTATTTTTTGCAAGTTCTCAATAACTTTTTGCAGCTTTTCCTTTGCTTCGCTCCCATCCTGCATTTTGTCATAGACCTCTTTAATAGCATCAAGGACAAACCTGACAAAGCCGTCAAACTGCTTATCTGTCATTCCCACAGTCATGCCCTCCTCTATCACAAATTCTATAACCTCTTTAACAATTCCTCTCTCTGTGCTTCATATCCCGGCTTTCCGAGAAGCGCAAACATATTCTTCTTGTAGCTCTCGACACCGGGCTGGTTGAAGGGATTCACTCCGAGGAGATATCCGCTTACGCCGCAGGCAAACTCAAAGAAGTAGAAAAGCTCTCCGAGATAGAACTCGTTTACCTCTGGCACATTTATCTTCAGGTTGGGAACATTTCCGTCGGTGTGGGCAAGAATGGTTCCGTTCATTGCCGACTTATTTACGAAGTCCACGCTCTTTCCGGCAAGATAGTTGAGTCCGTCGAGGTCTACGGGCTCCTCGTTAATGATTATCTCTTCTCTCGATGTCTCAATATTTATAACAGTCTCAAACAAAGTTCGTGCGCCGTCCTGTATGAACTGCCCCATGGAGTGAAGGTCTGTGGTAAGGTCTACGGATGCGGGGAAGATACCCTTCTGATCCTTGCCCTCACTCTCGCCGTAGAGCTGCTTCCACCACTCGCTGACATAATGCACCGCAGGCTCATAGTTTGCAAGAATTTCTATCTGCTTGCCCTTTCTCAAAAGAATATTTCTGAGCGCCGCATACTGCAGGGCATCATTGCTCTCAAAATCATTTTCAATGGCACGCTTGCGGCCGCTGGCAGCGCCCTCCATAAGCTTATCGATATCTGCGCCGCTTACGGCGATGGGAAGTAAACCAACGGCAGTAAGCACGGAGAAACGTCCGCCCACATCATCCGGCACAACAAAGGTCTGGTAGCCCTCCTCTGTTGCAAGATTTTTGAGGCTGCCCTTCGCCTTGTCGGTGGTGGCATATATTCTCTTTGCTGCGCCCTCCTTGCCGTACTTCTTTTCAAGCTTCTCCTTGAATACACGGAAGGCTATTGCGGGCTCCGTAGTGGTACCGGACTTGCTTATCATATTTATGGAGAAATCTCTGTCCCCTACCACATCCATCAAATGCTTAAGGTAGGTTGAGCTGATTGAATTGCCGCAGAAATAAATCTCGGGGGTCTTTCTGACACTCTTGTCAAGAACATTGTAAAAGCTGTGTCCGAGGAACTCAATCGCAGCCCTTGCGCCGAGATATGAGCCGCCGATACCGATTACAAGAAGCACGTCGGAATCGCTCTGGATCTGCTTTGCCGCAGCCTTGATACGTGCGAACTCCTCCTTGTCGTAGTCCACGGGAAGATCGATCCAGCCGAGGAAATCATTGCCTGCGCCGTTCTTTTTGACCAGCACCTCTCTTGCATCGAGGGCAAGCTTTTTCATGTATCCCACTTCCTCTGCGGATACGAATGCTCCTGTCTTTGAATAATCAAAACTAACCTGTTTGCTCATAGATTTCTCTCCTTGTCTTATTTATTTTACCGCTCATTATAAGCGGCTCGTTTCATAAGCCTAATTTTAGCATAATTTCTGTATATTCACAAGTATCTGCATTATCTCATCTGCTTCCGCCGATAATGCTTCCGAGGATATCCTCACGCTTTACTGCGCCTATGTATTCATCCCGGCTGTCACGGCTGTTATCCCTGTTGTCTCCAAGCACATAATACTCATCCTCTCCCAGAGTGACTACAGGTATATCCGTGAATAAGCCGCCTTCTACGCCTGCCGTATCCACAGCCTCCCCCGGAAGGGCATACACTCTTTTGATCAGATATCGTCCGTAATAATCATTGTGAAAGACTATTACATCGCCCTTTTCATATTCCTTATCAAGCCTGTTCATTACGAGAAGCTGTCCGTCATGATATGTGGGCTCCATACTGCTGCCATTTACCCGCACAAGCTGCACACAATATTTAGATAACAGAAAAGCCGCAATAACAGCGGCTCCTGCAACAATCCACAGCTTCTTCATTATTCCGTTGCTTTCGCATCATCCTTTTTTTCATCGGATGCGGTTGTGAAGGAAATATCGTCGGACTCGACTTCCTTGTTTCTGTTTTCGTCAATTCCCAAGGCATCATTTACCTTCTTTTTTGCCTTGCGGAAATATACCGTTATTGCCGCACCTACTGCTATAACTACCGCCGCAACAGCCTGTATCATATAGGTCATTGCCGAAGGATCGATATACGCATTTGCATTCACTCCGAAGAGAAGCATAAATCCGAAGCACATATATACTCCCCATACAGCGGTCAAAAGCTTGTTTTTCATAATCGCAAAACCTCCTATGTATGCCGTTCAACCAAATTTACCTAATAGATTATAAGTCAGACAGTTCCATTTTGCAAGAAAATCCTGCTTTTCTCAAATTTCATTTTGAAAATTTCATTTAACAAATTCCTTCCGATTTGCTATAATCTTTATAATTGTATTATACAAAAGGATTTGTTGCTATGAAAAAAATACTCTTAACAGGCGGCGGCACCGCCGGACATGTCACACCTAATATAGCCTTGCTGCCGGCGTTACAAAATGCAGGCTATGAGATAGAATATATGGGCTCCTATGACGGCATTGAGCAGAAGCTGATATCCGATTTCGATATCCCCTACACCGGTGTCGCCACAGGAAAATTCAGAAGATATCTCGATATCAAAAACCTTACCGACCCCTTCCGTGTCATAAAGGGCTACGGAGAGGCAAAAAAGCATATAGAATTTTCAAAGCCCGACGTGGTCTTTTCAAAGGGCGGCTTTGTCAGCGTTCCCATTGTCAGGGCTGCGGCGTCTCTAGGCATACCCTGTATCATTCATGAGTCAGATATGACCCCGGGACTTGCCAACAAAATATGTCTTCCGGTTGCTGATAAGCTTTGCTGTAATTTCCCCGAGACCATGAATTATGTCCCCGAGGGAAAGGCGGTGCTTACAGGCTCCCCCGTCAGAGAAGAGCTTCTTCACGGAGACAGAGAGACCGGACTTAAGCTCTGCGGCTTCGACGGAAACAAGCCGATAATTATGGTAATCGGCGGAAGCCTCGGCGCCACCAGCGTAAATATTGCGGTGCGAAAGGCACTTAAGCAGCTTCTTATAGATTTTGATGTGTGCCATATCTGCGGAAGGGACAAGATAGACAACCTCTACCTTAACACTCCGGGATATATCCAGTTTGAGTATGTGAAGTCGGAATTGAAGGATCTTTTCGCCGCAGCGGACGTTGTCATTTCCCGTGCGGGAGCCAACGCAATCTGTGAGCTTCTGGCGCTGAAAAAGCCTAATATTCTTGTGCCTCTTCCGTCTAAATCAAGCAGGGGCGACCAGATTTTAAATGCCAAGAGCTTCGAGGCTCAGGGCTTCTCCATAGTCATTGATGATGATGATGTGCTTCCCAATCTTATAATCGACAGGGTTCACGAGCTGTATTTCAATCGTTCGAGATATATTGAGCGAATGAGTAAGAGCGAACAGATTGATGCAATTCCGAGGATATTGGAGTTAATAAATGAAAGCGTAAAGGGGAGATAAAAGCTGTCTCCCCTTTTTATATAATATTATACTCCCAGATAGCAGTGGAATCCGCCGTCCACAGGCAGTATCACTCCGGTTAAGAAGCTGGAGCCCTTCGGGCTTACAAGGAACAAAAGCGCACCGATAAGCTCCTCCGGCTCCCCGTATCTCCCCATGGGAGTGGAGTCGATTATCTTCTTGCTCCTCGGAGTGGGTGTTCCGTCCTCGTTAAAGTGAAGAGCGTGATTCTGCGGAGTCTGGAAGAATCCGGGTGCGAGAGCGTTTACTCTCACGCCGCTCTTTGCAAAATAGTTTGCCGACCACTCGGTAAAGTTGGATATGGCCGCCTTTGCGGAGGAGTATCCGGGGATTCTCGTGAGGGGACCATAAGCGCCCATACTGGAGATATTTATGATATTCGCATTCTCCTGCCCCATCATTGCCTCGCCGAACACCTGCGTCGGAAGCATTGTTCCGTAGAGGTTCAGATCAAGCTCCTTCCTGATATTCTCCATATCAGTCGTGAAGAAATTAAGCATATCCCCCTCGATATCCGCAAACTGATCCTGCGGAATCGCCGCATCCTTTATGGCGCCTCCCGCCACATTGAGGAGGATATTTATCTTTCCCCACTTGTCAAGAATCTCCTGCTTGCACTTTATTATGCTTTCCTTGTTCATAACATCACAGGAAAAGGAATATGCTTCGCCGCCCTCGGCGATGATGTCATCCACAACCTTCTGTCCGTGCTCCGCATTGCGCCCAAGCACGGCAATCTTTGCGCCGCATTTGCCGAGAGCTCTCGAGAACATCCCGCCGATAATGCCGCTTCCGCCGGTAACCACCGCCACCTGTCCGGTCAGATCAATTTGAAAAGGTAAATCCATAGTGCAGTCCCTCCTTATATTTGCTTTGTTTATGCCTGTTTATTTCTTCAAGACATACTTCTCAATCAAATAATAACAAAGCAACCGGGAGTTTTCAAGAGCCAACTATTCTCCGTCCCAAATTTTTCATTTACTCTTTCTTATACACCGTTTTTCCCATAAATACGGTTTCGAGGACTTTGATATCCTGAATCTGTTCCACAGGAATATTTTCGATGTCGCTGTCTAAAACAACAAGCTCCGCAGATTTTCCGACCTCGATGGAGCCGGTAACGTCTTCCAGATGCGCCTGATATGCTGCATTGATGGTATGTGCCTGAAGCGCCTCCCGCAGGCTTACGCATTCTTCCGGCAGAGCGGCTGGAACATCCTTATAAAGCTCATAGGTCGGATCCATTTTTACGTGTCTTCTGGTCATGGCGACCTGAATGCCTGTAAGACCATATGAGGGGCTGACAAAGAAGTCCGACCCGTAGGCGCACACAACGCCGTTGTCAATTAACGACTTGCTAGGATAGGTCTGTCTGACAACATCCTCGCCCCAGTCTGCAACCATAATCGGTTCCTCTGTCGGATTGTCGTTAAACCACGCAGGCTGATTGCTGGCGATGATATGGCTCTTACCCATGCGCACTCTGTCCTCAGGTATGATAAATGTGTCATGCGCAATGATGTTTCGTATGTTGGGATTCGGATAAAGCTTCTGCGCATTCTCATAGCAGTCGATAACTCTGTGAATGGCATAGCTTCCCATGGCGTGGGTATGGATGTTGAAGCCCTCCTTGTTTGCCAGCGCCATGGACTCCTCCATATGCTTCTCATCCCATAGAAGCGGCTCTCTTGTGCCGGGCTTATGATTGATTGAGGTCTCCAAATAGGGCTCAATCATGGAGAATTGACCGTCGGCGAAATATTTTACCGTATCCACGGTAAAGAGCCCCTCCACATCAAACTTCGTGCGGTTGGCAATCGCTCTTTCCATATCTTCATCACGGGTTGCATCGTTGACATTGTGGACACCGGATACTCTGGCTGTAAATTCGCCGTTTTTTGCCATTTCAGAAAGAACCGGATAGGATGCGCCCTGCTGGCAGTCGCACAATAGCGTGTGTCCGGTTGCGTTAAACATATCAAAGCACTGCTTTAGGCAGTCACGATGCTCCTTTGGCGAAAAGTCATAGCCCGGAATACTGTCAATGATGGGCAGATAGACCGCCGGCTCCTTGATATAGCCGCTGGGGCTTCCGTCCGCTTCCCTGACTATCAGACCGTTCTGGTCATCCGTGTCCTTCGTTACTCCTGCCGCTTCCAGCGCCTTTGTATTCAAAAGAACCCTGTGTCCGCAGTACGACATCAACACCGCCGGTCTGTCAGGCACAATTACGTCCACATCATGCCGGGTAAACGGTCTCACGATGCCCTTAAGCCCTCCTGAAAACCACGTCCTGTCCCATCCGAGACCCCGGATTACCGGAGCGTCCCTGTGCTCGTCAACGTATGCCTTCAGCGTGTCCTGAAGCTTTTTAATCACACCTTCGGGCGTGTCCTTCTCAGGATCCGGCACTATATTGCCAAAGCTGCAGGTTCCGAACTTTTTTGCGGAGTGAGCCAGATGCATATGCGCATCTCCCAGACCGGGGATGACACTCTTCCCCTTGCAGTCGACGACCTCGGTGCTGTCGCCAATCCACGCCTCTATGCCCGCTTCATCGCCTATGTATGCAAACCTCCCATCCACGATGGCAAGCGCCTCCGCATGTGTCTCCGTACCATTTAACGCAACGGAATAAATCCTCGCATTCCTGTATACCTTGTCTGCTTTCTGTGCCATTTTTATTACCTCGCTTTCGTATCAAAGATAAAAGTACTTTGTCAGGGGATAAGTATTCTCCCAGTCCACGATCTTTCTGTCGGATTCCTTTTCCGGATGTACATCAAATTCGTCAAATACCATTACCTGCTTATTCTCTGTGTCGTAGAGCGGCCACTCGTGCGCCTTGCCGTCCGGGGAGATGTCCGCAGAAAGCGACGGATTGCCGGTCTTTGCAAACTGAACCCACATTTTCCGCATAATTTTGGAGAAGGTTTCATCATATGCCCTGCCTGTAAAGACGGTTTCCTCCGGATGCTTGAGCACGGACGCAAGCTCGGTCGCATGTCCGCACTTCATATATGACAGGGTGGATTCGGGCGTAAAGTAATAGGTGTACGACTTGCCGCCGCCCTTCGTCTGCTCCTCCGACAGCCTGATATGCGCCGCATTGAACCAAAGCTGGCTGAACAGACGGCTATCCTTTTCATAGTCTTCTCCATCCACGCTGCTTAAAAAGCTCCCAACCCGTGCCTTGTCCTCATCCGGCAGCTTCGCAATCTTCTTTGATTTGCGGTCAGCCGCCCACATTTCAAAAAGCTCCGGCTCCATAAGATGCACGAAATAATTCATCTCATCCTTATTGCAGCCTTGAAGTATCTCGATATCCTTTAACGCCCCCTTCGCATAAGCCTCATACGGGTCAAGGGGCAGGTATTTTCCGTCTCTCTCCGGCCCTATGCGCAGGCCCGTTACCGCTGATGCCTGCAAAAGCTTTTCCGTATCAACCTTGTTTAGTTCAGCTACGGTCTTGCAGCCGAGTACCTCCATCACCTCATTTGTGCAAGCGATAGCATCCTCCGTAGACACTGTGATTGAGGGAGCGCCGCTCTGGGCGATTACCCTCTTGATATATTTGTGGGAGCCCTCAATCAAAGGAAGTGTGGTCACACTCCCGCCGCCGGCGGATTCGCCAAAGATTGTCACATTATCGGGATTCCCTCCGAAGCCCGCAATGTTCTCATGTATCCACTTTAGTGCCATCATCTGATCCATGGGACCTAAATTCTGCGCATCGGGATAGTCGCTGCCGTCCGGCAGATGAGATAAGTGAATGTAGCCGAAAATACCGACTCTGTATGCTATGGAGACAAAGATAACCTCCGGGTTTTCCATGACAAGATTGTGGCAGTCATACAGGGGATCGGCTGTACCTCCCATAGCATAGCCGCCTCCGTGTATCCATACCATGACAGGCTTTTTCCCGGAAGACGCTTCATCCGCCTTCCATATATTCAGATACAGGCAGTCCTCGCTCTGATAATACAGGGATCCGCCTTCGCTGATATCCTCTCCCTGCAGGGGACTTTTCCCATTGTAATATGCTTCATATACATTTTCATCCGGAATATATTCTGCCGGCGCTTTCCAGCGAAGCTCTCCGACAGGCGGTTTGGATGTGAACGGAATTCCTTTATATGCAATGACATTTTCGGTCCTTCTGCCTACAAATGTACCATTGACACATTTCACTGCAAGGGACTTATCATAGCTATCGTCAGTGAGTTTTTTATTCTCGCCGTAGCGGGCTCTTACCCTTTCCTTTGCCTCATTCAATGCTTTCAGCTTGTCTTCAGACAGACTCGGTGTCATTAAATCCTTAATATCACTCATTCCCCTTCTCTCCTTCCGGTATAATCAGATTACTTATGATATTTTAAAATTTATAACATTTCCGATTTTGCTACAAGCATATGTGCCAAAGTGTCACGTTTACAGGTTAAGGTATTGTCAGCTTTACCACTGTTCCCCCACCCTTGTGGGACGTGATTGTCATTTTCCCGCCGCACATCATTTCCAGCCGCTGTCTGATATTGGCAAGTGCTATATGCGGCTTATCATCACTTTCAGCTTCAAATCCCGTTCCGTTGTCCGAAACGATAATCTCACTGCCGGAATCCGTCTCCTTGGTCTGGATGGATATACGTAGCGGCTCGGAATCAGGATCCAGACCGTGCTTTACCGCATTCTCCACAATGGGCTGCAATGTCAGCGGCGGCACACGAAAGGCAATGTGCGGCGTATCATAAACAACAAACAGACTCTCATCGTATAATGCCTGCTCGACATTGAGATATGCTCTGGTATGCTCCAGCTCTTCAGAAAAGGGGATGGTTTCATCGCTGGCAAGAGCAGTCAGGTTTTTCTCAAGATAAGTATTAAAATCCAATGTGACCCTCTGAGCCTCCAGCGGATCCTGCTGGCAGAGGTAATAAATGCTCATAAGGGTGTTGTGGATGAAGTGCGGACGCATTTGAAGCGCCATAATGCCTGCACTCTGACGGGCGATTTCCTGCTGTTGCCGGAAATGCTGCTCTATCTCATCCGACAGCACGAGACCATACATTGAGATTGCCGATATGGCAATGCCTGCGACAATGAACGGGAAAGCAGCGACGAATAGATGGACAATCAGGGCAACTGTCAGCGGGAGCATGGAAATCAATATTGCATAAAACTGCTTCTTTGTCAGTACCTTCCGTCTGCGGCTTAATCCTGTGAGGTTAAACAGCTCCATTGCAAGCGTGGGAATGATAATAACCGGATACCATGAACCGAAGCGAAACAGGTTATCCGGTGTCACATAATAAAAAATGGATGTGAACTGTGCAACAATCAACAATATAAAGTATAAGCCGAAAAATGCGAGTACGGTGCGAAAAAGTGCGCTTTTTTGCCAGCCTTCGCCACTACAGCGCAGCAAAAACAGCGTCATCATAGGCAAAGGTATTACTGAAATCAGGGACATCAAAAAATTAGTGGCAATCGCCACCCGTTCCAGCCCCGGAACCCCATAGTAAAACATCTCCAGAAGCGAAAAGCTGGAATTCAAAAATAGAAGACCAAAGAAAATCTTGAAGAAGCGCTTGTTCCACCCTTCAATGCCCGGCATGATGAAGGCAAAACAGAGTCCCATCCCCATCAACAGGAGTGTTGCGCCGTAAAAAAGTCCGCGGATAAAAATCATCTGCCCGCTCATTTGCCAAAATCTCCTGACAAAATGGGATAATGCAGCTGTTTGAGCTGTTCCCTCACGCTCTCCGGCGTCAACGGCTTACGCATAAAGCCACAGGCTCCTGTGCCCCATGCATCAAAGGCATATCCGACATAAGCGGTAAGAAACACCACATTGGTACGTGGATTGACTTCAAGCAGGGTACGGCAGAGATCCAGTCCGCTCGTCTTTCCTAACTCGATATCCAGAAAGGCAAGTGCAATCCGGTTGGCTTTCGCATATTCGACGGCCTCGGACGGCCGGGTAAAGCCGGTAATCATAGCATTTGGCAGTACCTGCTCCAAGATTGGGATTCCGCCTTTTAAGATAATCTTTGTATCATCCACCAGGATAACCTTCGGGGATTCATCGCTCTCTGCCGCTGCGTTCAAAAGGAAATTTATATCCATATCCAACAATCTGGCAAGGCGGGCAATCATCATATTGTCCGGAATACGGTTACCGCTTTCCCACCGGCTGATGGTGGAACGATCTACAAACAATTGCTCCGCCAGCTGTATTTGTGAAATTCCTCTTTCAGTTCTCAACATCTTCAATATTTTAGAAAACCGGGTGGTCATATCGTATAGCTCCTTACCCTTCAAGAATACTCCGAAGAAATCCTAAAAACAAGGGCTAAGGAAAAAAGATGTGACATTCGTGACAAACCTTTACAAATATGCTATATTTTTTTAGGAGCCGAAGGGACGATACACCTACCGCCGAGGAGTTCTTTTGAATTTTGAGGAGGTGGTTGCCTATGATTACATACTCTGATCTTTTTCAGTTTGTAATTATGCTTTGCGCCGTTGTTGGTGTTGTTATCAGCATACGCAAAAAGTAGCGTCCTTGTCTTGGCAGGCAGACGCTACTTTTTGTAGTCGCTCTTAGTCGCCGGCGGCTAGGTCTCGTCTAGCTTTCGGCTCCGTTGCTGTAAATATACAATAACACATTTAATATTTCTTTGTCAAATTTCTTTCATAATGCCTACTCTTCTTCCGGGCGGGTGTAGACCCACTCGCCGCCCACCATGGTGCGCAGAACGGGTGTATCATAAATCTGCTCGGGATCACAGGTGGTGATATCCCGCTCTAACAGAACCATATCCGCCTCCTTGCCTACGCTGATACTGCCGAGCCGGTCGTCGATCAGGAACTGATATGCCGCGTTCAGCGTGACAGCCTGTATCATCTGCTCTACCGTGACGCGCTCGGCGGGGCAGTGCACAGTATCGGGCTTGCCGGGATGCTGGCGGGTCACGCCGGAATAAACGCTTATCAGCGGATAGGCGGGATAGGTAATGGGGTAGTCGCTGGC
>JAFUVF010000001.1 GCA_017483735.1 Lachnospiraceae bacterium | reverse complement strand
GACAATATTCCCGACAAACAGCACCATCTGGTATCCTGCCAATGCTATACAATCACTTGACGGAATATTTTTGCGGCGGATCAGGATAAGTAGAAATGAAAGCCCAATATAAAAGAAGAAGCATACATACAGAATATTATACAGTGGCCCTCTGTGATATCCCGCTTCATCTATCCAGAAAACTGCCCTGCTAAACAGACTGCTGATGGTCACAGCAATGGATACAATTGCCACCGAAGTGGCGCCGATTCTTTCCAGCCGCTTCATTTTCCGGTACAGTTTCATTGCATCCACTGTAAACAGATAAAAGAAATAGATGCGCGCAAGGAAACAGATAAAAAATGCCATGTTCATTGAGCGTATATCCGCAATGGCATATTCTGTATAGTGCTCATCCATGTAGCTGGACAGGAAATCCGTCACTATCGTAAGGATATCTGCTACAAGTATCCACAGAAAAGTTCTGTTCATCCGGATCGGCAAACGCGGACGTGAAAAATAATAAATCAGAAAAATCAGCAGTACAAGTGCGCTGGGAAGGACAAAGTCATAATTCCACACAACGGGTGCCCTCCAGTATCATATTATTCTCCAGTTGATAAACAGTCATGTGCAAATCTTCTGATTTGAAACATACTGTCCATACCGCTTTATTCGCCAGAGGATAAAACAGTAATCTGTATCTTACCATATCCCATATGCTCTGCACAACCTTCATTTTTTGTGTTTTATTTCTTTTCAATGCATTTGGACTCTAAACATCTGTTGATGGGAAAAAAGCAACATCCTTCCATTCAAAACAGAGGCTCAGAATGATCGTTAAAAACAGCAAACAGCCGGAATGGGACTCCATTCCGGCTGCTTTTTTATGTGACTTTTAAGATGATTTTTACTAAGAATGACTATCTGCTAATTTCCCTTTTAATTAACACTCAAGCTCGCTCTATTTAACACTCTACATCTCAAGAGATATTTTTAAAATATCTCTTGTTTTATATAAAAAACTGAGAGTGTTTGTTGATAAATATGTACGCTTGAATCAGGATAAAGAAATATATTGACACTCAGTGTCATCATATTGTATACTCTTGGCGAGTGGTAAATTAACACTCGGAAAGGAGGCCTACAATGTACCTTGATGTCACGATTCCTTACCCTGATGATGACCCCAAATTCACGTTAAAAAACCTCCCACCTCACACCTATGTCTACTATGAGGTTGGACGTGATTACAACCCTGTAAAACAGCATACCATTCCAAGACGAGTTACGGTTGGCAAGATTGATGGCAAGGACGCCAGCCTTATGATTCCGAATGAGAAGTATGTTGAATTGTTTGGTCGAGATGCTCTTCCTCAGGATTCATTCACAATTACCCGCAGTACGACATTATCAGTCGGAACATATATTGTTATTAAGAAAATTATTTCTGACTACAGATTGGATGAAATTCTTACTACGGCAATACGTGATGAAAGAAACAGGGGAGTATTCATTGATTTTGCCGCCTACGAGTTGATTACATCATCAAATGTTGCCCAACACTTCGGTTCCTTTGCATATCGACACCCTACGTTTTCCCCCGGCATGCGCATCTACAGTGACACTGTTATTGGTGAAGTATTTGAAGAGATAACATGTGATGAACGGCAAGTCTTCCTTGATGAATGGAACAAGGATAAAGATAAGAGCAAGATTATCTACGTTTCATATGACTCTACAAGCCGACATACTAAGGCTGGAGATATTGAGGAAGCGGAGTTCGGCAAGCCTAAGGATGGACAGACTGATGTACCAATTATCAATCAGGGTCAGGCGTATGATACTGATAACCGTGTACCACTTTTTTACGAATCTTATCCCGGGAGCATCAACGATGTTTCTATGTTACAGTATCTAGTCGAAAAGTGTATCGCATATGGATATCTGATGCTGTGTTTTATTCTGGATAGAGGGTATTTCAGCAGAGAAAACCTCTTTTACATGGATTCGAAGAATTACCATTTTCTCATCATGGCAAAAGGAAATGCCAAATTCATCAGATCACTGGTTGAAAGTGCTATGGGGATGTTTGAACTTGAACGCAAGTTCTTGATCAAGAAGTTCTTAACACAAGGGACGACTATCGTAAGAAAGCTTTTCCCAGATGATCCACGCGATAAGCTGCGGTATGTTCATGTGTATTTTAATGAAGTCCAAGCCAGTATTGAGCGAAGGAATCTTGAAAGGTCCATTTTTAAGTGGGAAAAAGCACTCAACAAGTGTATCGGAAAACAAGTCAAGAAGGGTCTTGGCGGATTTGCTGCCTACTTTGATCTGAAGTATGATGAAGACGGTAAACTGCTCTCATTTGAGGCGAGGGACGATGTAATAGAGGAGGAAAAGTTCTGGGCCGGGTATTTTGCTATCGTTTCATCAATGGAAATGACAGCGGAGACTGCTCTTCTGCGCTACAAAGGGAGAGATTGCAGTGAGAAAACCTTTCTCGGAGACAAATCCTTCCTTGGAAACAATACCTACAGGGTAGATTCGGACGAAGCCAAGGATACTAAAGAATGGATCGGTTTCTTTGGAGAAATAATCCGAAATAAAATATACACTGATCTGATTGATGCAGAGGAGTTGGATGGGTCCAAATCAAACTACATGAGTGTTCCTGCTGCCATAGCTGAACTTGAAAAGTATGAGATTAGCAGGCAGGGTAATGGGAAATATCATATTGACCATCCCTTAACAAAACAACAACGTAAGATCATGGAAGCGCTTCATTTGGATAAAGATGAAGTAAAGAATGAAGCCCAGAAGATCTGCGACCAGATTAATGAACTGATTAAACAGGCTAAAGAAAAGGAAGATAAGAAGGAAAAGGAACAAGCATCATGAGTTTTCATCCATAGTTGACAATAGCCTCCCATGAAAGAGATTGCGGGAAATGAACACGCTACCTCTTTCATGAGAGAGCCTATGTTACTATGATCGATCCCCGAGTGTTAAAATTTCCGGAAATTAGCACTCAACGACTGCAACAAGATCAATCACATGCCGATTATCGATATCTTCAAAGGCGCTGCACCGTATGTCATCTGCAACGTTATCGTTCTGATTGCCATCAGCGTCTGGCCGCAGCTTACTGCATTCCTGCCTGCTTTGCTCGGTTACTGATTTCAAAAACAAAGCCATCCATTAGAGGGTGCAACTTAGGGATTTTATAATCCCGGAAATACGGCATAGTCGTGAAATGCGGCTATGCCGTTTTCTCTTTCTTCTGCGGCATCGGCGGCATGATCTCACCGATGCAGTTCCATACGATGCGGATGCGCTGAACCCTTCTGCCATCAATGCGCTCCGCCTTATGGACGTAAATCCGCTCTACGAATTCCCTGATAACCTCGGCGGTCAATTCCCCGATGTCGGTATACTTCCTGACGAGGGCAAGGAACCTATCCACATTGATGTTGGCTTCCTGTTCGGAGGCAATCAGGCGGCGCAGTTCGGTCACGCGGGCTTCAAGCGTTTTCTGCTCATTCTCGTAGTTTTCACTCAGCTTCACAAAACGCTCATCGCTGATTTTGCCCTCAAGGTTGTCCTCGTACAGGTGCTGAATGATCTCGTCCAGCTTGCGGATACGGGTCTGCGCCTGTTCCATCTCGCGCTTTCCGTCCCGAAGGCTGCGGTCAACCTCGGCGCGTTTCTTCTTTGTGACCATCTCCACGAATTCATCCTCATGCTCCCTGGCAAAAGCGGTCACCGAGCGGAGGCCGTCGAGCAGATGTTCTTCCAGCACGCAGTTCCGAATCTGGTGTGAGGGGCAGACCTCCTTGCCCTTCTTGCGGTAGGTGGCGCAGACCATGTATTCGCTCTGCGGCAGCGACCGTCCCCTTACCTGGTACAGCTTGGCTCCGCAGTCGGCACAGAACACCATGCCGGACAGGACGGGCATCTCGCCCATCGGCGTCCACCTGCGCCTACCGTCCCGGATGCGCTGGACGATATCGTAGGTTTCCCGGTCAATAATAGCTTCATGGGAGTTATCTTGCAAGGTAAGTACTTTGCACCCCCTATATGAAAATGGGAGCATTCTATCAGTTGCACCATGAGCAAGGATAGAAAATGCTAATCGTAGTCTGAAGGATTAGGGACAGATTGGTTTGAATGACCTATCCAAATATACAATACAATTGAGGTCTTTTTCAGACATTAAGTAGAACCTGCAAATAGCAAGCAGAATTTATCAAATAAGGCGTGGACTTTCAAGCCTGTAAGAGCAATTAATAACACTGCGCATGGAAAGGAGCGCAAGATAAAGACTTGTTTTACGACTGGAAAGGAGCTAAACATGACTTACAACATTCTCGTAAGTGACCGCAAGCAGGTGGTCAGACGGCTGGAGGAGCTGGCTGGAAAGAGGGCCGAGTACACGCGGGTTCCCCGCATGGCCTACATCGTCGAGGGCATTGCCGTTGAGCGTGACGGCACGGTTACCACGGAAGAGGGAGCCAACATCGAGATGATCGGAACGCTGATCACCGAGGGGCTGATCCAAGGCGAGACGAGCAAAACCACTGTGGAAACCGCAGAGACCACTGAGGGCGAGGTTGAGGAAGCCACCGACACCACCGAGGCTGAGGAGCCTTCCGAAGCTGAAGAACAGCCTGCGGAAACTGAAGAAGCCGCTGAGCGTGAGGAACTGACCGAGGGCGAGGACGCCACCGAGAAGGAAACTTCTGACACCGAGGAAGCCTCCGAGACCGAAAGCGTCCAGGCGATGGAAATCGAAGGTCCGGAGGAGGAAGCGCCCACTGCTACTTGCTACGAAGACCTGATCGAACATGAGCCCGAACCCCCGGAGGTGATCAAGCCCAGCATCAGCTTCTCGCTGGCAGCGCATCGGGCGGAGTCCATCGTCAACCTGGTTTGCAGCATCTACTCCAGAGGCAACCTCCTCAGCAAGGCTACGGGCGGCGTGTTCAACGCCAGCGAGGAGCTGGTGGACAGCCTCCAGATGGTGAGCGGCAGGGCTAGGAAGGAAGAAGTCCTTCGGATCATCCGTGACGAGGGCAGGCTTAACGGGGTCAGCTTCACCGAGGACAAGGTGGTCTTTGACGGCTTCCCTGAAACCACGGACACGGACGCCATTCGCGCCTGGACTGTGCTGAGCGCGGCGATCAACAAGAACGCCATTAAGCAGATCCATGTGCGCGCTAAGGAAGTGGATGAGACCAACGAGAAGTTTGCCTTCCGCACCTGGCTGACGAGGCTGGGCATGAACGGCAAGGATCTGAGGGCAGAGCGGAACATCCTCTACCGGAACCTGAGCGGACACACTGCTTTCCGCACGGACAAGGACGAGGAGAAGTGGAAGAAGAGGCAGGCGGCCAAGCGCGCGGAGCTGAAGGCGCTGAAGGCAACGGCCAAGGGAGGGGAGTGACCTTCACTCGTCCCCCCTTGGTATAGAATTGTGTGTATTCAACCCGATTTTATGGCCAGAGAGAACTCATGGTAATTTGCCCATCAAATCCGAATAAGAAAAAGGCGGCAGGCGGAAGCCAAAACGATTCCTCCTGTCGTTTTTCGCACACAGTTCTTTTTGGCGTAAACCTCCGTTGCGTACAGGGATAGGGAGAGCGATAAGCTGCTCCGGGTCATCCAGCAGCAGTATCTTCGCTCCAGGCATTGTGAAGCGGAAGGACTGACTGAGTGCGTCAAGATGGAACCTTGCTCCCCGGCACCAGGCTTCCCAGCCGTTCGGATCTCCCTCTCTACTTGCCCACAGTCCTGTTCCATCGGCTGGCTTGGGTCTGAAGCCGTACTCCAGTCCTCCGTTACGCACAGAGGCGAACAGCGCCGGGTTGAAGTGATCCGTGCCGTAATGGATGTAGGTCATGGCAGCCTCCATAAAATGAAAATGCCCTCCGCACCGCCACCCCGCTGGTGGGATGGGGATTGGAGGACACTCGGATTCGAGCATCAACGGTTACAGCGTCAGAGTCGTTACACCGATTTTCTTCGCAAAAGTCATCACCTTATCTGCAGGCCACTCACACGCACGTACAATCTTGTCTACTGGCTCATTCATTTTTAGCAGATTCGCAACAATCCGTTCTTCCTTCTTTTCTGCGGCTTCTTCGATTTCTTTCTGGAAGACACGCTCTACAGCTTCGCTCATTTTGCCCGCCTCCTTCATCTTACTAAATAATGCTTCATTACTCTCAAAGGCCGTCCTCAGGACATCCGCCAAGTGCTGCTTGAGCAAGTCATTATCAGCTTGTTCATATTCCTCTTGGATCTTGATGATCTGTTTTTCTGTCGCCCCCGGAACCAGTACCTTTAGCACATCCCATTCCGGTCCCAGAATGACCGCATCAATAATCTGAAAAGGAAAAATGACCGGTCCTCCTGAAATCTCGAAAATACCCTTGATTCTTTCCTTTACCGCACATCCCTTTGCTTCGAGCTCCTTCAAGACTTCTCTTGGGAATCTGTATTGAAGCACTGATATTGTAACTGTCTCCAAAGGCACCTCATTAACTTTCTTGTCGATGGTCATGTAGAAGAGAGCATAACCCTCGACCTTGAAAATGTCGTTAATGTTGATGCCGTCGCCATATCCCTTAAACTCAAACACATTATGCTCAAGAAAGAAGCAGCCAATCTCATCAGTGAGATGTTGGTCTGGATCTTTTTTCAGCACAACCGCATCTAACCTGGGAGGCTTTTCGCCAAGGATCAGTTCCTTGAGCGTTTCCATAAAATCATATCGGTCATCGTACTTCGTTTTCAACGCAGCCACAAGACCCGCATGGTAGTCTGTCCTATGTTCTTCAGCCATCCGCAACCGCCCCCTTTCAGATGCCTTCATCGACGGGTAAGCACACCTCACCTATCTTAAGTACCATTCTAAGCCCTGAGCCTTGAAAAGTCAAGGTTTTCAGCGTGTCCAGGCTTTGAACTTTCTATGAACAGCCCCTCCTTTCCGCCCCCACTGTACCGCCATCGGAGGTACATAGCAACAAAAAAAGGGAGCCCGAAAGCTCCCCATCAAACTCATCTTCCAGCGTCCAGCACTGCCTCTGCATACTCATTGTCATTGAAGAGGCAATACTGAACACAATATCCATAGTAAAAGCCCTCCGCACCGCCACCCCGCTGGTGGGATGGGGATTGGAGGGCGCAGCTTTGCTCGTTCATCTAAGAGTTTTTGCATACTGAATATTCAGTCCATACTTCTGAATAACCTCATTTGCGCCTTTTTTAATATCAGCGATGACCTCTTCACGGGACATCT
>JAFUVF010000027.1 GCA_017483735.1 Lachnospiraceae bacterium | reverse complement strand
AGCACCTCGCCGGCTGTGTTTTCATCCTTTTCCCACAGAGACTCTATCAGCTCTTTGATTGTATCGGTATTTACAGTATCCGTGAAATACCTTACGACGGAATCCTGAAAAATAGAGGAAATCTCTTTATTGGGTATCTTGAGCGATACCGTATCTCCATCTTCATCGGGATCAGTCTTTGTTATATATCCGGTCATCAAAAGTACACTCCAAAGATTATCCTCTGTGGAATGCAGAGTATCATAAGTTAATCCATCTGTGATTGTCTGAATAATATTTCCACCGTTTAAGAGTTTTTCAAATTTTCCTGCGACATCAAAATCCGTCCGCTTAACAAATGTCAGCAGGATTCCGTTATGACTTGTGTTTTTCCAGTAATTTTTGGGTCTGGCATCAGGATATTTCCGCAGCTCGGATAGAAAATTGATAACATCCCAAGGACCATAGACAAAGCTGTTTCCGAATACATACCCGTCATACCACTCTTTGATTGTATCTTTTCTGGAAGTTCTGTCCGCCGCCACAAGCATACGGTCAATCTCATCATTAGTAAAACCAAAATATTGAGAAAAGCTTTTGTCCAGCACAGAATATGAAGCAAAATTGTTGGTGCCTGTAAAGATACTCTCCTTTGCAATACGAAGGCATCCCGTAATTACTGCAAATTGAAGGAACTCATTATCCTTAAGGGCAGTACTCATAATTCCCTTGATGACATCAAGCATCTTGGAATAGTATCCGTTTTTTGATGTATCCCTTTCACTTGCCTTTGCAAGAGGAACATCATACTCATCAATCAAGAGAATGACTTTTTTGCCATAAATGGCATTCATCATGCGCATAATAGTCTTTAGGGAATTTCTTATATCCTGCTCCTCCGCTTTTTGGTACATCAGACGATTAAATACATCCCGGTCAGCCTGATTAACTGATGCGCTACCCTCAACTTCTAACAATTTCTTACAGAGATCTGCAATGGATGTCCCAAGCATCTTATATGCGCTCTCAAATGTATCAGCTTCTGCATCCTTGAACGAAATAAATAATACCGGATACTGATTCATCCACTCCTTACAGAAATCTTTATGTTCTGTTATGGCAAGCCCTTCAAATATGTGTGCGCTGTCCTTACGTATGCTGAAAAAATTCTCTATCATACTCATCATAAGGGTTTTCCCAAACCTGCGAGGTCTGGTAAAGAGCGTTACCTCATTATCAGTATCGTTAACAAGCTCGTAAATCAGTTCCGTCTTATCAACATAGTAATTACCTGATTCTCTGAGTGCCGCAAAATCCGATTTCCCAACACCTACCTTAAAATCCATTTGCAAGCCTCCTTTCCGCAGAATAAATGTATCAATGCCTATGCAAATTGTAAGTCATCTATTGCTCTTTATACTTTTTTTCGACAACCAAACTATAAATAGCCATTATCGCTATAGTTTCAATCATTACACCGAGCGCTGAAAGTAAAATATATGGATTATTTTGACCACTTAATAATGGAAGTCCTAAAATAATAAAGATTACCCCGTAACATATAAACAATATCCCTGTCGCACAATTATATCCTTTTGTGTCTTTTATCGGAATTGCTTTGATGTTTGCCCAAAATCCTACTGCTTTTTTGGAAGAGAGAGCTCTTATTCCAATACATATAATTGCCAAACCGACTATTGCCCATACTATGAATCCGATTTCCGCACCGCTCACGTCAACCTCTCCTTAATCCTCAATTTGTGTTAATCATACGTATAATAATACAAAATATATGTTACTACAAATTGCCCGAAACTTCAACGGAAATCATTAACATAACATAACATAACTCAACGCTCAAAATTGGTCGAAAATATTGATTATTTCAAGAAAAAGAAATATAATAATAATCAAAGGATTTTGCACTGAGAGAAAAGGATTATATTCTGAAATTCGTAAATGAGTACGGCTTTGAGCAGTTTGTTCTGGCAATCAAGGGAGCTGGCTTTTAAATCGAGTAAGCAGTTGTATCGGGAGAAGGAGCTTTCAAAGAAACTGCCGGATATGAGTGAGGATGAAATGTTCAAGCTTCTTGCATCGGATGGGATGTTGGTAAAGAGACCGCTTCTGGTGACGGATAAAGCGGTGATTCCGGTATCAGATCCACCGAAGGGGAGCATGGTGGCTGCGAGAGTATCACTTATGCGCTCCGAGCGAGGGAAGAACGGGATGATCTATACAGAGATTGGGAGCATAGATTTATGATTTAAGTAAAGGAGAGGGTATGATGCAACGGAACAAATTTTTTTCGGAAATCAATGGAAATTTCGGATTCGGATGTATGCGCCTGCCGATGAATGGCGGGCAAGTCGATTACGATGAATTTACCGGAATGTCAGATGCTTTTATCGACGCAGGATTCAATTATTTTGATACTGCGCACGGATATATCGGAGGGCAGTCGGAAACAGCAATCAGGGACTGTGTCGCAAAAAGATATGATCGGTCTCAGTTTTTGCTTACTAATAAACTGACAGATCCATACTTCAAATCGCAGGAGGAAATCCGTCCGTTTTTTGAAAAACAGCTTGCGTGGTGCGGCGTGGATTACTTTGATTTTTATCTTATGCATGCGCAGGATAGGAATAACTATCAAAAGTTTAAGAAGTGCAGAGCATATGAGACTGCGTACAAATTTAAGGAAGAGGGACTCATAAGGCACTTTGGCATATCCTTCCATGACAAGGCGGAAATCCTGGATATGATTCTGTCGGAACATCCCGAGGTGGAAGTGGTTCAAATCCAGTTTAATTATCTGGACTATGAAGATGCCTCCGTGGAGAGCCGTAAGGTCTATGAGGTGTGCGAGAAATATAACAAACCGGTGCTGGTAATGGAGCCGGTAAAGGGCGGAAGTCTTGTGAATCTTCCGAAGGATGCAGATCAGATGCTCCGTAATCTGAATGGCGGAAGTAATGCAAGCTATGCTGTTCGTTTTGCAGCAAGCTTCCCGAACATAGCGGTTGTTCTTTCAGGAATGAGTGATATGGCGCAGATGCAGGATAACATCAGCGCAATGAAGGACTTTGAACCGCTTTCGGATGTTGAGATGAATGCGGTAAAGAACGTTTGTTGGATATTTAAGGGGCTTAATCTGATCCCATGCACATCCTGCAGGTACTGCATAGAAGAGAGCGAATGTCCAAAGGGAATAAGCATCCCGGATTTGTTTGCGGCATTGAATTCACATGAAGCGTTTCATAACTGGAATACGGCTTATTACTATGAGAATGTCGTTACAGGAGGGGAACACGGAAAAGCCTCCGATTGTATCAAGTGTGGAAAATGCGAGAAGGTATGCCCGCAGCATCTAAAAATCAGGGAATTGCTGCCGAAGGTAGCTGCGGCATTTGAGTGAAAATTTTGAGCACTGCATCCGGGGCAAGCGAGGTTATGCGATTAACCTCTTGCGATTTATACAATCCTGCCTTATCATTTTTATAGTTGATAAGGCAGGTGTACTTTATGGAAGAAAGCTTTGAAAAGAAGGTTTTGAATATCGCAATACCGGTGGCGCTTCAGTCAATGCTGCAATCATCCTTTTCGATGATTGATCAGATTATGGTGGGACAGCTTGGCAGGGAAAGCATTGCGGCGGTGGAGATAGGAGCAAAGCCCGGATTTGTGTATGCGTTTGTAATCGGTGCAATCGGGACTATCGCCGGCATTATGATATCCCAATATATAGGAAAGAAGGACAGGGCTGCCGAGGAAAAGAGTATCTGCATTAATTCTGCCGTTATGCTTTTTACGGGAATGATTTTCCTTATGTCGGCGCTAAATTTCGCAGTACCATTTACCTCAATGTTTACTGATGATGCGGGGGTAGTGGAAGAGGGGAGCGCATACCTTGGAATAATCGGCTGGACATTTATTCCGCTTGGTATAATCAATATCTGCGGCGTAGCCATAAGGTGCAGGGGGAAATCCTCATGGCCTCTCTATGTAGGCGTTCTGTCGGCAGTCTTAAATACGGGCTTGAATTATTGCCTGATTTTCGGTAAGCTTGGGTTCTCTGCCCTTGGGGTAAGGGGAGCGGCATATGCAAGCGTAATCTCGCAGATAATAGGTGCGGCAGCGATACTCCTCCTGTTCATAAAAATGTATGGCAGAATCAGCATTTCGTTTAAGCTTGGAAAGGCTGGAATTATTCAATATCTTGCAATGCTTTTCCCTGTTGTCATCAATGAATTTCTCTGGTCCGTGGGGCAGAGCGTCAACACATTCGTATATGGACATATGGGGACGGATGAGCTTGCCGGTATGTCACTTACCGGCTCGGTGCAGGGACTTACAATCGGAGCGTTGAGCGGGCTTTCGCAGGCAGCAGGGATTTTGATAGGCAAGCGGCTTGGAGAGGGAGAATATGAAAGCGCATACAGGGAATCAAAGAAGCTGTGTATATACGGATTTGGAGGCAGTGTTGCCTTTTCTGTAATATTAATGCTCCTTCGCACCGCTTATGCAAATATATTTAATGTACCGGATTACGTTAAGATAATCGGGGCAGACATCCTTCTTGCTTTTGCAATTCTTATGCCGATAAAGGTTCAGAATATGATTCTCGGAGGAGGCATAATAAGAAGCGGCGGAAGGACTAAATACATTATGATAATCGACATCTTGGGGACATGGCTTATCGGAGTACCGCTCGCAGTGCTTACCGGTCTTGTGTGGGGGTTGCCGATTGTATGGGTATATTTTATAATGTCCCAGGAGGAATTTGTGAGGCTTATTATTTCAATATTTATGTTCAGAAGCAGAAGGTGGATGAATACCATCACATAAGGAATATTTATGTGGGATGAGAACAAAGTAAGGATCGTGGATGTGGCGGAGGCGTTGGAGCTTAGCACTGCTACGGTGTCGAATGTCCTTCACGGAAAAACAAAGAAAATATCGGATGCCACGGTAAAGCGTGTACAGGAGAAGCTTAACGAAATGGGATATATTCCCAATATGGCGGCGACGCTTCTGGCGCAGAACAATTCGAGGCTTATGGGAGTTGTGATAAATGACCATCCGAAATACGAGGGACATGTATTGGAGGATCCCTTTGTCAGCGCAGCGGTAAATGCTCTTGCGGATGAAATAGAAAAGTCAGGCTATTTTATGATGCTTAAGAAGGCTACAGAAATTGGAAGCGCCATAGCCTATGCATCAATGTGGAATATGGACGGGATGATACTTTTGGGGTTTTGTGCGGATGATTATCAGTCCTTGCGAGACAAGATACGAATCCCCTTTGTTGTATATGACGGATTTTTTAAGAATGACAGAAATATATGTAATCTTATTTTGGACGATTTCGATGGCGGCAGACAGGTGGGGGAATACTTAAAAAAAGAGAAGCATACAAATATTCTCTGTATCGCAGACAATGAGCTTTTGCCTGATTATGACAGATATGAGGGGCTATGCGCCGGATTCGGAGGCAGGGTAAGCTTTATGAAAATTCCTATGAAAAAGGAAGAGCGGACAAAGCTTTATGAGAAAAGGATTAAGGATTTTTCAAAACATGATGCGGTTTTTGCAGTGTCGGATTACTATGCGATAGAGCTGATGTATATACTTATGGAGAAGGGCTATAGGATTCCGAAGGACATATGCATCATAGGCTTTGATGACACGACAATGGCAGGACAGGTCAAGCCGCAGCTTGCATCCGTGCGTCAGGATGTATCCTTAAGAGCAGAGAGGGCAGTTGAATACCTTAAAAAAATGAAAGAAGACAGTTCATTTTCCGTGACGGAGAAGATACCGGTCACATTTATACCCAGAGAAAGCTGCTACAGAAGGCAGGCATAGGAGGTACTTATGAGCAAGGCTTTATCTATGAGAAGCCGCAAGGAAGCAATAGAATACGGACTATCATTCCCGGATACATACACGGATACTCCTTTCCGTGATACAAATTGGCAGCTTGTGCGCTATAGCGGGAACAAAAAGGCGTTTCTCTGGATCTATGAGAGGGACGGACTGATAAATCTGAACGTAAAGACCGCACCGGAGAAGGCTTTCTTTTGGAGGGATATATACAAGTCCGTAATTCCAGGATATCATCAGAACAAGGAGCATTGGAATACGATAATCCTCGACGGAAGCATTCCCGATAAGGATATAAAGCTTATGATTGCGGAGAGCTATGACCTTGTATCCGACAGCCCCACAAAGAGAATCTATGAAGCTGTAAAAAGGATTCCTAAGGGATATGTTGCCACCTATGCACAGGTGGCGGAAGCTGCGGGAGACAGGAAAATGGCAAGGGCTGTGGGAAATGCCCTGCACAAAAATCCCGACCCTAATGATATTCCCTGCCATCGTGTAGTGAATTCCAAGGGCGAGGTAGCCGGGGAATATGCCTTTGGAGGAGCATGGAAGCAGGCGGAGATTTTGACTTCCGAGGGCGTCTTTGTGGAAGACGGCAGGGTGGATTTGAATAAATACGGAGTGCAAAGGATTTAAACTTCTTTTTCGTCATTTTTCACAAATTGGGAAGGATGAATTTGTTCATTATTCCCAAATATTAAATTTCTTTAAAAAAAATATTGTCAAAAATTCCCTAATGTGTTACATTGGTATCAGTTCCGGTAACGATGCCGAAACCGTTGCCGGAGGAACAACGAAACAATAGATTTTTTTCAAAGAAAGAGAGGAAGCTTTATGAAAAAGAGAGTAGTAAGCATATTGCTCACAGCGGCAATGGCAGTTTCATTGCTTGCAGGCTGCGGTCAGACAGGCAGCGGAAACACAGCATCCACTGACAACGGAAGCGCTGCCACCACGAATACCGGTTCGGGAGATACCGGCAAAGCTGCAGCGGACGGTGCAAACGGAAAAGTTTATTATCTTAACTTCAAGCCCGAGGCTGACGAGGCATGGCAGAAGCTGGCGGAGGCATACACAAATGAGACCGGTGTGCCTGTTACGGTAGTTACCGCAGCAAGCGGTCAGTATGAGACCACGCTTCAGGCGGAGATGGCAAAGACCGATGCGCCTACACTTTTCCAGGTAAACGGACCTGTAGGACTTAAGAACTGGATTGATTACTGCTATGACCTTGCGGGCAGCGACATTGCAAACAACCTTACCAGCGACGCATTCGCATTAAAGAGTGAGGATGGAATTACCGCAGGTATAGCTTATGTTATAGAGTCCTACGGAATCATTACCAATGTAAGCCTTCTTGAAAAGGCAGGCTACAAGGTTGACGACATAAAGAGCTTTGACGACCTCAAAAAGATTGCGGATGACATTCAGGCAAGAAAGGATGAGATTGGAGTAAAGGGCGCATTTACCTCCGCAGGTATGGACGGCTCCTCCGATTGGAGATTCAAGACCCACCTTGCAAATCTTCCTATCTATTACGAGTACAAGGCAGACGGTATTTCCCAGACCGATGCAATAAAGGGAACGTATCTTGACAATTACAAGAAGGTATTTGACCTTTATATTACGGATTCCACCGTTGACCCCTCACAGCTTGCTTCAAAGACAGGGGATGACTCCGAGAATGAGTTCTTAAACGGCGAGGCAGTATTCTTCCAGAATGGTTCTTGGGAGTATTCAGCGCTTTCCGCAAAGTACTCCGATGATGAGATTCAGATGATACCTATTTACTTTGGAGTAGACGATGCAAATGAGGGTCTCTGCACCGGTACCGAGAACTTCTGGTGTGTAAACGCAGAGGCATCCGAGGAAGATATAGCGGCTACCTTAGACTTTATGAACTGGTGCGTAACCTCTCCCACAGGAACCGCAGCAATGGCTGATGATATGGGCTTTGTAATTCCTTTCAAGACCGCAGCAGAGAGCCCCAATGCATTTGTTAAGCAGGATACCGCTATAACAGCAGCAGGAAAGACACCTGTTTCATGGAACTTTACCACTATGCCCTCCGAGGAGTGGAAGAACGGTCTCGGAAGCGCACTTACCGCATATGCGGCAGGCACCGGAGACTGGAAGGCTGTAGAGACTGCCTTTGTAGACGGATGGGCAAAGGAAATTGAGGCAAACAAGTAATAGTATCAGGATGCAATAGGACATCGTGTCAGGCATAATATAGATGTATTGCATCAAAAGAGGCGGACATATATAATCAAAAGAGTCCGCCTCTTTTAAAAAGAGAAGGCGAAATATCCGGAGGGTTACTATGGAAAAAGCGATTAAAAAATATTGGATTATCTTTATATTGCCTACAATGGCGGCGTTCCTCATCGGATTCGTCTGGCCTTTCATATGGGGAATATATCTTTCACTCAATAAATTTCAGACCTTGAAGAAGGTGGAATTTGTTGGCTTTTCGAATTACATAAAGGTATTTCAGGACGAAACCTTCCTGCATGCCTTTTGGTTTACCGCATTGTTTACCCTTGTGTCCACTATAGTTATAAATGTGCTTGCATTTGCGGTGGCAATGCTTTTGACAAGGAAGATTAGAGGCACCAATGTATTCAGGACGGTATTCTTTATGCCGAATCTTATCGGCGGTATAGTCCTTGGATATATTTGGCAGAGCCTTTTGAACGGTCTGCTCTACATATGGGACAAGCCCCTTTTGGCATTGTCTGCGACAGAGGGCTTCTGGGGCTTGGTCATCCTTATGGGCTGGCAGCAGATTGGATACATGATGATAATATACATAGCGGGACTTCAGAATGTATCGCCGGATCTCATTGAGGCGGCACAGATAGACGGAGCGAGCGCATGGGATGTTCTAAAGCACGTAAAGATACCCATGGTTATGCCAAGCATTACCATATGCACGTTCCTGACACTCACAAACTCCTTCAAGCTCTTCGACCAGAACCTGTCCCTGACAGGCGGCGAACCTGCAAAGAATACACAGATGCTTGCGCTCAATATTTATGACACATATTATGCGAGGAGCGGCGCACAGTGGAAGGGTATAGGACAGGCGAAGGCTGTGGTATTCTTTGTAATAGTGGTGGCTATCTCACTAATACAGCTTAAGTTTACGAGGTCAAAGGAGGTGCAGGCATAATGGCTAAGACGAAGGAAAAAGAAATAATAGTCAGAAAACCCATAGATAATGTTATAACCTTAATATTGGCATTGCTCAGCCTTCTTTGGATATATCCGGTGGTGATGATAATCTTTAACTCATTGAAGGTGGAATCCGCAATATCTACAGATAAGATATTCTCGCTTCCCATAGGCGAAGCCTTTAACGGAGTGGCAAACTATATACATGGTGTGCAGCAGATGGATTTCCTTCAATCCTTCTGGTACAGCCTTGTAATAACGGTCAGCAGCGTGGTGCTCATAATACTTTGCTGTTCCATGTGCGCATGGTATGTATCAAGGGTAAATTCTCTTGTGGCAAAATGCATATATTACCTGTGTGTATTCTCCATGGTAGTCCCTTTCCAGATGGTAATGTTTACACTGTCAAAGACGGCGGATTCGTTGAAGCTCAACACGCCCTACAATATATGCATAATATATCTTGGTTTCGGAGCGGGACTTGCGGTGTTTATGTTCACAGGCTTTATGAAGTCCATGCCTTTAGAGATTGAGGAGGCTGCCATGATAGACGGCTGCAATCCCCTGCAGATTTTCTTCAAGGTGGTGCTCCCTATCACAAAGCCCACAGTTATTTCGACAGCCATACTTGAAACAATGTGGGTGTGGAATGATTATCTTCTCCCCACGCTGGTGCTTGATATAAAGAAGTATAAGACTATACCGATGAACATACAGTATTTCAGAGGAAGCTACGGCTCCGTGCAGATGGGAGCAATGATGGCATGTATTGTAATTACCATAATCCCCATAATTGTGTTGTATCTGGTATGTCAGAAGTATATAATTGAGGGAGTGGTAGCCGGAGCAGTAAAGGGTTAAACAGGAGAGAATTATTATGGTGCGAGCAAGCGGAATTTTGATGCCGGTAGCAAGTCTGCCAAACAGGTATGGAATAGGGTGCTTCTCAAAGGAAGCATATGAGTTTGTGGATTTTTTGGAGAATGCGGGACAGTCCTACTGGCAGATGCTCCCCTTGGGACAGACCGGATATGGGGATTCCCCGTATCAGTCCTTCTCAACTTATGCGGGGAATCCTTACTTTATAGATCTGGATAAGCTTATAGATGCCGGCTTCATAGAAAAGAAGGAGCTTGCGAAAATTGATTTCGGCAAAAATCCGGATGAAATCGATTACGAAAAAATATATTTAAACCGTTTCAGGGTGCTTAAAAAGGCTTACGATAACTCTCCCTATGCCTCTGAGCCGAAGCATCCATGGAACGGGGAGAAGTATGATGAGGAAAGGGAAGCCTTTGAGCGATTTATTTCGGACAACGCATGGTGGCTTAAGGATTATTGTCTATACAGCGCAATAAAGGAAGCGCAGGGAGCGGTAAGCTATATCGAGTGGGATGATGATATCCGTACGAGAAAGCCTGACGCAATGAAAAAATATGAGCAGGAGCTCTCTGACGAGATTCGGTTCTATGAGTTCCAGCAGTATGAGTTTGCGCTTCAATGGAGTGCGTTAAAAAAATACGCCAACGAAAGAAACATAAAGATAATAGGGGATATTCCCATATATGTTGCGTTTGATTCCGCAGACACATGGAGTAATCCCGAGCTCTTTAAGTTTGACAAGAAGGGGTATCCCACAGTTGTTGCGGGATGTCCTCCCGACGGCTTCTCAGCCACAGGGCAGCTATGGGGGAATCCCATATATGATTGGGAATACCACAAAAAGACAGGCTACGAATGGTGGATAAGGCGCATAGAGCACTGCTTTAAGCTCTATGATGTGTTGAGGATAGACCATTTCAGAGGCTTTGATGAATATTACGAAATACCCTACGGCAGCGAAACTGCCATGCACGGAGAATGGGTAAAGGGACCGGGATATGAGCTCTTTAAGGTAATGAAGGAAAACCTCGGGGATAAGGAGGTCATTGCGGAGGATTTGGGCTTCTTAACTCCGAGTGTGCTAAAGCTTGTGAAAAAGACAGGCTATCCCGGGATGAAGGTATTGCAGTTTGCCTTCGATTCCAGGGAGGAGAGCGATTATCTTCCGTATAATTACGGCAGAAACTGTGTCGTTTATACCGGAACCCATGACAATCAGACCTCAAAGGGATGGTATAAGTCCGCAGGGAGAAAGGATAAGTCCTTTGCAAGGAGGTATATGTGCGTGCGCTCTCCCGAGGACGCTGCCTATGATATGATAAGGACTGTGCTTTCCAGCGTGGCGGATACGGCGATAATACCCATGCAGGACTATCTTAATCTCGGGGATGAGGCGAGGATAAACACTCCCTCCACACTTGGCGGAAACTGGATATGGCGTATGGATAAGGACGCTCTCACAAATGAGCTCTCGGAGAAAATAAGATTGCTTTCGAGGACTTATGGGCGTATTATTAAGAAGAAGGAAACGCCGGAAATAAAAGGACGTAAAAAATATAGGTAATGGAAATTCGGGGGAATTTCTGTAATGACTATAAAGGACATAAGTAAGGCGTGCGGAGTGAGTGTGAGCACCGTATCCAGAGCGCTCAATAACCATCCTGATATCAATCCTGAAACAAAGCAGAAGATAATGGAGGTTATTGAGAACACCGGATTCGTGCCCAATGATTCCGCACGGTATCTTAAGCGCACCGATGCAAACAATATAGCTTTAGTGGTAAAGGGGATAACAAATCCGCTTTTTTCACAGATGATTCGCATTATGGAGGATAAGACACACAATGCGGGTTATGAAACCATATTGCGCCATGTGGGACCCATGGAGGATGAGGTTTCCATTGCGCAGGTTCTGGTCAAGTCGAGAAAGCTTAAGGGAATAGTTTTTTTGGGCGGCGCATTTACACATGATGAAAATGCCGTAAAAACTCTGGGAGTGCCTTTTGTATTCAGTACAATCGGAAACAGGGAGCGCAGGTATTCAAATGTGGCAATAGATGACCTTGAAGCCGCCTATACTGCGACAAAATACCTCATAGACAAGGGACACAGGAATATAGGCATAATCACGGAGGGTTTGAGCGTCCCGTCCATAGGAGAGCTCAGATTGTCCGGGTATAAGAAGGCGCTTTCGGAGGCGAAGATACAATACAACGAAAAATATGTTTATGAGATAACCGAGGGCATAGAGCATTATACCATGGGAAACGGGTATGCTGCCGCAGGAAAGCTTATCAAGAATGCGCCGGAGCTTACGGCGATATTCTGTATATCGGATGTGCTTGCCATAGGCGCATGCAGAGCCGTCAGGGACAGCGGAAGAAAGATTCCGAGAGATATATCAATAATGGGCTTTGACGGCATAGAGGAGGGGGATTACTTCCTTCCGAGGATAACAACAATGAGCCAGCCTACTGAAAAGCTGGCTGACGAAACGATAAATATTCTTCTTGATATGATTGAAAATGAGGCAGAACCCAAGAATGTCGTGATGAAAGCCGAGCTTATAGAGAAGGAATCGGTTCTGGCAGTCTGACAGTCCTATTTTGTATAGGATTTATTCTGCAATCTTTCCGTAAATTCATCCACGGGAAGAGGTTTGTCATAATAAAAGCCCTGTATGAGAAAGCACCCCACCTTGTTGATGAAATCAAGCTGATCCTTTCTTTCGACACCCTCCGTAATGACCTCGATTCCGAGGCGCTCCGCCATATGGATTATGTCCGTAAGTATGATTTCGTCATTTTTGGAAAAGGTTTCGTTGTTTATGAAGGAACGGTCTATTTTCAACATGCTGATATTGAAATTTCTTAAGGTGCTGAGTGAAGAATAGCCGCTTCCGAAATCGTCTATCGCCGTTGAAATATCGTGCTCACGGAGCTTGTTCAAAAACTCCGTCATAAGACCATGCTCCGCCTCATCCGTAGTCTCCGTAACCTCTATCTGGATGTAGCGATGATTTATCTCGTACTTTCCTATTATCTCTATTATCTGACTCGCCAGAGTGGCATCGGCAATATCCTTTCTCGAAATATTGACGGAAACCTGAACGGGAGCTATACCCGCATCGAGCCATCTGCGTATATCCATACAGGTGTGCTCCAAAACATACAAATCAAGCTTTCCTATCTCTCCCTCCCTTTCGAGAACGGGGATAAAGGCGCCGGGAGATATCATTTCGCCCTTGTGATTCCAACGCACCAATGCCTCTGCGCCCACAAGCGTATTGCTCCTTGAATCAACCTTTGGCTGATAATATACGAGAAATTCTTCCTTACGCATCGCCGAAGGGAAGCGGTCAAGGACTCTCTTTTGCTCCGCAACCTGCTGTAAAAGCCTGTCGGAAACCACACAGAGAGGCTGGTGCAGCACATTTTTGGCGGCATTCATGGCAACGCCGGGAAGCCCGATCAAATCGCCTGCGTCGGTGGATTCTCCGGGAATGTGCCATACACCCACGGTGGCTGCGAGCTTTACCACAGTACTCTGCCCGTTTTTGATGGTGGTAACGGGTACGCCTGAAAGAAGCTTAGTGAATTCATCATAACGGGATTTTTTGATCATGGCTACGAAATTATCGCCGCCAAGATGACCTACGATTTCGTCCGAGCCTATGAAGTCCGCCAGCTTTGCGGCATATTGACGGATCATGTCATCTCCCTGCTTTATGCCGTATTTTTTCCCCATGAGACCAAAGCCCTTAAGGTTAAAAAAGTATCCGTCATAATTGCCTGCACGGTGCGCCTTGAAAATAGGCACAGCCTTGGCAATATAACCTCCGGAATTGGGGAGTCCCGTAAGATACTGCGTCATAGCGCTCTTTTCCACAACATCCGCAAAGCGTATACGCCCGAAATAAAAGAAGGAAATATTTGCGATGAGCTCAAGCTCATGCTCTTCAGCATCCGTATAAACCGAGCCCTTAAGAGGATACAGCCTTGCAAGAATCTCCCCCTCCCTATCCACACGGAAGCGGAAATCAAAGGGCTCTTCATATTCGGTGTAATTGGGATTTTGAAACAATGTGAGATATTTCGTGCCGGCGTTAGGAGTAAAGCCCTCTCGTATTGAAATATCAATATCAACACGTCCCAGCCGATATTCTGTGGCGATTGCTGCAGTTGCTTTCTGTATTGTTATAATGTCTGCCTTTGTGGAGGATAGGGCACGGCAGAAGCTTAATATGGATTCCATTCCCGGCATAAACCGTCTCCTTATATGAAATACTGTCATCCTTGACCTTATAATCTGTCGAAATACATATAAATAATTATATAGTTTATATTTGAAATATACAAGCCCTGATTTTGTGAAAAGGAAGGGTAGTAAGACTCAGAAATCTTATTATGCAGGAGGCAGAAAATGAGAAAATACGGATATATCCGGGTATCGTCAAAGGATCAGAATCCAGACAGGCAGTATGAGGCAATGCGCAAGTATGGGATAAGCAGAAAAAATATCTATATAGACCCGGTAGTTTGACAGTCTAATCTCATCCGAAATAGCTGAAAGCCAGTAATGGCTTTATTTTTTTTGTCAAATTTTAAATTTATACTTCCACGGTATATCAAGGTATGTTATAATGGATACGGAGGTGATGAGATGCGCTT
>JAFUVF010000026.1 GCA_017483735.1 Lachnospiraceae bacterium | reverse complement strand
CAATGTCTGACAAACTTCGAATATACCAATGAGGTTGCCAAGGAAATGTCACAGGCAGAAGCCGCTGTATTCATGAAGTTCGCAAATACCCTGGAGGATCCGGCTATCGAATATTTTGCCCCAAATATTTTCGGTGGAAGGCTTTTGGAGGCATTGCGCTTTTCAATAAAGCATATTTATCAAAAGTCTACTAAGATAGACGATAGTTCATCCCCCTTTAACCAGCTTATAAACGCTTTGATTCATTTTGGCGATATGGGTATGGTTAAAGGTTCCTTTACATTTCCAGAAGCAAAAGAATATTTTGAAAAGATTGCGCCCCTTTACAATAAAGGTATAACTTGCCCTGACAGTAGAGAGCGAATTAATATTGCAAAGGAATGTATGGAACAAACGAGACCGCTCTGGGAGGAAATGGTAAAAAATCAGGATGAGTTCCAAAAGCTCCTTGACGAGCTTATGAAGGCACTGCAATCATTCGGTCCTCATCTTATGGGAGATAAGGAAAAATCCATGAAACCCACCGGTGCTCCAAATAAAGCACAGGAGAGAAGAGAACGAATTGCAAAAAGGTTGAAAGATTCCGCTAATACCGAAGACGCAGCCGACGATGCCTCAAACTCCGATGAATCTTCAGATTCTTCAGATAATAAGAGTGCTGATAGCTCAGAGGCCAATTCTTCTCCAGATTCAGCAGAAGATAAACCCAATTCGAAAGCATCTGCAGATGGCGGGGGCTCTATTCCTGACGAATCATTAGAGTGTAATGCTGATGATTACACAGCTACTTCCGAAGATGCAAATAAACTTGCTGAGGATGAATACGTTCTGGATGATGGCATGTTGGACGAGATTGAAAAATCCTTAAAGAACGAAGAGGCAAGAGTAGAAAGGGAACATGAGACAGAATCTAAAACAGATGAATTACCGGATTTCTCGATTTCCTCATCTGCCTTCCGCTCGGCAAGGTGTCTTAACAGGCGAATCGATTGCAAAAGCTCCGGCATCATATCCTTGTATAATGCTGAAGTAGCGAAGTATAACCGTGAGATTAAAACCTTAAAAAAGGCGCTCGACCAGATATTTAAAAGTGATATGGAAGAGAATAATCGTGCAACAAGCGGTTCATACAATATTATGCGAGGTTCTATTGGCACCACGGCACGTATTTTTGATAAAAGGCGAGATCCTGCTAATCTAAAGGATGCTGCTGTAGTCCTTGCCGTTGATCTTTCGGGGTCAATGTCTGGCGCAAAGGAGGCGCAGGCAAGAAAAACCTGCATAATCCTTGCAGAGGCATTATCGGAACTTAAAATCCCATATTATATTATGGGATTCAAAGCCGATACAGAATCCGTTGATGCGCTCCATGAACATTACGTTGATTGGAACGGAAAAAAAAAGGATCGTGCTTCCCTGATTAATATGCGTGCAGGCGGAAACAATTTCGACGGATACAGCATCAGATATGCGGCAGAATTGTTGAAAAACAAGAATGCGTCAAACAAAATACTGTTTGTAATATCCGACGGACAACCGGCATGTCATAAGTACTATGGTTATAATTCCGGCGTAGCAGACACAATTAATGCCATAAAGGACGCTCGCAAATGCTGCACAACATTCGGAATAGCGTTAGGACGAGGATGTGGACCAACAATACTCCAAAAGATGTACGGAAAAGATTTTATTTATTGCGAGGATGAGAAGCTGTTAGCTAATACTCTTGGTAAAAAGCTTGGCAAACTTCTTAAAACCGGAGCAAGATAGGAGGAAATAATGCTGACGATTAAATCTTATCAGGACGGAGACAGATTTGTCATTGTTTTTGAGGGATTGAGCAATATCCCCTCAGAGCAGGATATGATTAAGCAGTTTCTTTGCGGGATTACCAATACTGTAATATCGGATGCACCTGCGGCAGAAGCAAAACCAATTCCTGCTGACGACAAAAAAACTGATATTCCCACCGAGGTGTTCCCTTCAGGCACTTTTAAGGGTAAAACCCCTGCTGAGGTATTGTCTGAAGGTAAGACAAAAGGATTTATGTATCTCGCAGGCATTGCGAACGATACAGATATACCTTCAAACCTTCTGGCTGATATCAGGAGTGTAATATGTGGGTATTTGAAGCAATTCTCTGAATGTGACGAGGAGAATTATTCAAAAAAGCTTACAACAAAGCAGCTTGATATGTTCTTTGCTCAATATGAGGCAATACTCCCTCAGGATATCCGTGATAAGATATCCATTAACAAGAGGAATAACCTCTCTGAAGAAGAGAAAAGAGCTATAGTTGCACAAAGTATCCGTCACTTTAAGACCATAGCCAAATAATTTCATATTGAGAAGAAAGAGCCGCACTATGCGGCTCTTTCTATGTATGACGGGCATGCCGTCAGTCTGTGGTGAAAGTCCACAAAGGGCGTAGTTGCCGACGAACCCCAAAGCGACTCCCAAGGTTTACATCGTGAGGTGTAGGCGAGAAGAAGGGATAGCGAAATCGTAGCCTGACGAACAGAAACCTGATAAAAGGCGTACATGGCGGATAAGCTGGCATAGAGCAGTGAAGTCCTAAAGGCAACCGTAACCCATGTGCGTAAATTAGGCAGGTAGACGAGGAAAGACTGACAGGCTTATCCCGTGAGGTCTCACAGACGGTCTCATTAGCCGTAGTAACAACGAACTGTGAGAAGTCAGCAAAAGCCGTAGTAGGCATAGCTCTGAAACGAGCTTTGCCAAAGGGCTGAACAATGTAACCGTGTAATCAAATGTATGCTTCATGGAATACCTGACCGCAGGAATGGCGAAACGTAAATGAGCAGATACTGCACAACTTAGGGCAAATCCATGGGAACGGAAAGGAGAGAACACACAAGGCAATGTCAGAGCTGTTAGAAAAGATACTGTCCAATGACAACATGAACGCCGCCTACAAGAGAGTCTGCGCTAATAAAGGGGCAGGCGGTGTAGACGATGTGACGGTTGAGGAACTCGGAGATTATATCAAAGAGCATTGGAATGGTATCAGGGAGCAAATCAGGCACAGGGAGTACAAACCCCAACCAGTCAGGAGGGTAGAAATACCCAAGCCAAACGGAGGAGTGAGGAAACTCGGAATCCCGACCGTGATGGACAGGGTAATTCAGCAAGGAATCGTACAGGTGATAAGCCCGATGTGTGAGCCGCTGTTCTCGGAATGGAGCTACGGCTTCAGACCGAACAGAAGCTGCGAAATGGCTATCAGGCAACTGCTTGTTTATCTGAATGAGGGTTATGAGTGGATAGTGGATATCGATTTAGAGAAGTTTTTCGATAACGTACCACAGGACAAGCTTATGAGCCTTGTCCACGACATTATCAAAGACGGCGATACAGAATCCCTTATCCGCAAATACCTGAAAGCAGGAGTCATGACACCGCAGGGCTACGAGGAGACAAAACTCGGCACGCCACAGGGTGGAAATCTTTCACCGCTACTGTCAAACATCATGCTGAACGAGCTAGACAAGGAACTCGAAGCAAGAGAACTCCGTTTCACAAGATACGCCGATGACTGTGTTATCGCAGTCAAGAGCGAAGCCAGTGCAAAGAGAGTTATGCGAACGGTATCGGACTGGATTCAGAGGAAGTTAGGGCTAAAGGTCAACATGACCAAGACCCACATCACGAGACCACAAAAGTTAAAATATCTAGGCTTTGGGTTCTACAAAGACAGCAAGGCAAATGAATGGAAATGTAGACCCCATCAGGATTCTGTAAAGAAATTCAAAAGCAGGCTGAAGGAATTGACCTGTAGGAAAATGCCTGGAACAGTCACAAGCAAGATTGTGAAAATCAATCAGGTGACAAGAGGGTGGATAAATTATTATGCCCTCGGCTCAATGAAAACAGCAATGGAAGAGATTGACGCACATTTAAGGACAAGGCTTCGGGTTATCATCTGGAAACAGTGGAAAGGGCCGAAGAAACGAGAATGGGGACTGCTCAAATTGGGCGTAGCTCCATATTGGGCAAAGCGAACGTCACAATGGGGCGATCACTACCAATTCGTAGCCACTAAATCTTGTCTGAAGCGTGCAGTATCTAAAGAAGTGCTTACCAAAGCAGGTCTTGTGAGCTGCCTTGATTACTACAATGAGCGTCACGCTTTGAAGTTATATTGAACCGCCGTATGCCGAACGGCACGTACGGTGGTGTGAGAGGGGGATTAAATTCCCCCTACTCGATTATATATTTGTTAGTTTAGGGTGTGGCAACATCTAATTAGTTTCTTGTACTTTTTCGATACAAGAGGCAGAAAATGGGGATTTCCCCATGATCGAGAAACTAATTATGTGTTGCCATTTTTTGGCGGAAAGGAGCTTTATGAAGAAAGAGCAGAAGTACACCGCACTCTATGAGAGACTGAGCCATGATGATGAGCTTCAGGGAGAAAGCAATTCTATTTCAAATCAGAAGCAGCTTCTCATGGAATATGCGGTATCACATG
>JAFUVF010000025.1 GCA_017483735.1 Lachnospiraceae bacterium | reverse complement strand
GGATAAAGTAGTCGGATAAAAAAGTTTCCCTTGTATCTGCCTCATAAGGGCAAAAACAAGGGAAAACCGTAATCCGATCACTATATAAAGGCTCACAAGCCTTGTAAATGAAGGAAAGTCGATGAAGTAATTAGACAAATTTCGATTTATTTAAATACTATCATAAATTACTCATCCACAACATCTAGTCCTGTCTCCGTGAAACTTATACCTGTTTCACAGAATATTCTAAAATGTTTCACATTTCATCTTCAATATTTTGTGGATAATATGTTTCACGTGAAACATTATCTTGATTTTGATTTAATTTTCAAAAAAATGTTTCACGTGAAACAATTATTTGCATTTCTATATATTGATAATAACAACTTTATTTTCGTTTCATCTTAAATAATTTGGGTTATGCTCAAATTTTATTAAATATCTGCAATATATTTTTCAGTCTCTTGGGTTTGCTTTGCACTTAACTTTTTACACCCTCGCCGCCAAATATTCCTTGACCTCATCCGCATTTTTTAGCACCACCTCCGAAAGTCTAATCATTTCATCATCTGCTGGGACAATGTCCGGAACCATTATTGGTCTTAAGCCTCCTGCAGAGGCGGCACGTATTCCGTTGTAGGAATCCTCTATGGCATAGGCACATTTCGGCAGAGTGGAAATTTTCTCACATGCCTTTAAAAATATATCGGGCTCCGGCTTACTCCTTGTAACCATATCCCCTGTGATAATCTCATCAAAATATTTTATAATTCCGGCATCGGTAAGCTGATCTATGACATTTTTTCTTTTTGTAGAGGAGGCGAGCGCTATCCTTTTGTTATTCTCCTTAAGGAATTTGAGAAGAGGAATAATCCCATCCTTCATAGGAAGTCTTCCGCCATCATATTTTCTGTGAAAATCCGCCGACACCTTCCCTGCATATTCATCATAGGGGAAGCTCTCCCCATAAGCCTCAAGCATTATCTCCCTGGTCTTGCCGGCAGTAGTTCCGATACATTTTATCAGATTTTTCTGGATATCCTTGATATTATTTTTATCCGCAAACTCTGCCCAGCATTCCAGAATCACACGCTCGGAATCAAATATGACTCCGTCCATATCGAATACTACAGCTTCAAACGAATTATAATCTAGCATAGAGGTTCCTTTGCAGGCATTCCAGCCTTGCGGGGAAATTTCTTCGGAGATGGCTTCTCCTTTTTAACTACTACAAGATTTCTATATATATCGGAAGCGGGGAGCATAAATTCTACCTGCTCCTTTAAGCTTCCTCCCAATAAAAGCAAAGCCTTTTTCGCTGCATTCAATTCCTCTGAGATTTTCTCGGACTTATACGGAATAAAGTATCCTCCTATCGACACAAAGGGCAGGCAGTATTCGGAAAGGGTGGACATATTTGCCACTGCCCTCGACACACAAAGATCATACTGCTCGCGGTACTTAGAATTTTTTGCAAGCTCCTCAGCCCTGCCGTGTATCGCCTCAATATTTTTGAGGTTTAATTCCTCAATCACGGAATTGAGAAAATTTATCCTTTTATTCAAAGAATCAAGCAGAGTAACCTTAAGCGCAGGAAAGACTATTTTGAGCACAAGTCCGGGAAAGCCCGCACCTGTTCCTATATCTATTAAGGAAGCTTCCTCCTTAAATACATCAGTCTTTACTATCGAAAGGCTGTCTACGAAATGCTTCTTCATAACATCATCAAACTCTGTTATGGCAGTAAGATTCATAACCTTATTGGTCTCTATGAGCATTTCGTAATATTTCATAAGCTGTGAGAGCTTTTCATCATCTATTGATATGCCGAGAGCTTCCAAATCCGATAAAAGCTTTGAGGTTTCATATTCTGCCATACTAAGCCCTCTTACCTTCAAGATATATAAGTAACACGGACACATCCGCAGGGGATACGCCGGATATTCTCGACGCCTGCCCTATGGAGATTGGCTTAAACTCCTTTAGCTTCTGTCTGGCTTCGAGCCGCAGAGATTTGACATCATCATAATCTATATCAGAGGGAATAAGCTTTTTTTCAAGCTTTTTAAAGTGTTCAACCTGTCTTTGCTGTCTTTCTATGTATCCCTCATACTTTATTTCTATCTCAACCTGTTCAATCACATCACAGGGTAAGGGAATATCGCTTCTCCCAGTGTCAAGCTCCTCTATATCCTCATAAGAAAGCTCCGGTCTGCATATAAGCTCCGCAAGAGATGTTGCGGTTTTAAGAGGGGAGCTTTTATGCGCCTCCATAAATGCCTGCACATTTTTCCCTGCGCCCACAAAGGTTTCTTTAAGTCTTTTTACTTCATCCTCTATCTGCCTTTGTTTAATGACAACTTTATCATAAATATCCTTTGCAACAAGTCCTATCCTGTATCCATATTTACGGAGTCTCAAATCCGCATTGTCCTGACGTAAGAGCAGCCTGTACTCGGCTCTCGAGGTCATCATTCTATATGGCTCCCTGTTGTCCTTTGTCACAAGGTCATCTATGAGTACACCAATATAGCTCTCTGACCGATCAAGTATCAGAGGCTCCTTATTAAGAAGCTTCATCGCAGCATTTATTCCTGCAATAAGTCCCTGCGCTGCAGCCTCCTCATAGCCGCTGCTTCCGTTAAACTGACCTCCGGCAAAGAGCCCCGAAATGTTTTTAAATTCAAGTGTGGGAAGGAGCTGCTTTGCGTTGATACAGTCATACTCTATTGCATAAGCGTTCCTAACCATCCTACAGTTTTCAAGTCCCGGCACGGTGCGGTACATTCTGATCTGCACATCCTCCGGAAGAGAAGAGGACATTCCGCTTAGATACATTTCATTCGTATACAAGCCTTCCGGCTCTATAAATATCTGATGCCGCTTTTTGTCCGCAAATTTAACCACCTTATCCTCTATGGAGGGGCAGTACCTCGGACCTGTACCCTCTATAATTCCGGCATATATCGGGCTTCTGTCAAGATTATCCCTGATGATCCTATGAGTTTCTTCATTAGTATATGTGAGGTAGCACTTGACCTGTTCCTTCTGAATGGAATCCGGGTCTGTCGAAGATGAAAAGGGTACAATCCTCTCATCTCCGAGCTGCTCCTCCATCTTGGAAAAATCAAGGCTGCGTCTGTCCATTCTTGCGGGGGTTCCGGTCTTGAAGCGTCTGAGCTCTACTCCCAGCTCTTTTAAGGAATCCGAAAGATGTGTCGCCGCCATAAGTCCGTTGGGTCCGGTATAGGTAATGGCTTCGCCGCACAGACATCTTGCATTTAAATATGTTCCGGTGCAGATTATTACAGCCCTGCATTCATAGATTGTTCCGGTAAAGGTCTTTACACCGGTTATGAGCTTTCCTGCTTCCCTTGTAGCTTCGGATGAGCCCCCATTATTAAAAGTGACATCAGTATCATAAATTTTTTCATATAGAAGCTCACAGACCTCCGCCTGCTTTATTGTGAGGTGCTCCTGATTTTCCAAAACCTTTCTCATAGAGCGGGAATAATCCTGCTTGTCCGCCTGCGCACGGAGGGAATGTACCGCTGGTCCCTTTGAGGCGTTGAGCATTTTCGATTGTATAAAGGTTTTGTCGATATTTTTGCCCATCTCTCCGCCGAGAGCGTCAAGCTCCCTCACAAGATGTCCCTTTGAAGAGCCTCCTATATTGGGATTGCAGGGCATAAGAGCAATGGAATCCACGGAAACGGTGAATATTACCGTTTCAAGTCCAAGCCTCGCACAGGCAAGCGCAGCCTCGCAGCCAGCATGTCCGGCGCCTATCACACATACATCAACCTTTTCCCTGATTTCTGCCATACTTTATTTTCCCATACAAAACTTTGAAAATATCTGCTCCACAAGGTCTTCCTCAACTGCTTCCCCGATTATTTTTCCAAGCTCCGCATATGCCGCCATAAGATCAATAGAAAAGAAATCCTCCTCCATATTGTCATCAATGCTTTTTTTCACAAGCTTTAATGAGCTTAACGCCGAGGACAAAGCCTCCTTATGCCGCATATTTGTAATCATTATCTCATCATTATGTCCGATAATTCCGCCAAAAAACATATCATTAAGAACAGCCTCAAATTCCTCCAAGCCAAAATTTTCCGAAATATCCTTAGTGCTTGTCTTTATTATACGAAATCCAGAGGTTATATTATTATCAATACCAAAAGCTTTGTATATATCAGCCTCACTCACAACCGTGGACAAATCCGACTTATTTAAAAGCACAATGGTTTTCTTTCTTTTGACAATATCGATAATCTTTTCCGTATCCGAAAGCCTTTTGGACGCATCCACTACATATATTATAAGGTCAGCGTTTTTTGCATGCTCCATAGCTCTCTCGACGCCTAACTTTTCTATAGGGTTGTCCGATTCCCTGATTCCGGCAGTATCTGCGATATTTAGGGATATTCCTGAGATATTTATGTTCTCCTCCAGGGTATCCCTTGTAGTACCCTCTATATCAGTAACAATAGCGCGGTTCTCCCCAAGGAGTATATTTAATAAGGAAGATTTTCCCGCATTTGGCTTACCGAGTATAACTGTGGAAATGCCTTCCTTAACGATTTTTCCGTTGTCCGCAGAGCTTATCAAAGCCTTAAGCTCACTTATAAGCCCATCCAGCTTATCGGATAAATCATCCCTGTATCCATCCAGACTCATATGCTCCGGGTCGTCAAGGGCAGCCTCTATGAATGAGAGCTCATCAAGTATTTTCTGTCTTATAGCCCTAACCCTTTTTGACAATGCGCCGTTTAGATTTTTCACGGAAGCAGAGAGCGCCAAATCATTTTTTGACGAAATAACATCCATCACTGCCTCTGCCTCTGAAAGGTCAAGCTTGCCGTTTAGGAAGGCTCTCTTTGTAAATTCTCCCGGCTCCGCAAGGACAGCGCCATTTTTAAGTACTGTATCAAGTATTCTTTTTGTCACAAGTATTCCGCCGTGACATGATATCTCTACAGTATCCTCCCCGGTATAGCTTCGTGGCGACTTAAAGACCGTAACCAAGGCCTCATCTATAATCTCATCATTATTATCTGCGATAAACCCTAAATGCACTGTATTTGGAGAATATTTAAGCAAAGCCTTCTCCAAGGATTTGCTTAGAAAGCATTTATCTACAATGGAGAAGGCTTCATCACCGCTTACTCTTATTACGCTTATTCCGGATTCCGTAAGTCCGGTGCTTATTGCCGCTATAGTGCTCTGCATTTATCTGTTGTTATTATAATTTCTGCTTCTGTTGTATCTTCCGCCGCCGTTTTTCAAGGTTACAACCACTCTCCTATAGGGCTCATCTCCCTCAGAATGAGTTGAAACATACTGATCATTCTGAAGAGCGGAATGGATAATGCGCCTCTCATAAGGATTCATAGGCTCCAAGGATACTGAACGGCGTGTTCTCTTAACCTTGTATGCAATATTCTTTGCGAGATTTTCGAGGGTTTCACGGCGTCTGCTCCTGTAATCCTCAGTATCCACCTTCACGCGTATATACTCTGCGGTTCCCTTATTTACCACAAGAGATGAGAGATATTGGAGTGAATCGAGTGTCTGACCTCTCTTTCCGATAAGCACACCCATATCATCTCCGGAAAGCTCTATATTTAAGTTTCCGTCGTTAAAATTGTAGCTTGTGGCTACATTTACGCTCATTCCCATTGCGGAGAATACATCAGTCAAAAACTTCTTTGCTTCTTCTCCTGCGGTTTTTGCCTCCTCCTCGCTCAAAATCTTGATCTGGGAGCGCTCACGACGCTTGCTTTCTGAGGGTTTTTCATTTTTTTCATCGGAGGCTTTATTTGCATTATTCTCCCTGTTACTCTTATTTTCTCTGTTATCTCTCTTATTATTTCTGTTATTCTTGTATTCAGGCTTATTCTCCTTGAGAATAGTCTTTACATCCTCAACCTCACTTACTGCATCCTCCTTGACTCTTGCCTTGATGATTACAGGCTTTGAACCAATTCCGAGAAATCCTGCGCTTCCTTCATCAACCACCACATAATCCAGTCTGTCGCTGGTTACGGAAAGTTTCTGACAAGCCTCTGTTATAGCATCCGATTTTGTCTTTGCCGAAAATTCTATATAATCTGCCATTTTTTTATCTCCTTTGATTTATTTATTCTTATTATTATAATCTCTTACCATATTTGCTCTTGCTGCTATGCTTCCGGGAGCTGCTGAATTTGTGCTGCCTGCCTGAGAGGTGTTATTCTGTGAAGAATCTTCCGCCTTATTATTGTAATTATTGACTCTCGACTGGATGCTCTTCGTATTTACGCTTGCATACGCTGCCATTCTCTCCGCCTGTGCCTTCTGCTTCTCTATTTTTTTGGCGCTCTTCTTGGCATTCTTTTCAATAAGCTTATCAAAATCAATCTTGTCTATATGCTTGTTGATGACTACCTGCTGTATACTCCTTACTATTGCGCCGGCAACCCAGTAAAGTCCCATACCGGAGGGAAGTGTAAAGCAGAAATAAGCGGACATAAGAGGCATAAAGGTATTCATTGTCTTCATTGAATTTGCCATAGCCTGCGCCTGCTCGTCCCCGGAATTGTCATTGTTCTGCTGGGGCATAAGCTTAACATTTATCCACTGCGTGAGAGCCGCAAGTATTGGAATCATTGCTGCGCCCACTATCAAAAGATAATTATGCGCACTGAAAGCTTCCTTAATAGTATACCACGGCGAATTACCGATATTTAATCCGAGGAAATTGTTGTAGGTGTCGATAAGTCCTCTCTTTACCACGGTTAGAGTACCGTCAGAATTTTCCGTAATTGTACTCAAAATCCTGCTTCCGTTGTATTGAAGTTCAGAAAGTCCGTAATGCTTGGATATAAAGTGCATATCTGATGTGGATAATTTGTTTAACACATCAATTACGCCGTTCTTTAAATTTCCCTCTGCTGCAAGATTTTTGGAATACATTGCCACAGCCTTGGAAATCTCCCCTACAGCCTCTCCGTTTTCATCCACCGCATTTTGAAGAAAAGCCGCTTTGTCGTCGGATATGATTTTATCCGCCAAAACTCCAAAGGTATTGCCTATCTGCGCCACATATGCAGGCATCTGATAGATTACTCTGTAGAGTGCGAAAAGTATAGGCATTTGTATAAGAAGATATGCACAGCTTCCTGTGGGAGATACGCCGTATTTGGCATAGAGCGCCTGAATTTCGGTATTCATCGCCATCTGTGAATTTTCTGTCCTTCTTATTCTCATACTTTTTTCTTATCTCCGTAATTTCGGGCTGCATCTTGGCAGAAAGCTTTGAAAACTTCTGCTGCTTGATAGTTATGGGCAAAAGTATCAGGTTTATAACTATCGTAAAGAAAATAATAGACAAGCCTATGTTGGGGATACCTACTTTATCCAGTACAAAGAATATCCCCTCCATAATTTTTCCGAGAATCCACACCACATATCTGAATATGGGCGTAGTATTCTGGGTAAGTAAAATTCCGTTCATTATTAACATTTCTCCTATGGGTATCAAAAAGAATCAGCTACGGCACAGGGTCATATCCACCCTTTGAAAGCGGATTACATCTGATGATTCTGTATAATGCAAGAGCAGAGCCCCTGACTGCACCGTATTTTTCCACCGCCTCCGCTCCATATGCGGAGCAGGTGGGAATATATGGACATTTGGTACTTTTTAACGGAGATAAGTACCTCTGATAAATTCTGATACCTGATAAACAAATACTTTTTGCAACATCGCCTGTTTTACTGTCGGAAATCAAATATTTTTCATTTTTTCTATAGAGAATCTTCATTATTATAAACTATGCGATGAAGCCTTCCTAAATGCAACACAGCGCTTTCAGTATCCTTATAATCTATTCCGTTTGCGCTGTTTCTCGCCAAGATTACTATATCCAAACCACTATTGAACTCATTCTCATGTAATCTGTAGCTCTCATTTACGAGTCTTTTTATTCTGTGCCTGACGACACTGTTTCCTACCTTCTTGCTGACACTTATTCCAAGCCTGTTTATTTCCAGATTATTTTTCAAAACAAACATAACAAAATACCTATTGGCGCAGGATTTACCGTCTTTGTAAACAGCCTGGAATTGTCTGTTCTTTTTAAGATGCTCCGTAAATTTCATTAAATAATGCTTTGTAAAAATAGGTCACATTCCTGTGACCTACTGTAATTATACTGTCAGCTTCTTTCTTCCCTTTGCACGTCTTGCCTGAAGAACCTTTCTTCCGCCGGGAGTGCTCATTCTTGCTCTGAAGCCGTGAACCTTAGCGTGTGAACGCTTTTTAGGCTGAAATGTCATTTTCATAACTCTTACACCTCCTCTTCTTATTTTTAATCGCAATCCTACGATAAATCCCATAAAAACGCATTACTGATTTTATAAGAAAATAGCAATATTGTCAAGAAAAAAACTTTTTCACATATTTATCCACCGCTTTCCACATATATATCCACATTATTTTGACATATATACAGTTTTAAACATAATTATACACAATATGTGGATAACCTTATCCATAGTATGTATAAAACTATTGTTTGAAATATAGGGGGTTTTATATTAAAATTACTTACATAAAGCATAAAAAGGCGGTTTCTATGGAACTTATAAGAGAAAAATGGAATGAAATAAAAACTACTATAAAGAATGAATATTCATTGACGGATATTTCCTATCATACATGGATAGAGCCGCTAAGACTTCTCAATGTGGAAAATAATGTGGTAAGCATTATAATACCTTCCGACCAGTCCCAGGCCTTTAACTATATTTCAAACAAATTTAAAAGCTTTTTTCAGGTTACAATCACCGAAATGTTTGAAAATGATTATGATATAAAGTTTGTCCTTGAAGGAAAGACAAGCTCTTTTAATAATGAAGAAAACTCTTCACAGCCCCAAAGCAGCTTTAACCATATTGAATACGAAAAGACCGGGCTCAACAGAAAATACAGCTTTAACAATTTCGTCGTAGGCAGCAACAACCGCATGGCACAGTCCGCATCCCTTGCTACCGCCGAAGCTCCGGGAGAGGTTTATAATCCTCTCTATATATACGGAGGTCCGGGACTCGGAAAAACCCATCTTATGCATTCAATAGGAAATTATATTATAGAGAACAATCCAGATTTGAAGGTTCTCTATGTCACAAGCGAGGTATTTACAAACGAGGTAATAGATTCCATCCGTTCGGGTAATGCTGCGTCAATGACGGCTCTCAGGGAAAAATACCGTACAGTTGATGTCCTTATGGTTGATGATATTCAGTTTATAATAGGAAAAGCCAGCACGCAGGAGGAATTTTTCAATACCTTCAATGCGCTTTTCGGTATAAATAAGCAGATAGTCATATCCTCCGACCGTCCTCCAAAGGAATTAAAGGAGCTGGATGAAAGATTCATTTCCAGATTCCTTATGGGGCTTATAGTGGATATCTCCCAGCCTGACTATGAGACAAGAATGGCAATACTTAAAAAATATGAGGAAGTCAATAACACAAACCTAAGCGAAGATATTCTGCAATATATTGCCGAAAATATCAAATCAAACGTAAGAGAGCTTGAAGGCGCTTTCAACAAGGTAATAGCCTTTGCAAAGCTGAGTAAGATAGATAATATGACATTGGAATCCGTGGAGGATACCTTAAAGGATATGATATATCCTGACCAGCCCAAGGAAATTACCTCGGAAAAGATATTGAATGTTATAGCCGATCATTTTGGAGTGACTCCGGATGATATTACCTCCAAAAAGAGAAATCAGGAATTTGTCCTTCCAAGACAGATATTTATGTATTTATGCCATGAGATGATAAACGGGATATCTTATTCACAGATTGCCAAAATACTGGGTAAAAAGGACCATACAACAGTCCTTTACGGCTTTAAAAAAATATCTGAGGATGTGAAGGCAAATGATGAAATAGCAAACAAGGTAGACGTAATAAGAAAGAAGATACTTTCATAAACAGATTGTATCAAATTTATTTAGGCTTATGCACAAATTATTCCTTTTAAAATTAGTGTAAAAATGTTATAATTGAATAGGTTTTGCACTTATACACAGCCTTTATTATTAATTCTATTATTTAATTTATATATTATATAATAAAAGGAGCTTGCAAATATGAAATTAACACTTAATAAACAAAATCTTTTATCCGGTGTACAGACTGTATCAAGAGCTGTGCCTAATAAAACCACAATGTCAATACTTGAATGTATACTTATAAATACAAACAATAATAACATTGTCCTTACAGCTAACGATATGGAGCTTGGCATTGAGACAGTCATAGATGGAAATATAGAAGAAAAGGGTATGATAGCTCTGGATGCAAAGATTCTTCTAGATATAGTCAGAAAGCTTCCTGATGATGATGTATTTATAGAGACTGATCCTACCTGCAAGACAGTTATAACCTGTGGAAAAGCGAAATTTACAATTATTGGAAAGACAGGGGATGATTTTTCATATCTTCCCGAGGTTGACAGATCTGAAAGTATACTTATTAGCCAGTTTACCTTAAAAGAGGTTGTAAGACAGACTATCTTTTCCATTGCAGATAATGATAATAATAAGCTTATGTCCGGAGAGTTATTCGAGATAAAGGGAGATTCCTTAAAGGTGGTTTCTCTTGATGGACACAGGATTTCCATCAGAAATATAAAGCTTAAGGAAAGCTACGATGACAAAAAAGTAGTGGTTCCCGGAAAGACCTTAAATGAAGTAAGCAGGATTCTTCCCGGCGGAGCTGATAAGGATGTGACTATCTCCTTTACAAATAATCATATTGTGTTTGATTTTGACAATACTACCGTGGTTTCGAGACTTATAGAGGGAGAGTATTTCAAGATAGATCAAATGCTCTCCAGTGATTATGAGACAAAGATAAATATAAACAAAAAAGAGCTTGTGGAATGTATAGACAGAGCTACCCTTATGGTAAAGGAAGGGGACAAAAAGCCTGTAATATTAAACATCACGGATGAAAAGATGGAGCTTAGGATAAGCTCAATCTTGGGGAGCATGAACGAGGATATCGATATTTCAAAAGAGGGTAAGGATATTCTTATAGGTTTCAATCCTAAGTTTATGCTGGATGCGCTGCGGGTAATCGATGATGAAACCGTGGATATCTATATGGTTAATTCCAAATCCCCCTGCTTTATAAGGGATAAGGAGGAAAACTATATTTACCTGATACTTCCGGTAAACTTTACAACAGTCCAGTGATTTAATATATGGAAATAAGCATAAAAGATGAGTTTATAAAATTGGGGCAGGCGCTTAAATTAGCAGGGCTTGTGGATTCCGGTATTGAGGCTAAGCTTGCGGTACAGAACGGCGAGGTCTATGTAAACGGCGAGATTGACACAAGACGTGGAAAAAAGCTCTATAATGGGGATAAATTTAGCTTCAACGGAGAGGAAGTAATTATAAAAGCGCCTCCAAGGACAGATGTTGATTTATGATAATTAAGGCCTTAGAGCTCACTGATTTCAGAAATTATGAGTCTCTTAACATAGAATTTGATGAGGGTACCAATATTCTCTACGGCGATAATGCTCAGGGAAAGACAAATATCCTTGAAGCAATCTTTATTGCGGCTACCACAAAATCACATAAGGGCAGCAAGGACAGGGAAATCATCAATTTTGACAAGGAAGAGGCTCATATAAGAACTTATATCGAAAAGGATAATGATACCAAAAAGGTTGATATGCACCTTAGAAAATCCAAGTCAAAGATAGTGCATCTTGACGGAGTGAAGGTCAAAAAGGCTGCAAACCTTCTTGGCATTTGTAATGTTGTGTTTTTCTCGCCGGAGGATCTTTCAATCATAAAGGACGGTCCCTCGGAAAGACGGCGTTTTGCGGATATGGAGCTTTGCCAGTTGGATAATTCATATCTGTTTAATTTAAGCCATTACAACAAGATAGTGGAGCAGAGAAATTCTCTCTTAAAGGATATATATTTTAATCAGGATTTGAAGAATACCATAGATATATGGGATATGCAGCTCATAAATTACGGCGCAAAGATAATTGAGAGGCGCTTGGAGTTTGCAAAGGAATTAAACGATATAATAAAGGATATACACAGTAAGCTTTCAGGCGGTAAGGAAGAAATTGAGGTAATATATGAGCCGAATGTTGAGATATCCGATTTTGAAAATGCTCTAAGGAGCGCCAGAGAGAAGGATATGCGCTCAAAAATTACATCCGTTGGTCCGCACAGGGATGATTTTTGCTTTAACGTAAACGGTATAGATATCAGAAAATACGGCTCCCAGGGTCAGCAGAGAACGGCTGCATTGTCCTTGAAGCTTGCGGAGATTGAGATAGTAAAAAAGATAACAGGAGAAAATCCGATACTTTTGTTAGATGACGTGCTTTCGGAGCTTGACAACAACAGGCAGAATTATCTGTTAAACAGTATAGGAAGCATACAGACTATAATAAGCTGTACCGGACTTGAGGATTTTGTGAACAACAGATTTGAGATAAATAAGATTTTCAACGTAAAAGACGGAAAAGTTGAGGTAATGAGTAAATGAGTGAAGAGCATCTTAGTAACACAGCCGTAGACCATGAGTATGGCGCTGACCAGATTCAGATTTTGGAGGGTCTCGAGGCGGTAAGAAAGCGTCCCGGTATGTATATCGGCACGACTGCAAGCAGAGGCTTGCATCATCTTGTATATGAGATTGTCGACAATGCCGTGGATGAGGCATTGGCAGGCTTTTGCGATACCATAGATGTTACTATAAACGAAGATAATTCCGTGACTGTTATGGATAACGGAAGAGGAATACCCGTAGGAATCAATCATAAGGCAGGAATCCCTGCGGTTGAGGTAGTGTTTACCATTCTTCATGCCGGCGGAAAATTCGGCGGCGGGGGATACAAGGTATCCGGAGGACTGCACGGTGTAGGCGCATCCGTCGTAAATGCGCTCTCCGAATGGTTGGAGGTAGAAATAAGACAGGACGGAAGGGTTTATAAACAAAGGTATGAGAGAGGTCATTCCTGCTATCCTCTTAAGGAAACAGGCACCTGCGATAAGGAGCTTACGGGAACAAAAGTAACATTTCTTCCCGACAAGACAATATTTACCGAAACTACGGTATATGATTTTGATATACTTAAGAGACGTCTCAGGGAAATGGCGTTTCTTACCAAGGGCTTGCGCATAATACTCAGGGACAACAGAACCGAGGATGAGATAAAGGAAGAAAATAATTTTTATGACGAATCAAGCTCCGAGACTGTGTCATTAAATGAGGCGCAGGGCTCCGACGAGCTTGAAAAGAGACAGATAAATGAGCTTCTCGACAGAGCAGCAAAGGATTCCGAGGATTCCGAGGCAGAGGTGGATTCAAGCTATGTATCCAGCAAGCTTACAGAAAAGCCTGCTTCTGAAAATGCAGAGGCTCCCAAAAAGTCCTCGAAGGTTAAGTATATTACCCTCGAAAACGGCAGGCGCCAGAAGGTAATGGAATTTTATTATGAGGGCGGTATAAAGGAATTTGTGCAGTACCTCAATAAATCAAAGACTCCTCTTTACGAAAATATCCTTTACTTTGAGGGTGAGAAGAACAATGTGTATGTGGAGGTAAGCTTCCAGCACAACGATTCCTTTAATGAATCGGTATTCAGCTTTGTAAACAATATAAATACCCCTGAGGGCGGAACACACCTTCAGGGCTTTAGGAATGCAATCACAAAAACCTTCAATGATTATGCCAGAAATAATAAGCTTCTTAAGGATTCAGAGCCCAATCTTACCGGAGACGATATAAGAGAGGGTCTTACGGCGATAGTCAGCGTAAAGATTGAGGACCCGCAGTTTGAGGGTCAGACCAAGCAGAAGCTCGGAAACAGCGAGGCGAGAGGAGCGGTTGATTCCATAGTGAGCGAGCAGCTCCAGATATTCCTTGAGCTTAATCCCACTATTGCAAAGTCAATCTGTGAGAAATCAATATTGGCGCAGCGTGCAAGAGAGGCAGCAAGAAAGGCAAGGGATCTGACCAGAAGAAAGACTGCCTTGGACGGTATGGCTCTGCCCGGTAAGCTTGCAGATTGTTCCGACAAGGACCCTGCAAATTGTGAAATCTATATAGTGGAGGGAGATTCAGCAGGCGGAAGCGCAAAGACTGCCCGTTCCAGAGCTACTCAGGCAATCCTTCCCTTGAGAGGAAAGATTTTGAATGTCGAGAAGGCAAGACTTGACAAGATATATGCGAATGCTGAGATTAAGGCTATGATTACCGCCTTCGGTACAGGAATTCATGATGATTTCGATATTTCAAAGCTTCGCTATAATAAGATAATACTTATGACCGATGCGGATGTGGACGGAGCGCATATTTCCACGCTTCTTCTCACATTCATATACAGATTTATGCCGGAGCTTATAAAGCAGGGACATGTATTCCTTGCAAAGCCTCCTCTCTATAAGTTAGAGAAGAATAAAAAGATATGGTATGCCTACAGCGATGAGGAGTTGGACGACATACTTAAGGATGTCGGAAGAGACCAGAATAACAAGATTCAGCGTTACAAGGGCTTGGGAGAGATGGATGCAGAGCAGCTCTGGGAGACCACAATGGACCCCGAGAGAAGAATACTCCTTAGAGTAAATTATGATGAGGAGACGGAATCGGAGCTTGACCTTACCTTTACCACGCTTATGGGGGATAAGGTGGAGCCCAGACGTGAATTTATCGAAGAAAATGCAAAATTTGTAAAGAATCTGGATATTTAAGCGAGGAAGTATGGAAGATAATATTTTTGACAAAATCCAAGAGGTTGACTTAAACGAAAGGATGCGGACGTTCTATATTGATTACGCAATGAGCGTTATCGCATCCAGAGCGCTTCCCGACGTGAGGGACGGCTTGAAGCCCGTGCAGAGGCGTGTGCTCTATTCTATGATAGAGTTGAATAACGGTCCCGATAAGCCTCACAGAAAGAGCGCACGTATCGTCGGCGATACCATGGGTAAATATCATCCCCACGGCGACAGCTCCATATATGGCGCTTTGGTAAATATGGCGCAGGATTGGAATTTCAGATATCCTCTTGTGGACGGACACGGAAACTTCGGCTCCATGGACGGCGACGGTGCGGCGGCAATGCGTTACACCGAGGCAAGGCTTTCAAAAATCAGTATGGAGCTTCTTGCGGATATCAACAAGGACACAGTGGACTTCGTGCCTAACTTCGACGATACTGAGAAAGAGCCTGTGGTGCTTCCCAGCCGCTATCCCAATCTTTTGGTAAACGGAACCACCGGTATTGCAGTAGGTATGGCTACCAATATTCCCCCACACAATCTTAAGGAGATAATAAATGCCGTAGTTAAGATTATAGACAACCGTGTGGAGGAGGGCAGAAAGACCACCATTGAGGAGGTTATGGAGATTGTAAAGGCTCCGGATTTCCCTACCGGCGGATTGATTCTCGGCACCAGAGGCTGTGAGGAGGCATACCGCACCGGAAGAGGAAAGATAAGAGTAAGAGCGGTCACGGATATTGAGACCCTTCCAAACGGAAAGAGTCAGATAGTCGCTACCGAGCTTCCCTATATGGTAAATAAGGCAAACCTGATTGTAAAAATTGCGGAGCTTGTCAAGCTAAAGAAGATTGACGGCATCACGGACATCAGGGATGAGTCCAACAGAGAGGGCGTCAGAGTGGTTATTGAGCTTAGAAAGGATGCAAACGCAAATGTCATCCTCAATCAGCTCTACAAGCATACACAGCTTCAGGACACCTTCGGCGTGATAATGCTTGCCCTCGTAAACAATGAGCCCAAGGTTATGAACCTCTTGGAGATGCTTGTAAATTATTTAAAGCATCAGGAGGATGTGGTAACCAGAAGAACCAAGTATGACCTTAACAAGGCCGAGGAGAGAGACCATATATTACAGGGTCTTTTGAAGGCGCTCGACTATATAGATGAGGTTATATCCATAATAAGGGGAAGCGCCAATACCAACGAGGCTAAGGAAAAGCTCATTGCCAGATTCGGTCTTGATGATGTGCAGGCCCAGGCTATCGTTGATATGAGGCTCAGAGCTCTCACAGGCTTGGAAAGACAGAAGCTTGAGGATGAGCATAACGAATTATTAAAGAAAATAAAGGAATTGAAGCTTATTCTCGAGGATGAAAATGTACTCCTTGGAGTAATCCGCAGGGAAATCATTGAAATCAGCGACAAATTCGGGGATGAGAGAAGAAGTAAGATAGGCTTTGATATAGATTCCGATATTCCCATTGAAGATATGATACCCAAGGAGAATACCGTGATCACGAAGACAAGCCTCGGCTATATCAAGAGGATGACTGTCGACAATTTCAAGGCACAGCACAGAGGCGGCAAGGGAATTAAGGGTATGTCCACCATTGAGGATGATTATATTGAGGATCTCCTTATGACTACCACACATCATTACCTCAATTTCTTTACAAGCATGGGGCGTATCTACAGGCTTAAGGCTTATGAGATACCGGAGGCGAGCCGCACCGCAAGGGGAACTGCGATAATAAATCTTTTGCAGCTAAACCCCGGGGAAAAGATAACTGCGATGATACCTATGAGGGATTATGATGAGACGAAGAATCTCTTTATGGTAACAAGACGGGGTACTGTGAAGAAAACGCCGTTAAAGGAATTTGCGAACGTCAGAAAGACCGGAATATATGCGATAAATCTCGACGAGGATGATGAGCTTATAGAGGTAAAGATTACAGACAAGAACAGCGATATCTTCCTTGTAACAAAGCTTGGAATGTGCATACGCTTCAAGGAGACGGATGTGAGACCTACCGGCAGAACCTCAATGGGTGTCAGAGGCATGAACCTCGATATGGGCGATGAAATCATCGGAATGCAGCTTAGAAGTCAGGGAGATTTCCTGCTCATAGCCTCCGAGCATGGTATGGGTAAGCGTACCTTTATGGATGACTTCTCCATACAGCACAGAGGCGGAAAGGGCGTCAAGTGCTACAAGATTACCGAAAAGACCGGAAATGTTGTAAACGTGAAGGCTGTAAACAATGACAATGAGGTAATGCTCATTACCACAGAGGGCGTAATTATCCGCATAAATGTCAGCGATATAAATATCCTAAGCCGTATTACCTCAGGCGTTAAGCTCATAAACCTTGATGATAAGGTAAAGGTTGCGAGGATGACCAAGGTAAGGGAAAAGATTGCGGGAGAGCTGCAGGAGAATAACGGGGAAACGGAAGAAGCTGAAGGTACTGAAGGGACGGAGGAAACCGAGACCACGGAAGTGTAAAATTATAATAGCTACAAATAATGACCGCTTGTGGAGCGCCACAAGCGGTTTTTATTGACTAAACCTGATTAAATGTATATTATTAGAATCATACAGGAGGGCAGGCATATGTCAAAATATTTAATCGTTGTAGATATGCAAAAGGATTTTGTGGACGGTTCATTAGGTACAAAGGAGGCGGTAGAGATAGTTCCCTTGGTTCGTGAGAAGATAAAGAATTTCGACGGGAAAATAATCTTTACAAAGGATACGCACTATGCGGACTACCTGAATACGCAGGAGGGGCAGAAGCTCCCCGTTGAGCATTGCATCAGGGGGACGGAGGGCTGGGAGATTGTTCCGCAGCTTACAAAGTTTACACAAGGCGATAAGGTTCAGGTCTTTGAGAAGAATACCTTCGGCTCCACAGAGCTTGCGGAATACCTTAAGAAGCGCAGCTATGATATCGACAGCATAGAATTTGTCGGGCTGTGTACCGACATTTGCGTCATTTCAAATGCGCTTTTGATAAAGGCGAATATGCCGGAAATTAAGCTTATTGCGGACAGCAAATGCATGGCTGGAGTTACTCCAGAAAAGCATAATGCGGCGCTTGAAACTATGAGAAGCTGCCAGATAGAGATAATATAGGAGGCAAAATGTCAAAGACCATATATGATGAACGCAATATTGCCATGATGATGGACCTCTATGAGCTTACCATGGCAAACGGATATTTTTTGCAGGAGCAGGAGAACAAAAGGGTCGCATTCGACGTATTCTACAGGAAAAACCCGGACGGCGGGGGTTTCTCCGTATTTGCAGGGCTTGAACAGATTTTGCAGTATTTAGAGGGCCTGCACTTTGGGGAGGAGGACATAGAATATCTTCGCTCTCTTAAGCTTTTTGACGACAGGTTTTTAGCCTATCTTTCGGATTTTAAATTTACAGGAGATGTCTATGCCTTTCCGGAGGGTACGGTAATGTATCCGAATGAGCCGGTAATTACCGTTGTGGCAGACCTTGTGCAGGCACAGATAGTGGAGACGGAGATACTTGCGCAGATAAATCATCAGAGCCTTGTGGCAACCAAGGCAAACCGCATAGTTCGTGCGGCAGCAGGCAGAGCAGTTTCGGATTTCGGAGCAAGGCGTGCGCACAATAATGATGCGGCGATATACGGAGCAAGAGCCTGCTATATCGGCGGTGTGAACGGTACGGCGACGGTTTCTGCGGGACAGGATTTCGGCATTCCCGTGGGAGGCACAATGGCGCACAGCTGGGTAATGTTCTATAAGGATGAGCTTACCGCCTTCAAAAAATTTGCGGAGGTTTATCCGGATAACTGCATTCTTTTAGTCGATACCTATGATGTCATAAAATCCGGCGTACCTAATGCGATAAAGGTATTCAGTGAGATGAGGGAGAAGAATATCAAATCAAAGAATTACGGAATACGTCTGGATTCCGGCGACCTTGCGTATCTGTCGAGAGAGGCAAAAAAGCTCCTTAACGAGGCGGGCTTTGAGGACGCAAAGATTGTAGTCAGCAATTCCCTTGACGAATTTACCATTCACTCCATATTGAATCAGGGCGGAGCCATAGATTCCTTCGGCGTAGGCGAGAGGATGATAACAGCCAAGTCCGACCCTGTCTTCGGTGCGGTATATAAGCTCTGCGCCGTGGAGGAGAATGGCGCAATGAAGCCGAGGATTAAGATTTCCGAAAATATTGAAAAGGTAACGAATCCGGGTCTTAAGAGGGTGTACCGTGCCTTTGACAAGGACGGGCACAGCATAGCGGATATTCTGGCAAAATATGATGAAGATATAGAGGATGCGGAATATCTCATAGACCCTGAAAAGCCCTGGAAGAAGATTGCAAAAGAGGGACTTAAGTTTAGGGAAATCCCGAAGCAGTTTATGAAGGGCGGCGTGCGCACGATAGATGCCGAGAGTGTCACGGATGTGAGAAACCGCCTAAGAGAGCAGCTTAAAGCCGAGGTCTGGGAGGAGGAGCAGCGTTTTGAAAATCCGCACAGGCATTATCTTGATATGACCCCGGCATATTATGAGGAGAAAATGAAGCTTTTGGAGGAAGAGGATTAAAGGAATGGAAGGCTTTGAACTAAAGGAGCCCTTTGACGCCGTCAAAATAAGGGATACTCTGATAAAAATGATAAAGGAATTTACGGATAACGCCGGTATCAAAAGGGTGGTGCTCGGCATATCCGGCGGCAAAGATTCATCCGTTGCGGCGGCTCTGTGTGCGAGGGCTCTCGGAAGGGAAAATGTCTATGGCATAATGCTTCCGGACGGAGAGCAGAAGGACATCTCGGATTCCGTAAGAATATGCGAGTCCCTTAGGATAAACGCCCGCACCGTAAATATAGGGGAAATGCACAATGCCTTAAAGGAAGCGGTTTTGCCGCATCTTTCGGAGGACTTCTTTGCGGACGGCGAAGCCTCATCAAGGGCAGAGCATGAGAGCAATATAAATGTGGGTCCACGTCTTCGCATGACTACACTCAGATATATAGCGCAGTCCTTAGGAGCCTTTCTTTGCGGAACAGGAAATCTCTCCGAGGCGACGGTAGGGTATTGTACCAAGGATGGTGATACAAGCTGTGACTTCAATCCCTTGGGCAGGCTTACCAGCAAAGAGGTGGCAGCCGTAGGGCTTACTATGGACGAGCTTCCGAAGGAGCTTGTAAACAAGGCGCCCACGGACGGGCTTTCCGGTATGACGGATGAGGAGAAGCTTGGCATTACGTATCAGGCGATACACGATTATATACGAAAGGGTACATCCGGAGATGAAAAGACGGATGAGCTTATTTTGAAAAAATATAGGGGAAGCGCCCACAAGAGACGCATGCCCTCGGTCTTTGATGCGTTTAGCGAAAGGGTAATCTGATATATGCGGAAAATCGGGCTTTTAGGGGGAACCTTTGACCCCATTCACATAGGGCATATACTTCTGGGGAGATGGGCGCAGGAGAGCTTTTCTCTCGACGAGGTGTGGTTTATCCCGGCGGGAGTGCCGTATATGAAAGCCTTCGGCAAAGTAACCTCCCCGATGCTGCGCCTGCAGATGACGGAGCTTGCAATCATTGAGGAACAGAATATGAAGGTCTGCGATATCGAGCTTGACAGAAAGAGGCAGACCTATACCTATGAGACTCTGGAGCTTTTGAGGGAGAAATTTCCGAAGGATGAGTTCTTTTTCATATTCGGGGAGGACTGCCTGAATAATTTGAAAATCTGGAAAAATCCGGAACGTATTTTAAGTAATTGTGAAATAATCGCCGCAACGAGGGGCTTTGCCTCCGATATCGAAAATATGAGGGATAAGGCAGGGGAACTGACCGCCGAATTTGGAGGAAGGATACACATTATGGAGTTTCCGGCTCTGGATATTTCCTCTACTCTTATAAGGGAGAGGGTAAATAAGGGACTCTCCATAAAGCATCTTGTGCCTGAAAATGTGGAAGGCTTCATTTCGGATATGCTTCTTTACAAATAAAAATATATTTTAATAAAAAGAAAAGACATTTTCCCAAAAATATTGTATAGTTAAAATAGTATGTGCATAAAAATCTTAAGCCATACGGGAGCATTATTATATGAAAATCGAAGTATATAATGACTGGGACCATATAAACAAAGCGGAAAACGAGGGGGATAAGCAGGTAATCCTTGCCTGGGACGGAGAGTACAGGAAGGGCGATATCATAGAGTTTTCGGGCATCACACCCCACAAATTCTACAAGGTAAAGGTGGATGCCGCCATAGAGGAAGCGCTTGTCCTCATAGATACGGAAAATGTAATATACACAGTACCCTTCTATGAAAAGAAAACCAGCTACAATCCTCTGGCATTCTTTGGAAACAGGCATTATATCAGTATAAGGGAGGCGGCGTCCTACGAGATAAACGCATACAAAAACCTTGCCCTCAACCCCTTCGACCAGCATGATGTTGAGGGAATCTATCCGCACGCAAGCGCAAATGTGGAGACGAGGGGAGAGGCAGTATTTGCTGCAAGAAATGCCATAGACGGAGTGATTGCCACACGCTCCCACGGGGAATGGCCCTATGAATCCTGGGGGATAAACCGTCAGGATGATGCGGAGCTTAAGATAGATTTCGGCAGAGAGGTGGATATTGACGAAATAAGGCTCTACACAAGAGCGGATTTCCCTCATGACAACTATTGGATACAGGGAAAGCTTACCTTTTCGGACGGAAGCGAAATGGTAATAAATATGGAAAAGCATATAGATGAGCCTCATATATTTAAGGGGATAGATAAGAGAAAGGTAATATGGCTGAAGCTCTCGGAACTTATTAAGTCAGATGATGAAAGTCCATTTCCGGCGCTTACGCAGATAGAAGTGTATGGAAACGAAGGTGCATAGAACAAATACGCTGGATGCATTTCACAGGGTAAAAAATTTCAACAAGCTCATAGAATTTCCCACGGTGAACGACAGGACTTTCTGGGTCGGTCTGCCAAAGGATATGCGTATGGGTATTTTGGAGAAGGGGGAGGAGATACTCAAAACAGAGTATCCCGTGCTCCTTTTGTCCGATTATACGGATTTTTCGAGGACGGGGAACAGGGAGCGCTTCGAGAGCAAATATTTTTTGCGCCGAAATATGCTGACCAACCTTGTGCTTGCGGAATGCGTGGAGGATAACGGCAGATTTATAGACAAGATTCTCGACGGGATATATGCCATACTTGAGGAGACCACATGGTGCCTTCCGGCTCACAATACCTACATAAGGGATGTTGAGCAGTTCATAATACCGGATGAGGACAGACCGATAATAGACCTTTTTGCGGCGGAGACTGCCTCGATAATAGGGCTTTCGGAATATCTATTAAGGGACAGGCTTCTTGACAGGAGCTGGTTTATCAACAGCTATGTCGACAGGGAGATAGAAAAGCGCATACTTAAGCCATATCTTAATTATCACTTCTGGTGGATGGGAAACGGCGAGGAGCCTATGTGCAATTGGACGCCGTGGATTACACAGAATGTGCTGCTTTCCGTGTTTACGAGGCGTGAGGAGGTCTTTGAGAGAGGACTGCTTAAGGATGTGTTGAGACAGGCTTCATTGTCAGTGGACTTCTTTTTGGACGACTACGGGGATGACGGATGCTGTAATGAGGGCGCACAATATTACAGCCATGCGGGACTGTGTCTCTTCGGCTGCATAGATTTGCTTAACCGCATTACGGACAACGAGATGGACAATCTTTACCGCATACCTCTCATAAAAAATATTGCCGCATATATCGTGAAAATGTATGTGGGGGACGGATATTACATAAATTATGCGGACTGCTCTCCCTTCCCCGGGAAGCGGAGCGCAAGGGATTTCCTCTTCGGAAAGTATACGGAAAATGAGGGCTACGCCTCCTTTGCGGCATCGGATTACAGAAGTATGAGCCTTGAGGAGAAGCTTATATTTGAGGAAAGAAACCTTTATTATCATATATTACAGCTTGCAAATAACGAGGAGATGATGAAGTATCCCGAGAAAGCGCCTGATGCGCCGGATACCTTCTTCGAGAGCGTAGGGCTTTTGATAGGGCGTGATGAGCATTTTACCTTTGCGGTAAAGGCAGGAAATAACGGGGACAGCCACAATCACAATGATGTGGGAAGCGTTACGCTGTATAAGGACAACAAGCCTCTGCTTATAGATTTAGGCGTCGAGACATATACGAAAAAGACCTTTTCGACCGAGCGCTATGAGATATGGACAATGCAGTCGGCATTCCACAATACCGTGAATTTCCTAAGCGCAGCAAATGCCGAAGCCCCGGATATTATGCAGAAGGACGGCAAAAACTTCGGAGCAGGGGATGTAAAATATAAGATAAACAATACGGAGTGCGGTCTTTCGATGGATATCGCTCCCGCCTACGGGGACGAGAGGATAAAGAGCCATATTCGCACCGCTGTGCTCCATAAGGAAAATCTGAGCGATTCCTCCACGGAGATCAGACAGGGAAGCGTTGTCATAACGGATGAGTACAAGGAAAGCCTAACGCCCGTGCTGACGCTTATGACCTACGAGAAGCCGGAGCTTGTGAAGCTTTCTGAGGGTATCGCAGTGATAAAGGTGGGAGCCTTGGGAGAGATAAAGTCAGACGGCATAAGCGACGTAAAAATTGAGACGAAGGAGATTACGGATGAGAGGCTTAAAGCCACATGGAAGCATGACTGCTACAGGATACTTCTTAGGCTAAAGGATAAAAAGGCAAGCACGATTATCACATAAACAGGAGGCAGGTTATGAAGAAGATTAAACTTGTGAAGAATGGTTTATTGGTTGTGGCAGCAGTACTTCTGCTTACCGCTTTTTCAAAGGAGACTGCCTTTGCCAAGGTAAAGACTATGTCCGACGGGGGACTTTTCGACCCATCGTACTATGCGGCGACATACCCCGATTTGTACAAGGCATTCGGTATGGATGAGAAAAAGCTGTACCAGCACTTTCTGACCTACGGAAGAAATGAGGGCAGAAAGCCCTATGCGGGATATGTGGCTCCCAAGCCTACGGACGGAGTGATAGTAATGTCCGATGGAGGTCTTTTTGACCCGAAATATTATGCGGACAAAAATCCCGACGTTGTGAAGGTGTACGGCAAGGCGGATAAGGCGCTGTATCAGCATTATCTCGATTACGGAAAGAAGGAGGGCAGAAAGCCCTATGCTGACTACAATTCAAAGGAAGAGCAGAAGCTCAAGCTGAAATTTGAGACAAGCGGCAATGTTACCACAGAGGCGGAAAAGCTTCCTGACGTGGTGGTGGCTATCCGTCAGGCGGCGAAATTCAAGGTGGAGGAGACAATCTTCAACACGGAGGACTTTGATGATGTGTCTGCAGATGAGATAACAGCGCTTGTTGAGGGACAGAGGTCATATATCAAAAAGACCTACGGAGCGACTATCAAGAGTATCACGCCTATGGTATACGGAAGCACGGACAATCTGAAGGTTCAGGTAATCGTGAAGCTTAAGTTCTAGGGTAAACCTGATCCGACAATTTCACACCAAAAATAAAACTCCCCAAATGCTATACTGCATCTGTAACGACAGATAAGGTATAGCATTTTCTGAATGATGGTGAAATTTTCAAAACCTATTGAAAAACGGCTTATTCGGTGCTATTCTTTAATTGAGCAGATAAGAATGATTCTTTTTTATTCTAAAGGTTCAGAATAATTCAGATTTCCTGCTTAATTCATAATCAGCAATATTAGGCGGGAGATAAAAGTACTCATACAGTATCTTCCGCAAGAAGGAGGTATGTGTATGAGAGATGATTTGACAATTGAAGAGATGAGGAAATGGGAGTCGCTTGATATAAGCAACGCATTTATCTTTTACAGGGTAATGCGTGATAATCCCGAGAGGTGCTGTAGGCTTTTGCAGCGGATATTGCCTGAGCTTGATATAAAGCGAGTCGAGTTTGTGGATACGGAAAAATCCATAGATGAGGCTCCGAACAGCAGGGGTGTCAGACTAGATGCTTTTGCGGGAGATGATGAGAACAGAAAGTATGACATAGAAATGCAGGTCAATAATGAAGACAATATACCAAAGAGAAGCCGATATAACCAATCAATGGTGGATAGTCAGATGTTAGATAAGGGTGCGATGTATGATGAGCTTCCGGATTCCTATGTGATATTTATCTGTAAGTTTGACCTGTTTGGGAGAGAATTATACAGATATACATTTCGCAACGTATGCAGGGAGGATGAGAGCTTAGAGTTGGGGGATGGAGCGGAGAAGATATTTTTAAACCCAAAGGGAACAAAAGGGGATATCAGCAAAGAGCTCAAGGCATTCTTGGATTTGATAAATGGGATACATACGGAAGACAGCTTTGTAAGAGAGCTGGAGGACGCAGTAGATATAGTAAAGAAGAGTAGCGAGGCAAGGAGGGCGTATATGACTTGGGATATGGATATAAGAGTAGCGGCAAGAAATGCGGCTAGCGAAGCTAAGATGGAAGAGAAGCAACAAATGGTGGCACGATTACTCAGACAAGGGAAATTGTCATATGACGATATCTCGGAGTGCACCGAGCTTGACTTGGATAAGATAAGGCAGATTGCAAATGAAATAGGATTATTAACCACATAGGATATTCTCTCATTCAAGAGTATCACGCCTATGGTATACGGAAGCACGGACAATCTGAGGGTTCAGGTAATCGTGAAGCTTAAGTTCTAGGGTAGGATTCAATCTGACAATTTTACACCATAAATAAGATTAAAGAAGATGCTACTATGTGATTGCAATTAAAATCACTTAGCAGCATCTTTTAAAATATGTGTATTTTAAGGTCTTTCTTGACAAGGGGGGGTATTGTCTTAAAATACATACGGATTTCTTAAAATTTATATAGGAGTTATTGATATGATTGACATTTATACATTTTATAACAATGGTGTTCAAAAATTGATACAGTCGTTTGACAGAAGGATAATTGTTCCCAAAAAGGAAATTATTGAGGTTGAAGATAAATGGAAAGATGATTTGTCTCAACTTAGAGCAGAGAAGGAAAGAATTATTGACGGTTATAATCTTGATAAAGATTCAATAAACAGGAAATATGAAGAATTTCTTGAAAACCAAAAAGAACATTTTTTGGCTATAGAAAACGAGAGAAATACAGGAATTAACAGTATAGCAAAGAAAAATGAAGGGATAAAGCTTGAACTTACCAGCGAAATAGATAGAAATAAGAGGGATAAGGCCGAATATGAAAATCAAATAAAAAGGCTGGAAATTGAATGTGAAGAAAAACAGAATATAAGCTTTGCTTCGGATGCAGAGTTGAAAACGGATGCAGAAAAAATATATGAAGAGGAGCGAGGAAGACTTCTCGGAGAGTATATTGCCGCTAATATAGATAAAGGCATGCTTGATGAAATAGATAGTTTGGAAAAAGAAATCGAGCTACATAGCAAGGCCGCAGAAAATATATATAATACTGCAATAGAAAATGCAGGAATCAAAAAAGATGACATAAAAAGAAGTCAATCGGTTATCAGAAATAAAGATGAAATTCAAAATATATGTGCCTATCAGGCTGATAAAAAAGCCAAAAAGGCCTTTAAGGCATATTATATGGAGCGGTGCGGCATCAAGCTTGCAGTATATGTAAAATGGATATTTGGCATGTTTATAGGTGCTTTCGCAGTTATGATGTTGGCTGGACTTATAGATTATATATTCTATAAGTGCCTTCAGAATGGGATTTTAACAGGAGAATTATATATACGTGCAGCTAAAGAATGGGTCAGGATAGGCTCTGCGGTTCTTACTATTATTGTTGTGATTGTCTCGATAATTCGTATGTTTATGAGAAGAAAAGAGGCTATTAGACGTATCAATAATGAAGATGCCGAGTTAGGGATTGAACAAAAGATAGGAAAACTAGCCAGAAAAGTGGACAGTATGCCCATAGTCAATATATTTTTGTTTGTATTGGCAGGCATATTGTAAAGAGGTATAGTGCTTATATTGTATATAATAAATGTGACTTTAAGGATGTAAGCAAAAATGTTATTGATCGTATGTTTCCAAAGGAACAGTATGTATCAGGCAAGCGCTTTGTGCATATCAGCAGGGGAATATACCGGTGTGAGGATGATTTTGTGCTAAACGGCGCAGAATTATATCAGCTGCTTAAGAAAACATTATTTTTGGTATTCGGAATCATTGAAGATATAATTACCGACACAAACCGGATTATCCTTGCACATTCAATATTTTACGGCGGAAATTACTATAATGACGACAGTATGAGTTTTCCTTTCATTAAGGATACCTTGCATGATAATCCTAAGCTGAAACAGGCCTTCAGTAAATACAGCAGTGAGGAGATGTCAAGATTTAGCATACGCCGATCAGAAAATACTTCTTATCCCGTTAGACCGTATGCCTATAACGGAACAAGCGGAGGAACCATGCGCTTTAAATATGACGGGGGTCTGGACGAGAACGGTGTAAAGCAATGTATTCTTGTAAACGGATGTCTTGGGGAGCTTTGCGAGGAAGGAATATATTGTTTCAGAGGAAAAGTTGATATAGGGCAGTACGCAGAAAATTCAAAGGAGGAGCTGGCTGAGGAAATGTTCAAACCGGAGGCATATAAGACGTATATGGATTTTAAAAAAGCTAGGAATTCAAAAGCATCCTTATCAAACTTTCCGCACTGGTGGGAATAGAAGCATTAGCCGAGGAATTTGAGGCATCGGAATTTCCTTCCGTAAATACCTGTTTCCCGTAGCGGAGGAGAACCTCTGAAAAGGTACATCGCACGGAGGTGTCCTCGGCGCCGAATTCCATTGCGACTATGGTGTGGAGATTTCCGTTGTCATCTCTTATATCCAGAGCAGATACGAGGCATGAGCCCGCCATTATTGTGGTGCCGGTCTTTAATCCCACTACCTCCGGCATATTATAGAGCAGCGGATTGGTGTTTTTGACAGTCTCATCAAGGGAGGCAATGGTGTATTCCTTTGTGGAGGTAATATCCTTTATCTGCGGATATACGCTCAATATATAGGATACAAGAAGGAACATATCTTTGGCGGACATATGATTTTGAAGCTTTGTGGCGGTAATGCTGTCCGAGAAAATCGGCAGCCCGTGGCAGTTATGGAATATAGTGGCATCCGAGAGCCCCAGGGATGCCGCTTTTTCGTTCATCCGCTCCACGAATTTTTCCTCGCTCCCGGCAAGATGCTCGGCGGCGGCAAGAGTACATTCATTGCTGGACGGAAGAAGCATTGCATAGAAGATTTCCGAAAGGGTGCAGCTTTCTCCCACTTCGATGTCTATAGTTCCGTCCTCGGTTTTTGACAGCCTCACGGCGTTCTCTGAGAAATAGACGGTATCATTAAGGCTTATCTCCCCTGCGGTCACGGCATCCATCAATATGAGGTAGCTCATAAGCTTTGTGGTGCTTGCAAGGGGAACGGGGAGATCCTCCATATATGAAGTGTATATTTCGCCGGTTGTGGCATCCCCCACAAGGGCGGAATATACCTCATCGTAGAAGCCCATATCCTCCAGCTCGTCCATATCCACAAAAAAAGGACTTTCCGTGTCGATATACAGGGTATTTTCCTTTATCCACATATCCGTATCGAGAAGCATCGCTATGTCTGTGATGCTCATATAGCAGTCCGTGCTGCCCGTATTGTATCTGCCGAGAAATGTCATATATTTGACGGTTCTGCCGTCCACTGTCATGGGATTGGTGCGGAACTGGTTTGTATTGTAGGTGTAATCCACATCATCCTCCGGTATGTCAAAGGGAACATTCTCTCCGCCCACAGCATTATAATTTTTGCCGGTGGTAATGCTTATATCCGTTCCGGAAATTCCAATGGAAAAAGCCTTAGAGGTGTTGTTTAATGCTGCTGCCAAGTCCCTTAAGGACACATAGCGGTTGTTGACGTAATCGTAGTGAATGGTCTTTAGAACCTTTGAATCGCCGTTGTTCACACGGACGCTTAGGTTCTCTATAATCCTGTGCTTTCCGGTATTTGCCGCCTTTACGCTCAGGGCTGCATAAGGGCTCAAAAGACAGGCAAGCACGGAAAATAAAGTTAAAAGTGCAATGACTTTTTTATTCATTTCTGAAATATACATAAGTTTCTTCACTGTTCTCTCCGTCGGTAATGGTCAAAAGCTCATTGTTTACAAGAAAATATGATGCCTTCCCATCATCAAAGATTATCATATTTTTCTCTATGCGGTATGTGCCACTGGTCTCGTAAGTCTCCTTAAGTGCCGATAATTCCGGCATTATCTTGGGTCCGTAGTCCTCAAGATATTTTTGCAGGGACATACCCAATACTTCATTTACCTTCTCGTCTACGGCATCCTCGGAGGTGTCGCTTATTCCGGATGCCTCAAAGCGGGATATTATCAGATCCCTTGTGGCGTCCGAAAACGCCGTGTAGGCATCCTGCCTGGCATCCTCGTAGGAAGCCTCATGCACGGTAATATTGTAATTTCCGTTTCCGTCAAAGGTTATAAACAGCGCAATTTTAATTCCCGAAAGCTCCACCCTTTTTCCCATTGCAGCGCTCATAAGCCAGTCGGAGGATACATCGGATATTCCATCAGATATATCAATATCTCTTGAAAATCTGCCAATAATGAGTCTCTTGGGGCTTGTGATGAAAAGCACAAAAAGCAGACCTCCGGTCACGGTAAGGAGAAGCAGCAAAATAATAATTATGGGAAATATACGGAATCTGCGTCTGTTCATATGGATAGCATATAGCAATATACAGTTTTTTTCAAGGACAAGAAATACAATTTTACACAAAAACGATAATGAGGGAGCTTGATATACTGCATTCGGATGATAAAGAAATATAAGGGGAGGTGCGAATATGTTTGAACCGGAGCAATACAGAAAAAAATTTACCATCCGGAAGAAGCCCGGGGAAAAGACAAAATACTACAATAACAGAATAGTTTTGGCGCTGAAAAATATAGTCCGCAGATACCCTGCGCTGGCGCCGGTAGCGGATTATATGGAGCCTGTGCCGGTAAAGGAAAAGATAGGACTGTGTATAGCCACTGACGGCAAGCATCTGTTCTTTTCCGCACCGAGTGCTGACGAGGAAAAATATGATATAGGGCGATTCGGAATAATGACTCTTTTGGAGATACGCATACTTCATATAATACTCCACGGGATTTTGGGTCATTTCAGCGAATGCGCTGTATGGAGCTGTATAAGGATGATGTCATTGTCATATTCGCAATGTATATGAACGAGGTGGAAGGCTTTCTTGCCCTTGATGAAGGCCTCGCCTCCAGGATTTCCGAGATAGTGAAATTTGAGGACTATTCGGAGGAGGAACTCAGGGCGATTACGAAATCAATGATACTTGAAAAGGGCTTTGAGGCATCGGAGGATGCGCTTGATTCGGCAGTAAAATATCTGGCAGAGAAGAAGAGCAGGGACAGCCGGACATTCGGAAATGCCAGAGAGGCAAGAAAGCTCTGTGATGCATTAGTAAGGACAGTGGCACTAAAGAGCTACACCGAAATGAAGCAGGGAAAGAGACCGGCGGATATAGGACAGATAACAAAGGCGGATATGGAGAGCGCCATAAGGACGGCGGAGAAATCCAATATCGACAAGGGCGCAGAGTTTGGTTTTGCGGTATCCAAAACGCCGCAGGCATTATAAGGAGGTTAGTATGAGCGAGTCCAAATATACTGTTAAAGAAGCAAAAGCAGAGGTGCAGAATACGATAAAAGCATATCTTTTGAAGGATGACAGCGGGAAAAATATCTTTGCAGCCGCCAACCGTATGCCCATTTACCTGTATGGGGCACCGGGTATCGGCAAGACGCAGATAGTGCAGCAGGTGGCGAATGAGCTGGGAATAGGATTTTGCAGTTTTTCCGTTACCCATTATACGAGAAGCTCCCTTTTGGGACTCCCGGTGATAAAGGATTTGGAGGGAGGCGGCAAGTATTGAGCTGGAGACCAGAATAAAGGTTTCCAACGCAACCACATTTATTGAAATATAGAGAGAAATTATATGTAAATTATTGCCTGTCGCACGAAAATTCCATACCCGGTTCCCCTGTAACAGGGTTAAGTTACATTTTCAATGGTATGGCCCAATGGGAAGAGGCACAAAAGAATATTTTGTTTTAACAAAATACGATTTTGCGGATGCGGGTTCAAATCCCGCTACCATTTCCGGATGAAATGCCGGAGGGATGGCTGAATAACCTTAAGTCAGTCGAACCTTAACTTTTTTTGGTCAACAAAAGAAACTGTAAGACTTGAAACCTGAAACTTTGAAATTCTGAACTTTTGAAGGTAAACCATCAAATTTGATGCAGGCATAGCAATATGCTGAAATCCATGAGTATGGTTGGCGGCGCTGAACCGGTTGGCACGGAATTTCCACATGGCTGTGCGGCAGGCAATTTTTAATAGCAGAGGAGACTTTGAGGATGAGCAGGATATTAGTGATACCGGATGTGCACTTAAAGCCGGAAATATATAGAAAAGCTGCGGTCGTTATGTATTACGAGAAATGTGATGCGACTGTCATGCTGGGAGATCTGGCGGATGACTGGAATCAGGACAGAAATATTGAACTGTATGATGAGACCTTCGATGCGGCGTTGGAATATATAAGGCACCACCAGGATACCTTCCTCTGCCTCGGGAATCATGATGTGAGCTACAGGTGGGGATTTATGCAGTCAGGCTACTCATACTATGCAAGAGATAGTGTGCTTAAAGGACTTGATAAGCTGGAAAAGGCATTGCCTCCGGAGAATGTGGGCTATGTTTTCAGATTTGGCAAAGTGCTGTTCAGCCACGCAGGGCTTACGGAGAGCTTCGTCCATAGAAATTTCGGACAGAAAAACATTGATTATGTCATAGCTATGATAAACGGAAAAATGGAACCCGAACAGCTCTGGGAGGATGACTCCCCTCTGTGGGCAAGACCGCAGCTGCAATATACGAGACTCTATCCAGAGGATATGTATCAGGTGGTAGGACATACACCCCAGCGTGCGCCTATGGCAGTGGGAAAGCTGATATCGACAGATACCTTCTCCACATACAGAAACGGGATGCCCTACGGGAATAAGACCTTTATCATAATAGATACTGCAGATGCAGCAATAGAATATGTGAAAGGGTAAAAGCATGGGTAAAATAGCAGATCATATCAAAAAAGCATTTCATGAGGACTATTTTGACAACCTTAAAAGCAGCGGGAAGTATGTTCCGGAGATTGAGCCGGACAATTATCTTATCGCATTGGATGATAAGGAGGAGTGTTTATTCTATTATGCCGCCTTCAAGCCATCATACAGAGATGCGGAGTTTGGATTCCACGGGTGCTATTTTGAGGCGTTTAAAGATTATGATGGAGAAATGATGTCTCCAAAGTTCCTTATCAATGGACAGGGGAAGGATTCTGTTGGGGAGATATTTCTGGAATACAGGCTTGGAATTACCGATACCGGATGCGGTTATCCTCCACATGACACGGATAGAATTACAATTCCTGTCTTTGTCGAGAATGTCGGAGGGAAACCTCTGTATTTCCGGGTAAAAAAGGGTGTCATAAGAATAGAGCCGGGGGAGAGAAAGCGGATAAACGGTGTAGGCGATGAAGAGTATCTCCCTGTACCGGATGATTTTGATGCCGAAGAAGCCTATGCAGTAGTTTTGTTGGATTTCGAGGACGAATTCATAGATGACAAGCTGTTAAGCCAGGAGGAGGTGAACCGACTGCTGAATGGGTGTGAGGAAGATGGGAGTTCAAATTATGTATGATACTCCGAAATATGTATATTACAAAAACAAACGGATTCCGGGATGGTGGAAGGACTATCTTCCGGATGAAGGCAATCCATACAATGACAAAGACACTTTGACCCTGACACAGGGATGTTTGAGTGATTATTGGCATATTCATTCATCGAATAAGCATTATAATCCAAGAGGGGCGGAAGCCTGCAATGCCGTGCAGAAAATGGTCTATGAATACTTTGGAGGCGCATTTCTGTCCGATTCTTTTCGGGTAGGTTTTGGAGGTCACAGGGGGCAGGTCATATACCATGAGCCAACGCATCTGAACTACAAAAACGCATATCTGGAGACTCGAAAGGGGATTATATATATACATATCAAAAATGCCAGACTGTATTATGATAATGTATGCACCTTTGTGCAGAATGTATTGCAGATGATCTCATCAAATCATATGCAGTCCGGAAATGATTGGGATGCATTGGCCTTTTTCCCTTCTCATACAGATGCCCAGATTGAGAAAATGAAAAAAGAATTCCAATTGAGGAATGAGCGAAAGGGTACGTAAAGATATGATGGGGTATGCATAATGTACGAGGATTGTTTCATAAACAGAATATAGAAGACGGATTTTTGATGATTATTCTTGGAGGGAAAATATTATACAAAAATGATCTTCCCTCTTCCTTGCGAGGGTAGCCTTGTAATTGCAGATTGGGTATGCTAAACTATAATAAAAAGTTAGGTAATGATATTATTTTTATAATATGGTTAGAAAGTAAATGGAAGTAAAAGCAATTGATACACAAATTGATATAACACAACTATCAGGCCATTTAGGTAGATACCGTTTTATCAGGCAGGTACTTAGGAATATCAAAGCCCACCTTTGCAGCTACATCACGAACGCTTTTGATTTTGTTTTCTACTACCCACTTGTTACCGTTGAGTGTGATT
>JAFUVF010000024.1 GCA_017483735.1 Lachnospiraceae bacterium | reverse complement strand
GCTAATAATTTCCGAGAATTTTCATATTTCTCGCCTCGTCCCGAAGACCTCTCAGGGCGTTTTTCGTTGCTCCGTCAGATAGGTTCCCCTCGAAATCAACGAAAAACCTGTATTCCCAGTTGCGGTTCTCTATGGGTCTCGACTCAATCTTTGTCATATTTAAGTCATTGTATATGAAATTTGACAGAAGCTGATAAAGGCTTCCCGCCTCATGAGGTATCTCGAAGCATATGGAAACCTTCCCTGCATCTCTCTTGAATATCTTCTGGTTGGTGGCAATGATAAATCTCGTGGAATTTTCATCCTCCTGATTTACCTTCCTCTTTATTATATTGAGCCCGTACTCTGCGGCAGCCTGCTCCCCCGCTATGGCGCCTATGGAAATATCCTTCTCATCCGCAACCTTCTTTGCAGCAAAGGCGTTATTCTGCATGCTAATCTGCCTGTAGCCTGCGCTTTCAAGGAATCTTGCGCTCTGCATAAGAGACTGGGGATGGGAATAGACAGTCTTTATGGTGTCAAGGCTTGCTCCCTCCACCCCCAACAGACAGTGCTCAATGGGGATTATCTGCTCCGCCACTATATAATTCTCAAATTCTACCAGCAAATCATAAGTCTCCGTGACTATACCGGCGGTGGAATTCTCTATGGGCAGCACGGCAAAGTCCGCACTGCCGTCGTCGATTGCGCTCATTGCCTCACGGAAGGTGTCCACATGGAAATTCTTGATATCCTTACCGAAAAACCTCTGCATAGCCAGCTGTGAATAGGAGCCCGGAGCCCCCTGATACACCACCCTCTCCGTGCCGTCAAAGAGCTTATCCACTGCGATAAATGGGAGTCTCCCCTCGCTTCCGCTCTCCGAGAGCTTCTTGTACTGTAGCTTCCTGCTCATGGACATAATATGCTTGAAAAGCTCAGCCACGCACATTTTGTTGAAGGCATTGTCCGTAAGTCCTGACAATACTGCAAGCTTCTCCTCCTCACGCTTTTTGTCAAAGACCTTGCTGTTGTTATGAAGCTTCCATTCGGCGACCTCGCCCGAAAGCTCCATCCTCTCCTCAAAAAGCCTGAGTATCTCCTTATCAACGATATCGAGTTTTTCACGAATTTCCGAAAGTTCCATAATATTCCCCAAAGTAAAGAAATTTCAAAATTTACTGACTATTTTGATTATAACCAAAAAAACCCATATATGCAAGGTTGAATACGGTTTTAAAAAGGTTTATACTATATGTGAAAATGTTTACACACCGGAGGCATATATGGACAAGACCAGACAGAAAATACTCATAATAGCGTCACTTATACTGATAGTGCTCCTTTTTGCTATCGGTATGATTATAGTAATCATACGGGGAAAGGTGCCTGACAATCCGCCGGGAACCATCGGCAATACGGCAGGCAATTTGAATAACGCAGGTTATTTCTGTGAGAAGGACGGAAAGGTGTATTTCCACAATTCCTATGACGGAGGCGCACTCTATGTGATGAATATCGACGAGACCGGCATGGAGCGCTTGAATACCCTCATTACGAGAAATATTCTCGTAGCCGGAGACTACATCTATTATTTCCAGTTAGGCTCCTCCGGCGTCGGCGTCGGAATGGGCGGCGTCAGGGTTCCCAAGAGCTTCAACCGCTGTAAGCTTAACGGGGACGATACAGCATCCTTTACAAGAGATATGGTGGTAACGGCACAGCTTGTGGACAATTATGTATATATGCTGATTGCCGGAGATGACCATCCCTCCTTTAGAAAGGAGCGCATAGACAAGACCGACGAGGTCACTCTTGCGGAATATGCCGTCAATCCCGCATGTGCCGCAGGAAGCCGCATATTCTACAACGGAACCGAGAGCGATCACTTCCTCTATTCTCTGGATACCAATACGGATATCCCCACGGAGGTCTTTACAGGGGATGTGTGGTATCCCGTGGTATACGGAAGCTATATCTACTATCTCGATCCCACGAACGGCTACAGGATATGCCGCTACAGCATGGCTGACGGCACCAGCGAGGTTCTGACGGACAATAACGACCATATAGACTATTACAATGTGGGAGGCGGATATATATATTATCAGACCAGCGGGAAGAATCCCGGACTGTATATGTGCTATGATGACGGGGATTATCCCCAGCTTATTGCGGAGGGTGCCTTCAACAGCATAAATATGACCTCTCAGGCGGTGTACTTTATGCGCTATGATGATGATGTCACAATGTACAAGTCATATATAGGAAGCGGCTCCATCTCCGAATTTTCCGCAGCCAAGGCCGCCGCAGAGCTAAACAGGGGTAAGAGATAATTCAGCAATCTTCTTCTAGGTGTTCTATTCCCGTATTCAGTATGGTCATAATATGGTCATCTGAAAGGGAATAGAATATGGTTTTCCCGTCACGCCTGTATTTCACGAGATCCAACTGCTTAAGAACCCTCAGCTGGTGGGATATGGCGGACTGGGACATATTCAATACCCCCGCTATATCGAGCACGCACATCTCTGAGCACATAAGGGCATTCAATATCTTAAGCCTGGTAGCATCCCCGAATACCTTGAAAAACTCCGCAAGATCGTTAAGCTCCTCCTCCGGAGGCATTTTTTCGTCTATCCTTTTAAAGGTTTCACTGTCAAGAAACAAAAAGTCATCCTTGTTTGTTTTCACTGCTTTTCCTGCCATAACGCCTTCATCCTCTCCGTCATAATTATACTATCATCCTCCAAAATAAACAAGGCTTCCGCATCCTCGTACTCATCCAAAAGCCTCATTCCCTCATCCGCTCCCATCACAAAAAGTGCAGTAGATAACGCATCTGACAGCACTCCGTCATGGCTTACCACAGTCACACTCCTTACTCCGCTTTTGGCAGGATACCCTGTATGCGGGTCAAGTATATGATGATAGCGCACACCGTCCACCGTGATATATCTCTCATAATCTCCGGAGGTGGACACACATATCCCCTCCCCTGCATCCGCTATAACAATGCTCCCTGCCATATCCGATGTGTCAAATGGGTCTACAACTCCCACTCTCCAGGGTGTGCCGTCAGGCTTATCCCCCTTTATGAATATGCTGCCTCCAAGGGATGCGACTATCGGAGCATCTGCCGCCTCCTTTAGTTTATCAAAGGCATATCCCTTTCCAACTGCGCCCAAATCCAGTCCTGCGCCGTTATTAAGAATAACCTCATAGCTGTCCGCTCCTGTTAAGGATGTTTTATTTATTATGAGATTATAATAGCCAACCGTTTTTAACGCCTCTTCGATATCCGAAGGCGCAGGTATGCTCTGCGCCCCATCCTTTAGGGACAATTCATCAATATTCCACAATGTCACAAGCCTTCCTATGGTTATATCGAAGGTGCCCTCCGTCTTTTCAGAAATATCCCTGCATTTTAATAAAAGCTCTCCGATTTCTTTTGGAACTTCCGAATATTCTCCGTCCCTTTTATTGTTTATCACAGAAATGCCGGATTCCGGGATACGCCTGCTTATACTGTTCTCTATGTCATCGAGTATTGCCCTTATCCTTGTCTCCCGGCTGTCTGCCGTCTCTTCTTCCCCGTACAATCTTATATTTACAACAGTTCCGAAATAAATATCCGAAAATGCATACGGTTCATCTGCCGCCCCGCCGCTTTCATAGGCGCACCCCGAAAGCAATACTGCTCCTATTATAAGCGCAGGGATCAGCCCCCTCCCAAAAGGCTTCTTTAATTTGTTCACTCTTTTTGCTATAATATTTTTCATGAAAGAGAATCCTTCAAAAAAAGCTGCAGTCATTATTTCGGTCATTCTGGCGATATTGTTCGTATTATGCCTTTATATTATACTGTCAAAGCCCGCAAAAAAGGCAAAGGACGGATATACTGCGGATATATATACGGATGGGGAGCTCATAAAATCCATAGACCTTTCGGAGAGCGTACCTCAAACCCTTATGATAGGCGACGAGAGCGGAAGCTTTAACGAGATAGAGGTTACAAAGGACGGGAAAATCGGCGTTGTTCGTGCCTCCTGTCCCGATAAGCTCTGTATTCATCAGGGCTTTGCCAACACTGGTACCATCCCGATAGTATGCCTTCCCAACCGTCTGACCATAGTACTGCGAAGCAATAGTGTTTATGACAAAACCCCTGATATTCCGGATGTGATGACCTATGACTGAAAAATTTTCCGTAAAAACCCTTACGCTTTTATCCTTCTATGCCGTCATTGCACTTGCGATATACGGTCTGGAATCCCTTATCCCTTATCCTTTTCCGATTCCCGGGATAAAGCCCGGTCTGGCAAATATCATAAGCCTCATAGTGCTCAGGCTCCACGGAGGCAGAAGGGCATTTCCTGTGCTGATTGTGCGCATTTTACTGTCCGCTTTCCTGTTCGGCTCCGGAATTACCCTGATCTACAGCCTTGCCGGCGGAATCCTGTGCATTATCGCCATGTGGGGAACAAACAAATTATTGGACGGAAAATACATATTCATAACATCTGTTATCGGCGCCATTTGCCACAACACCGCACAGCTTGTGCTGGCAGCCATAATAACCCGCACCGGCTATATATTCTCATATGCTCCCTATCTCTACATAAGTGCAGTGCTTACCGGACTTTTTACCGGGCTTGCCGCATATTATTCCATTCCCCGCATAAAGCATATTCTCAGCCGTTTTGATGCGCTCTGAGGGCATTAAGCATTTCCGTCACAGTCCTTCCGTTCAACGGATTTCTGTAATTCGGCGCAATCTCCGATAGCGGCAGGAGCACAAACTCCCTGTTCTCCATATCTATATGCGGTATTACCAGCACGTCATCGCTGTATACGAGGTCATCATAGAAAAGTATGTCAAGATCCAGGGTTCTCGGTCCCCAATGCACAGTCTTTTCCCTGCCGCAGCGCTTCTCTATCTCCTTTACATACTTAAGAAGCTCCGATGGGGAAAGATAGGTCTTTAATTTAATTGCCCCATTTATAAATTTTCCCTGCTCGGTATATCCGTAGGGCTCCGTTTCTATGAGCGTCGAAATCCTCTCGATTCTTATGTCTCCACGCTCCTCCAGCATGCCGAGGGCGTTTTGTATATAATCCTCCCTGTCTCCCATATTGGAGCCGATTCCCATATATACGCTGTGCCACCCTCTGTGCACCTTTACGGATACGGAGGCAAAGTCGAGCTTAATCGGCGCCTCCGGCTTCTTTATTTCCAGATCAAGGGAGCACACATAGGGAAATTCGTGGAGTATTGCCTCCGAAAGCCTCTCCGCCACGCTTTCTATGAGCTTATAGGTGTTTTTCCTCATCCAGTTGTCAATAAAATAGCATACCGTCCCGTAATTGGTGGAGCGGTCTATATCGTCAGAGTCCGCAGAAAGCTTTGTGTCCTGATATAGAGTGCAGTCTATATAGAAATTCTGCCCCGTCTCGTTCTCGGTTTTGTATACCCCGTGATGTGCAAAGCAGCGGAGTCCCTCTATCTTAATCTCACTATAGTCCTTCATACACCCTCCATATCTCTTATGGCCTCCGCCATTCTGACAGCCCTTACGTTTTCCTTCACATCATGCACCCTTATGAAGGACGCCCCCTTTATTACCGCATACACCGTGGTAACCAGAGTTCCCTCCAATCTCTCCTCCACAGGAAGCTTTAATGTATTCCCGATAACGGACTTCCTGCTGCAGCCCAGAAGCAGAGGATAGCCCAAAATCCGCAATTTATCCAGTTTAGCCACAGCTTCAAGGTTATTTTCCGTGGTTTTACCAAAACCCACACCCGGATCCAATATTATGCTTTCCTTCGGGATTCCGGCATTTACGGCAAGCTCCACAGACTCTGAAAGCTCCTGAATAATGTCCTTAATAAGCTCTCTGTACTCTGTATTTTCCCTGTTATGCATAAGACAGCAGGAAACCCCTGCCTCTGCTATAACCTTAGCCATTTCGCCATCCGCTTTAAGCCCCCATATATCGTTTATCAGGTCAGCTCCGGCTTTGATTCCCGCAGCTGCCACATCCGCCTTGTAGGTATCAAGGGACAGAGGAATGTCGAACCTTTCCTTTATCCTCTCGAGCACAGGCGCAGTCCGCTCTATCTCTTCCCTGCTGCTGATTTTCGCATATCCGGGTCTTGTGGACTCTCCGCCCACATCTATGATATCAGCACCGGCGTTTATCATTTCCTCCGTATGAAAGAGGGCGGCGTCCATTTCATTCCACTGCCCTCCATCGGAAAATGAATCCGGCGTCACGTTGAGAATCCCCATTATGTATGTATGCTTTCCCGAGACATCAAAGCTGCGGTTCCCAATTTTCATGGCATACCTCATATCTTAAGCATAGTTAAAATCCTGTCGCAGAGCGCCTCGTTATCCTTAAAGACACCCCTACCGGCACATGTAACCGTAGTGCTTCCGGGCTTTTTAATCCCTCTCATTGTCATGCACATATGCTCCGCCTCTGCAATTATTAACACACCCTTTGGAGAAAGATGCTCCATTATAGCGTCCGCTATCTCCCCTGTCATCTTTTCCTGCACCTGAAGCTTTCTTGCAAACACCTCCACGGTTCTTGCAAGCTTTGATAGCCCCACAACCTTCCCGTCGGGCACATATGCGATATGTACCTTGCCATAAAAGGGAAGCATATGATGTTCACACATTGAATAAAAGGTAATATCCCTCTCAAGAACAAGCTCAGAATCCTGCACAGAGAATGTTTTTTTTAGATTTTCGGCGTCTCCCCCGTTTTCTATCGCCCCATAGCCTGAATATATTTCCTCATACATTCTTGCCACACGCTCCGGTGTGTCCTTTAACCCCTCTCTATTAACATCCTCTCCGATACCTTCCAGTAAGAGCCTTACGCCCTCTTCAATCTTTTCCTTATTGATCATTTTCCTACGCCTCCTACGTTGTTTTCATTTTCTGAGCTTTTCGGCATTTATAAGCCTTCCCAGAAATGAAAGTGATCCAAAGGCAATGATGACATCCTCCTTACCAGCCATTATATGCGCCATCTCCACCGCTTCCTCCACGGAATCCACCGCAGTGACGCTTCTGTGAGCCCTGCTTATCACCTTTGCAAGCTCATATCCGGATAATGCTCTTTTATTATCCGGAGGCGTCAGCGTGATAATCTGGTCGGCATATCCGCAGGTTAAGTCTGTCATCCTTAAGTAATCCTTATCTGCCAACACACCCATTATATATATAATGCGCCTGTTTGTAAAATAAATTTCTATGGATTTTGAAAGCTTTGCAGCACCGTCCGGGTTATGGGCTCCGTCCACGATAAACAGGGGATTCCTTGAAATTATTTCAAACCTCCCATAGAAATTTTTGGCGGCGCCTTTAAGCCCCTCCCTCAGCTTCTCCTCCTTTACCTTGTAGCCTGCGGAGGACAAAGCATTTATCGCCTCAATGGCGGTAATTGCATTTTCCGGCTGATACTCTCCCAGAAATGGAATCTCGATTTTCTTTAAGCTCTTATAATCAAATACAGTTTTGCTCTTCAAATATTTTATATTTTTGATATTTTCTCTCTCCGCCACGAACACATTAGAGTGAAGCGCCGTAGCCCTCTCGATTATGGGGGCTTCTGCCGAAAGCTCGCCCTGTAAATATACCACACTTCCCCCGGGCTTGATTATCCCTGCCTTCTCGGAGGCTATCTTTGAAAGTGTATCCCCCAGAAACTTCATATGGTCGTACCCTATGGAGGTTATGACGGATACAAGGGTATTCTTTATAATATTGGTGGCATCCTCCCTGCCCCCCATTCCGGTTTCGAGTACGACTATATCACATTTTTTCTCCTTAAAATACCAGAAGGCAAGGGCTGTATCCGCCTCAAAGGCTGTGGGATGTGGATACCCTTCGCTTACGATGCTTTCGCAGGCTTCTTTTATCAGGCTTACTCCCTCCGCAAAGGCAGTCTTTGTGATATATGCCTCATTTACCTGTATTCTCTCCCTGTATTCAAAGATTGTGGGAGAAATATATCTCCCCACCCGGTAGCCTGCTGTCTTCAGGACGGACGAAATAAAGGCAAGGGTGGAGCCCTTGCCGTTAGTACCCGCTATGTGCACGAATTTAAGCGAATCCTGCGGATTGCCTATATGTCCGCACAATCTCTCTATGCCGGAAAGCCCGGGGGATATGCCATGCACAGAGAGCCCTTCCATATATTCCAACGCTTCCTTGTAATTCATATATAATCCCTACTGCAATATGTCTGGCACACCGTCTCCGTCCAGATCTACCTGGTCGGTGCCTATATCCACCATATTGACCGTGCGCCGCTTTAATCTAGCCTCCTCGGACTTTTCCAAAATAAAGTCCTTTATGGCTCTGGCATTTCTCACATGTGCTATCACAAGCTTTTTGTGCGTCGTATCACCCGTATAACATATGACACTCCCTATGCGCACAAGCCTCTCAAAAAGCGTAGCCGTAAGCTCCACATCCTGAACCTTGTACATATAGCAATCATTCTCAACTATCTTAAACAGCCCCTGGGATACCGTTATCATATCTTCCTTTATGGAATATTTCGTAAAGGTAAAGGGCAGCCCCAAAAATACCCAACGCTTTCTCTCGATAAAGCCAATGCTTCCATTTTCTGCCATAATAAGCTCCTTTCGAATACCTGTACTGCCCCCGACTGTTTAAGTATATCCCATTTTGGCTTTTTTTTCAATAACCCTGCGGGCAACTTATTCCGACAGGTTTATTAGTTTTTTCCGTTGAAACCGCATTGAAAATATAGTAAAATATTTTGTGACGGCAGTTAATTTTGGAGGGAATGCAATGCACCATGCACAGGTTGTGGCAGATGCCATTGACAAAGTGGATTTCGGCAGATATTCCGAGGCAGTGGAGCTGTTTAACAGATTTCTTTCAGAGCATCCCGAATTTATTGATGATGAATTCAAGACGGATATTCTGGCCGTCAACAAGCTGATTAAATACCGTAAGGACTTGGAGGAATGGGATTATTTCAGGAGCCTTAAGCTCGTCTACTCCTATTTTGAAAAGACCTACGGGAGCGAGGAACTGGATGTGCCTAAAGAGGCGCAGGCTGTTCCCGATATGCCGGATGTCATATGGTGGTGCTGGCTTCAGGGCTATGATGAAGCGCCCAATATTGTGAAGGCGTGCTTCCGCTCACTTAAAAAGCTGAACCGCCCCATCATAGTGCTCACGGAGGATAATTATTCTGATTATGCCTCTTTGCCGGAGCATATTATCAGGAAATGGAAGGATGGCATTATCAGTAACGCCCATTTTGCCGATGCTTTGAGGCTGGAGCTCCTTACTATACACGGCGGAACCTGGATAGACTCCACTGTGCTTCTTACGGACGCATCCGCCTATAGGCTTATGACAGAAGGTACCGAGCTTTTCGCCTACGCATATATAATGCATGATGCCACAAGGGATTACATACTGTACGGAAACTGGCTCATACATTCCTCCGCCTACAGCAAGATACTCTGGGAAACCAAGCTTATGCTGTATAAATACTGGGAGCGTGAAAATTCCCTTATGAATTATTTCATCTTCCACCTTTTCTTTACCATAAGCTGCCGCAGAAACAGGGATGAAATGGCAAAAATCCCCACATACAGCGATGCCCCCTGCCATATTATGCAGATAGAGCTGCTCGGCGCATATTCCCCGGAGAGATTCAGGCAGTTACTTTCAATGAGCGGAATACACAAGCTTACCTACAGGTATGACAGCTCTGCGGATACAAGGGGAACCATCCTGGAGCATATTATAAATTTAAACGAATAAGGGAGATCAGACTATGGACGCAGTAAAATGTATTACCGAAAGAAGAAGTATCAGAAGCTTCAAGCCCGATGCCGTATCGGAGGAGCTTTTAAGGAGTGTTGTAGAGACCGCCTCCTACGCTCCCAGCTGGAAGCATTCACAGACCGCACGGTATATTGCCGTGACCGGCGAAAAGAAGGCGGAGCTTGCCAAATACACCACCATCTGGGCGGGAAACGGCGCTATAATCGAATCTGCGCCTGTAGTAATGGCTCTCTGCAGCATCAAAAGCCGCTCCGGCTACGAGAGGGACGGCTCTCCCTCCACCGTAAGAGGGGATTACTGGCAGCATTTTGACGCCGGCATTGCCGCAGAGGCATACTGCCTTGCTGCCTATGAGAAGGGACTCGGCACCGTTATTCTGGGACTCTTTGATTATGATGATGTGGCAAAGCTCCTTGCACTTCCCGAAAATATGGAAGTAGCCGCTTTGATTCCCACCGGCTTCTATGAGGAGCATCCCGCAGCTCCCAAGAGGAAGGACGTAAATGACCTTCTTACTATTATAAGTTAGCTCAAAGGAGAGGCTTTCCTCTCCTTTTTATTATGTAAAATCTTTGGAGGTATAAATATGCGACATTTGATGAACCCTCTCGATTTCAATGTGGAGGAGCTTGACAGGCTCTTTGACCTTGCAAACGATATCGAGAGGAATCCGGCAAAATACGCCCACGCCTGCGACGGGCGCATACTTGCCACCTGCTTTTACGAGCCCTCAACGAGAACAAGGCTCTCCTTCGAGTCCGCCATGACGAGGCTGGGCGGAAGGGTTATCGGCTTCTCCGACGCCAACTCTTCCTCCGCCGCAAAGGGCGAGAGCGTCTCGGACACAATCCGCATTATATCAAGCTACGCCGATATATGCGCCATGCGTCATCCCAAGGAGGGCGCTCCAATGGTGGCGGCATCCCGGTCCCTCATCCCCGTCATAAACGCAGGGGACGGAGGACACCAGCACCCTACACAGACCCTCACTGACCTTCTGACCATCCGCACCATGTTCGGAAGACTTGACTCCTTCACAATAGGGCTTTGCGGAGACCTAAAATTCGGGCGCACGGTGCACTCCCTTGTAAATGCCCTCTCCCGCTATAAAAATATTCATTTCATATTCATATCCCCGGAGGAGCTTAGGATTCCCGACTATGTGACGGATATGCTAAAGGAAAAGCACATTACCTACGAGGAGGTCATCCGTCTGGAGGATGTGATGCCCATGCTTGATATGCTCTATATGACAAGGGTACAGAAGGAGAGGTTCTTTAACGAGGAGGATTATGTACGCTTGAAGGACTTCTACATCCTTGATCCCCTCAAAATGATGCTTGCAAAGAAGGATATGCTGATTCTCCATCCCCTTCCCAGAGTCAATGAGATCGCTGTGGAGGTGGATGACGACCCCAGAGCCGCATATTTCAAGCAGGCCAGATACGGGGTATTCGTGCGAATGGCGCTGATACTGACGCTTTTGGAGATAGAGGTTTAACCGGAGGAGGAAAATATGTTAAACGTTGGACAAATTGAACAGGGATATGTGCTGGATCACATTCCCGCAGGAAAAAGCCTTAATCTGTACAATCATCTGCATTTGAACAAGACCGACTGCACTGTTGCAATGATAATGAACGCCCGCTCCGACAAAATGGGCAAAAAGGACATACTTAAGGTTGAGTGTGATCCGGATATGATAGACCTCGATATCCTAGCCTTCTTAAACAGGAATATCACGGTAAATGTCATTAGAAACGGCGAGATTGCTGAGAAAAAGGTGCTTGTGCTCCCCAGAGAGATAAAGGGAGTTATCAAATGTCACAATCCCCGCTGCATTACCTCTATCGAGCAGGGGCTTCCCCACATCTTCGTGCTGGCAGATGAAAAGAAGGCGATATACCGCTGCAAATACTGTGATGAGAAATACTCTGAAAAGGCTGTTAAGAATTAAGCCAAGCCCTTGCCCCTAAAAAATTTAAGTATATAAAAGACCCTGCGGAAATCTCCGCAGGGTCTTGTTCTGTTTGTATTAAGCTTACAGCTTGAAGAAGCTGATCTGCTCGTCGAGCTGTGTTGCAAGGCTCTTGAGATCATGAGCGGAATTGCTGATAACCTCGAAGGTTGCATTGAGCTCTTCCATAGAAGCATTGGTCTCTTCGGTAGCCGCCGCATTCTCCTGTGATACTGCGGACAGATCCTGAATGATATTGACAAGGGATTCCTTCGCTTCGTTGAGGTTTCTAACCTGACCTGCAATCTCGTTGGTCTCTGCAGCAACCTCATTAACTCCGTCAGCCATGGTGTGCATATCGGAATTGGTAGCGTCGAGCTGCTTGTTCTGCTCTGCAAAGCCGGAGTTAAGCTCCTCTATCGTAGCAACAGACTTGGAAGACTCCTCAACAAGGTTCTTGACAATCTCGGAAATCTTAACAGCTGCGGAACCGGACTGGTCTGCAAGGGAACCGATCTCGGAAGCAACTACTGCGAAGCCTCTTCCTGCCTCTCCTGCTCTTGCAGCCTCTATGGAAGCATTGAGTGAAAGGAGGTTTGTCTGTGAGGAAATGTCGGTTATGATCTGTGAAGCCTCTGCGATATCCTTAACCGCATCGTTGGTAGCGGATATCTGTGCCTGTATAGCCTGCATGCTCTTTACTACGTTTGCGTTCTGTGCAAGGAGCTGCTTCATAGCGTCCATTGCGGAATCGCAGGTAGCCTTCATCTCGGAGGTACGTCCCGAGAGCTCATCTATTACATTGTTGATGGAATCAACATTCTCGCCGATGTCGGATGCATTGTGTGCGGAGGTCTCAACGCTCTCTGCCTGAGATACAGCGCCCTTAGAAATCTCATCCACAGCCTCGGTAACCTGGCTGGATGCCTGAGATGCCTGGGATGCGGAATCGGAAAGCTCGTCTCCTGCGTTGCTTACCTGATTTGAAAGATCCTTACTTGTGGAGATGACATCATGGAGCTTCGTAGCAAGGGTCTTTGCGCTCTCTCCGATGGTGCCGAGCTCGTTCTTCTGTGCAAGAGCAGCCTCGTCAACCTGAATGCCAAGCTCACCGTTTGCAAGGTCCTCAAGGTTCTTTGCAATGCCTGCCATAATGCTTGAATACTTCTTGGACATGAGCATTCCGGCTACTACGGTAATTATAAGAAGTACAGCCGCAATGACAACCATCATTATGATAATACTTCTGATGTGAGCGTTCACACTGTCAGCCTCACGTCCGGAGAATACCATACCTACAACGCTTCCGTCGGAATTCTTCATAGGAAGATAATATCCGTAGTACTTCATACCGTTGATGGTAATGTTTCCGCTGGCAAGATAGCTGCCGCCCTTATTGAGTACTGCGGAGATAACTGCATCGCCTGCGTCTGTGCCTACGAGACGCTTGCCTGTAGAATTATCAAAGATAGTGGTTATCCTTCTGGTCTTTCCGTAAAATACGGTGTACTCAATACCGGTCTCCTGTGAAACCTCATCCAAGGTTGCAGTGTACTCTTCCTGAACATTGACACCGCCCTTGTAAACCTCTTCCCCTTCAATAGTCCAGTCGCCGTCATACTCATCCTCCAGCATTTCCTGAACGAGATAAGTAGCTGCCACCAGCTCCTCCTCAACCATTTCGTCGTATGCGGAGGAAACCTCCCTTGCGGCAACAACGGTCAAAATCAGTGCGACTACCGCCGTAATGGCTACTGCCATAACTACGAGAGACGCAACAAGCTTCTTGTTTCTCTTCATAATGTTTACCTCTCTGATTTAGTATAGATTACATAGCGTATATATTATACATTAAATGTCTGAAAATTACAATCCCCATTTTATCACGTTTTTCGTCATTTCATCTTACTCGCAAGTGCATAATAACCATAAGATCGGATTATTTTCTCCTCTTCATACTTTTTTTAGATTTCCTATTTTCAATTACATCATTTTTTTTTATAATAGGAAGCGTTGCAGGGATTTACCAATCCCCAATGCCTTATATTATATAGGTAGTAGGAAAACAAAGAAAAAAAAAGAAAAAGGAGACGGCAAATGAAAAATCTAAGCGTCAAGGTAAAGTTACTTCTGCTTTCTTCACTGCTCACTTTGAGTATTATAGCAGCTGTAATCTTTGCCGCAATTTCCATCAACTCGACCGAGCACGAGGTCACAAATGTCTATTATGACAAGCTCTACAATGTAAGTTCCAATCTTATCAACGCAGACAGGGACTTCTATCAGGCTATGATAGCGGCCACCCAGTACCACGAGGCTGTAGAGGGCTTTGTAAAGCTTGATGCAGCTGCGGAAACAAAGCTTTTAAATGATTACCTCGAGAACAGACAGCAGGCTATGGACAATGTGGAGGAGGCGATTGCAGTGGCAAGAACCGATTCACATCTTTACAGCGGAATGAAGTCCGAGGACGGCTCCACCATAGAGAGCGCCCACAATGATTTCACGAAGGATTTCAATGACTGGGAAGCAATCTATGATGTCGAGCATGACAACGGCGACTGGGATGCATTTTTGTCAGAATTTTCCGCAACCAGAGCCTCCCTCTCCGATATGTCGGATATTGCGGAGGCATGGGCTATCGAGGAGCACTCCGCCCTTGCAAGGGAGAACACAATAAAGATACTTGTTTCTTCAATAATATTTGCAATTATTATAATTGCACTCTTCATATTTACAATCGTTACCTTGAACGGAATCACTGGCGGACTTGCCAAGGCTACCAACGCACTTAATGAGGTTGCCGGCGGCAATCTTACCTTCCCTTTCCCTGATGAATCCGAGATGGGCAATGACGAGATCGGTCAGATAAGAAAGGCTGCAAAGCGTCTCTCCGCAAAGCTTTCCGAGATTATCGGACGCACCAAGGAGATGTCCGACGAGATGACAAAGGCAGGCACAGACCTTGCAGATTCCGCAAATCAGGCATCCCAGGCATCCAGCCAGGTTACCGATGCGGTTGACGAGATTTCAAAGGGCGCCGTATCACAGGCAGAGAGCGTTGAAACCTCTGCGCATGATGCTTCCGATATAGGAGTTTCCGTAGAATCCATAAACGATGTAATCACAGAGCTCTCCGGAAGGGCCTCCGAGATGAAGGCTACCTGCGATTCCGCAATGGAGGCTATGAAGCAGCTCCTCTCCCAGAATGCAAGCACTGTAAAGAGCATGAAGGAGATTCATACACAGATAGTTGCCACAAACAACGCTGTAAAGGATATCGCAGACGCATCACAGATGATTACCGATATATCATCACAGACAAACCTGCTTTCCTTAAACGCTTCCATAGAGGCTGCAAGAGCCGGCGAGGCAGGAAGAGGCTTTGCGGTAGTCGCATCCGAGATTGGCTCCCTTGCAGACCAGTCAGGAAGCGCCGCTGTCAAGATTTCCGAGATTGTGAACAACCTCGTTGCCGAATCTGCAAAGAGCGTTTCCACCATAGAGGATCTGAACGAGCGCTTCGAGGAGCAGAACAAGCAGCTTGATTCCACCAACTCCGATATGGAGACCATGGCGGAGGGAGTTGCTGCGGTCGCTACACAGACCAACGAGATCTCCGGTCAGGTTGCAAGCCTTAACGAGGCAAAGGAATCCCTTGTAAACATCATCTCCGACCTCTCCGCAATATCCGAGGAGAATGCGGCGGCTACAGAGGAGACCAACGCTTCCATGGAGGAATTGAACGCAACCTTCACGATAATAAGCGAGTCCGCAGGACAGCTCCAGAACCTTGCTACAGAGCTTGCAGAATCCATAAGCTACTTCAAGGTTTGATAAAACTTAATACATACAAAAGCGCCGTCCGGGAAACCGGGCGGCGTTTTAATTTACGCTTAATTCTTTATATTTTCTACTTCTGGTAATTCTCCTCAAACTCCTTTACTGGAATGGGCTTTGAATAGAAATACCCCTGTATGACATCACAGCCGTAGCCGGACACCAAATCCCTCTGCTCCGCCGTCTCTATTCCCTCAAAGACGATATGATAATCTATTCCGTGAAGCATCTCTATAACGGATTTTACGACATGCCTGCCCTTGTCCGTGCCAAGGGATTTTCTGGCAAACATATTGTCCAGCTTAATCGTATCCGCAGGGATATATGCAATCTGGTTTAACGAAGAGTACCCACTTCCGAAGTCATCCATTGACACCTTGAAGCCCGCCTCACGCAGTGCGTTTGTGGTGTTTACAATCAAATCCATATTCTCCACAAACATGGACTCTAATATCTCAAAATCTATGTATTCCGCAGGAATCTTGTACTCCTTCAAAAGCTGCTTCATGGAATCCACAAAATCAGGCTTAATAAATACCTGCCTCGACACATTGACCGATATGGGGATTAGCTCCTTCCCCTCCTCCTGCCATTTCTTGATTATGCCAAAGCACTTGTTTATCATTATGGAGTCCAGTACTCCTATTATTCCTGTCTGCTCCAATGCCGGGATGAATCTCCCCGGAGGGATTATGGAGCCGTCTATCTCCTCTATGCGGGCAAGCACCTCCGCTCCCACCACCTTATCCTGCGATACGGAGAACTTGGGCTGTAAGAAGGCGACTATTCTGTCATTCTCCTTTGCCCTGTTAAAGAGGCTCATAGACTCCATTATATTCTCGCTTATCTCATAATCGTCGGGATTATATACATTGTAGGACTTGTCAAGCTGCCCCTTTATTTTGGACTTGCTCATCTTCGCCTTGTCGTAGGCTAAACGGAATTCCTCCTTGGTATTTTCAAGGAAGTGCACACCCGTGTATACATGGATAAATATATCCGGGTATTTAGCGCTCATAAGCTGCTCAAACTGGGCGTTCATTATGGCGATATGATTGAGCTCCGCAGCCTGCGACGCCCTCCCTATGTCCAAAAGCGCCGAAAACTGCTCCGAGTCTATGCGGCAGGCGCAAACGACATGGGGGTTGTTGGAATAGAAAAACTTCGCCATCTCCCTTATGAAGAGATTGCCCGTCTCATGGCTGTAGAACTTATTTATAAACTTAAAGTTGGAAACATCATTTATGACAACAACAAAATTGCCCTTGGAATTATTCTCCAAATGCTCACTGCATATCTGAACATATTCGTTAAAATCAGGAAGTCCGGTAATGAAATCAACTGCCATACAAAACCCTACAACCGCTATCCCTTTCTCATCATCTTCCGCTTTGTATATTTTAACATACTTATCTTATTTTGAAAAGATATAAACGCTTTACCCCCCCCCAAGAAAATTTCAAAATTTCTCCAAAAAGCCGAAATGCCGCTCCCTTTCGGGAAACGGCATCTCGGTTATATAGGTTTGGATTTATAGGGGGGGCATTTTAAATGCGGAAATAGCTTATGGATTCCGCAAGCTCATGTGCGAGCTTCTGTAATTGTCCTGCCGATTCGCTTATTATGGTAAAGGTTGCGTTAAGCTCCTCCATTGAAGCGTTGGTCTCCTCCGTAGCCGCCGCATTCTCCTCGGAGATTGCGGAGAGATCGGATATAATGTTTACCAAAGATTCCTTGGATTCGTTTAAGCTCTGAGCCTGCTGGGAAATCTCATTCGTCTGGCGTGCCACATCTTCAACGCCATCCGCCATAGTCTCCATATCTGAGTTGGTGGAATCAAGCTGTCTGTTCTGCTCTGCAAAGCTCTCGTTCAAGGCATCTATTGTGGCAACGCTCTTTGCGGATTCCTCCACAAGGTTCTTTACAATCTCTGAAATCTTGACAGCGGCGCTTCCGGACTGGTCAGCAAGGGAGCCAATCTCCGATGCGACTACCGCAAAGCCTCTGCCCGCTTCTCCTGCTCTTGCCGCCTCTATGGAAGCGTTTAAGGAAAGCAGGTTTGTCTGGGATGATATATCCGTTATAATCTGTGAAGCCTCCGCAATATCCTTTACAGCGTTGTTTGTGGCAACTATCTGTGTATGGATGTTCTGCATCGACTTGACCGTATTTGCATTCTGCGAAAGAAGCTGTCTCATAGCCTCCATTGCAGAATCACAGGTAGCCTTCATCTCGGAGGTACGTCCCGAAAGCTCCGTTATTACATTGTTTGTGGCTTCGACAATCTCTCCTATGTCCGTTGCGTCATGCGCAGAGGTCTCCACGCTCTCTGCCTGTGATACGGCACCCTTGCTTATCTCATCCACAGCCTCCGTAACCTGACTTGACGCCTGGGAAGCCTGATTTGCGGAATCCGCAAGCTCTGTCCCGGACTGTGTGAGCTCATCCGACATCATCTTGGTCTTTTCGATCACCTCACGAAGCTTGTCTGTCAGGCTCTTTGCACTCTTTCTGATTCTGCCTATCTCATCGTTGCCCATCTCCTCGACAGGAGCAAATTGATATGCAAGGTTTCCTCCGCCCACCTCGTCAAGGGCTGTGGTAGCCTTTGTAAGACCGCCTGTAATCTGCCTTATTATCATTATTGCAAGACTTACCAGAACGATTATTATGATACCAAATGAGAATGCGGATATGACGATTCCTCTTGTATTTGCGGCAGAGAGGGCTGCATGCTCCTCAAGCGCCCAGCTTTCAGTAATCTCCTGCATATCCTCAAGCACTGCCCTTGCAGTCTCAAACTCTTCGTTAAAGCGGCTCCAATCGCCGGTGTTGTTCTCCACATCATAGAGAGCCTCCCATGCGTTAAAGTCCTCCTCGAACTTTTTCTCGGTCTCCTCAAAATTGTAGCCGTTGTCGGAGCGGATATTCTTGTAGAGCTCCTCATTGCCCCTTGCGATTTCAAGCGCCTTCTCAACATTGTCAAGCACCTGCTGCCTGTTCTTCTTGTATTCCTCTATCTTCTCAGGAAGCTTTGCAGCTATCATGTCCTTAGGCATAGAGCTGTAGCCGTTTGCGATATCATATGCCTGTGTGGCTCCAACAAGGGATTGGTAGAAATCCCTGTCCGCATTTATGAGGGTGCTGTTTACCTGGTACAGGGTGTTGTAATATGCATCCGTTACCTGCTCCTCTGTGCTGTTTATCTTTACTCCCGCAAAGATTACGGACACAATGATACAAACGACAAGCGGTAATGTAAGTATCAGGAGCTTAACTCTTACGCTGATATTGTTTAAAGCCTTCATTTTAACAGTCTCCTTTGACCTTTATTTGCGAAGCCTCAAAAGCTTCCTTCCTTTGGCATTTGGGTTTGTTGATAGTTTACTTTGCCACCAGAGAGGTAAACACTTTATGAGAGAGGGCACTCCAGAGGCTCCGCTTGCTATGTAATTAACCAAACCCCTTAATGGAATTCAGTCAAGGAAAAGTATATTTCCTCTTTCAAAATTTGTAAAAGACGTATATAATATCACTATCATATCAAAATGTTATAACAGGCACCGGAGGTAAGGCATGTCGATATCCTATGAGTATTACAAAATTTTTTATTACGCCGCATTGCACAAGAATTTCAGCAAGGCTGCCAATGAGCTTCACAACAGTCAGCCCAATATCACAAGAATCATTGGGAATCTGGAAGACGAGCTTGGATGTAAGCTCTTTGAGCGTTCCAACAAGGGGCTTACCCTTACCAGAGCCGGAGAAACCTTATTCTATTATGTAAATTCTGCACATAAGATATTGCAGCTTGGAGAAAGGGAGCTTACAAGAAAGGGAGAAAAACAGATATCTCTGGGGCTGTCCATAGGGATTTCCCGTTCCATACTCTACGACTTCGTCCTTCCCATAATCAAGGATTTTGACACAAAATTTCCCGATGTTACAATCAAGCTGTACAACAATTCGGCTCCTAATCTTGTGGACCATACAAGGGACGGAATGTTTGACCTGTCGCTTTTAACAGATGTTTCGGATGATTTGAAGGGAATAAAGAAAAATATTATAGGGAGCTTTACGGACTATCTAATATGCGGTTCTTCATATATGGAGCTGTATAGGGATGGAATGCCCCTGAAAGAGCTTGAAAGACTTCCCCTTATATGCCTAAGGGAGGGCACGGAAACCTACGCCTTTTACAGAAACTGGTTTATAAAGCTGGGGCTTACCTTCTCGCCCCATATAGAGGTCGCCACGGTGGAGCAGGTGCTTTCCTTCGTAAAGCAGGATATGGGCTTTGGCTTCATCTTTCCGAAATATGCCGAGGAAGCCATTGCAAAGGGGGAAGTATACAGAGTACTCACGGACGAACCTATTCCTTCAAGGGAGCTTACCCTTATTAAGCGAAGGGATAATGCGGACAATGCATATGCGGATATTTTGGAGGAAATGATAATGGCATCAAGGCACAAGATATAAGCGCTTACGCCGTATGCCCTTCGGCATCTCCCCAGAAGATATAACAGCTCTTTTCAAATTTGTGCTTGATATCGTACATTATCTCATCTCCGCACTTTATGATGTCCTCGAAATTGTCCCCGTCCTTCGGATATTCTGCGACACCTACTGTCACTGAGGTCAAAAGGTCATGGATAATGCTTTCTCCCTCTCTGCTTATCTCCACATGTATGGGGTCATCCATAAGCCTGCATATATCTTTCGCAATCCTCTCATACTGCTCACGGTTACCCTTTGTGCTTATCACAAGGAACTCATCCCCGCCCATACGGAAAGCGACGCCTTTATCTCCCGACGCCTTCTTTATGCGGCTTGCCGCCTCCTTAAGGACAAAATCCCCCACATCATGTCCGTAATTGTCATTGATATGCTTAAAGAAATTCAAATCCATCTGGAATATGGCAAAATCCTCGTCCTTGCGGTCATGAAGCTGGTCAAATATGTAATTACTGCAATAGCGCCTGTTATACAATTCCGTCAAGGCATCCACATTCGACACCTTGTCCAGATATTTGTTGAGCCTTTCAAGCTCGCTGGTCTTTAGCCTGACAAGCTCCTCCAGCCTCTCCTTCTCTGTGCGCTGCTTCTCCATCATGCTTGTATATATTTCGTTGCTCTCAATGGATTTGCAGATTATCAGATACATTAATACGGTTGTAAGCACTATATAGAAGTCCATACTGGTTAATATCTGCATAAAGAACAATACCATCCCCAGAACGAACATCCCCAGTGCATTTATCCACATAGAGTAATCCCTTGCATCCGGGTCTCTCTCTTCCTCGGATTCCAGACGTTTGGGCTGCCTTGTGGCAAGCTCCGGATTGGAAAAGGCAAGGGAATACAGCACCATGCACAGCATATATACAAGGTCGATATATATACTTTCGGCATCCTGCCCCATGGCATTCATTACGGCGTATCTCAATTCAAAGCCGTTATAGATAAGCATTGCGCCAAATACCATATATCCGGATATGGTATGCTTTGCAAGCCCTGAGCGCCTTGTGCACAGATAAATAAAAACAATCGTAAATATTACCGTGATGAAATATATGACATTATTGATGACTTTAAGGTCAGCCATCCCGTTGCCCACAAGCTTAAAGCCCACGATTTTGTTTATGAAAACATATCCAACAACGCTGACTGCCAGAGCATTAGCGCAGGTATTATAAAAAATTCTTCTGGGAAACTCGGATTTCCAGAACATCAAAATGCCAAGGGTAAAAAGCACCTCCGGTATGAGATAGAGATTGTCTGAAATAATCTCTATTGCGGATGTATTCATATTTGCATACAGAATTATGCTCCACAACAGATCCGATACAAACCACGTAAGCATACCGGCGATAAAGAGTATTGCCGCCCTCTTGCTTCTTCCGGTGTTTGCATATGAGAAAACAATAAGAAATGCCGCAGACAATACCGTCAACGGAGAAAAGGTATTATATATACCGTCCATTTTAAGATATGTCGCGATTGCATATATGATTAGAAATACAACAGTCACAACCCGAAGTATGCGTATAATTCCACGATTCTTCATCATTTAACCCGCCCTGAGATTTTATGCTCTTTTGAGCTCATATATAGGATGAAGCATACGCTTCTCGAATTCCTCCTTGGGTAAAGGCTTGTCGTAGAGATATCCCTGTGCCATTACGCAGTCCACGCTCTTTAAAAACTCCGCCTGCTCCACGGTCTCCACGCCCTCGCAGATTACCTTTCTGTCGAGATCCTTTATCATATGCACGACATTTTCCACCATCTTCTCGTCGGTCTTGCTGCCCTCCTCAATTCCCTGTAAGAAGGTCTTGTCAAGCTTGACCACATCCACATCCAGATCCTTAAGCAGCGACAGCGATGAATAACCTGTTCCGAAATCGTCCATTGAGGTCTGTATGCCTGCAAGGCGCATATTCTCCACAAAGCCGGACAAAGCCCTGAAATTCTCATATCCCGAGCTCTCCGTAAGCTCAATCTCGATATAATCCGGGTCAACCTTGTATATCTCAATGAGATTGAGAACCTCTGCCGCAAATCTGGGATTTCTCAAATGAAGCTTGGAGAAATTGGAGGAAACACGCACCGGTGTAAGCCCCTGACGCTCCCAGTCCTTGATATCACGGCATACCTGCTCAAATACGTAGAAATCAAGCTGTGTAACTCTGCCCTCCTGCTCCAGAATGGGGATGAAGTCGTCGGGGGGAACCACCTTGCCGTCCCTGATCCATCTGACAAGCGCTTCGCATCCAGAAAGCTCTCTTGTGGCAATATTTACCTTTGGCTGATAATATACCGAGAACTCATGATCCTTAACCGCACGGTCAAACTCTGCAATAACGCCCCTCTCAGCCATCATGTCATCATACATCTCCGGACGGAACCATACTCTGTCGAGAGTTTTTGAATTTCTTGCCTCGTTCAGGGCAAGTGTCATACCGTTTATGATCTCTCTGATATCGTCATTCGTGCCTATGTCATAGAGTCCGCACCTTGTTATGACTTCGATATCCGCAGACTTTCCGGAGAGCTCCAGTCTCATGGGAATTGTGGCTATAGCAGACAGAAATTCGTTAATTCTCTCTCTCAATATGAGAGCCACAAAGCTGTCCCCTCCATATCTGGACACAATCTCTCCCTTTTTAACCGCTCCGTCCAATACCTTCACATACGCAATAAGTATGGCATCGCCCCTGCGGGAGCCGTAGTTTTGGTTGATATACTTAAAGTCCTTGATGTTGGCATATACACCCACATAGTCCTTTAGCTTATCCTTCCTTTTAAGCTTGTCGGCATACTGTGAAAGCTTCGTGAAATTGAGTGTCTCCGTCATATGATCCCTGTTCATCATCCTGTTTGAGATACGAAGACACAGGATAAGGCTGATTATCGTAAAGAAGGACAGCATTACCAGGGATGCCGCTGCCACACGCCTTGCAGAAATTATTGCCTTCTGCATATCCGTCTTTGCCTCCAGCATCTCAAGATTCGCTCTTGTGTTGTAGGAGGTCATATAATCGTTTATCTTCTGCACGCTTGCGGAGATGGAAGACTGCATATAATAAACGGCGGTTTTTACATCCCCCTTGTTGCTTAAATCAAATATCATGTCCACATTGGAAAAATATGAGCGCAGGCCTGAATTGATGCTGTGATAATAGGTCTCATAATCACCTGAATTGAGAGTCTCGGAGAATGATTTTAAGAGCCAGTCAATCTCATCCTCTATAACCTCCGCACGCCTCTGCAAACGTGCCCTGTCCTCCTCATCCTCCGTCGCCATATGCCTGAACACCAGCGCTTCGTGCTCATAGAGCTTGCTGCTTATGCTGTTCATATAGTTAAGTCTGGCGTAATTGTCATCCATTATGTGGTTGTGCCTGACCGACAGCTGATATGTGTTATAGCTTAGTATGGAAATAGCAATGATGCCGATGATTGCGGCAATAAGAGTATTAAGCCCCATCTGAAGGGACAGATTCTTTTGCTTAATTTCCCCGTCTTTTACTACTATCATCAAAAATGACTCCCCAATGCATTTGTGCATATTATAACATAGGGGAGCCAAAAAGGAAATTATTTTTAGTAAAATTGTATAAAAAATTGTATGAAATCTGTCTTAAAATTTTAAGATTTCCACAGTCCGTGCAGGTTGCAGTACTCATATGCCGCCACAACCTCATCATCCTCTGCGAGCACGAAGCTTGCGACAGGCTTATCCTGCGGCTTAAGGTCTGCCTTCTGATACCCCTTCTTTGTTTCAAGCACGATAAACATTATGTAGTGCTCATCGAGCATGGGATGCTCCACGCTTCCAACGGTAACGGTCACAATATTGCCTTCCTTTTTCACTACAGGCACATGCTTTTCCCCCGCCGCATCCGTGGTGTTTGGCACAAGCTCCGTCATCTTCTCCCCGCAGCACACAAGGGGCACACCCTTGTCCACGAGATATGTCACTACATTTCCGCAATGATTACACTTCAAAAATTTGATCATGTCGTTTCCTCATATTCTTTCTTTAATATTTCCTTCTCCCCGTAGGAGAGCTGAGCATAGATACGATTGGTAGTTTCAAAATTCTGTCCGAGATGCTTAACCGCAAAAAGCCAGAGCTCAAAGGACATATTATTTTCCTTCTTCTCCTCCTTCTTTACGCCAAGAAGGGCTTTTGCCCTCTCCTCTGCGGATACGTTCAGGTTGAAGAGCACATTGTTTATCTCCTGAACATTTGACTTGTTGTTGAAGGCGGTGGTATTGCGCAGGATAATATCGTACACACGGTTAAGCTTGCCTACGGCTCCGCCCGTATGCTGTCCCATTCCCACAAGATACCCCATTGCTCCGTCTATCTCTCTTGCGGCATCATATATGTCTATGAGATCCTTCATATCCTTTAGTTCCATCGCATCCTCCGGATTTCGTTGTTAGTAGATATTTTAGCATAAAAACTAATTATTCACAAGTAAAACAATATGCATATATCCCTTGCCCTTAAGCACGGCGTTGTATTATAATGTCTGCGGGGAATGCTTTTGTTCACACACATTCGATAGGGGCATAATATGGATAAGGGTTATAAGATTGCGCATTTAAGCAATGCGTCGCACATTGAGATTGAAAATGCCGTATATTCCGGCTACTCTCTGTATTTTATTTATTTCGGGCATTTTAGACTTGCTGCCGGAGGGCTTTCGCAGGACATAATCTCCGCCGCCATAGTCTTAATTCCTCCCGGAATGCGGCACAGCCTTGAGATAAGCGATGCAAGCATTCCCTTTTACAGCTTTGTTCTTCGGCTGAGCGTAGAATATGTGGATGCGCTCCTTACACGTTCCGATGATTACGGCTATATCATAAGAAGCACGGTAAACAGGCGCAAATATATGTATCCTATGGGAAATGTGGAATTTTGCCGTATCCGCATTAAGCTTGTCAATTTTCTTGAACAGTATTATTCGGAGCATTTCGGAAAGGATGAGCATTTGGGGCTTCTTTTGGAGGAGCTCATCCTTACGGCGAATACCGTGATATACGAAATGAACTACTCGGATACCACAGAAGGTCTTGCTCCTGCGCTCTCCCACTATCTTATAGACTACATCGACAAGCATTACGCTGAGAACATTACCCTTGAAACCATAGCGGATCAGTATTTTATAAGCCGCTTCCATATCGCCCATTATTTCAAGGACACCATCGGTATCCCCTTTAAGCAGTACTTAAACCAGAAGCGCCTTGAACATGTGCGCACTGCCCTTCTTACAGGCGAAAATATAAGCAGCACTTTCCCGAATTACGGCTTTAACGATTATTCCTCGCTGTTTCGCGCCTTCAAAAAGGAATACGGCATGTCACCGAAGGAGTACAAGGACAAATTTCTTTTGAGAGTAAAATAATGAACGAAATGTCAGATGCGTCAGGCGTTGAGCTTAAGCTTCTGCGCCGCGCCGCAAATTCAAATATCCCCATAAACGGAAGCTTTGAGCTCCTTCCCCTGTGCAATATGGACTGCGAAATGTGCTATGTGCGTTTGAGCCGCAGGGAAATGGAAGAAAAGGGGCGTATGCGCACAGCCTCCGAGTGGCTCGCCCTTGCAAAGCAGGCAAAGGAGGCAGGGACATTATTTTTGCTCCTTACAGGGGGCGAACCCCTCCTGTATCCGGATTTTAAGGAGCTTTATTTAAGCCTCCAAAATATGGGCTTCATACTTACCGTAAATACCAACGGAACACTTATGGATGAAGAATGGGCGGAGTTTTTCTCACTCCATAAGCCCCGCCGTATAAACTTAACGCTCTATGGCAGCGACAATGAGACCTATCATACTCTCTGCCGCCTTGAAAACGGCTTTGACAGGGCAGTAAACGGGATTAATCTTTTGCGTGAGAGAAACGTAGAGGTAAAGATTGGCTGCAGCGCTGTGAATGCAAACCTTGATGACATTGACCGTATTTTCTGGCTTGCGGATTCTCTTGGCGCCGCAGTGCACATTGATTCATATATGTATCCCGCAAAGAGGGAAAGAGAGCTTTCAAGGGCATCCGATGTAAGACTTGCTCCAAAGGCTGCGGCGCTTGTATGGTTTAAGGGCGTACTGCACGCATATAGAGGCGATTCCTATACAATGTACCGCAATGCGCTATTGTGGGATGTTGAGAAACTTCGCAGCGAAGGTAATAATATTCCGGACGAGGGCTCCCCTATGGAATGCATGGCGGGAAACTGCTCCTTTACGATAAACTGGCAGGGATATATGCGCCCCTGCGTAATGCTTTCATCCCCCGGCATACCGGTCTTTGAGACAGGCTTTATGCCCGGCTGGGAGAAGCTTAGGGATGAGCTCTCCTCCATACACCTGAATCCTAAGTGCAGCGTCTGCGAATACCGTCCCTTCTGCCATATATGTGCGGCGAGTGCCCTCTATGAGAGTGGAGGCTTTGACGGAGTTTCGGAGTATCTCTGCGAGCTTGCAAAAGCCTCCTATGAGCTTATTTTAAACCACGGAGAAAATTAAGATGAAGAAGAGTGAAAATGAGCACAAAACCTTTGATATAGGCGGTTTTGTATTTAATATAAGCTGCCCTAAAAAGCTATCCTTTCCCGATAATTTTCTTTTGTTTGAGACGAAGAATTTTTCAGCCTTGGATTGCGAAGCTGCCTTTTCCTACCGCATAGAGCTCTCGGAGGATTTATCCCTCCCTGAAGAGAAACCCTATGCTGAAAGGGAGGATATGAAGATATACCGGGACGGAGCGCTTGAAAGCCGCCTTATAGGGGCGAGAGGACACGAGGGATATTACGCCTTCTACAGGGAAATATCGGAGAATGAATGTGTTATCACGCTGAACGCTTCCCAGAGCGAGCTTTTATGTCTGGATACTGTCTTTACCTCGCTCTTTGCCTTTGAGAGGCGCTTCCTTACAAGGGCTGCGCTCATACTGCACTGCGCATACATTGAATACAACGGGGAGGCAATCCTTTTTTCGGCTGCCTCCGGCACCGGAAAATCCACACAGGGGAAGCTCTGGGAAAAATACCGCAACGCCCGTACAATAAACGGGGACAGAGGGCTTCTGACCCTCAAGGACTCAAAATGGCATGCAAACGGCTGGCCCGTGTGCGGCTCATCAGAAATTTGCAGCAATATTTCCCTCTCCATAAGAGCGATTGTTATGCTCTCGCAGGCGCCGGAAAACAGCGTATACAAAATGAGCCCGAAGGAAGCCTTCACTTCGCTGTACAGCCAGCTTACCATAAACAACTGGGAGCGCTCCGCAACCGTCCGCTCAATGGATATTTTGGAAAAGCTCATCTTTTCCGTTCCCATATATCATCTTGCCTGCAACATTTCCGAGGATGCGGTAAATACCCTCTATAATGCGCTCTATGGGGAGGAAGCGGTATGAGCCTCAGCACCACAGAATATCTTGATATATTAAAGGAACAGGTAAATAACGGTCAGACTGCCTCAATGATAATATCCGGCGGAAGCATGTCCCCCTTTCTCGAACACGGAAGGGATGTTATATATTTTGAAAAGCCTGATAAACCCTTAAAAAAAGGCGATATAATATTTTTCCAGAGGGACAGCGGACAGTATGTTGTTCACAGGCTCATAAAAAAGGATGATAAAGGCTATTATTTTATCGGAGATAACCAGACAGAAACAGAAGGTCCCATTGCAAAGGAAAAAATATTCGCAATCGTCACCGGGGCAAAAAGAAAGGGCCGGAATATCGGTTCTAAAAGCTTCTGGTGGTTTTTCTTTGCGCATATATGGATAAATATGATACCTTTACGGCGTTTTCTCATAAATTCCTACAAGAGGATACACGGAATGCTTAAAAACTAAAACAGCTTCCTTGCCAGTCTGCTTCTCTCCCCTGCGCTTTTCAAAATTCCCAGGGCTGACTGCCCTCCTCTGACGGTACGGTTGTTTCTAAGGAACCTGTATAGTACTATCACATAGAGCACAGGCAGAGCTATGATAGTGCGGCCGGCCTTCGGAAATGAAAGAATGGTCTGATGATGAAATTCCCTTATATAATCAAGTATTCCGTCCCCTTTAAGCGCTACCATACGCTCGGTACCGCTCTTTTTGTGCTTTCCACCCTCTATTATCTCCCTCATAAATTCATCCTCGGTTTCAGATGATAATCTCTCGCAGAATACTCCGCCGGAATAATATATGTAATTGCCGCTCTCTGTGAGGCTTCCGGTGCCGTCAACGCCCAGTCCGAGATACCTTATGCACACTCCCGTCAATACAGCAAGGAATTTTTCGTAGCCACAATTTTTCACATCTTCAAGGAATTTCTGTACTTCTCCATCTTCAACTTTTCGGTTCCAAAACACCACCCAGTCGCACAGAAGCTTAAGTCCAAAGCCCTCCCCCAAAAAATGCATTATCATGTGAAGCAGCAGATGAAACGCCTGCAGGCCGTCAGTAAACACGGGAAGCACTACTGAAAGCACCTTTTTTTTCTCAATTTCACTGCCAATGGAGGCAAATCTCTCCGACACATATTTATTAAGCTTCACATTATCTGTAGGCTCCACCGCCATTGAATGAAGCTCCATTACCCTCTTATCCGGCGTATAATACTCTCTGTGATGGTTTGCGTAGGAATGATCCTCATTCACATAGCCTGCATTCTTCAATATTCTGTCAGCCTTTTCAAAATCCTCCGGATTCTCCAAAAGGATATCCACATCCGTGGACTTCCTGCTTTCCGGCACCGGATAGAGACGTGCCACCGAAGCCCCCTTAAGTATTACCGCATTTATGCCGTTCTTTGAAAGAAGACCTAAGGTATCCCTTGCAATAAACATAAACTGCCAAAAGTCCGTTACAGTGCCTTTGTTGGTAAAGTCCATAAAAGCCTTGTCCTCATCATCAATAGCAAGAGCTCTTAGGCTCTCATACACTATTGAAAGGACGGATTCTTCCTTTGCAAGGAGAATCAAAGAATGAATGTCAATATCATCAGAGCTTTTATCCCTGACCTCTGTACGGCTTTCTGCTGAAACGCAAAGAGATTCGGCTATCATCGAAAACAGCCGAATCTCCTCATTTGTAAATTGTTTTGTATTATCTGTCAAACCGCCTTCAAAACTCCCCGTTTAATAAGCTCGTCCACTGCGCCCTTTACCTGCTCTTCAATCACGCCCTCCGGCGCTTCATATTCACGCCTTGCGTTCTCTATAGCCTCCGATATTGTGTGGGGCTCCTCAAACTGCTTCCATATGAAGCTGTAGGTCTCATTAAAATTGATAATGCTGTTTTCAAGCTCTCCCACAGCGCCCACAGGCACCAAAACTGCCTCATCGCCTATTTCCCGCAGGATAAATTCGGGTTGGGTCTGATATTTAGGCTCACTCATAATACAGGCTTATGAATGATTGTCGGTTCCGGTGGTGTGTCCATAATGCTGGAAGAGCTGATCTGCTCCTGCCTGTCTGGAAACAGTAGTCCAGTATATAGTCTCGCCGGTAGTAACTGTAGCAATATCCTTTACAGCAGTATAGCTGCCGTCTGTGTAAAGTGTGCAGTTAAGATTCTTATCGATTATATTCTGCCACTCAATCATCTGTGTGGGAACGCCGTTCTCATCAAGTACTATGGAATAATGTCCCTCTGTTCCGCAGGAGCCCTGTCTGTGCTCTCCGCCGATTGCATCATAAGCGCCAAGATCGTGACCACCCTTTACGAATCTGTTTGCTCCCTCAGCAGGAAGATCGCATACAACCTTCCAGCAAGCCGCAACATACTCGTTTGCAACAAACTTCTCTACAGTAGCCAATGGCTGTGCCCAAGCTTTCATAACCGTATCCTCCATATCGTCTTGTCTATACCCGCACAAACTGTGCCATTTATAAATTTACAAGCCTATTGTACCCTATATTTTTGTCAAAAAGAATTGCATATATTGTTATCACATTGCATTTCTTGTTGTATCCTAAATCGTTTTCGCAAAAAATTCAAAAACCCTTAAGCCGTCCACTGTATCCTCTCTGGATGCCATTGAAGTCCGTATATGGGAAGGCTCTCATGCTCATATGCCTCTATAAATCTTGTCAATAATTTTTTCATAGTATTTCAATAGGATTTCTGTAAAATATTTTTTCTCTTAACAAAACACAGGAGTCCGATACCGGGCTCCTGTGCCAAATCACTGTCTTTAATTGCGTCTGCTTTACTTAGTTCTGGCCTCGGAGTATGCCTTCTTTGCTTCCTCTATGCCTGCCTCCTGAGTTCCGAAGTTTAGTTTAGCATATATCATCCGCAAACCCCTGATGCTAATTGTCAATAGTATCGTGTACTTTTTCTTGTAGAAATGGCTGAAATACGCTCTAAATATGGGCAAGAAAAAAGGATCAGATTTTGTTCCAATCCCTTTAAGATTGCTATTGTTTTATATTGCGATAAAGCAATCCTATTTCTGCGCTATTATGCCTCTTTTGCGCATTGCGTTAAGATTTTGGACAATTCCTTTACCTGCGGTTTCAGTTCTTCGGCTTCAATCAGTTTAAGTGCTTGCTTACGAAGTTTCGCAGATACTTTAGGATTCCACCCGATCCCATTGCTATAATCTTTCTTCAGATTCGGATACAGTTCGTCATCCCGAATAATGAATTCCAACAGCGTAGATTGATTTGCTTTTGCCGCCACGCTGATAGTTTTTTCAAACAATTCTTCCAGATAATCATGTTCTTCGGCAAACAACTCTTTTCTTTGGTCAGCCAGTAGCGCATCATTTCGGCATCGTTACGAATCGCAGCATTGATTGCCGGATTGTGATAAGGAGTTGTACGTTTCTCCTGTTCCCGTACAAGGTTCTTCTCCACCTTTAAGCCCAGAGAAAGCAGCCAGTCCGCCATCTCCGTTGTGGTCGCTCCGTTCAATGCGTTTCCGTTATAGAAAGGAAGCGTCGACTCCTCATCAACATCGGCACCGTTCGCTGCCAGATCCTTCGCCAATTCCAGCCGCCCGCTCGGGATTGTCAGCAGAAAAAGTCTATTGGAAGTGCGTTCGTCCTTAATCTTTATGATTTCCGGTATCTCCGAAATCTTCTTCCAGATTACCTCGTCAGTTATATCCTTTTCACTTAGCATAATTTTAATTTCATCTATGATCGGCTGATATCGTGTCTCCAAATCTGCACTTTCATCAACCGGACGAATCGGTACATATTTATTCAGCAGACCAATTGCTTTCAGATCCCCCGTGATTTCCACCGCTTTTTCAGACGATACCCCATGCTTCGTGCAGGGCAATGTTTTATCTCCCCCATATTCCATCAATAACTTCAAAATCTGATAACGGACTTCCGAATTTTTATTCCAGTTGCGTCCGGCAATAATATATAAGGGAGTCATTTCGTCTTTATTCTGAATATTCGGATCACCGCCAGCATTCAGCACTGCCTCGCTTGATCAGGTCTTTAGCGACATCCCATTTCTTTTCTGAGATTGCAAGCTGTAAGAGATTACGCTTGTATTTATCAAGGGCATTAACATCGAAGTCAGGAACTTCATCCACTACTTCCAGATATTCTTTCAGGTCGTATTTCACGACTCCTATAGTTTTCCGGATATCATCAACAGTCTTACGCACCTGTTTTTCTCCATAGAAGTCTTTCAGTAGTTCTTTGACTGTAAAATCAGTTATCGAAATGTGTGGAAAGCATTTATCATATTCCTCTTTCGAAGCCTTGGTCATGTTTCCATGCATGTCTTCCTTTTTCCAGTCACCTTCTAATCCCCAGCCTATAAACAGTTCATCATAGTCTGGTGCAAAATAATCTTCCTGATGTCCGATGATACGCCAGTCACCGCCCGTACATTTACAATCAAAGAGAATGTAAGCATTGATATTTATAGGCGGAATGATCCTATTGGCATTCTCAATCGTTTTCTCATCTATAGTCGGAGTTTCAGAAGAGTAATCAAATATCTCCGCTATACAAAATCTCTTGGGTTTGATCTCAATGATTCGTGTATTCGACAAACTGTTTATCATTCAGGATTTCAATTTTACTTAAATCGCTACGCCACGAGAAGTTTTCAAGTGAGGTCACCGTCTTCCACACTGTTTCTATATCGTACTGAAAAGTAGCCGTTATTGTCGAAACTGCCATATCTCTTTTCTCTCCCATCAAATTTTAGATTTGTCGCACTCAGAAACTCTATTTCCTGATTAGCAGCTTCACCCTCGCCTGTTTCTGGAAGAACGCTACTCCATAGCAAAGTATCTGCTCATAACCATAAAGCCCTTCTGCATATTTTTCTGTAATGATCTGGTCGATCGCTTCGTCACAATCTTTGTCAAGGTCTGCTTCCTTATCAGACTTCTTTGCCTCAATGATAATGGCTCTACGATTATCCTCATCCTTTAGCAGAATATCCGGTCTTCCAAGTCCTTTTTCCTTATTGGACTCCACTTCATAGCCTATTCCGACAAATGCTCCGGCAAGAAAAGCATGATAATAATCCTCATGATAGTCATTATAGCTGATTGTTCTCCAGAGAAGCTCTGAAACAATCCGCCCAGCTTCCTCTGCATCCTCATTCCAAAATGCCTCCATCATGCTTTTCTGCATATTGGTATCTATCGTTTCTTTGAACAGCTTAACAACCGTATCCTCAAAGATAGACGCTATCTCCCTGTTAGGGATTTTAAGGCTCACCGTTTCTCCGTCTTCCTCAGCATCTGCCTTAGTGATATAACCTGTCATAAGCAGGACGCTCCACAGATTATCCTCCGATGAATGCAGAGTATCATAGGTTAGCTCATCCGTGATCGTCTGCATGATTGTTCCACTGTTCATCAATATTTCAAATTTGCCCTTAACCTTAAAGTCTGTCCTCTTTACGAAAGTTAGCAGGATACCGTTATGACTTGTATTTTTCCAATAATTCTTGGGTCTGGCATCAGGATATTTCCGTAGTTCGGATAGGAAATTAATAACATCCCAAGGACAATATACATAAGAGTTTCCAAACACATATCCGTCGTACCATTCCTGTATAGTGCCTTTTCTCTCTTTTCTGTCCGCCGCCACAAGTATACGGTCAATCTCCTCATTAGTAAAACCAAAATATTGAGAAAAGCTTTTGTCCAGCACGGAATATGAGGCAAAATTATTGGTGCCTGTAAATATACTCTCCTTTGCGATGCGAAGGCATCCCGTAATCACAGCAAATTGAAGGAACTCATTATCCTTAAGGGCAGTACTCATAATCCCCTTGATGACATCAAGCATCTTGGAATAGTATCCATTCTTTGATGTATCCTTTTCACTCGCCTTTGCAAGGGGAACATCGTACTCGTCAATCAAGAGAATGACTTTTTTTCCATAAATGGCATTCATCATGCGCATAATGGTTTTTATTGAACTTTTAACTTCCTCCTCTCCTGCACTTCTGGACTTAAGTTTTTCAAAAATCCATTTGTCATCCTTATCAGTTTCTCTTCCATCAAATACAGATGTCAGGCTTTTACATACATCTGCCAACTTCATCATCAACATTTTATATGCACTATCAAAAGTTTCAGCCTCAACATCCTTAAACGAAACAAACAGCACCGGACACTGATTCATCCATTCCTTGCAAAAATCTTCATGTTCCGTTATGGCAAGCCCTTTAAATATACTCTCGCTATCTTTACGTATGCTGAAGAAATTCTCCATCATACTCATCATGAGTGTTTTGCCAAACCTGCGTGGTCTGGTAAAGAGCGTTACCTCATTGTCAGTATCGTTAACAAGCTCATAAATAAGTTCCGTCTTATCAACATAGTAATTGCCTGATTCCCTGAGTGCCGCAAAATCCGATTTCCCAACTCCTACCTTAAAATCCATTTGCAAGCCTCCTTTCCGCAGAATAAATGCATTTGCACCTTATACAAACTTGAATTGCTTTAATTGATCTATGTTTTTGCATAAATATACCATGTCGGTATGGGATTAGTCATCTCATCATACCATGTCACCACTTCTTCTGCCTGATTTATCATCGTTTCCACTTCAGATTCTCCGAAAGGAATATCCCAATAGACCGACGAAAGTGCATTACTCGAAATATACAAAGCAAGTAGTTTCCAGAAATCTCTTGGAATTTCATTATCAAAATAACCATTCACCATGCCAGAAGCAAAGTGAGGAGATTTCTGGGCACACCAGACAATTCTATTGAATTCCTCCCAAGGATCTCCATAATCATTACGATTGAAATCAATAATACAAAGAATCAGATCTTCAGCACTCTCTCCGTCAATCCAGCTTTGAATGGAGTAAACACCCTCCTCGCAGATGCCAAATTCGATTGGTAAACACATAGGTATTCCAAGAGCGGCAACGCGTTGCATCATCACGAATTCAGATTGCTTTGTATCATACTGTTTGATGTCAGAAATGCGTAAGAGGAATCGTGTACCTTTCTCATCTGTAATACAGTATTTTTTATCGCTAGACCAGCCTTCAAGTATTGGCTCTTTGTTTACGATGTTCATAGCAGCCTCCGCAAATGCGATTTGTGTTATTTCTTTGCATACTAATACAAGATACATACTACCACAAATCTCCCAAGACTTCAACGAAAATCGTTAACATAACTCATCGTCATAGACTACATGTCACCCTGAGTTCCGAAGTTTAGTTTAGCATATATCATCCGCAAACCCTTGTGGTAAGCGGATATTTTTTTGTCAATATTTTGTATATTTTATATAGCGCTATATATGGTGTTGTGGTATAATAGATCAAAGAAACCTATACTGACAGCCGGATCATATTTGTGGCAGACAGGGGATTGAACACCTCGGACAACATCTACTGGATAAACGGCGACAACAAGGGCGATAAAAACGATCGTGACGGATATGTATACGGTCAGTCAATACGCAGAGCAGATGCCGAGTTCAAGAAATGGGTGCTTGAAGAAAAGGGATATCTCGTAGATAAGATAAAAGACGACGATGGAAATGAAATAACATTTAAACATAAATCTAGGATCTTTCCCAAAGAACTCCATGTTAATGTAACAAAGCCTGGAAGAAAAAAAACTGCCAAAAGAACCGTAAAGACCGATCAGAAACAGATGGTCTATTACTCTGCAAAATATGCCAAAAAAACAAAAAGCCGACAGGGAAGCAATGATAGCAAGAGCAAAAGACCTTATAGCCCACCCGAAGAAATTTTAGAAGATTGTGGGAAAGAATTTAATATGGAACTTAATAATAAATACCGAACACGTCAGGAAATACAAAGACTTCTGCACTATTGAAAAAGCCGGTTTAAGCTATGTACATGGCGGCTACGAGGAGGCGCTGAAAAAATTTCATCCGATTCCTAAGATAATAAAAAACGCCATACAGAAGAAAATGCTCAATTCCTTGCCATTACTGGGATTGAGCTACTTTTGCTTCCGAAGTTGAGATATTACACCAAGGAATAAATCTTGTCAATAATTTTTTCATAGTATTTCAATAGGATTTCTGTAAAATATTTTTTTCTTAACAAAACACAGGAGTCCGATACCGGGCTCCTGTGCCAAATTACTGTCTTTAATTGCGTCTGCTTTACTTAGTTCTGGCCTCGGAGTATGCCTTCTTTGCTTCCTCTATGCCTGCCTTAAGTCCTGCAAGCCCTGCCTTTGCAACATCAGCGGATGTCTCAGCCAAATCCTTTGCCAGAGCCTGTGCCTTGTCTGCTGCTTCCTTAAGCTTCTGCTTGGTATCGTCGTCAACTATGCACTTCTTGTCAGAAGCTGTCTCAGTCTTTGCGCTCTTCTGCGCAATAGCTGCCTGTATCTCAAAAGAGCCATGATAAAGCGTTTAGAAAATTGCTCCCGATTCTGCTCATCATTTATATATTTCCCACGCCAGATTCCATCTTTTACTACATCCGCAAAATTACTAAGTAGCTTTTTATCGTCAAGCAATTCATTCAAAAGCGCATCGTCATGCTTATTTGATATTCCTTGAACATCAACAAACACCCGGATCGAATGCAAGAGAAAGTAAGGAAATTCTATGATGCTTTCAAATCGTACCCTGTTATTCCCATCATCAACAACATCAGAATAATGAACCTCAAAATCCTGATCTATAATATCTATAATCCGAAACTCGTTCCCTTCCTCGCTTGCGTTATTAGCAAGTTCCTTGTAATCGCTCCATTTATCAGAAGGAAGCCCTCCCCACTCATAGCCAAAAATCCACTCTCTTGAGTTTTTATCAAAGTGCATCTGAACATATCCTGTCATATCGCTGCAGGCTTCCCATATTTTTGCAAAGACGAGCTTATCCTTATCGCTCTTTATATAACTCATCAGCTTCGCCTTCAATATATCATGCTGTTCTAACTGCTCTCCACGGGTATTCATAATCTCAAAATACCTGTTCAAGTCTGTATGTTCCGGCACTTCTATCCTGTATATGATTACATGTCTGAGCTTCTCTAACAGTTCTGATTCATCTATCCCATCTTCTTTTATTTTCTGCATCAAAATCCTGATACCTTGATGAATCCCTGTTTCAATCCGCTCTATATCATAATTACCCTTGCCTTCATCAATCAGCTCATGGATTTTTTTAAGTGTATAATTTGACTTGTCACGACACGCAAAAGACAAGGTACACTTTAATTCTTCTCCAAGACAGCTTAACAAAAGGAAAAGCGAGGTTAATCTTTGCTGACCATCTACAACTTCATATTTGTTGTCGCTCTTGGAAACCACAAGCGAACCAATATAGTATCTGCCGCCAGCCGGTATATCATTAAGATCTTCAACCAGCTGAAACAGCTGTTTTTCTTCCCACGCAAAAGCCCTTTGATAAAGCGGGATCACATACTCCCCATCCAGATCAAAGATATTTTCATCATTCTCTATTATCCTGAACTCATCTACCGCCTTACCCATTTCAATCCTCCGCATATCCATTAAGTGCCTTTAATTCATCATATAGCCAGTCCCATTTTTCGTGTGCCGGACTATCGGAATCTCTGCGAACCTTAATCTGAAGATTTGATATCTCTGTATGCATCCTTGCCACAGCGATCTTTGAAAAAATGGATTCTACATTTGTGTATCTTCCATTATCCTCTCCAATGGCATATTTATTGATGCTGTCAAATCCAAGATTCTCCATATCAACTCTTATCATAAAAGCCCATGTGAAAAGTTTTTTTACTGCCATACGGTCAAAGTTATGGAACTTGTCATAATACATGAGTACCGAACAATAAAACAGGTTTTTTGCATATCTAAACCCTACCGAATCCTTCTCCCTGTTACATATCGAATATATCTTTTTGAAGTGTTCATTCCGGGCAAACTCAGTTTCAACATCTTCCAGCAGATCAAGATAATGCTCTACCATTTCAAAAAAATCATTGCCTGCAATAAACGGCTCAGTTATCTGAAAATACGGCATAGCTTTACCGGCACGCTTAGCATAGGAATAGGTCGAGCGTTCTACGATCCCCTTATAAGTATCAATCTCCTTTGCCGTAAATGTTTTGCTCTTATTCCCACGGGACCAGTTCCATATCGGATACAGATAAAGGTCAAAAAGGTCACGGATTTTTTTAGTTTCCTTTGCTTCCCATTTGGTAACGGCGTGTTCCATCTCATAGGGATAATCCCTCATTTCACGCAAATGATATGCTTTCAAAAGATCATGCGGGTCTAACGCCTTGCCTCTGGTATTTTGCGAATCAAAGAGCTGAAATGCCTCTGCTATCTCATTCACCTCTATTACTACCACTTCAAGTATATTTTCTATGGCATAAACATACTTTTCCTTGTCCAGCGTATTCAAAGAAAACCATTCCCTTATAAAGCCGTAATTTGCATGAATATTGCTTTGGCTGACCTTATTCGTGAAATTGGTTTTGAATATGCTGCACTGATATTTCTTATCCAGATAAAGACACAACAATGCCAGCGATATAATTCTCTGCTGACCATCAACTATGTTAAGGACATTCCCCTCCTTGTGCAGAATTATGGTTCCTATCCTGTACTTGAATCCGGTTCTGTACTTATCCGCATCTGCTATGGCATTCGATATATCCCCCAATAATTCCTCCACATTGTGGATCGACCATTTATAAGGTCTCTGGTATGGCGGTATATTTAATTTCATCTTTAGCAACTGATCTACGCTTACTATCTCCGCCATTTTTTATCCTCCAACAACTTTTTTACGATCATCATTCTTTACGAAATAATCTTCCGTAATCCTCTCCAGCTGATCTGCAATCGCCGTAAATGGCAGATTCAGATCCAAGGTCTGTACGCTGATCCGATTTACACCCATCCGGTATGAGTTGTTCGGTTGTATCTGATCCTGTGTCCTTGCATATAACAGCATCCCGGCTACATTACCCGTATTATTCTTATCAAGATTTTTCACATAGGTAAAAATCTGATACAGATTACCGGAATGGATCGTCTGCGTGTCATACTGCATCTGAAGGTTATGCGCATAGTATTTGGCATCTATGATCAGCGTTCTACCGTCCTTCTTCAGCGTGATATCTGTCTGCATGACAGGTAGCAGATCCAGCTTGTCCCTGTCCGTATCCCAGTCTATCCTGTCAGGATTCGGATTGTACTCCGGATGGTGATATCTGTAATACTCCAAGATGAACTTCTCATACAGCCTGCACATCCTCTGCTCATCAAGGAAAGTAGCCATCTTCACATTCCCCGCCTCTGTGGATAGCAGCAGTCCCTCCAGCACCAGATCACAGATATTGAGCAACATCCGGTACTCTTGGTTATTCTTCTGAAAACGCAGGCTGTCCCACCGTATTTCAGACGGTTCTATGTATTCCACCTTTTCAAACAGGAGCATTTCTTTTTTCAGGATATTTTTTCGTTCCAACTTTACATTTGGCTGTCGTATCAGCACTAACGCCGTAGTTTTAATTATCTGATTGAAAATATTATTCTCCGAAAGTTCGTCATACTCGCAATCCAGCATTTGCTTGTGCTGAATACGATTCCTGACTGTTCCGGCAATGAGAATCTTTCCACGCTTAACGCTCAGATCCTCATCCTTTGTCACATATTCACGATATAAGCCCTGTTTTAGCTGCCGTCCGATCCCCTTTCCCAAGATAGCGGCAAACATATCATGTATGTTATCAAAATCCTCCACCTCTATCTCTTCATAGTTCGTCTGCCGGAGCACCTGAAAGGCATAGGTGAGCATATAATATATATTTTTAATTAAAATGCCCTTGTCGTTGATCATCAGTCGTTAAATACACCCCTTAATATATTCTGCCACTTCTGAAGCTTGGCATCATCGTCAAACCAGTATTCCTGCAGCATGGGTATGATGTCATATTCCACTACGGACTGCATCCATTCATCGCTAATCTCTGTCTGGCCGCAGAAATAACTGTGTCCTATGCAGAATCCGCTTCCAAGTGCGCTATCTTTGGTAATCTCCATGTTCAGATCACGAATACGGTCAATCAAAGTATCAAATGTATCGTTCTCAAAAGCTTTCATATAGCTTTGGAAGCCCTTGGAGCTGAATCCCGGTTCCATTGTGTAGAAGCTGAATCTCCTCCGCAGAGCATAATCTATCATCGCAAGACTTCTATCCGCCGTATTCATCATTCCGATCAGATACAGATTATTCGGAACTGAGAAAGGCTTTTTGTTGTATGCCAGTTTTGCCTCTTTCCCACGGTAATCAGCCTCAATTAACATCAGCAACTCTCCAAAAATCTTGCTCATATTGCCCCTGTTGATCTCATCAATAATAAAGAAATACTGACGGTCTTTATCTTCCGCTGCTTTACGGCAAAAATCATAGAACACCCCCGGCTCCAGTTCAAAAGTATCACCTGACGGCTTATATCCCATAATGAAGTCCTCATAGGAATAGTTCTGATGGAACTGGATAAACTCGATCCGGCTCTCGTCCTCACATCCCATGATCGAATAAGCAAGACGCTTTGCCGCAAAGGTTTTTCCGACACCGGGAGCGCCTTGTAAGATAAGATTTTTCTTTTTCAGCAGTAACGCCCGGAGCGTATCGTAGTTTTCCGGTGCCATATACACTTCTCCAAGGAAATTATCCTTGGTATATACCGGCAGCCTTACTTCTTTAACCGTGATATATTCATATAACGGCTCAAGGTCTATTACAGGTATCGCTTTATTTTCCCGCTTGGCTAAATTGATCCGGTTCCATTTTGCAATTATCTTTCCTGCAAGATCATCCGATATCACGATCTTCTGACCAAGGGCAGATAGTTCCCACACACCGCTCGGACTGTCTTTTTCAATGATTCCCTCATAAGACAGATAATTCCTCGCCCAGTCGATATCATTATAGATTTTAGGCGTGCCGGATTTATGCGTTACGGACAGCTCTTCTTCACTTAGCGCATAAAGCTCCGCAATTTTACTGTGAACATCCTTGCGTTTTGCCATTCCTCCCAGTTCCCTGAGCGCAACAACAATCGCATTAAGCCATCTGTTATAAGCATTGTTGGAGTGCAGGCTGTTAATATCCACTACATCGGCGTCTTCCGCCACTATCTTCTGTTCGTCCTGCGCATCGCCGCCTTCATCCGATTTCTCACCCTTATCCGGCTCCGCATATTTTACAGAAATATACATTTCTATATCATTAGAGAGAGTTATCAGATTTTCATCCGGATAAGAATCCTCATTCCTCGCCTCTTGGAATGCCTTGACCAGCTCCTCATCCTTGCAGATGATATCCCGGATCTCATTGGTAAATGTGATATTTCCCCGGATACTGTCTATCGGCGTGCTTTTCTTTGGTACAAAATCATTCTTCAGATACATAGTGGCTCTGCGCAGTGCCATATACTTGTATATGGCATATTTATCGGGATAACGCAGCCAAAGATACACAGAAATTGCCATGGGTCTTTGAAAGTGCTGCTTGCCCGGTGCAAGTCTCTCACAAAGCTCCTGTGCATCAGATTGGAACTTCACCACTCTCTCTGCTACATCCTTGCTCTCATCATACAGATTAAGGAACATGGCTCTTACCGTTTCCGGCTCCTGTTCTGAGAATACCTGTATCATGCCCCTTGGAAAATTATTCATGGATGCAAGCAGATTATAAGTTTTCTCCGTAGCAGCCGTGAACATCTCATAGAAGTTTTCAGCATTGATATCCCAATGCTCCTGAAACCACTTCACCGCTTCCCATTTGTACTTTTCATCACCAAAACGCTGCTGAAAGTCTTTTTTATACTCTGCAAGGCATTCATTGAATATTTCCTGATTAAACATTTGCTGTACCTCCTACGGCGGTCTTTTTCTCTATTGACGGCATGATATTGAGCAGGCTTTGATAGCTGTCCACATCATGGTAAACCACATTATCCGTAGAAATCTCATTAAAGAGCTTCCTTGCACAGGATATCTTTGCCTTCTCTATCGGACGCAGCTGCAGGCTCTCCATGGTGCCCTTTGTCTCTGCAATAAAGAAGATATGCTTTACCGTTCCCTCATAGAAAGCTATCGCCCAGTCGGGACTGTAATTCCCCACAGGTGTCGGTATGGAGAAGCCTTTAGGCAGCTTGGCATACACACATACCTCATTTGCTCCCTCCAGTTCCTCCGTGAATTTCTTTTCATTACTCTTCTCAGCCATTCCATCCGTAAACACATAGTCCTGTATATGCTTCTCCGCACGGATCGCCTTATCGAGTGAAGTGTGCTTCTCTGCTGTGAATATCGTACTGTCATAAGTGCTTTCCAGCTGATCATAGGAAATATGCTCCACGATCATGGTTGCTTTTTGCTCTTTGATAAGCCGTATTACCTTGGAGATAAATTCCTCCGGGTTATGCTTATACATAGAGAACTTATGCGGACTGATACCTTTTAATATGGCTGCTACCGTTTTTCTGGTAAGCACAGTTCCCTGCGCTATTTTTCCGACCAGGTCATACTTTATCTGGCTGGTCTCAAAATGCCGCAACACCTGTGTGTTTGATTTTACTCCCTTAAAAGAAGCTCCGCTCTTTATTTCTTCCGCCGACAGATCGTCCTTCTGCTCAGAACTTGACACAGTATATTGCAGCATGGAAACATAAAGCTCCGCATCAATCGCATCTATCGCTTTCCTGATCAGCTCCTGACTTTCAAAGGATACCGTATAAGCATACTTATGGTTGATATACCCCCATAGTGTCTGAAACTCTTTCTTGAAAAAGTTATCGTTCAGTTCATTATTCGGCACCGTGGTCTCGTTACCGTTGGCGATCATCTCATTAAATATCTTCTCGTCAAATACGCTCTGGATCAGCTTATGAATGCCGTCTGCATAAGCGGCAAGCCTGTCGCTCATCTGAGCCAGATTGTTATTCTCCAGATCCACACGGTACTGTTCTGTAACCCGTTCATCTTCGTCAATATACTCATTCTTTATCAGATATTGATAAATAGCCGTAGCCTGTGCATCCGAAATGGTTTCTTTCTGCCCCTCCACAGTAATGACCGTTTTTCCGACAAAATAATCCCTTGATGCTTTCAGCGGTCTCTCATACAGATCGGTCTTGATCTGCCTCTGAAGGTCAGATACAAAGTCCTTATAGCTTTCACTCGCAATGACCGTCAGCTTATTGATCTTATGTACCAATGACTTGCCAAGGCTCTGCTCATCCATGCGGAATCCGTCCTGATTAACACACAGGCGCAAACCTCTTCCTACTTCCTGCCGTTTCATAACCGTGCTGTCACTTCTCTTTAAGGTGCATATCTGAAACACATTAGGGTTATCCCAACCCTCACGCAATGCGGAATGCGAGAAGATAAAACGCACCGGCTCCCCAAAACTGAGCAATCGTTCCTTGTTCTTCAATATCAGATCATAAGCAGAGATATCATCCGAATAATCAGTTCCTTTCTTTACGGTACTGTCCACCGCATGACCTTTCTTATCTATGCTGAAATACCCCTTGTGCGTGTCTGCCGCTTCTATCCCCTTCAGATAACGCTGATACGGCGTATCAAAGATTGTTATGTATTCATTTACGATATCAAGGTATTCCTGCTCAAATATCTTTCCATATTCTCCGAGGATCTCCTGACCATCCTCATCATATTGTCTGTACTTTGCCACCTCATCTATGAAGAACAGCGAGAGCGTCTTAATCCCTTTCGCAAACAGTTCTTCCTCTTTGGCAAGGTGAGACTTGATCGTTTCCCGAATCTGGATACGGCGCATATCCTGTTCAGACACATCACCTACCACATCGCCACGATAGATCACTTCACCGTTCACAAAGGTAACGGTAGCTGCTATCGGGTCAATCTCTGAAATACGGAATCCCTTATACTGCTCCATATTGGAGATTTCATACAGATTATCATCCACCCCGACGATACGGGTCTCTCTGTTGATGGACTTGTTATAGGATATCTCCATCTCAATCTTTGCCTTTGGTGGGTGCTTCGGGGATATGATGATCTCCTCCAGATAAAGGTATTTATCCGTTCCCCGGAAGTTCTTGACCTGAAAGCCTTTGACCTCTATTTTCTTCACAAGTCGCTGATTATAGGCATCCACGGCATCCAGCGCATAGATAAGATTGTGATGCTGCTTATGGGTAGCCGAAAAATTAAGACAAAATAACGGATTGAAGTTCTTGAGTGCCTTTTGTGTGGCATCCCCGCCCATCTTCTGCGGCTCGTCCAGTATGATGATCGGATTATTCGCCTTGATAACATCAATCGGTCTGCGGCTTCCAAACTCATCTCTCTTGTCATATATGATACGGGCTTCCTTATTCTTTCCTCCCTCTTTCATGGAGGTATTAAAAGCCTGCATATTGATGATCATTACATTGATACCCGAATTGCTGGAAAAAGAATCCAGCTGATTCAGATTACTGCTGTTATACACAAAGAAGCGTACCTTTTTCCCGTACTGCTCCATAAAATGATCCTGTGTGATCTCAAAGGATTTTTTCACACCCTCACGGATCGCTATGGACGGAACCACTACGATAAACTTTGACCATCCGTAACGCTTGTTCAGCTCATACATGGTCTTGATATACACATAGGTTTTTCCGGTTCCGGTCTCCATTTCCACATCAAGGGAGCAGCGTCCAAGGGTATCTACGATAGAATCCGAGAGCTTCACATTGTTTTCCTGCTGCACATCCCGGATATTTTTGAGCAGATTGTCAGCAGATAAAAGGACGCTCTCATTCCGGAAGCCACTCTCGTCAAAATCATCTGTAAAACGCAGCTCCGTCTGCTCTCCGTCATCCGTAAATATGGACATCTGCGAAAATGTCTGCACTTCCTTTATATTCCCAATATCACGGCGATAGCTTCCAAGCTCCTGATACGGCTGTCCGGCAAACACCTTAACGATACTGTCAACAGCATCCGTCTGATATTGTTGTATCTTAAAATTAAATTTCATCTTTCATGCTCCTTTGTCTGATTCCTCAAAAGTGTTTGAGGAATTACAGCACCTTCCTGACTGTATCCGGGCTATATGACTCAAAAATCTGGTCAAAATTAGTGGCTACGCTGTCATTTGCCATGCTGCTGTCACGGAATACGGCATAATATGGCTTCTTTTGTGCGATAGCCTTTACTGTTTCATCCGTCACATCTTTATCAAAGCAGGCTATCAGGAAGCCATCTGCCACATTAAAGACCTTTTTACCGCCTATTTCCGTCTCCTCGATCTTACTGGAGAGCATAACACCAAGATCAAGCATTACTTGGAACAGAAGATCCTCCGGTGTACGATCAGGCTTGATATTATCCGCAAATACATCAAGGAAATTCTGCTGGGTTTCTGCCGGGTTATAATAGACATCCTTCATATTGGATGACTCAATCGTAAATGTTCTAAATCCAACATCAATATTACGATCTGATAATTCCTCTCCTACCTTTATTATCCGTTCCCTTCCTATATCACAGATAGTTCTATATCCCATCCTGTACGCATCTGTATCTTCTTCAATCTGCTCAGGTAATTGAACTAAAATAAATTTTCTATGCCCTGCATCTTCAGCGTTTAGATCTAATACTGCGTGTGCCGTTGTGCCAGACCCCGAAAAGAAGTCCAAAACAATACACTCCTTATCTTCTACTAATCCAATTAAATATTTCAACATTTGCAGATTCTTAGGATTATTAAAAACACCAGATGTACCCAAGGTCTCTGTCAATGTGTTTGTTCCATCATTCGTTGAATAGTCAAGAATACTCCTCGAATTACTATTTTCAACAGAATCATATTGTGGTTTGCCATCTCTCCATGTAACAGAATCTGCATTCACAAATGTCCGTTTTTTTACTGCATAATTTCCCTCTTTTCCTGTTATTACTATATTTCTCACTTCTGAATTGAATTTTTCTAAAGCCCAAGTCCAGCATCCAAGACGCCCTCTAACTTTAGGTGGTCTGATAACAACAAACCCCTTTCTAATCAATTCTTTGTCTGTGCTATATACCTCATTCTCATCATTTGATGTTTTCGCCAAGTCAATGTCATAATCTGCGACGCCTATCTTCTCTTTAGTATCTGGATTATAATAAACCGAATACCCCAGATTAGGACGAGCTTTAAGCGTTCCTCCCTCACCTCTGGTTGTTATTGCATCATTTATATAATAAAACTCTCCATTTTCTTCAAACAGATCCCTACTTTTCACTTTTTTATTAACTAATGTAGGAAGTATTCTTGTGCCATCAACCCGCTTTTCCTTCCTATATGCCAAAATAAATTCATGATTCTTTTGTATGTCAACTGTATCATTTTTTGCATTCATTTTATTTTGTATTATTGGTCCAAGACAATTATCTGCGCCAAATATTTCATCGCAAATCTTTGACAAGTTGACTTGTTCATTATCATCTATGCTGATAAAAATAACACCATCATCAGTCATAAGATTTTTTGCAAGTTTAAGGCGTGAATACATCATATTAAGCCAATCTGTATGAAAACGCCCATTCCCATCAGCATTCTGCACTAATCTATTCCCTTGCTCGTCAATCTGATTGCTTGAAACATAGAACTCCGCTTCATCGGTTATAAAACTATCATTATAAACAAAGTCATGCCCCGTATTGTATGGCGGATCTATGTAAATAACCTTGATTTTTCCCAAGTATGTCTCTTGCAAAAGCTTCAAGGCATCAAGATTGTCACCCTCTATATATACATTCTCCGTACTATCATAAAATATACTTTTATCCTTAATTGGACGGAGTGTATCGCTTATAGAAGCATTCGACAAAACAATCGCTCTTCGTTTATCCGGCCAAGTGAATTGATATCTCTCTTCTTTCCCTTCAATCACTTGAGCGGATATCTCCTGACGGAGCACATCTGCGTCAATGGCACGAACCACCTCGCCATCTTCACCCATAGTTTCTGTCACAGCGTTCGGAAATAAAGCTGCCAGCTTCCGAAAATTCTCATCTGCCATATTTGCCGTCTGCATCTTTAACTTCTCCATCACATCTCCTCCAATTTCTTCTTGTATGCTAATACTCTTTCATGTAACTCATATTTTTTCTTTGACTGTGGTTCCCGCCTTGTCTGCGCTTCCAGTCTCAGGATCTCTTTATTCAACTTTTCCTTTTCGGCTTCTATCGCTATCTGTTCATCCAGCGTATGCTCACCCTTCGGTATAATCCCAGACACCTGACTAACAAGGCTCTTCCACACTCCGTCAAGATCAAGCCCTTCCAGCCGTAGTACCTTATCCTGCTCCGCAAGCCATTCCGAATGAAGTATCTTCGTCTGGTAGATACCAAGCTGATATTCTTCCCCATAGTGCAGGATCAGCAGTAATTTTTGCCCGAATAGCTTTGCGATCAGCGTGATATTCCGCTCGTCATAGTCCCGGTTCTTTAATTCCACAAGAACCGCAAATATGGATTTAACCTCTTCACCCTCACAGATATTCACGGATACGCTGGATATCTCATTTACCACAAGTATCCGGCTTACATCGTTTTCAAAGTTTTTCTTTCGGTTCCCTGACAGTTCCGCTGCAAATTTCTCATATATCACGGTTTTGGGAACCGGCTTTCTTATTTCGGTTGATACGGGCAATCCGAACATAAGCGCCTCCTATCTGACCACTAAAAAGCTGATCAATTCAAAATCATCAAGACCTCCTATTGTTTCTGAAAGAAAACTCATCTGCTTACCGCTTAGAAAACTATCCATATCGCTTTCGTCTTTCCTGTTAATGATCGAAGCGATAGCATCTCCCAACAATCCGGAGTATTTATTCATCTTCCTTCCATCATCCGTCTCCTGATTGAATGCGGCACACAGTTGTCTGTCCGGCTCTCTCTTTCCTTTGCAAAGATAACGGAAAGAATCCAGCATCTCCTTTGGTGACAGATGATCTATCACAACTTCTCCATCCTCCGAAAGATAAACCATATAGAACGGATGCAGTCTGTTCTGGCTATTGATATTCACTTCGTTTCTGATATTGCGGAGCACATAGATCACACCTTTGGGGCAGTCAGTCGTAGCTTCCACCACAGCATTCATTCCATGAGGTGCTCTCTCAACCTCCGGATGCTCCTTGATATACTCCAAAAGATCAAGTCTGAACTCATTAAGCCCAAGATCCATGATAGAGATACCGGAAGACATTTCCTCGATATCTACTACCTCTTCTTTCAGCTTCTGCAGCTGAGCTTTACGATATTCAAGGTCTCCCTTCTCTTCGGGGCTTAACACATTATCATCGCCCGTAGCCGTCATATCCACGATCTTCATCCTCGTTTCAACTCTGGCTTTCAGATTGATATATTCATCCAATGTTATATTAGGCCAGAAGTTGACGAGCTGAATCACGGCATTCTTGCTGCCAATACGGTCTATTCGCCCAAATCTCTGTATGATACGAACCGGATTCCAATGAATATCATAATTGATCAGATAATCACAGTCCTGTAGGTTCTGACCTTCCGATATACAGTCTGTTGCGATCAGCACATCTATTTCAGCCTTTTCTCCCGGCATTAACAGGTCTTTTCCCTTAGATACCGGAGAAAAACAGGTCAAAACAGTATTCAGATCCGTCCGCAGTCCTTTGATTGTGGTCTTGCCGTCTATCGACCCGGTTACGATTGCAGTATCCAGACCATACCTCTCTTTTACATAGTTGCTGATATTGTCAAAGAGGTACTCCGCTGTATCCGCAAATGCCGTAAAAATGATAATCTTTTTATTATTCTCATTGATAGGATTGTTTATCTTATCATCAATAACACCCTTTAATTCATTTAGCTTGCTGTCATGCTCCGGTGTGATATCCGCAATCATAAGGATCAACAGTTCAAAGATATCCCTGTCCTTGACAAGCTCTTTCTTCCAAGAGGGATAATCCATATCTGCAAGGTCTATCTTAACCTTCCGCCCAATGGTAAAGGCATCTCCATTCTGGTCATCGAAGTCAAAGTCATCATCCATAAACTCCTCTGCCTCAAGCGAACCGGAGCTTAATCCCTTTTCATACTTTTCTATATCTCCAATGGTATCTTCAATAATCTCCTTTATCCTCTGAAGCGTCAGCTTAAAAGCGTACACAGAGCTTTCCATGCGCTTCATCAGGTTAGTGGACATCAGGTGACGCATACCATCTTCTCGTCCGGATAGCGTAATACCCTTATTTCCCTCTCGCTTCCCGTATAACTCCTCGTATTTTTCCATCTTGCTTGCGAGTATGAACTTCGACGGAGTATATACGCAAAGGTTCAGCTGGCTTATCTGATCAAATATCTCATTGTAGTTTATCGCATCACTTAAATCAGTAAGTCCGGGGCTCTTCGATATAGGGATATTGCGCTTCGGAAATGTGCCAATATCCGATGTATCATAATACTTTTGAATATGTTTTCTTGATCTTGCGATGGTTACGCTATCCAGCAGCTCAAAGAAGTCAAAGTCAAGCATTTTAAGGAGCTTGGCTGTTGTCCTGTCCTCCGGTTCCCACTTGCACCATGTATTAAACGCCGTCTGAGCCTGCTTAAAGATATCCTCGATGCTCTTTGTGGTTCCGAGCTTGTCATCAAGTATCTGGCTTTCTCCTTCATAGGCGAGGGCAAGCTGATTCTTCAGATCCACAAAGCGGTTATTTACCGGAGTTGCAGAGAGCATGAGAACCTTTGTTTTTACGCCTTTACGGATCACCCTGTTAAGGAGCTGCAGGTAGCGATTTTCCCTCTCATCCTCGCCGGATACCATACCTCCATTACGGAAATTATGGGATTCATCAATTACCACAAGGTCATAATTGCCCCAGTTCAGCCTGTCCAGATCAAGCCCGTTGGAATTGCCATGCTTGCGGCTTAAATCCGTATGGAATAAAACATCATAATTCATCCGGTCAGCTGCTATCGGATTATTGACATAGTTATCCTTATAGGTATTCCAGTTATTTACAAGTTTTTTGGGGCATAACACCAGAACAGACCTGTTCCGGTTTTCATAATATTTCATAACGGCAAGTGCCGTAAAAGTCTTACCAAGACCGACTGAATCCGCAAGAATACAGCCGTTGTACTTTTCCAGCTTGTTTATGATTGCAAGAACCGCATCCCGCTGGAAGTTGTAGAGCATATTCCAGATCTTGCTCTCTTTGAAGCCTGTCGCCTCGTTCGGAAGCACATCCTCTGAAATGTCCTCCAGAAACTCATTAAAAATATTGTAAAGCGTCACAAAATAGATAAAGTCCGGCGAGTTCTCATTGTATGCCGTAGAAATGTTATCCAGCACCACATCCGTAACATCCTGAAGCCTGTCCTGATCTTTCCATAGTTCTTCAAACAGGTGCAGATACTCTCTTGAAAACGGCGCATCCATCTTCTGTATCATGGAATAGGCATTATTTCCCCGCTCACAGCCCAGATCCACCGTTGAAAACTCCGTGATAGGTGCATAGCTTGTCTCATCCACCTGAATAAAGCCCATCATGTTTTCTTTCGTTACATTTGAGCGGAATTTTGCCTTTTTCTTTATCCATGCAGCACATTCTTTAGCAATCGCTTTTTGTGTCATTTCATTGCGCAGCTTTATCTCAAATTCCGTACCATACAGATTACTCTCACGGCTCATCCGGGGAATATAGAACTCACGCTTTTCTTTCTGTGCCTTTTCCGTAGTAAATGTAGGCGCTGTAAAGATAAAGCGGAACTCCTCACACTTCTCCAACTCCTTGCGCAGCTCCTGAAAGGCATATATCGAAAAGCTGGCAGCTGCAACAGATACCTTACTTCCAGCCTGCATCACATCCTTCAGATCGTCCCGCAGGGTCTTATGAACATTATCAATAAGCTCCATTGCCATTTTTGCCACCTACTTTGCTAATTCTTTCTTTACTGTTTCCAAGTCCGTAAACTCCATAATATCGCCTATATTGCAGTCGAGTTCAGCACAGATCTTCTCTAATACCGGAAGCGCAACAGCCTGATTATTTCCCAGTTTTGCCATGGTGCTGCTGCTCATGTGCGTCGCATCCCTTAATTTTGTCTTGTTCGTCCCTTTGTCGATCAATAGTTTCCAGAGCTTGTTATAAGATATAGACATTCGTTAGCCTCCATCCGCAGAAAACCTGCGCTAAAACAATACAACTACACGAATATCATTATACCAGAACAGCCTTTTTCTGTAAAACATTTTCTTTAAGAAATCGAACTAAATTTACACTCGATTTCATCAAAAAGGGATCGGCACAGGGTATTTCCCTATGCTGATCCCATTATACAAATCTTGCTGTCCGATAAGAATACCTCAGTCATCGAACTTCAGTTCTATTGTACTATTCTCCGACCTCGATACGAAGAGTCGGTACATCCCCATCCATTTCCACTCCATAAGAGAGGATTGCCTTCTCTGCGATCTCCGCATATTCGTCGAATGTTGCCGGATTGCACTCTTCCTTTCCTCCGCAGAATACTACTTCCCACTTGCGATAGAATTTGATCGCCACATTGCCGTCAAACAGCTCCACCATTTGTTTTACGCTCATTTTTGCCTTGCCCCTTTCACTTGTTATTCTTATAAAAGCCGCTTAAAGCCTTTATTTCCCGTTGAAACCTCTCCACCACTTCCTCCGGGCCTGCTATCCTCACCTTGGTACCAAGTGAGAATATCCAGCCGAGGAACTGATCACTCAATGCAACATCCACGCTTGTCTCTGCCCAGCCATCTTTATCAGATGGATGTATCATGATATCCTTTCCGAAACAATCAAGCAGTACACCAACCATATCATTCTGAAATTCCAGTTTTACCCTGACTTCTTCTCCACCAAACATTCCGAAGTTTTTGCGGGCATACGCCGCCATATCAAACTCCCGAAAATGATCCCTGCCCTGCCTTTTCTCGTTCATAAGCTCTATATTGCGCATCTTATCGACACGATAATGCTTGATCTTATCCTCTTCGGCATCATAGGCGATCAGATAATAATTTTCATCGTCCCACATAAGCGCCCATGGACTAACTTCATAGAGCGCATCCTTGCGGCGTTCCATCTTCTTCTGAAGGTTCCACCTCAAATAGTCGAAGCGGATACGCTTGTTATTGGAGATGGCATTATGCAACTCATCGACAATGTAATAGATACTTTCATTCATTGTCTTGATGCGCCCCTGCACCACCACCTGCCGTTTCAGCTGCGATGCCTCATAGTCGCTTGCAAGCCCGGTGAGCTTCTTTATCAGCTCATTAGACTTCTTTTCAGTGATGAACTTTGAGGACTGTATCGCATCCACAAGGAGCTTTAGTTCCGCTATTTCAAACTGTTTCTTGCCTACATGATAGACATAATTCCGCCCGTCCTTCTCTCCGATCACATCAATACCCAGCACACGGAGCGCTTCCAGATCATCATAAAGGCTTTTACGATCAGCCGTCACACCGTAGTCCTCCAAATACCGCTGTATCTCCGGCATGGTCAGGACATGCTCATCATCTGTCTTTTCGACCATAATGCGGCTCAGATAGTACAGTTTCAGCTTTTGATTTGTCCCTTTTGGCATTGTGCGCACCCCCGTATAACAATATGATATATTGTACCACAAAAGGCGTACACCGTCACCCTATTAAGGGAAATTTATTGTGCAGCACCTCATAAATCGCCATCGCATTTACATTGATCGTAATACGGGCAGGTTACGCAGAAGCTCCTGCAGAAGCGTTTATTCCTCCGCAGGCTCTTCTTTATCCAGTATATGAGTTTCGCCATCTCCGTCTTAGTCCTCCTTCAGCTCACACAGAGCACCACGAGGAGTGATAAGCAGGATCTTTCCTTTCGCTTTCTTCTTCATCAGGTCATACATTCTTCCTGCGCTCTTGCTCTCCCCAATGACTGTATAAGGGCTGTTTGCCACATAACCGATCTTTCCAAGTCCCTTTAACTCGACACGGATCGCCTCCCTGTCATACTCATTATCTGGCTCCTTAATCAGCTTCACCTTCATGCCCTTTTTTAAGAAGTCGCTCCCATAGTAATGATTCATGCCTGTGATTGTAAATAATACTTCTTTCATAATGCTTTCCTCCTAATAACCGATGGTAGTGTCAAGTCTGACACCCATTTTTTGTTACTAAATCCTTTATTTTCAGGAGGTTCAAATAAAAAGAGCATTGACCTCCCTTTTTGGTATAATGTCAACGACCAAATCAACATCCCAGAAAAGGAATCAATGCTCAT
>JAFUVF010000023.1 GCA_017483735.1 Lachnospiraceae bacterium | reverse complement strand
GAAGGCATTGGCGACAATGAGTATAGAGGCAAAGGAGGCGGTAGAGTCAATGTATAAGGCGAACTCGGATTATATGGAGAAGTATCTTGCGGAAGCGCATGAGAAATTTGTGCTTGATAAGCTTACTTTGGAAAATGCGCTTAAGAAGGCAAATACCGCACTCTCAGAGGCACAGGCAACTATTTTAGAGGAAAGGGCAAAAATTACGGAAAGGGATAAAGAGATAGAAGAATTAAAAAGACAGCTCGAATTGAAAGTGTGATACTTTTATAGCGAGGTATAAGCCCTCACTCCCCCACACAGTAGCGGTGGGGGAGTTTTTATGCTAAAATAATTCTGTTATGATTATCAACACAGGACAGAGGACGGATATTCCCGCCTACTATACAGAATGGTTTATGAACCGGATACGAGAGGGCTTCGTGCTGGTGCGGAATCCCTTTAATCCAGTTATGGTTTCGAGGTATGAGCTTAATCCGAAGGTCGTGGACTGCATTTCCTTTTGCTCGAAGAATCCGGCGCCTATTCTGCCATATCTGCCGGAATTAAAGGCGAAATTTAAGTTGTATTTCCATGTGACGATTACTCCCTACGGAAAAGACATTGAGCCTCATGTTCCGGACAAAAACGAGGTAATGAAATCCTATATCAGGCTTTCAAAGAGTATCGGGCTTGAAGCTGTAAGCTGGCGGTATGACCCTGTGTTTATAACGGATAAATATGATATTTCCTTTCACAAGGAGAAATTTGCATATATGGCGGAAATGCTCTCTGGATACACGGATAACTGTGTCGTGAGCTTTATAGACCTCTATGAAAAGACTCTCAGAAATTTCGGAGGCGTCCGCAAGGTAACAGAAGGTGAACAAAATGAGCTTGCGGAGCATTTTGCGAATATCGGAAAGAAGTATGGTATAAAAATACGGGGCTGCTGCGAGAAGCAGGAGTTATCACGCTTTGGATGGGATATGTCCGGATGTGCCACAAAAAGGGTGCTTGAAAGAGCTCTCGGAGAGACCCTGGAAATCCCCGCAAGCGAAGGCAAGGCAAGACCGGAATGCAGCTGTCTTATAGGGCATGATATAGGAGCATACAATTCCTGCGGACATGGCTGCCTGTACTGCTATGCGAATTATGACAAAAAAATCGTGGAGGAGAATATGAAGCAGCATGACCCGAAATCGCCGCTTTTAATCGGACACATAAATCCCGAGGATGAGATAAAGCAGGCGAAGCAGGTGCGATATGGGCACGGGCAGATGAAGCTGGAATTAGTATAACCCGGTAACCTGTCTCGTGTGCGGAACGGGCGACCGCTCTCGCTTATGTCCTCGCGTAGCGGTTCTAAATTCGCACTTCGCATAGCTTGTGCTTATTAAGAACCGACGCTGTGGATGTCGCCCTAACCCGCACTACGGACGGCGGTTACCTCACTCAAATACTATAGTTATGGAACGCAAATACATCGCAATCGATCTGAAATCCTTCTACGCCTCCGTAGAATGCATAGAGAGAAGGTTAGACCCTCTGAAGGAGCACCTTGTGGTGGCGGATGAGAGCCGCACGGACAAGACAATCTGTCTTGCGGTATCCCCTGCCCTGAAGGCTTTCGGTATCCCCGGAAGGGCAAGGCTTTTTGAGGTGCGCCAAAAGGCAAAGCAGTGCGGAATTGATTTCATAGCCGCAACGCCCAGGATGTCCTTGTATATGGAATACAGTATGCGCATATACAAAATTTACTTAAAATATATTTCGGAGGATGATATCCACGTCTATTCCATAGATGAGGTATTTATGGATGTGACGGACTATCTTAATACGTACAGAATGACCGCCAGGGAGCTTGCTTCCAAGCTTGTGTCGGAGGTGTATAGGGAGACAAAAATCACTGCCACTGCGGGCATAGGCACCAATCTCTATCTTGCTAAGGTTGCCATGGATATAGTTGCAAAGCATATAAAGCCTGACGAAAACGGAGTGAGGATGGCGGAGCTTAATGAGCTTGATTACAGAAGGCTTCTGTGGACCCACAGACCCCTGACGGATTTTTGGAGAGTGGGGACGGGCTATGCCAAAAAGCTTGAAAAGCACGGACTATATACTATGGGGGATATAGCAAGATGCTCTCTCGGAGGGGATGGCGATTTCTATAATGAGGATCTTTTGTATGACCTTTTTGGGATAAATGCGGAGCTTTTGATCGATCATGCATGGGGCTACGAATCCGCAAGGATTTCCGATATCAAGGCTTTTGTGCCGGAGAATAACTCCCTTGCAAGCGGTCAGGTATTGTCCTGCGGATACGATTACGAAAAAGCAAGACTTATAATAAAGGAGATGTCGGATTCGCTCTCTCTTGATATGGTCGCAAAAAAGCTTGTATGTGACCAGGTGGTGCTGTATCTGGGATACGACAGGGAAAATCTGGACAACCCCGAAAGAATGAAGAATTATGACGGGGAAATCGTCGTGGACTATTACGGAAGAATGGTACCGGCTCCTGCGACAGGCTCCGTGAATCTTCCCAGATACACATCCTCTGCAAGGCTTATCAGGGAAAACACACTTAAGCTGTTTGATGAGATAGCGGATGAGCGTCTTTTGATAAAGCGGATCAACCTTACGGCAAATCACGTCATACCGGAAGCAAAGTATGAGAACCTGAAGGAAAATACCTTCGAGCAGCTGGAGCTTTTTACGGATTACGGGGAGACGGAGAAAAAAAGAAAAGCCGAGGAAGAGGAGGATATCAGGGAAAAACGCCTGCAGGAGGCAATGCTTTCCATAAAGAACCGCTACGGCAAGAATGCCATATTAAAGGGGATGAATCTCGAAGAGGGCGCTACGGCAATAGAGAGAAATTCCCAGATAGGAGGGCATAAGGCGTGAATGATAAAAAAAGACGGAACGCATGGCACAATGTGCATGGCATAGAGAATGAGGAATTACAAAATGCCGCCACATGGGCTTATGAAAAATATGGGGATATCATAGAGCTTCCGCATCATATTTCAAAGAAACGTCCGCAGATGCCCAAGGAGAAGCGGGCGGCGCAGTTTTCTCCCTTTGCGGCGCTTACGGGATATGAAGCGGCGATAGAGCGCACGGGAGCGGAATTTAAGGATATGATGGAGCACGATACGGACAGGGAGGCATTTTTCGAGGAATCTTGACAAAAGCAGTCAAAACGGTTATTCTTTTGTGATGAAACAATGGGGGAGCAGTTCCCCTTAACCAAAGGTTCGTTATTTGAGGAGAAAATTATGAAAAAACGTGTATTATCGGTATTTTTTGCGGCACTTATGACTGTGTCCGCTTTGAGCGCCTGCGGCAGCAAGGAAGGCTATTCAATAGGAATTTCCCAGTTTGCGGTGCACGGTTCTTTGGACAACTGCCGTGAGGGTTTTCTCGAAGGCTTGAAGGAGGAAGGCATTGTCGAGGGGCAGAATCTTACCGTTGAGGTAGTAAATGCCAATGCGGATGCCGGAACTGCAGCGCTTACCGCAGACAATTTCGTCACAAAGAAGGTTAATCTAATCTGCGCCATAGCGACGCCCTCTGCGGCAACTGCTTACAACGCAACCATTGATACAGATATCCCTGTCATCTACACGGCGGTTTCTGACCCTGTTGCGGCAGGGCTTGCAAATGAGGACGGAAGTCCCGTCGGCAATGTTACAGGCACCTCTGATGCGCTTGCCGTAGATGCGCAGCTTAAGATGATAAGGGAGATACTTCCCGGTGCAAAGAAGATTGGCATCATCTATACAACCTCCGAGGCAAATTCCATAAGCACTGTTGCAGAGTATGAGTCTCTTGCGGGAAATTACGGCTTCGAGATCGTTTCCACCGGCGTTACCGCAATGAGCGAGGTTCAGCTCGCAGCAGCGGATATCGTTACCAAGGTGGACTGCATTTCAAACCTTACCGACAATACCGTAGTGTCCGCATTACAGAGCGTATTGGAGGAGGCGAATAAGGCTGGAATCCCTGTGTTCGGCTCCGAGGTCGAGCAGGTAAAGGCAGGCTGCGTGGCTTCAATGGGACTTGAATATTTCGAGCTTGGCAAGCAGACCGGACATATGGCAGCAAAGGTATTAAAGGGAGAGGCAAAGGCTTCCGAGATGAATTTCGAGATCATCTCCGAGCCCTCACTCTATGTGAATTTTGCGGCTGCAGAGAAGATAAGCCTCGCACTTCCCGAAAGATACAAGGCTGACGCATATCAGTCCTTTGATGAGATAATTGTAGAATAATCTGGAGTAAATATGGCACTGCTTTTAAGCGTCCTTGAGCAGGGAATGATATATGGGATCCTTGCTCTTGGGGTTTACATAACATATAAAATTCTCGACTTCCCGGATCTTACCGTGGACGGAAGCTTTCCCTTCGGCGCAGCGATTACCGTGCGTATTATAAGCAAGCTAGGGCTTCCTGCACTTTTGTCCCTTCCCATAGCCTTTTTGGGAGGGGCTTTTGTGGGTATGTGCACGGGACTTATCCATGTAAAACTGAAGGTCAGGGATCTCTTATCCGGAATAGTGATGATGACAGGGCTCTACACCATCAATCTTTTTGTCGCAGGGAGCGGATATGTCCCCATATTCAATATGGATAATATCTTTGACAATGACCTTGTAAACGGTATTTTCAAGGGAGGTCTGTATCAGTTTAAGACCGTTATAATAATCTTTGTCATAACAATGGCGGCAAAGTACCTGCTTGACTGGTATATGAGCACCAAATCAGGATTTCTTCTGAGAGCAGTCGGGGATAATGACACCATCGTCACTTCTCTCGGAGTGGACAAGGGACTTGTAAAGATTGTGGGGCTTTCCATAGCAAACGGGCTGGTATCCTTAAGCGGCTGCATCTATGCACAGCAGCAGAGAAGCTTTGAGATATCCATAGGAACCGGAGCCGTGGTAATAGGGCTTGCAAGCGTAATAATCGGCACAAGCCTCCTTAAGAAGGTCACGTTTTTAAGGGTTACCGCAAGTGTGATAATAGGCTCCATAATCTACAAGGCGTGCGTGGCTCTCGCAATGTTTGCGGGGATCGGAGCCAATGCGATAAAGCTTATAACGGCAATATTGTTCTTAATTATCCTCATCATAAGCAAGGACAAAAAGAAGGCGGAGTAGCATATGCTTGAGCTTAAAAATATTTCAAAAAATTATAATCCGGGCAGCGTAAACGAGCTTCTCCTTTTCGAGGATTTCAGTCTTAGGGTGGAGGATGGTCAGTTCGTTTCCGTCGTAGGCTCAAACGGCTCGGGAAAAACCTCGATGTTAAATGTGATATGCGGCAGCATAGACATAGACGCAGGACAGATACTTATCGGGGATGCGGATATTTCAAAGCAAAAGGATTTTGTGCGCCACAGAAGGATAGGCAGGGTTTATCAGGACCCTTCCAAGGGAACCTGCCCTGCAATGACTATTCTCGAAAATCTGTCTCTTGCGGACAATAAGGGCAGGAAATATAATCTAAAAAAGGGCGTAAACAAGGCGAGGATAAACGATTATAAGGAGCTTTTGAAGCCCCTCAATATGGGACTTGAGGACAGGCTTTCCGTAAAGGTCGGAGCGCTTTCCGGCGGTCAGAGGCAGGCTCTTTCGCTTCTTATGGCGACTATGACACCTATAGATTTCCTTATCCTTGATGAGCATACCGCAGCGCTTGACCCTAAGACCGCAGAGATAATAATGGAGCTTACGGACAGGATAGTCAAGGAAAAGCATGTCACCACGATAATGGTAACCCACAATCTGCGCTATGCGGTGGAGTACGGCGACAGGCTCATAATGATGCATGAAGGCAAAGCAATCCTTGACAAATCCGGGGATGAAAAGAAAAATATCGACACCGAGGAAATAATGTCGATATTCAACAGAATATCCGTGGAGTGCGGAAATTAGAGGGTATTATGATAGAATATGTAAGAGAAAAAGAGGTAATTGCTGCCGAGGGCGAAAAAACAGGATATAATCTCATAGATGAGAGGCACGGAGCCGTAAACGGCGCAAAGTGCGGGGTATCCTTCTATACCAGAACCGAGTTTCACGAGGGCGCAGCCCATGAGGAGCAGGAAGGCTTTTATGTGCTGGAGGGAAAAGGCTACGCAAGAATAGACGGGGATGTGATTACTATGGAGCCCGGCACAAGCTTTATAATTCCGGCACATGTAAACCATTCAATGATACGTGACAGGGACAGTGAGTACTGTAAGGTATTCTGGTTCCATGCGGCGGCGAAATGAACAATTCAAAAGCAGAAAAGAGCATATTGTTTCACATTCTCCCCTATGTCGTGCTCGGGGCTGTATTTTGTGTGCTGATTATATTAAATATCTTTTATTATGACCATTTTCTGGATTCGGATATGTCGGCGGAGCTTATCTTTTCCAAGCTTCTTGCGGAAGAGGGAAGGCTTATCGCATCCAATGACTGGTATTATTCCACGGAATTCAGAATTCTCTATACGCAGCTCATAATGGTGCCGCTTTTTTATATTACAGACAATTTCCACATAGTCAGGGCGGTAACCAATATCGTCACTTATATTCTGATGCTTGTGTCATATTTCTATATGATGAAGCCCTTTAAGGTAAACAGGAGGCTTGTAGCTTATACGGGAGCTGTGCTTTTGATTCCGTTTTCGGAAACTCTTGTAACTCATATGCAGCTGGGAAATACCTATATGCCCCATATAATACTGCTTTTCTTTGCAATGGGAATGTATATGAGGCTTTCCGCTTATACCGGCGAGATACGGGCTTTGAGAAGAACAGTGCTGCTATTGTTTTACATAACACTATCAGTTATTCTGGGAATGAGCGGAGTAAGATATCTTCTGGCGCTTTATGCTCCGCTTGTTACAGCCTCTGTGATCCATGTCGCAAAGGGAGATGAGTTTGCGCTATTCCGTGAGAGCTTCGGCGTGTCGGAAACCGGAATGCCGTATCTAAAACGTCTGATAAGGGCGGAGGAGGTTAAGTATCTTTTTTATGCGGCTGTGGGAACGGCGGCGGCAGTGTCGGGATATATCATAAACAGTCTTGTGCTTGGCAGGATATATGTGTTTCAGACATACGGAAGCACTGATTTCATAAACATATATGACCCATCGGGAACTGAGCTTGTAAAGAGGCTGCAGAACACATTAGGCAGTCTTTTGATGCTTTTGGGATATGTTCCTGACAAAAGTGTCATGTCACTTCGGGGAATAGTTTCAATCGGGGCATTTATCCTGACTGTGCTTATCCTTGTCTTTGCATACCGGAGCGCAAGGACTACCTCCGGAAGAAGACTGTATATGTCAATATTCTTTTTTTCGGCGCTGTTTGTCAATCTGTTCTTTTTCATATTCACGGATTCCACGCTTGTGCCGAGATACTTTATTACGATATTGAGCTTTGCCCTGCCTCTGTTCTGCTTTTATGAGGAGAATGAGGATTTTAAATTTGACAGGGCTTTAGTCGCACTTTTGCTTTCGGTATTTATAATTCTGGGATTTGCAAAGACTGTTTATTCATTTGTGACTACGGACAAGAATGAGAAGCTTAAGGAGGCAATTGCAGCTATTGAAGGTGAGGGGCTTGATTTCGGCTATGCCACATATTGGAACGCCAACATTCTGACAGAGCTTTCAAACGGGAGGGTGGAAACAGCGAATATAAGAAATGTGCAGGATATGCAATATTTTATCTGGTCCACGCCATATAAGTATTATGAGGATGATTACCATGAGGGAAGAGTATTCCTGCTTCTTAATGATGAGGAGGAGCTTAGCCTTAATGAGAGTGTGAAGCTTAAAAATGTCGGGGAGACGAGGAATATCGGAGATTATTATCTGCATATTTTTGAAGATAAGGAAGAGCTTTTTGGCGCCTATGAAAAGGGCGGAGAAAAATTCCGCTAAGTTATGTAAACACAATTGCTGTACAAGAGTTATGTAAACTAAATTGGAGATGTATATGAGAATCGGAATGGGATATGATGTACATAAGCTGGTGGAGGGCAGACCCCTTATAATAGGCGGGGTCAATATTCCCCACGAAAAAGGTCTTTTGGGACATTCGGATGCGGATGTGCTTCTGCATGCCATAATGGATGCGCTCCTCGGGGCGGCGGCGTTGGGAGATATAGGAAAGCATTTTCCCGATACGGATGAGCGTTATGCCGGCGCAGATTCGTTGAAGCTCCTTGAACGTGTGGGAGAAATGCTTGATGAGAAGAATTATCTGATAGACAATATTGATGCCACGATAATTGCGCAGGCGCCGAAGATGCGTCCATATATAGACAAAATGCGTGAGAATATCGCAAATGCGCTGAATATAGATATAGACCAGGTAAATGTAAAGGCTACCACGGAGGAAGGGTTAGGATTCACCGGCGAGAAGCTTGGTATTTCATCAAACGCTATCTGCATGCTGACAAGCATATTTGATGCGCCGTCGGTGGATGTTACAAACGGGGCTGTAAGAGCGGCAGGATGCGCAGGCTGTGGCGGTTGCCCAGTAAAGGCTTAAAAGAGGAGAAAAATATGAGTATCAGGATTTACAACACATTATCAAAGAGCATGGAGGAATTTACCCCGATAGAAGCGGGAAAGGTAAGGATGTATGTCTGCGGCCCCACCGTTTACAATTTCATCCATATTGGAAATGCCCGTCCGATGATCGTATTTGATACGGTGCGCAGATATTTCGAGCACAAGGGCTATGAAGTCAATTATGTCTCAAATTTCACCGATGTGGACGACAAGATAATAAAGGCGGCAAATGAGGAGGGCGTGGAAGCATCCGTCATATCCGAGAGGTTCATTGAGGAGTGCAAAAAGGACATGGCAGGAATGAACGTGCGCCCTGCCACAACCCATCCCAAGGCAACGGAGGAGATTCCGGAGATGCTCGATATGATAAGTACTCTCATTGATAAGGGGCATGCCTATGCTGCGGAGGACGGAACCGTGTATTATAGGACGAGAAGCTTCAAGGAATACGGGAAGCTTTCGCACAAAAATCTCGACGACCTTCAGGGAGGCAACAGGGAGCTTAAGGTAGACGGGGCAGAGCAGAAGGAGGATTCTCTGGATTTCGTGCTCTGGAAGCCCAAGAAGCCCGGCGAGCCCTATTGGGATTCGCCCTGGTGCAAGGGACGTCCCGGATGGCATATTGAGTGCTCCTGCATGAGCAAAAAATATCTCGGGGAGGAGATAGATATCCATGCAGGCGGAGAGGATTTAATCTTTCCGCACCACGAAAATGAGATCGCACAGTCGGAGGCCGCAAACGGAAAGACCTTCGCACGATATTGGATGCACAACGCATTCTTAAATATCGACAATAGGAAAATGTCGAAATCTCTGGGAAATTTCTTTACAGTAAGGGATATCTCTGAAAAGTACGACCTGCAGGTTTTGAGATTCTTTATGCTTTCGGCGCATTACAGAAGTCCTCTCAATTTCAGTGATGAGCTGATGGAGGCGGCAAAGAGCGGGTATGAGAGAATCATAAACTGTGTGAGTGATTTAAGCTTCCTTATAGGTAAGAAGGAAAATAGCGCATTATCGGATGAAGAAAAGGAGCTTTTGACAAAGGTATCTGAATTTGAAAAAAGCTTTGATGATGCCATGGATGATGATTTCAACACTGCGGATGCAATCGCAGCCATATTTGAGCTTGTCAAGTTTGCAAACAACGAGATAAAGGATGAGGGCAGGAGCAGAGAATTTCTTGAAGCGCTAAAAGGAAAAATCGTGGAGCTTTCCGATGTATGCGGACTTATTGTCGAAAAAAAGGAAGAACTTCTTGATTCCGACATAGAGGCGCTTATAGAGGAGAGGCAGCAGGCGAGAAAGAATAAGGATTTTGCGAGAGCTGACGAAATAAGAAATGAGCTTTTGGAAAAGGGGATTGTTCTTGAAGATACCAGAGAGGGCGTAAAGTGGAAGAGAGCCTAGATAAGGAAGAAAAATCGTCTGAGAGCTCCTTTGATTTTGTCTCTCTCATAAAACAAAAATTCGGGCTGCAGGATAAGGATATAAATACATATTCGCCCCTGACCCTTGCGTATATAGGGGATGCCGTATATGACCTTGTCATACGGAGCGGTGTGGTGCTTAAGGGTAATATGCCGATAAATAAGCTCCATAGGGAGTCCGTAAGGTATGTGAGCGCTCCGGCGCAGGCTAAAATCGTATCTCTCATAGAAGGTGAGCTCACGGATGAGGAGGCGGAGGTTCTTAGAAGAGGCAGGGCTGCAAAGATACACACCAAGGCGAAAAATGCCAGTCTTTCAGATTATATGACTGCCACAGCCTTTGAGGCTTTGATAGGGTATCTGTATCTTACCGGAAGGACACAGAGGATACTGGAGCTTGTTAAGCTCGGTGTTGAGAGGTTTACATAATATGGGATATTTCGAATCACAAATTGAGGGCAGGAATGCCGTGTTAGAGGCGTTCAGGTCGGGGAAAACCGTGGATAAGCTCTACATTCTCGACGGAAGTAACGACGGGCCGATTTCGAGCATAAAGAGAGAGGCAAAAAAGCAGAACACATATATAAAATTTGTCACAAAGGAGCGTCTGGATCAGCTTTCGGAGAGCGGAAAGCATCAGGGTGTCATTGCCGTGATTGCGGCATACGAATATGCGGAGGTTTCTGATATCCTGAGGGCAGCGAGGGACAAAAATGAGGAGCCCTTTGTATTTATCCTTGATAATATCGAGGATCCCCACAATCTTGGCGCAATCATAAGGACTGCGAACCTTTCCGGGGCACATGGCGTGATAATCCCGAAGAACAGGGCTGTGGGACTTACCGCTACCGTGGCGAAGGCTTCCGCAGGCGCAATAAATTATACTCCTGTCGCAAAGGTAACCAATATCTCGCAAACTATAGAAGAGCTCAAAAAGGAAGGAATGTGGTTTGTCTGTGCGGATATGAACGGAGAGCTTATGTACGATCTTAATCTAAAGGGCTCCATAGGACTTGTCATAGGCAACGAGGGCGAGGGTGTCGGGAAGCTTGTAAAAAGTAAATGCGATATGGTTGCAAAAATCCCTATGAAGGGGGATATCGATTCGCTGAACGCTTCCGTTGCGGCAGGTGTTCTGGCATATGAGATTGTAAGACAGAGAATGCATTAGCGCATTGTAAGGGGACGACAGTGTCGGATATTGCGGAAGAATACGGAAAATGCTCCGATGAGGAGCTTATAGCGAGGATAAGAGCAGGAGAGAGGGATATTGCGGACTATCTTTGCGGGAAATATAAGGATGCCGTCAGGGCAAGATCCCAGAGTATGTTTCTTCAGGGCGGCGACAGGGATGATCTTATTCAGGAGGGAATGATAGGGCTCTATAAGGCAATAAGGGATTTTGATGAGAATAAGGATGCGTCCTTTTCCACCTTTGCGGGATTGTGCATCACAAGGCAGATGCAAACCGCGATAGAGGGCGCAAACAGAAAGAAGCATACTCCCTTAAATACAGCCGTGTCCATCTTTTCGGAGGGCAGGGAGGACTCCGAAAATCCGATGGAAGCGTTGGAGTTTGTGGAGGACAAGAGGGAGATAAATCCCGAGGAGGTATTGATAGACAGGGAAAACGTGGAAAATCTTGAGGGGATCATCGACGAGGAGCTGTCCGTATTTGAGCGGGAGGTACTGATCCTTCATATGGGAGGCTTTAAGCTTACCGAGATAGCAAAAAGGCTTTCGAAGGACGATAAATCCATTGATAATGCCTTGCAGAGGATAAAAAACAAGATTCGCAGAAAACTCGTTGTTGACAATTAAAGTCTCTTATGATAGGATAGTTTGCGGTGCTGAAAGGTACCTAATCATGCTGATAACATATAAGCAAAGTTTATGCTGATATAGCACAGTCGGTAGTGCGCATCCTTGGTAAGGATGAGGTCACCAGTTCGATTCTGGTTATCAGCTACAGAAAGAGCTCGAAATCTCAAGGATTTCGGGCTTTTTTAATTTTTGTCTATTTCCGTCTTATTCCTAAAAAATTGGCGATTTTCCGTCTTGTAAGTGGTTACAAAAGTGGTTGCAATAAGAGCTGAAATGATTGTAAATTCAATTATTTATATGCTGTAACCATTTATTTTTTTTGTAACCATTTTGAAAGGAGTGACTATGGGAAGGACAAAAGGAGAAGGGAGCTTTGACAAACAGGTTTTTAGTGGAGGAAAAGAGCGGTGGAGATATAGACGGAACGGACACGCTACCTATGGCAATACAAAGAAAGAAGCCCTTGATAAGTGGAGAGAGTGGGAGAAATCTGAAAAGGTCAAGGTAAAGAAAAACCCAAAGACCTCAAAGCTGTATACCTTTGGAGAGTTCTGTAATGATTGGCTCATGATGCGCTCCGATTTGGCGTATAACACAAGAAAAACCTATGAGGACGGTATAAACAAGAGGATGTATGGCTTTAAGGCTTACGATATCGCAAATAAGCAGTTAAAAAGCCTTAATGCTGATATGTTCACAGCATACTTTGAAGCTCTTGCTCTGACCTATTCAAAAGAGACTATAGACAAGCAATGGCACATAGTCAAACAGGTTTTAGAATATGGAATGGATGAGGAAGTGATACCGCAATTTCGTATTGGGAAAATAAAAATCCCAAAAGCGGAAAATATACCTGCTGAAAGGCAGAAGCTAATAAACTATAATGAGCAGACAAAATTTCCGCTAGATAAACACATAAAGGCTTTATATGACTTTGTTATTTCTAATAAAAAGTTTGCGGATGGCGGAAAGGTTATCTCCTTTTTGTCTTGGTCGGGGCTTCGTGTGTCGGAAGCTATCGGCTTAAAATGGAAGAATGTTTCGGAGGATTTTTCCGAAATCCATATAAGGCAGACGACACAAAAAATAAATGGAGAATTTATCGACAAGCTCCCAAAGACACAAAACGGAATAAGAAGTGTTCCTATTCAGTCCGACGAGGGCAAAACTATATTAAAATATTTTGCTGATAAGTTCGGACGAGAACCCGAGCAATATGTTTTTCTAAATAGAAACGGAAGTCCTTTTGACAGAAACGCTCTTGGGAAAAGTGCCATACGAGTATGCAAAAGTTTAAACTTTGAGGGGCTATACTCTCCGCACGATTGGCGACACGCTTATGGAAGCTCACAGCTCCGAAATGGTGTGCCCATTGAAATCGTATCAAGGCTTTTAGGTCATTCCTCTGTGCAGACAACTTATGACATATACATACACACGGATGATAAGAACGTAAAAGAACAGCTAGAAAAATCTTATAAAAACTTTAAGAAGAACCCTTAACAGGGTTCTTTTTATCTTTACTATCTGTCTTTTTTGCATAATTAAATTTGCAAAATATAATAAGTTATTACACCTGTAAATACTGAATATATCATACATCTAACGGCGTATCTAAAAATAGGTAACTCTTTCCTCCTGATTAAAAAATTGGCTACTAATTCATATAATACAACCATTTTTTAAGATTTTTTATACATATATAGATAGATATAGAATTGATAAACAAAACGAACATATATTCGATTGAGTTTGCGATTTTTTTAAACATACATATATGTACGGAAAATAATTTTGTAAAGGGGGTGTAATTATCATAATATTTTAAAAATTTAAGGAACCCGTAAACTATTTGAAAAAGGAGAAAGAATTATGCGAGAGAAATTAAAAAAAATAGGAAGCAGCGAGAGACACTCATTTACTGTGACGGTAAAAAAATATGGGACAAAAAGGGGGTTTAAAGGACATGTGGAAAAAACCATCCTTTTTAAGGATGTCACATTAAAAGGAAAAGTTGTAGCGGAGCACGTATGGGCAAAGGTAGGAAAAATCATAGAGGAAGCGGAACTAAAGCCGGGGGACATAATTACCCTTAATGCAAGAGTAATGCCGTATATGAAGGGATATAAAGGACATAGGGATGACTATGATGATATCTACTATGAACATCCCATAGAGGAGGATTACAAGCTTGCCTACATTACAAAAATTGTGAAGATAGGCAGGGAAAATAAATAGAAAGGAGCAGGAAACTATGTTTAATGATTTTGTTTACTGCGTCACAGAGCACATGGATTTATTTATGGATGAAGAACTATGGAAGATGATTGAAAAAGCGTCAAAGGGGAGAAAAATAAATCCTCATATACCGGATGAACTGTTGGGATATTTTCTCGTAGTCTTGGGCTGTGACAGGGAAAGGGCTATGTGCATACAGGATGTGGATATAAGCCTAATGGAGGAATACTTAAGAAAAAAATATCCTTTTTATATGCCTGATTATTTAGGTGTTGAAGGAGGTAACGAGGATGAATAAACTGAATGACCTCTTGAAAAAACTATGGAATTACCTTAAATATACAGGCTTATGGATTCCACCTCCCTTATCCCTGTTTGTATATTATGCCTTAAAGACCGTAAATCCAAGGATTGATGAAGATATCTATTACGTGATACTCGTATTTTGCCTGATATTGCCAATACATATATGGAGCAAAAACCTTGTTGCCAAGAGTAACGGATATATGGAGTTCCCGCTTTTTCCGCTAAATACCGATACAGACCCAAGGTATCAGACATCTGGAAGAAAAAAGGCAATGGATAAACCGCCGTCAGAAAAGCTTATATGTGAAAAGCCGGAAGGTATCGTGTTTGGCAGGGCATTGGGGAAATATGCCTGTTTCATCCCCGGAAAAGAAGGAGCCTCACACACCCTTGTCATAGGAGGCTCCGGCTCCGGAAAGACATCAACGGTGTTAGCAGACAGTTTATTGGCACAGTATCTTCCAAAGAAAAGGGATATTGCGGACATCACTTGGATTGTCGTTGATGTGAAGGGAGAGCTTGAAGAAAAGTTCTTTTTTCCTGATGAAAGGCTTAAAGTGTTCAATCCAAGAGATAAGTCAAAATGCGGCTTTGACTTTCTGTATGATATTTCGGATGAAAGCACGGAGTATGAGGTACTGACTGCGATAAGGCGTGTGGTATACAGTTTAATTCCTTCGCAGAAAAGCCAATCGGACAGCTTTTGGACGGAAGCTCCAAGGAATGTATCAATGGGGCTTATGCTGTACGGATGGCTTGAAGAAGGCTTACGTACATTGCCGGAGCTTGTGGATTTCGTGCTTTCAAAAGATTTAGCGACCCTGATAAGTGATGTGCTGGAGGATACAGAGCCAAATTCCATAATAAGCAAGCTTCTCATATCCTTCGGGGGAGATGATACGGCAGATGAAACCTTATCGTCAATAGCCATGAATATCGGAAATGCATTTCAGCTAATCGCAACCGATGAGACCTTAAGGTATCTTCTGGGGGACTGCAAGGATAAGATAACGCCTCTCATAGTGGAAGAAGGAACAAGCATAGATATCCAGATTTCGGATGAGTTTTTAAATGTCTATGCAAAAATTCTCTCCCTTGCAATAGGAACCTGTAATAACGCTATGACAAGGCGAAAGGAGGGAAGCAGTCCAGTGATAATGGTATTGGATGAGCTTGGCAGGATAGCCCACGAAGGACAGATTGAGGGCTTGCAGGAGGTATTGCAGATAGGAAGGAGCCGGGGCGTAAGCGTTATCTGCTGTTTGCAGTCTTGGGCTGCTATGGAAGCGGTATATCCCGAAGGAGCCTGTAAGGATATGCTGAATAATCTTTCCTACAGGCTGATACTACAGAGTACGCCTGATTCAAAGGAAACAAATGAAATGGTAATAAAGGCTTTTGGGAAATACACAGAGAAAAAGAAAAGCATAAGCACAGGGAAGCAGAAAAGCTATACATATTCCTATGAGGAGAAGGACATCATAGAGTCGGTGGACTTGCTTATTTTGCCGGATATGAACAAATGTATACTGCTTTCCCCCTACGGAGCATATATGCTGAATAAATGCCAATATTTCAAGGACAAAAATCTAAAAAGGATTGCGGAGGACATAAGGAAAAGCAGGGCGGATATTTCAGAAAATGAATGATGAGGAGGTTTTGGTATGGTGGATAATACAAACAAAGTAAAATCAAAGACCGAAGAAATCATTAAACAGCTTGAAGCAGGAATAGAGGAGCTTTTTGAAGGTAAACGGTATAAGAAATACCTTGATACTTTGAGTAAATTTCATAGTTATAGTTTCAATAACTGCCTGTTAATTGCCATGCAGATGCCGGAGGCTTCCTATATAGCAGGATACAGAGATTGGCAGATTAAATTTAAAAGGAATGTCAAAAAGGGGGAGCACGGGATAAGCATACTTGCACCAAATCCATACAAGAAAAAGGTACTTAGGGATGTGATTGATGAAAATGGAGAAAAGGTCAAAAATGCCGAGGGCAGGATATTAAAGACGGAGGAAGAGATAAACCTTATGAGCTTTAGACCTGTAAAGGTCTTTGATATCTCACAGACAGAAGGGGAAGAGCTTCCGTCTATATGTGTTGACGAGCTTTCGGGGGAAGTTGACGGATATACAGAATTTATATCTGCTTTGGAGGACATATCCATAGTGCCTGTGGAAAGAGGGAAGATTAAAGGAGGGGCAAAGGGTTTTTATTCTCCCTCTGATAAAAAAATTGTTCTTAAGGATAACATATCCCCAATGCAGGAGATAAAGACCCTGATACATGAGGAAGCCCATTCCATGCTTCACGATACGGACGGTGTGCATATCGAGGGTGTAGAGGATATCCAAAAGGACAGGCGGACTAAAGAGGTGGAGGCGGAAAGTGTGGCATATACGGTATGTAAGCATTTTGATATAGATACGTCTGAATACAGCTTCGGGTATATAGCAGGGTGGAGTTCAGGGAAAGAGGTAAAAGAGCTTAGGGCTTCGTTAAATACCATAAGGCTTACCGCAGACAAGATGATAGATAACATAGAGAAAAAGCTTAAGGAAATGCACCCCGAAAGGTACAAGACAAAAGAGGCTGATAATAAAAAAGAAACCTTAAAAACCACAAAAACAAAGAAACGGAGGATTAAAAAATGAGCAGGCGAAACCTTGATGAATTAAAGGAAGCCCTTGAACGGAACAAGGCGAGGGAAAAGGCTTTAAGGCTTGAAATTGCAAGACAGAAAAAGGCGGCGGACATACGGGAGAGAAAGGAGCGGAATAAGAAGATATTCCATACGGCGGATATCCTCATAGAGCTTATGGGGGAGGATATACTTGACAATCCCGAAAGGCTCCGGGAGCTTCTTAAAGGCAGTTTAGGGGAAAAAGATACAAAAGCAATAGCGCAGTTAGGTACATCCATGGATGCACAGGATGACGCAGAGCTTTATATAGCGGAGGAATAGCAGGGAAAAAGGCAAAAACAGGGAAAGGAGTGAGGGGATATGGCAGGATTTTTCAGAATGGAGGTAAAGGTTGTAAGCAGAATTAGCGGGAGAACTGACGGCTCTGTGGGTATCAATTCCTCCCTCAATGCCTCTGCGTATATATCAGGGGAGCAGATGAAGGAATATACCCATACCGTGACGGAAGCCTCCGCATACATATCAGGGGAAATGATACATACAGATAATGGAAGCATAAACCCTGACTACAGGGCAAAAAAGGGTGTGGTTAAATCTTGGGTAATGCTTCCTGACAATGCCCCGAAGGAATATCTTAATCCTGAAAAGCTATGGAATGATGTGGAAAAGATTGAAAAAGGAAAAAATGCCACGCTGTACAGGGAGTGGATTGTATGCTTCGATAGGCATTTGTCCGAAGAAGAACGCTATGAGGTAGCAAAGGAGTTTTCACAGACACTTGTTAATGAAGGCATGGCTGTGCAGGTGGCTATTCATTCAGGCAAAAACGGAAATGACAATGAGCATTTTCACATAATAGCCCCGACAAGGGGCTTTAATGAGGACGGTACATGGCAGAAATACAAGACCTATCCGAGGGGCTATGCCCTTGATGACAACGGGGAAAAGATACCCGTGCTTGATAAAGACGGAAATCAAAAATATGACCGGAATGGTAAAGCCCAATGGAAAAGGGAGCCTATCCGCTATGTGAACGCTTGGAACGATAAGAAAAAGGGAAATGTAGGCAGGTGGAGAAAGACCTTTGCAGATATAGAAAATAAATATCTGCCCGAGGAATATAAGGTATCCGAAAAAAGCTATAAGAGGCAGGGGATTGACAGAATACCCGGAAAGCACCTTGGAAAAACAGCTTATACCGTGCATAACAGACTGATACAGAGGATATATAAGCTGAATCCCGAAAAAAGGGAGGAGTTTTTAAATCGGATACGGAAAGCTGTGGAAGCTGATGTCTGGGACGAAGCGGAGTATGAATGCATTAAAAAGGAATTAAATACGGAGCTTAACAGTATAAGCCCCTATGCCCCTAAAAAAGCTTATCCAAAAGAGGATGACACGGGATATGAGTACGTCTCCATTAAGCTTATGTTGGCACAGCTTGATTACTATAAGCGGAAGGAAAAAGAAAACACGGCAGAGGAGAATGTTGATATCCTGCTTAAGCTTATGGGAAAGCTTGCAGATATGGAAAATGATATCCTTATAACTGCAAGTACGGGTATGACAGGCGTGATACGAAACAGGCTCTTAAATTTAAGCTATGAGGATAACAGGGAAAAGCTTAATAAGGTAGAAAAAAAGATAAAGGAAATCGAAAGGACGATTAAAAAGCGGACTGTCAAAAGAATACATTTAAGATAAAATAAAGGTATTTTGTCCGACATCCGAAATATCCGCCCTTGACAAGGGGGGGTAAAGGTTTAAACTTTCTGTGGTTTGTTAATAATCAAAATCACAGGAGGGATAAACCAAATGAACATTAAAAAGATAATACAGGGGATTTTGTTTTCACTGCTTGCCGTGATATCGGTGGCAACGGTGTATAAGCCGATAAAGGCGGAGGCGAGGACGGTAACTGTAAAAGCGTATGAGGGCGAATATTATCTCCAAGACGGTACTGTAAGTGGCTCACCATTTAATAATCGTACATTATTTGATTCTAACGCTACTATTACAGTTGATGATTCGATTACTTTTAATGCTGAAACATCTAGTCTTAGCATAGATTTTTCAGAAACAGGCGAGCTTTTATTTGTAAGTGCTGGTTTAAATGACGTGGAATGTCCCAATAATGGACCGAGTGGGAGTATAACGGCAGAGTTAAGGTTTAGTTATAATGGCAGAAGCTACAATATTCCTTCTGCAACTGCAATACATGTACACACAGAGAGTGATGGAAGTCATATATGGGGAATATACTACGACCCTTTAAAAGAAAGCTCCTCCAGCAGTACCGATTCGGATAGCAAAGATGTTTCGGATGATGATTCAGATGATGATTCAGACGATGATTCTGATGATGAAGAGACGCCGGTATTCCTCTCTGACGGAAAAACCGCTGAAAGCTATAGCAGGTTAAGCAATACCTCTCCCTTCTCTATGGCTGTGGATACTCCGCAGGGTGTGGTAAATACTGCCGCAGGTATACCTGCCGGACAATATGCGGAGATAGTTGTTGAGGGCTCTGTAGGAGAAAAGGCAAGGGAACTGCTTGAAAGCACAGCTTCTTCAAGAGGCGCAAAGGTAGCCTATGTTATGGAGATAACTGTAAACGCAGTAAACAATAACGGCTCTCCGGCAGGCACAGTCAGCAACCTTTCAAGCCCCGTGGAGTTTAAGACACAGGCACCAAAGGACATAGACGGAAATAAGTATGATTTCGCAGTCGTAAGAGTGCATAACGGTGTTGCCGACATCCTGCCCGACATAGATGATGACCCCAAGACCGTGACCTTTAGGACTGACAGATTTTCAGCTTATGCAATAATCTATGCGGAAAAAGGAGCTTTCTCTAACTTAAAGAGTGGAATTGCTACCTCCGGCTCCGGAAGGGCAACCTCTCCCAAGACAGGGGACAATGGAAATATCTTCCTTGTAATAATGCTCATAACCCTGCTTGGCGCAGGCGTTTCTTTCGTAGCTTACAGAAAGCACGTATAATCAAAAGACAAGAACTATTTATAAAGAGACTTTGCAAAGCGATTGAAATAATAATTGACGAAATTGTTGTATAATGCTATTATGATTTTGCGAAAGCAAAGGTTGTTATAGTCGTTCACGGCGAAACAAAGCCCCCGATAATGGCGTATCGGGGGCTTTTACTATTTACGGCTAGTTACACCGAGGCTTTTGCCGTCTAATCCCTGTCAAGCCATTTGCTGATATAGTTGGCGACTACACCAGCCAAAACAGAGATAATAAAGGCTGTTATTTCGTTCATGGCTCCACCTCCTTCCTACCGGAAGGCTTCAACGGCTCGTATAGGATAGCATTTTACTAATTTAGCGTCAAGATACCGTTTGGACTTTATAAGTGGAACAGAACAGAGGTCAATAAGGTGGCAAAGCCCAGATTATTCATATACATAATTGTATATCAAAAAAGAAATATAAAAAAGTGCATAAGGCGCACAGGATAAATCCTCCTCAAAAAAGTTTATAAAATTTTTATAATTCGTAAGTGTAATAACTTATTACACTTACGAATAAAAAAAGATTATTTTGCACTTGTGAGGTGCGGACATTGTGATATAGTCACGATGAAAATAAAAGAAAAAGCGCTTTGGAGTCCCTAGCTCCTCGGCACAATCACAAGAAACAGAGTTTTTTGCCCTTTTTAGAAATCATATAAAAAAGGCAAAATATGTGGTAGACACCCCGTAAACCCGCATAAATACAGGCACACGGGGCGACTACAAGCTACGGCAAAACAGTCGCCACGGCAAAACAGTCGCCACGTGTGGTAAGAGGCTCGGGAAGCCCCTTAAACACTGGGTTTCGGGCTACCACATCGAAAAAGCTGATAAATACGTTTTTTTTGTTTCTGAAAGGCGCATAAATACTGAATTTTTTGTGTTACCACATACCTTTTTGCTGAATATTACTGAAAAGTCAAATAAGAAAGTGAGGAAAATCAATGGCTGACAATGAGAAATTAAACAAAATCATTGATTCTGACAGCGTAAAACCCACTTTGACGGACAAAAAAGACAAGAAAACGGCAGAATCAAAAAAGAAAAAACAGCGTATAAGGTCAAATCCCTTTACTATTACGAATATCTCTGCTCATAATGCACGCACATTACTCGTTAAGTGCTATGAGGAGCAGATACCTATGGGATTGCAGGATTTTAAAACTCATATCCGCAAAATTTCTAAAAACGAAATGGAAGTAATTGCAATAATCCATAACAAGGACGAAAAGCCCGAAGGAGTGTGGCTCTCTGCCTTGGAGAAGCCCCACATCCATATTGTGGCTAGGCTTAATCAGTCCTTAAAAGTTAGCACAATACTAAATAAATTGGGTGTAGCATTCAGAAATCCTGTGGATGAATGCTTAATACTGCATGACGCCTTGCAAACAGTCAATGAGGGTGCAGGCGGTTTCCCTGCGTCCGTCGTGTATCTCACACACGAAACGAAAAGAGCTATCATTGACGGAAAGTATGTCTATGATGTTTCGGAGTGCTTCTCGAACCTCTCAATAGACGAAATAATGGATATACGCTCTGCTTACGCCTATACTGTTACAAGAGAAGATTTAATGATGCTTAAAAATACAGCTTACCAGAAAGGTTATGATTGTAAATCTTTCGACGAATGGTGGGAAAGGGAACTTCCGCAGAATTTCTATTTTGATAACAATATCAAAAAAATGAAAAAAAATTTTCAAAATCAATACAAATACGGAATGAATAAACGATACGAAGATAATAAGCACGTAGTAAGATGTTGCATTTTTTTAAAAGGGTCTGCCGATTTCGGAAAAACCTATAATTCAGAGAAAGCTCTTAAGGAAAGGCTTAAATTAAAAACATATTGTGTCTCTGGAGGAAAGACAGGAAAATTTGATAGGCTCACTCCTGCACATGAGGCATTGGTAGTAAATGACTATCCTATGGAAAACCTGTTAAATATGTGTGACAACGAAATATCAGACACCTACCGAAGAAATAGTGATAATCCTCTTTATACAGGAAAATATATCATCATCACAGGAAATAAATCCATCGAAGAATGGATATTAGAGATTTATCCCGACTTACGCAACAAGCCCGAAGAGCTTAAAGCAATAAAGAGCCGTTTTTATGAGGTTGAATGCGTAGAAGTAGACGGCAGGAAACTTCTTAATTGTGTCTCTGCCTCTGACAGAGGTACACCCGAAGAAGTAGAAGAAAGGGATAAGCTGTATTGTGACTTTCGGGACGCTTTCGAGGCTTGTATAAGAGAATACAAAAAGGCTCCCAAAAAACAGAGGGATGATTTATCAAGGCTTAACTGTCACGTTGATGAAAAAGGTAATATATTCAATCCTTTTGAGGCAAAAGAAAATAAACCCAAAGAGGAAAAGCCTATTTCTGCAAGGGTTATCAGAAATCCCAAAACCGAAGAAGAATTAAAGGAAGTATTGATTGATAATTTTAGGAGCTTCATAAATCATAAGGATTGTGAAAGCCCTCATACCCTCGAAAACTCAATGCATTTCATAAAAGTGCAATATAAAGTAGAAGATGAAATTAAAAAACTTGTAAATACGCTCTATATGGGCGATAATGAAGAAAGTGAGGTGGCTGTATGAGTACTAAAAACAAAAAGCCCTCTATCCTCCCCGAGAACTCTGATAGAGGGCAGTTATTTAACGGGGAAAGGTATCTGACTATAGCGGAAGTTGCTGAAATCCTGCCGATAGGCAGAGACGCAACTTATAATTTATTTAAGCTCAAAGGGTTCCCCTCCATTCAGCTTGGTAAACGGTGGATAGTATCCGAAACAAGCCTTAAGAAATGGCTTAAAGAGCAGGAGGGGAGCAAAATATGTTTAAACGAGTAGAAAATGGTTACAAATAATGGTTACAAAATAAATAAAGGGCTGAAAATACAGTAATAATCATATAATGCGGTTATTAAACTCTATCCTTGGTAAGGATGAGGTCACCAGTTCGATTCTGGTTATCAGCTACGGGAAAAGCTCGAAATCTCAAGGATTTCGGGCTTTTTTAATTTTTGTCTGTTTCCGTCTTATTCCTAAGAAATAGGTTATTTTCCGTATTGAATTAGGGTACAAAAGTGGTTACAATATTAGCTGATATGGTTGTAAATTTTGCTTATGATATAATGAAATAAAAAGGAGATATAAGCCGGTATGAAGAAATTTCACAATCCACTATCCAGCACCTTTGGCGTGTTCTTGGGAGTTGTACTTATAATCGCAATAGTCTGGTATATGCAAAACGGCGGAAATGCCTTCGGAACAATACAGGAGAGTGTGGAGATTAATTCCGTTACCGTAAAGGAGATAATCGCTCCCGCAAGCGAGCTTGTAACGCTTAAAAAGGAGTACACGGATTTTGACACCTACGAAAATTCCAAGGAGCTCTTCGGAAAGAAGCTTCCCTTTACGACGGACAAGGTTATCTTTACCTATAGCGGGGTTATAAGTGCAGGAATCGACCTTTCGGAGGTTAAGCTTGATGTCAACAACGACAAAAAGACCATAACGATAACTCTTCCGGATGCAAAGATACTGTCACATGAAATCGACGAAAAAAGCTTTGAGTTCTATGAGATAAAGAATTCAATCTTAAACGAAACCTCCTTTGAGGATTATACCACATTAAGAGCCGGCTTAAAGGAGCGTCAGGAGGAAAAGGTATTGTCCGACAAGGAGTTTATGAGGAGCGTGGAGGATTCTGCGGAAAATGTGATAAAGGGATTTCTTACCTCTGCGGATGCCACAAAGGATTACAAGGTTATATTCAAATAATGCTTAAAGCTTTAAGGAGCTGTCTATGGCGGATTTCATAAGCTCTGCCGCAGACGGCTCCTTTGTGCAGTGAAGCTGCCATACGGGAATTATGTCAACCAATCCTTCGGTAAAGTCGATTCCCCTGTCAAGCATAGCCTCTGTCCAAAATGGAGAAATGAACCTCTGGAGCACGGAAAGCTGTATTTCGTCCTTCGGAAGGGTTACGAGCCTGTCCTCCGGCGCCTTGTGAAGTATGGTTATGCCTCCCAAAGGAAGCTTTTTGTTCGTATATATGCCGGATGTGCCGTTCCATGGTATGCCGTACACATAGGGTACGCCGTCTTCTATGCCTATCAGATTCAAATCTCCGTTTAACATGGAAACTTCATCAGGATAGAGCTTCTTCCAAAGCCCTGTGTGGGTGGATTTTCCCATACCCGAAGGACCCGAAAAAAGATAAGCCTTACCCTTGTATTCAAAGGATGCGGAGTGCATCAAAAAGAGTCCGTTTAATTCCGCTGTATACGAGAATATAAGGCGTAGCGCATGAAAAATGTCATAGCGCAGGTAATTGTCAATTTCTCCTCTTATGTAGAATTCGGCATAGCCTCCGTCAATAGAAAGGATTATGCGGGCGATTCCTCCGCTATTAGGGTATCTGAGCATATATTTATCATCATAAGAAAAAATGCGCAGCTCGGATGTATTGACCACTATGGCTGCATTTTCTGGGGTATAAGGAGAAATTGTATCGACTGTCTTAAAATCTATACGAAGCTTATGGCTGTCCGCTATATTTTTGTCTAAAAAATCGTGGAGCGGAGCCGCAAAGAGCGCATTATCCCCGCAAAGCACCATATTCACCCCGCCGATGACAAGGTTAAAATCGCCGCCGCAATCATAAGTATCAGTCTTTTCGTCATATTCCGGTTCAACTGCCGCCTCCCGGTACTCGCCTGAATATTTTACAAAATTTTGTGCATATGAATTGTGATTTATCAAAACACTGTTTTTTTGGAGATTATCCAAAAACATCTTAACATCATAGGCAATTCTTCCGCTGTCAAGGGAAGGGTCGCCTATTTCGGAATAAAGCGCATCTGCGATACGTCTGCATAAATCGGGATATTTCGGCGAAATGGGCTTGGAACATTGTTTTTGTAATGCTTCAAAGATAAAGGCGCCTGTTTCATTTAATTTAAGCTGCCTTAACTGCATGGCGAGAGCGTTTCCGAAGGGGAGCAGATATGGCACACCGGCTAAATTATGCTGTTTGTAAAATTGATTTATCCGCATATCCTTATTTTAACGGCAATCAGGATGTATTGCAAGGAAAATGAAAATTATTTGAATTATCGGAACAATTGGCAGTCTTTGTGAAAATTGCTACAAAAAGTTGTTTTTCCGTGTGTTTTATGGTAAAATTTAACCAAATTATAGGCAAATTATACAAAGGAACAGTATCAGATGTCCGGAGCTTGTGAGACAAATTATATTTTGAGAAAGGTTGCGGGGATATATTGGCTTATAGATATCGCACAACCCGGAGTTCCCTACAGGAAGCCTGTTGCCGTCAATGAGATGGGGGCCAGAATATTTTCAATGTCAAAGGAAGGTCTTTCCGACGAGGAGATGGCTGAGGTGCTTGTTCGTGAATACGAGGATACGGACAAGGAAGAAATATTAAGGGATATAACGGATTTCAAGGGCATGCTAAACGTCCGTAACTGACGGACAGGGGAGGCGGATATGAATGTTTTGCTGGTGGGAGGCTGCGGAAGCCTTATAAACAATCTGATAATCAAATTCAACAAGGAGGGACACAGGGTCTATCTCCTCACGGGCGACAGATACAGCAAAGCCCCGTATCAGAAGGTTTTTGAAAAATACAATTTTCCTTACGATTCCAACGTAATAGATGAGATATTCGAGAGCGTAAATCCGGACCTTACCGTATTTATGGGGGCTTATGACACCAATTTCCGCTGGCAGGATGAGGAGGCGGAAGCGGTCAAATTCTCATCAAGCCTCATAAATATCATAATGGGTTACGCCATGAGAAGTCAGGGACGCTTTGTTTTCCTCTCATCCTCCGAGGTTTTTGACGGGGATTATCCCGACGATATTCCGGAGAGCGAGCCCACGGCTCCCGGTAATTACCGCTCCATGGCACTTGCACAGGCGGAGGAGATGTGCGACAGCTTCAGGCGTATCAGAAATTTGGATGTAATGATATTAAGGATCGATAATCTCTATTCGATGCCCACCAACCGCAAGGAATGTGATGATGTGGTGTCAAAGATGTGCCTTGAGGAGCTTTCCACAAAGGCGGTATCCATAACCAACGGCGACGTAATCTCTCTTATCTATGTCACGGATGCTGTGGAGTTCATATACAGAGCTGCCGCTGCAAAGGAGCACAATGAATATCTCTATAATATCTCCTCGGCAACGCCCATTGAAAAAACCGCTCTCGCCAATATGGTTCAGCAGGCTTTTGGGGAGCCTGAGAATATCAAATATGATGACGACAACAAGCCTAAGCGCATTGTGCTGTCAAATTTAGTTTATGATAGTGAGTTTGGGAAGCCGTACTGCTGTGAGGTTTCCGATATGGTAAAGAAAATCGCCGCAGATATGAAGAACAATCCCTATGTATATCTTACCGGCGAGGAGATAAAGGAACCGCTACTGAAGAGGATTCAGAAAAAAATCGGATGGTTCGTAAAGGCTATTGTACCTTTTGTGGAGAATGTCATTGCCTTTGTGCCTTTCTTTATGCTAAACAACAGAACCGTGGGAAGTGAATATTTCAGAAATCTGGACTTTTATCTGCTGTATGTGCTTTTGTTTGCGATAGTTTATGGACAGCAGCAGGCTACCTTCTCCGCGGTGCTGGCGGTGGCAGGCTATCTTTTCCGTCAGGCGTATGAAAGGAGCGGCTTTGAGCTTATGCTTGATGCGAATACCTATGTCTGGATAGCGCAGCTGTTCATATTGGGACTGGTTGTGGGATATATGAGGGACCAGCTAAAGAAGCTGAGACTGGAAAGCGAGGGCGAGAAGGATTTCCTTGCGCTGCAGCTCCATGACATTCAGGATATCAACTCCTCGAATATCAGAGTTAAGGATGCGCTGGAGACACAGATAGTTAATCAGAACGACTCCGTAGGAAAGATCTATTCCATTACATCCGCATTAAACCAATACAGCCCGGAGGAAGTACTTTTCTATGCAGCGGAGATGGTTGGAAAGCTTATCCGAAGCAAGGATGTGGCAATATACACGGTTTCCAATGGAGATTATGCAAGACTTTTTTCCTCCACCTCAAAGAAGGCGAGAATGCTTGGAAACTCCCTGCAATATACAAAGATGGGTGAACTCTACGATACGCTTCTGGAGAGGAAGGTATTCATAAACAGAAAGATGGATGACCGTTACCCGCTTATGGCAAATGCCATATATGATGACGACAAGATGACCATGATAATAATGGTATGGGGTATTCCCTGGGAATCCATGACTCTGGGCCAGGCAAACCAGCTCATTGTAATATCCGCACTCATACAGAATGCGGTGGTGCAGGCAAACCGCTATATGGCGGCATTAGAGGACGAAAGATACGTGGAGGGCTCAAGAGCTTTGGAAACCGAGGCATTCACATCTCTTATGGACGCCTATATCACTGCGGAGAGGAAGGGGCTTACAGAGTGCTGCGTATTGAAGATAGAGGCAGACCCGGACGATTATTTCGAGGCGGGCATTGCCCTCACAAAGAAGCTTCGTAACAGCGACTACATCGGCACAAGACCTGACGGAAATATGTATGCGCTTTTGTCCAATACCAGCGTGGAGGATGCAAGCTTTGTAATAAACCGCTTTATGGAGGCGGGATATCCGAGCCAGATTTACATGGAGGAAGTGGCATAATGAGTGGAGGGCTCATAGCTCTTATCGTAATATTTATAGTCAATACGATAATCGCTCTGACATATCTGTTCGTATGTCTGTTCAGGTTGCCGGAAAAAGCTCATTCTACCCGCATAAAGGGTGCAATTATGCTCCTGATACCGATATTCGGTCCGATATACATATTCCTCTCATGGGCGCTTTTTGTACTGTTTTTCAGGGAGCCAGTGGATTTGGAGGCGGTAATCTTTTCAAAGGAGCGTGTGAGAACCTTTATGCACGCCGAGGAGGACAGGGAGAGGAATCTTGCCTCCATAGAGGAAGCAATAGAGATTACTGACAAGGGAAGCTTAAGAGCCCTTATGATGAACGTCGTAAGGGGAGATATACAGAATTCCCTCTCGTCCATAGCTCTGGCTTTGAACTCCAGCGATACCGAGACCGCTCACTATGCGGCATCGGTGCTGCAGGATGCCTTGAATGACTTCAGGGCAAGTGTCGAGAAGCAGAAGGACAATATTTACAACTGTGAGGATCCTGACAGCAGAAGCATATATTGCGAGATGCTCATAGATTATATGAATCAGGTGCTGGAGCAGGGAGTGTTTACCGATATGGAGCAGCGCACCTATGTGAGAGAGCTGGACGGCATCGGGGATTTCTTCTACGAGACCGACAGAGAGCATATGACGAGCGCACAGTTTGAGGCTATAACCTTAAGACTGCTTGAAATAGGGGATTATGACGGCTGCAAGAAGTGGTGCGACAGGGCGGAGTATCATTTCCCCAATACCCTTGCCACATATACCTGCCAGCTTAAGCTTTATTTCAACAGCGGGCAGAAGAACAGATTTTTCGATGTCATAGAGCAGCTTAAGCATTCTCAGGTTGTTATAGATTCGGAGACTCTTGAACTTATAAGAGTTTTCAGATAGGCGGAAATTTAATGGTATCAAGACGTAATTTCTTAAGCATAATAACGATGATGGGGGTTATCTTCTTCCTGTTTCAGTTTTCGCAGGTCATAAAGGAGCAGGGAAATAACTACGGTGTCAACGTATATGCTGAGGAGATAAGGGCAAACGGAAGTCTTGAATGGGAGCAGCCCATAACGGGACGTATGGATCCTAACCTTACAAATGGGGATTTCGTCGTATATATCGGAAGCACTACATCCCTCACAGGAAGAACTGTTGCGGAGTGGTGCAAATATACAAAGAGAAACCTCATATCCATTAACGGAATAAGCTGGTATAACTTTGAAGATGACTGTCAGCCCGAGATGATATTCATAGAATCGGGCTCTCTTGATTACAGGAGCGACAGCACCTCGCTTATGAACATTGTGGGCAAATACCATGTGCCGACAATCTTTTTGGGTGCGCCTCCCATTCAGACCTTGAGAGTGCGTACCGATATCAGAAGGCTTGTGGGAATAAACGATATCATTACAGAGGTCAGCAATGTTGAGTCCATTCATATGTATTCGGGATTTCTATTGGGAGGAGAGATCATATATGGCGATATTCCCGAGATAGATGATGAGGAGATGGAAGTTATTCAGGACATGGATCTGACTATCCCCTGGTACAAGATAGGCAGAAATACAAAGACCTACGTGGTGGGAGACTTGGGAAATTCCTCCGGCATAGACAAGGCGGATTATCCTGCAATCATATGGAGAAACACATATTCCGATACGCAGATTTATGTTGTGGGAGGAGATTTTTATGAGGGACCTTCGGCTTTGGGAGTATACAGCGCCATCGCATATGAGCTAAAGCCCTACGACCTGTATCCTGTGGTAAACGCCAGAAATTTTGTACTCATAGATTACCCGGGATTTGCATATGAGAATGAGGAGGTTATGCAGAGAATATATTCCCGTTCCCAGTCTGCAGTTCTCAGGGACATAATGTGGCCGGGTATAAATTCCATGTCCTCTGCCAACAAGCTTAAGCTTACCTGTTATATGTCGCCCCAGTACGACTATTATGACAATATAGAGCCTGTATCCGACGAGGTTGTGTTCTATTTGCAGCAGTTCAAGGAGGCGGATGCAGAGGCGGGGATGTCGATGAAGGCCACCGGTAATACAAAGCTTGAGGACAAGTTCAGGGAGGATATTAAATTCTATGGTTCCCTGGATACAAATTACAAATTTGCTTCGCTCTATACCGACGATTTGCCGGCGGAGCTTTCATCAAGGCTTGCGGGAGGAGAGCTTCCCGGCGTAAGCTCCATTACAATACCATACCGTGATGGAAGCCCTATGGTTTCCTACTATAATCCAAATGTTACCATACAGAGGATAAACGGAGAGGCGGAGGCCTACAGCTACACGAAGGATTTCGAGCTGCGAAGCCTTCTTACCGCACTTGGCTACTCCACGGTGTCCATAGACATCCACAGAGTGCTCTTCCCGGAGGGTAAGGACGACCAGTGGGAGAAGTATTATGAGTTCGTTGCAAGATACACCAGCACCTTCTGGAACCAGAACAAGGCGTTTGAGAGGACGGCAGTATCAACCTCCGATGTGAGAGTGAGAAATTTCCTCAATGCGGACTATACGGAGGAGCGCTCAGGCGACAATATATATGTGGAGCTTAAAAATGCCACGGAATGCTACTTCATATTGAGAACCCACGGAGAGGACGTAAAGGATGTGAGCGGGAGCATTGATTTTGAGAAGCTGGAGGAGGATGTTTTCCTTGTAAAGCTCAAAAACGGCAGGAATATAATCAGTCTTGTGCCCGCCGAGGATGTAAAGACCTTTGAAGAGGTAAAGGTAATTCAATAGATGAGAATATGCATGGTGGCTGAGGGCTGCTACCCATATGTGGTGGGCGGCGTTTCCAGCTGGATACACAGTATGATACGGTCATTTCCTGATGAGGAATTCATTGTGCTTGCCATAGTTGCAAATCGCAAGCAGAGTGGAAAATTTGCCTATGAGCTCCCGCCCAATGTGTCAGAGGTCTACGAGGCATATCTGGACGATCTAGACTGGGGAAAGGGACCAAAGACCGGCAGACGTACAAGGCTCTCCAAAAAGGAATACAGGGCTTTAAGGAGCCTTATTCTCAATCAGGAGGTGGATTGGGATACACTCTTTAAGCTGTTTAAGAAAGGGAAATTCTCCATAGACGATATGCTTATGGGTGCGGACTTTCTGCATATTGTTCAGGAGGTATATGAGCTTCGCTTTCCCAATATCGTTTTTTCGGATTTCCTTTGGACCATGCGCTCCATATATATGCCGCTATTTCTCATAATGAGGACGGAGCTTCCAAAGGCTGATATCTATCACTGTGTGGCAACGGGCTATGCGGGGCTTCTTGGCAGTATGGCGAAGTATTTTAACAAGTCGGCGCTTTTGATATCGGAGCACGGAATATATACCAGAGAGCGTGAAGAGGAGCTCTTGAAGGCAAACTGGGTTGCAGGACTTTACAAGAATATATGGATAGAGCAGTTCAGAAAGATGTCCCTTGTGGCGTACGAGAGGGCGGATGCGGTTACGGCACTTTATGCTCATGCACAGGAATTGCAGCATGAATTGGGCTGTCCCGAGGAGAAGACCTTCCTTACGCCAAATGGTGTCGATATGGGAAGATTTGCAGACCTCCCCGGAAAGACTGCTGAGGATGAGGGCTTTGTGAATATCGGAGCGGTGCTTCGTGTCACACCCATAAAGGATGTAAAGACTATGATAAGAGCCTTCGCCTTTGCAAAGGAGAAGGTGCCGGCGTTAAAATTGTGGATAATGGGTCCTACTGATGAGGATGAGGAGTATGCAAGGGAATGCTTTGACCTTGTGGATGCTCTGGGTGTCAGTGATGTAATATTTACCGGAAGGATAAATGTTACTGATTATCTGGGGAGAATGGATTTTACGCTGCTTACCAGCATATCAGAAGGACAGCCTCTTACCATACTTGAGGGCTTTGCCGCCCACAAGCCCTGTATTGCCACTGATGTGGGCTGCTGCAGAGAGCTTATATACGGCGTCACGGATAATTTCGGAGAGGCGGGAATACTCTGCCACATAATGAACACCGAGGATATCGCAGGCGCTATGGTGGAGCTTGGCTCGTCCCCCTCAAAGGTGCGTGAGATGGGAGAAGCCGGCTTTAAGCGCTGTCAGAACGGCTTCCAGCTAAAACAGATGAAGAAGGCATATGAGAAGCTCTATGAGAATGTGGGGTGGAATTACGGAAAGATATGGTCATGGTCTCAGGATGATCTGTATTCGGATACGGAGCTTTCGGGAGAGAAGGAGGAATACACCGAGGACGAGATGGAGGAAGCAAAGGAGGGTATTCTTATCGACCGCTTCAATGACACGGATGTAAGGGACGCCGGAGCAGGCGTTGAGATAGACAAGAGTAATGATGATTACGATTTGGAATTTGATGATCTGGATGATTTTGATGTTACCGTTGGAGCCTTTGAGGAGACAAAGTCGGAAGAAACCGTAGAAGCGGAGGAAACGTCAGAGGCTACAGTAAGTACGGAGGATACAGAAGAAAAGGAGTAAACTATGGCTGGTATAGGAGTGAGATTAAACCGGATATTTGAGAAGGGAACGATTACCACAAACCTCATAGGCTTCGGCTATTCCGCTATGGTTACCGTCGCCCCCATGATAGTTGTTATAGCTGCGGTATTTTTGATGCAGATATTTTTGCAGTTTGCAAAGCTTGGATATGCGGAAAGAGAGCTTTATGCCTGCACCGTTCTGTATATCTTTATATTTGCAATGCTTACGGCATCGCCCTTCAATGCGGTGCTGTCAAGATATATGTCGGATGTAATATACAACGAGCAGTATGAACATATTATGCCATGCTATTATGTGGGAGTGGCTTTGAACATCGGGTTCAGTGCCCTTGTGGGTATTCCGTTTTTCATTCACGAATACATAGTGGGAGAGGTGGAGATATTCTTTGTCTTTTTCAGCTATTTGGGCTTTATGTCTCTTATGCTGGTATTCTTTTCCATGCTTTTCCTGTCCATTACCAAGGACTATAAGAAGATATCGGCCTTCTTCTTTGTGGGGATGACAATCACGGTGCTTTTGTCAATGTTTCTCACGTATCTTCTGGGCGTGGATGTAATCTATTCGATGTTAGTATCGTTGGATATCGGATTTCTTATCATAGCATGTCTGGAGCTTGCTCTTATAAGAAGCTATTTCAGACAGAATTCCGGGGATTATATAGATGTGATAAAGCATCTTTTCAGAAATTGGAGGCTGGTGCTCACAAACTTCCTCTATACATTGGGACTTTACGTGCATAATTTTGTGTTTTGGACCACACCCCTAAGGATGGTTGTCAGAAAATCCTTTGTGTGCGTTACAACATATGACCTTGCAACCTGTATAGCAATGTTTACAAATCTTTCCGCCAGCGTTATTTTCATAACCCGTGTGGAGATGAAATTCCACGAAAGATACAAGAATTTCTCCGAGGCGGTTATCGGAGGAAGAGGCATGGATATCAGAAATGCAAAGGACAGAATGTTTGAGCAGTTGGCGGATGAGCTGATGAATCTTGTGAGATTACAGTTCATTGTCTCTGTTGTTGTATATATGATGTGCATAGTATTCCTGCCACGCTTCGGCTTTGGCGGACTTACAATGCAGATGTATCCCTGCCTTGCAGCGGGATATTTCATTATGTTTATAATGTATGCGGCAATGATATTTCTCTATTACTACAATGACTACTGGGGAGCTCTGATGATGGCGTTAATCTTTGTCACTGTGACGGTAATCTGCACCTTCTATGCGACCAGCCTGACGCCCATATGGTACGGCATAGGGCTTGTGGCAGGCTCATTTGCCGGATTCTGCTATGCATATCACAGACTCAGAGTGATGGAGAAGAAAACCGATATACATACCTTCTGCACCGGAAGTATAATGAAGGGCGGAAACGGGAAGAAACCAAGCAACAAGGTATTTGACAGAGCGTTAGGGATAGCGCCGAAGCTAAAAGAGGAAGCCTGATATGGAACCGGGAATTTTTTTGAGAATAATAATGGTTGGAACTGGACTGTGGATATTATTGCTTACTGTGCTCTCGTTGGCAAGGCGCAGACTCACTGAGGCATTCTGCCTCGCATGGGGGATTATTGCAATCTGCTTTATAATTGCGGGTATAGTTTTGAATCCCAACTGGTGGAATCTGTATATCTCCTTTGAGGGACTGCTTTTGGCGTGCCTTATAGGGTTCTGTCTCATATACGGAGTATATTTTGTGAGCAGTAATCTTGCGGATGTGATAAGGAAAAATACTGAGCTTGCCATGCAGGTAACCCTGCTTAATACGGAGAATACAGAGCTTAGACAGGAGCTTATGAAAATAAAGGAAGCAATAAAGGATAGAGAAGAGGAAGAATGAAAAGGCTCCTTTTTGTGATAAATACTCTGGGTCAGGCCGGTGCAGAGACTGCGCTTATAGAGCTTTTGAAGGCAATACCGAAGGATGAATACGAGACAGATATATATGTGCTCCTCAATCAGGGAGAAATGAGAAGCAGACTGCCTTTGGGGGTAAGACTTTTAAACCGTACGTATTCAGATATGTCCGTGCTTTCGAGGGAAGGACAGAGAGCACTCAAAAAGACAGTAATTGCGGCGCTTTTGAGGCATGGAAATATTGTAAGGCTTATGCCATATATGCTTTCGATACTCATGCCGATGATAAAAGGACGAAGGATACAGGCGGACAAACTCTTGTGGCGTGCGGTATCAGACGGAGCGGATAGATTCTCAAAGGAATATGACCTTGCGGTTGCTTTTTTGGAGGGGGCGTCCACCTACTATGTGGCAGAGCATGTGAACGCAAAGAAAAAAGCCGCATTTATGCATGTGGATTATGAAAAGGCAGGATACACGAGAAGAATAGACAGGGATGCGTATCTTTCGCTGAACAGGATATTTGCGGTATCGGGGGAGGTAAGGGACTCCTTTGTTCGTGTGTATCCGGAGTGTGCGGACAGGACTGAAATCTTTCACAATATCCTTGATGTGGAGGGGATAAGAAGGAAAGCTAAAGAGGGTAAGGGCTTTGATGACGGCTTTGAGGGGACAAGGATACTTACCGTAGGACGGCTCAATCCGCAGAAGGCACTGGAAATTTCCGTCGAGGCTATGCTTAAGATAAAAAGGCAATACGAGGGAACCGAAAGAAAGATCCGCTGGTATGTCCTGGGAGAAGGACCGGAGAGGGAGAAGCTTACTGCATTGATTGAAAGGCTCGGACTTAAGGACGATTTTATCCTTATGGGCGCTGTGGACAATCCCTATCCTTATATTTCTGAGGCGGATATATACATACACGCCTCACGCTATGAGGGAAAGAGCATTGCAGTACAGGAGGCGCAGATTTTGGGTAAGCCCATAATCGTATCTGACTGCGAGGGAAACAGGGAGCAGGTCGAGAACGAGAAGGACGGCATTATCTGCAAATTGGATGCGGAGGAGATAAAAAGCCATGCAGTGAGGCTTATGGAGGATGAAGGGCTTTCGCAAGGCTTAGGTTCTGCGGCGTATCACAAGAATGAAAATGCGGAAAATGATATAGAGAGACTACTAGGAATGGCATAGGATTTTTTATGAGTGCTATGGGTGGAAATAATGGATAACAGAAAAGAGTTGCTGATAATAATGCCTGCCTACAATGAGCAGGAGAATATAGGAAAGGTATTGGATGCGCTGACGGATACCAGCATTACCAATATCGCAGATATTCTTGTGGTAAATGATGCATCCACAGATGGCACCAGTACCATTATAGCTCAGTATAATAATGTGCGGGTGCTGAACAATGTATATAATATGGGTTATGGCAGCGGACTTAACACCGGCTACAAATACGCCATGCGGCATAATTACAAATTTGTCATACAGATGGATGCCGACGGTCAGCATGACCCATGCAATATCAAGACAATATATGAGGCATTGAAAAAAAAGGATGAGGACGGAAAATATCCGGATATCGTGCTTGGCTCCAGATTTATGAAGGGGGGACCGGAATATAGGAGCAGTCTTTTAAAGAGAATTGCATATGCACTGTTCAGATTTCTTATAAGGCTTGGAACAGGACAGTATATATTTGATCCCACCACGGGGCTTCAGGGGCTTTCCAGAAAGACCTTCACGTTTTATGCGCAGTACAATCATTTCGAGGATATGTACCCTGACGCAAACATAATTATGCAGATGCTCCTTCTGGGCTTCAAGGTGGTGGAGGTTCCTGCAACCATGCATTTCAGAACGAGCGGAAGAAGTATGCATTCAGGTATAAAGCCAATAATCTATATGTTCAGAATGGCATATTCTATTCTGGCGGTATGGGTAAGAATCAAAATATTCAGAGTAGATGTAGGGGGGCGTTAAATTGCTTTTTTCCAAAAATAAAGGGGGAAAAATCAAATTCATACAGGCACATTTGAAGGAAAGCGTGGATTATACAATGAATCCCTGCAGGGGGTTTTATATGATCCATACCTTTACTCTGGACAAAAAGCCCGATATCAACGACTTGGAGTGGAGTGTGGACAGAAAAGCCAGATTTGCCATGGCAATCGTAAATATCAGTGCTGCCGGAGCCGATCCACTCACGGAAACTCATATCGGATATATAAGACGTATTCTCAATTTTTTCAGGGAGAATGAATACTCGATAATTTTCCGTGCAGTCTACGACCATGAGGGAAAGGCAATGGAAAAGGAGCCGGAGAATTTCAAGACGGTGCTTACCCATATAGGTCAGATTGGAGATATAGTAAAGGAATATGACGATATAATTTTCGTATATCAGGGGCTTCTTATCGGAAATTGGGGAGAGATGCATACCTCCAAATTCTTAAAGACAGAGCAGCTTGAAAAGATGGCGGATATTCTAAGAGAAAGAGTGGGGGACAATGTTTATCTTGCGGTAAGAAAGCCTGTGTATTTCAGAATACTGCACAAGAAGCAGTTAGAGACCGCCACAAATCCCGAGGATCATATGGGGCTTTTTGATGACGGACTTTTTGGCTCATATACGAATCTAGGAACCTTCGGAGAGAAGGATAAAGAGAGGCGGGTTACCGGCTGGAGCAATGCATGGCGCAGAGAGGATGAGCTTTCCTTTGAAAAGGAGCTGTGCAATAATGTACCCAATGGAGGAGAAATTGTCTATGGGGACGAGGAGGACGGCGGGCTGTTCAGGGACGGAAATTATATGAATTCGGCACTTGTGCCCAAGTTTCTTGAGGACTGTAAGACAATGCATTTGACTTATCTCAACAAAAACCACGACGTGAGGGCATGGGAGCTTTTTAAGGGAGTGAAAATGCAGGGATCCGGGGTATGGAAGGATATGAGCCTGTATGACTATATGGGCGCACATTTGGGGTATCGGATGCTTGTAAAAAAGGTAAGCTTAAAGACGGATAATGAGACTCCGGATAAGGTTGATATAGATGTAGAGATAGAAAATACCGGGTTCGCAAGGATGTATTATGATGCTACCGTATATATTGACTATACGGACAAAAACGGAAATCAGGGAAGGGTTTCTCTGGGAGCGGGCTTAAGGAGCATAGCGCCCGGAATGTCAATGAACAAGCAGGGAAGCTTTGATGCGGGAAGTGGGGAATTATATATCTCAATGCAGAGAATGTTTGATTCAAGAAGGATATTCTTTGGAAACGAATCCGATAAGGAAGGCAGGGTGCATATAGGCACCATAGAAAAGAAATAATGCAGGCTACCTCTTTAGGCATGGCATATTGGATAATCGAATATATCAAGGTTTTTGTCGCATATTACATATTGATGTATGTGTGGCCTCTTGTGGTGTTCAGGAAGTATCTGAACGGAAAGTCAAAGTCCTTTAAATTCGCATTCTGCAATGTTACCTCCGTAATGGTAGTCACTTCAATATATACGGGGCTGGGGCTCATTCACATTTTGAACAGCTTTACAGTAAAGCTGTTTTATGTGGGAGTACTATTTTTTTCCGTTTTTAAGGATGTGCGCATAGACGAAAAGCAGAGAAAGAAGTTTAAATATCTGGTAACGGGGACATACGGTATAAAGACATTCAGGAGCAATGTTTTTAGGACATTCAAAAAATATGTTCTGCTGTGCATTGAGGCGGTAAAGGATTTTTTTAAAGGGCATAAGCTCGAGTATCTGGGACTTATCATAGTGCTGCTGTTCGGAAATATGTATTTCAATTACGGATTGTTCCAAAAGCATTCCTACGGAACCTCCGACCTTATGGTGCACCACTCCTGGGTATATGGCGCAATCAACGGTCAGATTTTTTCGGGCGGTGTATATCCTGCGGGAATGCACTTTTTTGTGGCAGCCCTGCGCATGCTTTTCAATGTAAAGACCTATAATATAATGCTATATCTCGGTGGAATACATATAACGGTATTCCTGCTCTCCATGTACATTTTTTTTAAGGAAATATTCAATTGGAAATACTCAGGTCTTATGGCAATGGCGCTTTTCCTTACGCTTGATGCCAGCAATATGGATTATCCATCCATTCTTTCAAGATTACAGCTTACGCTTCCCATGGAGTTCGGAGCCTTTACCATGTTTCTGGCACCGATATTTCTGATCAGGTATCTAAAATCCACAGACAGGATAATATGGGAGAATACATGGCCATTGAGGCTTAAAAACGGAATAAAGGAATTTTTGAAGGCAAGAAGGTACAAAAAGAAGGGAATAACCAAGGAGGCTCTGAAGCGCCGCAAGCAGGTAGAGATATTTGATTTGGACGCTGATGAAAATGCGATAGAGAATTCCGAGGAGGCAAAGTATTCCAAGGGCTATTGGGACGGAAACCTTTTGCTATTTTGTCTTTTGGTGGCAACGTCCATAGTGGTGCATTTCTATATAACCATAATGATGGTATTTGTATGCCTTCCCTTTGTATTCATACATATTTTCAGGACACTCAATATAAAGCGGCTCATTCCCTTGGCGGCGGCTTCGTTTATTGCGCTCTTTATCTCAGTGGCACCCATGGTGCTTGCCTTTATGAGTGGAATACAGCTGCAATATTCACTGAGATGGGCTCTCAGCATAATGGGCATAAATCAAAATAAGAATACGGAGAATAATACGTCAAAGGAGACTGAAGATAAGGATGAAAAGAGCGAGGAGGACAAACACGCAGACGCAGGAAAAAATGCACATTCGGATGATTTGGTGGAAACAGTCGAGCTCAACGCAGCCTCCGCCAATATCCATATGTCAGAAGGAAAAGATAGTGATATAAAGTCCATAACAGTCGAGTTTTATCAAAGTAGTGATGGAGAGGGCGTGGAAGAGGAAGAAGTCCCATTTGCCGTGGTTTTAAGAAACAAATTTGATGAATGGGGAATTGATTCAAATAATCCCGGAATCGGAAATTTAGTGTATAGAGTTATAAATCGTGCAAATACTGAATATAGTGTATCCTATAAGCTGCTTTACTCGGATAGGGCATTGCCGTTTTTGCTTTTTTCTCTTTTGGGTGCGCTGGTGTGCCTGATATACAAGATACTTTTTACTTTTATATCCATATTTAATAAGAGAGTACCTCGTGGAGCATTCGACTATCATATCTGTCTCGTGGCTGTATCCCTCATATTTGCCATAATGTACAATCCAACGCCACTCCATCTTCCAAGGCTTGTGGACGGAAACCGCGTAATGTATATGGAAAATGTGTTTGTAATGGGAGCTTTGATTGTGCCAATAGACATAGTACTCACTGTGCTTTTGACATTTATGCCCCGGATTATTCTGGAGCTTGCAGGACTTGCATCCATTGCGGCAGTATATGCACTCACGCAGATAACAGGAACATTTCATGGAGGCATGTATTATATTATAATGCGCTATGACGAGTCGGTGGAGGCAACGGAGTCCATAATAAGGAATTTTCCTTATCAGAAATATACTATTGTGTCACCTACGGATGAGCTTTATCAGGTGGCGGAAACAGGGTGGCATGAGGAGCTTATTACCTTTATGAATGAGAGTGCGGAGGAGGAATATTTCATTCCTTCTAAATATGTATTTTTGTTTCTTGAAAAAAAACCGCTTTACTATGCACAGCATCATTTCTTTTCATCTCCGAGGTGGCTTGCCATAGAGGATAAGTATAAAGAAAAGTATGAGCAGTATGCGGCATCGTATGTCGGAGAGGAATATTGGCAGGCGGAGTTAGAGGATTCTGACGTAGTGCCGAGAAGAACAATATTTACCTCATCAATAGGCAGCTATCAGGATATCAGAGTCAGGAAAATGCTGGAGGCAACAGCCTTCAACTGGTGCGAAAAGTTTAATGAGGTATACCCCTATGAGCTGCACACATATATGGAGACCGACAATTATGTGGTATACTATTTTGTACAGAATACCGAGCGATTATATCAGCTGGGAATAAGATAAGGAATATGAAAATAATGAGCAGTAAAGGAAAAATATTGACTGCGCTTCTGTCTGCGGTTTTGATAGTTGCAGTTTTGGGAGCGCTTACATATTTCGGAATAAAGAAATATCTTACGGAAAACAAGGAAATAATCTATGCAAGAGGGCACGGATATGTAAGCACCAGCCCGATAGAGAATTATGCGGAATCAAATAAAGAGCTGGACAATCCCGCCAGAGGCTTTTACAGTATGTATGCCGTTACCGTGACGGATGCACCCATGGATAAGACAGTCATATTCAGTGATAAATTTGCTGAAAATACTGGCTTAAAGCTTATTGAGTTAAATCTTAACAACTATACCTTTGGCGAGATAAGACAGCCGGGGCTTGAAAATATAGAAAGGATATTTGAAAGACTTGAAGAGCTTAACAGCCCGTGCATTGTGCGCTTTCTGTATGACTGGGATGGGAAGAATATGGAGATTGAGCCCGCATCCATAGATATTATTTTGAGACATATGAAGCAGATAGCCCCAATAATGAATGAGCACAAAAATGCGGTGTTTTCGACACAAGGGCTATTTGTTGGAAGCTGGGGCGAGATGCACAGCACGAGGTATGGCTCTGAGGAGGATTTCAGGCTCCTTGCAGAGACTCTGGATGAAGCTTTGGATTCAGATATATATATGGCAGTGCGCACACCTGCACAATGGCGTACAATTATTGGGACAAAGGAACCTGAATATAGCGGGGAGGCAGAAGGAAAGCTTTCACTACGGCTGGGACTTTTCAATGACGGAATGTTTGGAGGGGAATTTGATCTGGGAACCTATGGAAATGTGGATAAGAACCAATCAAAGGCTCTTACGGACAGATGGAACAGAGCGGAGGAACTGGATTTTCAGGATGTACTTTGTAAGAGAGCGCCCAACGGTGGAGAGACGGTGGGAGATAATGAATATAATGATATAGACAATGTGCTTGGGGATATGCAGCTTATGCATCTTACTTATCTGCACAAGAACTATGACACGTCGGTAATCGAAAAGTGGAAGAATCAGAGGATAAGCGATGGTACCATATTTGATGGCTTTACCGGATATGATTACATTTCGGAGCATTTGGGGTACAGACTGGTGCTTTCGGCAGCCGCTTTCTCATATAATGAAGAGGCTGATACGGCTGATTTCTCGGCAGGTATCAGAAATGTAGGCTTTGCACCAATCTATATGCAGGCAGATACGGAGATAGTACTTAAGGGAAACGGAATTAAGGAGAGTATTCCGGTTGAGCGTGACATAAGGGAGCTTACAGGGGGAAAAATGCATGATACTGTTGAGGATTACGGCATAGAGCTAGAGCTTTTTGGAATGCCGGAGGGGACATATGAGCTGTATTTCAATGTCAAGGATATAGCCACAGGCAGAATGCTTGAGTTTGCAAATGAGGAAGAGATGACGGAGGACGGCTATTATTTGGGAAGTATAGAGCTTGGAGGCGTTGAAGAATATTGGCAGGACTGGAAGGAAGCTAAGCATCTGGGATGGATAACGGGAATCTGAAAATAAATAAAATAATATATGCCTTACTTTCGGAGAGTCTTAATCCCAAGGGCGCTTCGCTTGCTGCGCTCACAGAGGATATGACTGCGGAGGAATGGTTGGAGCTGTATAGGGTGGCGGAGCGTCATGCGATAGAAGCATTGATATACGAACGGATTGAAAACAGTAATGCGCCGGAGCATATAAAGACAAAATTTCTGGGGCGCACAAGGATAAAAATCCTCCAGAGCTACAAGCTCTGGTTTCTCACAAAGTATATTGCCGGACTTATGGAGAAGGCAGGCATAGATATTGTTGTATTGAAGGGAATTGCGACAGCAGGATATTATGCGGTGCCGGAGCTTCGAAAATCCGGGGACGTGGATATACTCCTCCTCGACAGTGGAAAGCTTCCGGAGGCAAAGAGGCTTCTTTTGGACAATGGCTTCAGGATATCTGACGAACAGCATGCAGTTCATCATCTTGCATTTGTTAGTGAGGATAAGATATATGTGGAGGTGCATACGCTTCTTGCAGAGCCCTTTGACAATAACCGCATCAACGATTATCTGGAAAGAATGCTAAAGGACGTAAAGCTTCAGAAGGAGCGAGGAGAAGTGATAGGCATAGCTGTCCCCAGATTAAAGCCGGGCTTCCATGCCTATGAGCTTTTGATGCATATGCTGCAGCATTACCTTTTGTCAGGATTTGGCTTAAGACTTATGGCGGACTGGGTAGTATTTTGGAACAGTGATATTCCGGAGGAAGAGAGACAGATTTTTTTAAAGCTGGTGCGTGAGAGCAGGGTAAAGGGATTCTGCGATACAATAACTAAGGCATGTATAAGATATCTTGGACTTGAGGGGGATAAGGTATCCTTTATGGAGCTTGAATCAGAGCTTGATATTGATGGCTTTATGGAGGAAATGATGGTTTCCGGAGATTTCGGAGAAGATGATAAAACAAGGATGCTTGTTTTAAGAGACAAGGGAATAAAGAGCTACCTCATCGCATTTCATCATCAGATGAAGCGTAATCATCCGGAGAAATCAAGGTATGTGATATTATGGCCGGCACTTTGGATAATAACCTTTGTGGTATTTATAAGGAACAACAGAAAGCTGCGTCATGTATCCACCTTGGAGGTATTGAAAAAGTCGGGACAACGTGCGCAATATATAAAGAATATGCATATTTGGAAAAAATAGGACAATTTTATGACACCTCTTGTATCAATAATAATACCGGTATATAAGGTAAAGGATTTTCTGGCAGAGTGCCTTGAAAGCATTCTGGCGCAGGATTATAGCGCTTTTGAGATTATTCTCATAGATGACGGAAATACCGATGGCTCCGAAGCTATCTGCGATGAATATGCAGTAAGGGATGAACGTATAACTGTCGTACACAAGGAGAATGAGGGTCAGGGTATAGCAAGAAATATCGGTATGGATATGGCAAAGGGAAAGTATCTTATGTTCGTTGATTCCGACGATAAATTAGACGGAACGGGGAGCATAAGCGCTCTGGTTAATGAGGCCGAAAGGTCTGGAGCCGATATTACTGTGGGAGCTTTCAGGCGCTTTGACGGGGAATCGGAAACCGGAGTGAATCGTTCGCACCTTGAAAAACTGTCGGTAAACAGCAGAAAATTCAGATTCAGAGCCTTTTATCAATATGGACATCTTGCCTATGTGTGGGCAAAATTATACAGAAAAGCCTTTATGGATAAATATGCATTGAGGGAGCCTGCGTATCGCTTCACTCAGGACAAGGTTCACAATCTGTACTGCTTTGCAAGAAATCCGAAGTATGCGTTTGTTGACAAAAGCGTGTATATGTACAGGGTAAATCCCGGTTCGGTTACCTTTAAATATAAGGCGGATATGATAAAGGTATGGACTGATATAGCAAGGGACATAGATAAGTATTTTAAGGAATGCGAAAGAGGGGCGCAGCTTTTCGATATTGTGTCAATGCATGTGTTTTTCGGGGCATTCTTTCTCATAAAGCAGGAGTCACAGCATAATCCCGGAAAAACTGCGGAGTATGTAAGGGCACTAAAGGAGTATCTTAAGTCGGACATAGTGAAAGCTGCTATGAGGAAATTGGCCTTTGGAGGAATTACCGTCGGAATAGGAAGCGTATCCTGGGCTTTGTTTATAAGGTTTTCCGCAATACTCTGCTGTTTGGGGTGCTATCGGGCGTTCTGTATGATAATATTGTATTTGAGGGAAGCCAATATTGACAGTAAGATTACAAAAAGGCGATATGTTCAGGAGAGATAAGTGACAAAGGTTTGTTTTTTTTCGGGAGATATAACTAGAAACGGCGGAACTGAGAGAGTGGCGATAACTCTTGCAAATGAGCTGTCAAGGGATGTGAATTTCGAGATATCATTTTTGAGCCTCACGGAAAGCGGAGAAGCTCCCTTTTTTGATATCGCCCCCAGAATAAAAAAGGCATATCTGTCGGATAAATGGATAAATCCGGGACCGGGATATCTAAAGATAATGGGGAGGTTAAAAAAATATCTTGATAAAAACAAGCCTGATGTAATAGTTGATATCGATATTGTGCTTGATGTATTGAGCGTGCCTGTGGCAAAGAAAATGGGTATCAGGGTAATATCATGGCAGCATTTCAGCTATATGTATGAATTTTCGGTTACATACAGGAGGATAATACTTAAGCTGTTTACCAAAAGAGCGGATAAATTTGTCACTCTCACAAGAAAGGGTGCAGAGGTAATGGCAAAGTATCTCTCAAAAAGGGATGTACTTGTGATACCAAATCCTATGCCGGAGGTTACGGACATACCGCCATACGGAGCCAAAAAAAAGCAACTTATAACGATAGGGCATCTCATACCCATAAAGGGTATTGAATACATAAAGGAGATTTCTTTGAGGCTGTTTCCCATGCACAGCGACTGGAGATGGCTCATAATAGGGGATGGAGAGAAGGAGCAGGAGTTAAGGGAATTTGCAGAGACAAACGGAATTGCGGAAAGCCTTGTAATAATTGGAAAAGCAGAGGATGTTGGGGCGTACTACAGGGAATCCGCAGTATATGTTATGACGTCAAAGACAGAGGGACTTCCAATGACATTGCTTGAAGCAAAGGCATATAGCCTGCCGTCAGTGGCGTTTGACATTGCTACTGGTCCCTCTGATATAATACTTGACGGGATAAACGGATATCTCATAGAGCCCTTCGATACGGAGGATATGATAAACAAGCTTACAAGGCTTATGGAGGAGGAAGGATTAAGAGAGGATATGTCCGCTCATGCATACGACAATGGGGATGAATTTAAGCTTAAAAATATAGTTGACAGGTGGAAGGAGTGCTTTGCATAAGCTGTGGAGAAAAAGATGAAGATAGTCGCAGTCATACCCGCAAGGGCGGGTTCAAAGGGAATACCCAATAAGAATATAAGGATAATAGGGGAGCATCCCCTCATATATTATGCCATAAACAACGCAAAAAATTCCGAATACATAACGGATATAATAGTGTCCACCGATTCCCCGGAGGTGGAGCTTGTGGCCAGGCAGATGGGGGTGGAGATCAGACAGAGGGATAAAGCGCTCTGCGGAGATTCCATAACCTTGGATTCCGTCATCTATGATGCTGTAAAGGATATCAAGGATGCCGATTATATTATAACCATGCAGCCCACATCTCCGACGCTTAAGGTAAAAACCCTTGACGGAGCCATAAGGTACGCACTCGAAAAGGATATAGATACTTTGATTTCTGCAATAAATGCGCCACATCTTACTTGGGGAGAAAAGGACGGTAAGAAGGTGCCTAATTATACAAAGAGGCTTAACCGTCAGTATCTTCCGCCCTGCTATGTGGAGACGGGAGCTTTTGTCATATCAAAAGCAGGCATTGTGACAGAGACGACCCGCATAGGGCAGAAGGTGGATGTATATGAGCTTGCGCCGGAGGAAGCACAGGATATAGATACCTTTGAGGATATGAGAAATGCCGAGATGGCTTTGAAAAGACAGCGTGTGGGTATGTATGTGAACGGGAACAACAAAAGAGGCACCGGACATATATACAGAGCTTTGGAGGTAGCAGATGAATTCTATGTAAAGCCGGATATATATTATGATATAAATCAGACAGACCCCAAGGTATTCGGCAATACAATGCACAGACTTATCCCTGTTGACGGTATTGCACAGATGTTTGAAAAGTGCAGAGAAAATGATTATACCATATTCGTAAACGACATATTGGATACGTCAATAGACTATATGATAGGCTTAAGGAGCGTTCTGCCTAATGCGAAGATAGTCAATTTTGAGGATGACGGAGAGGGAATACTTAAGGCTGATTTGGTGTTTAATGCGCTGTACAGCAAAAGCCCTGCGACAAATGTATATTCGGGGGAGAAATATTATATTGCAGGAAAGACCTTCCTCTTCTTTGAACCAATAGAGATTCGTGGTAAGGTAAAAAGGGTATTTATTTCCTTCGGAGGAGCGGATCCGAAAAACTATACGGACCGTCTGCTTAGGATGATAAGTAAGCCTGAATATGCGGAATATGAATTTGAGGTTGTTCTGGGAAGAGCAAAGGAAAATGTGGATGAGCTCTTAAAGTATAATGATTATTCGAATATAAACGTATATCATGACGTGAAGAATATGCCGGAGATAATGAGTGCCTGCGATATGGGCATAACCTCCAGAGGGCGCACAGGATATGAGCTTGCAATCTTAGGCATACCGACTATTGCCATGGCACAGAATGAGAGGGAGGAAAAGCACAGCTTTGTGTGCAATGAGAACGGATTTTCATATCTGGGGCTGGGACCCTCGGATGAAATTATAGAGAGCAATCTTAAAATGTATCTGTCGCTATCGAGGGAGAGCAGGCAGGCATTTCAGGATAAGCTTCTGTCCCACGAGCTGAAGGGTGGAAGACGCAGGATAATGGGACTTATAAACAGTATATGATAAAGGCACTGACGGAGGATGAAGACTATGAAGAAACCGTATGTTATAGCTGAAATGGGTGTAAATTTCTACGATACAGCACGCATTATGGGAATAACGCCGCTTGAAGCGGCAAAGCTCTATATAGACAAGGCCGCAGAGGCCGGCATAGACTGTGCAAAATTCCAGTCCTACAAGGCGGGAACCATTGTTTCCAAAAATTCTCCGGCATACTGGGATACCTCAAAGGAGCCTACAAAGACGCAGTATGAGCTCTTTTTAAAATTTGATTCCTTTGGGGAGGCTGAATACAGGGAGCTTTGCGACTACACGCACAAAAAGGGAATGGATTTCACTTCAACGCCGTTTGATTATGCTTCGGCGGACTATCTGGAGCCGATGGTTGATTTTTACAAGATATCGTCATCAGACCTTTCCAATCTGCCATTTATAAGACATATCGGGGAAAAGGGCAAGCCTGTATACATTTCCGTGGGGGCAGCATACCTTTCGGAGGTGGATGAGGCTGTGAGAGCGTTAAAGGAGTCGGGCTGTGAGGATATTGTATTGTTCCACTGTGTGCTCTCTTATCCCACCGCACCCGAAAATGCAAATCTCCGCATAATAGAAACCTTGAAAAAGACCTTTCCCGACGTGCGGGTGGGCTTCTCTGACCATGTTGCGCCGGATGAAACTATGATGACACTTGCTGCGGCATATCTTCTGGGAGCAGAGGTCATTGAGAAGCATTTTACTCTTGATAAAACACTTCCCGGAAATGACCACTATCATGCGGGGGACCCTGCGGACTTCAAAAAGGCAATAGACAATTTCAAGTGGATAGACACAGTGCTTGGAAAACCGGAAAAAACGGTTCTTCCCTGCGAGGAGGTGCCAAGACGTGAGGCGAGACGCTCCTTAGTCCTTACAAGGGATATGAAGGCGGGGGAAGTGATAGGGGAAAGCGATATAATGGCGAAGCGTCCCGGAACGGGAATAGCGCCGGGATATGCGGACATCGTAATCGGAAGAAGCGTAAAAAGAGATCTTCCGGAGGATACAATACTTACGTGGGATATGGTGTGATATATGGCGGAGAGCGTATTGGAAAAGCTCATAAAAATGGAGGATGAGTATTCGCTTTTTGATTTAAAGTGCGGAGATTTCAGACCCTGGGGATACTTAAGGTGGCGCATATTCGGAGATATGGAGATTAAATTCGGAGAGGTATCCGGAACACGTTTTGGCAGCAGTATTTTTGAAAAGCTCAAAAAAATGGCGGACGCATATAGGGTAAGTATCGGAAAAACTAAACCAAAGGAGTCCAAAGTATTGTTTATTTCCCACCCGAGAAGATTTTTTTCTGACGGGAAATATAAATGCATATATACAGATGTGCTTGCGGATATGTATGGGGATGATGCATGTGTCATAGAAAACGGATATGTGCATATGACACCTGCATATTCGAGATATCTTTACTACCCGGACAGTGATGTGATATCGGGGACAATGAGGGATGCTCTATACAGTAAAGCAGGGGATATGCTGGTCAATTCGTCAGACAAGGTTATTCTGAAAACTGCGGCTGAAAGTATAGAGAATGCTATAGAGAATACATTTGACACCAGATATCCGAAAAATGAAATATATAAAAAGCTCATATTTAATTATCTTACCTACGGACATAATGTAAAGCGTGCGCAAAAGCTGCTTAATGTTGTGAAACCAAAGCTCATAGTGGAGGTTGTGGGGTACACGGCTCCTAATATGGCGTTGAATGAGGTCGCAAAAAAGAGAGGCATTCCTACAGTGGAGCTGCAGCACGGTGTAATAGGCAGCGGACATTTCGGCTATAACTATGGAAAAAAACGACAGCTTTCTTTTATGCCGGATTATATGTGTCTTTGGGGCGATTATTGGAAGGAGACAGCATTCTTTATGCAGGAGAATGAAAGACTTTTGTCCTGCGGATATCCTTATCTTGAGGAGAAGGTAAGTAAATGTGAAAGAAAGAGCGAGGAATTTATGGCGATAGTCGTGTTGTCACAGCCGATTGTTGCAGACGTCATTGCCAAGAGCATAATAGAATTTGCGGACATTCTGGATAAAGAGGGCGCTAAATACCGGATATATTATAAGCTTCATCCGTCTGAATATGAAGTTGAATATGAGTTTTTTGCAAAGCTTGAAAGAAGCGGAGTAGAGATTATAAAAGACAGCGCCGTTACGGTCTATGAGCTGTTTGCAAGGGCGGATATCCAGATAGGTGCATTTTCTACTGCAATATTTGAAGGAATGAATTTCGGACTTGATACATATATAATTGATACTCCAAAGGCAGAGGCATATGTGGGCGATTTGTACAAAAACGGATACGCAGCCTTAATAAAAAGCGGAAAAGAGCTTTATGAAGCGTGCAAAAAGCGTGGGGATGGTACTAAAAAGAGCTTTGATGGTTCTCATTTCTTTAAAAGAAATGCAAAGGCCAATATAAAGTCCGAGCTTGACGGTATAATGAAAAAAGAGGTATAACAGCCAGAGTATGACAATCATTTCAAAGGAAAACGGGAATGCCCTAAGAGGGATTTTTTCAATAGTTGTTGTCTGTAACCACCTTGCAATCAGACCGGCAGGGGGAGAGGTGTTTCGTTTTATATTTTCGGATGCAGGCATGCTTGCGGTAGGAGTTTTTTTCTTTTTGTCAGGATACGGACTTATGAAGCAGCATATGTCAAGGCGTGATTATTCAAAAGGGTTTTTAAAAAAGAGACTTCCTGCAGTAGTAATACCTTATCTTCTGGCGACGATTCTGTTTTTTTTCGTAAGCATATTATGGGGGGCGCAATATGACATTCAAGGGAGAATATCGGCAATAAGAGCGGGAGAACCCCTTTTGCCGCATTCATGGTATATGCTTGCAATTATCCTATATTATATTATATTTGCCATGTTGATGAAATTATTTTGTAATTCTTATGGGAAATTGGTACTTGTAGCATTTGCAGCGAATACATTTGTGGTAATTTTGTTTATGGTTCTTGGTTTTGGAAACTGGTGGTATAATTCGGGAATGATGTTTTCGACTGGCATATTTGCGGCATACAAAGAAAAAGAGATACTTAAAGCTATAGAGTACAAAAGATGGCTTATCGCAATAGCTGTCATACCCTGTGCTGTATATTTTTATTTTTGCCGAATGCTTGTTTTTGGAAACGCACGTCTTATGCCCGGAATGCCGACGGTACTGCAGACCTTTAGAGCCTTCTTTTTTTTGACGATAGTACTGCTTTTGTCAGCAAATTTTAATCTGAAAAATCCGGTAGCTGATTTTCTCGGAAGGTATTCCTTTGAAATATACCTCATGCAGGGATTTATGCTGGAAGGGCTCAGGAATGAAAAGCTGTATATTTCAAATGATATACTGTATATTATTGCGACGATAGTCGGAACAGTCATAATTGCAATACCTATATGCCATATATCCGCAAAACTTATAAAGATATTCGGAAAGGCGGTCAAGTGATATGAGATTTTCCGTGATAGTTCCGGTATATAATTTCGAAAGCTACATAGAAAAATGTATTGAAAGTATCCTTCGTCAAATATGCAGAGATTTTGAACTGATTGTCGTAGATGACGGTTCAAAGGATAAAACTCCCGAAATCTGCGATAAATATGCCGCAAGAGACGAAAGGGTAAAGGTAATACACAAGGAGAATAAGGGGGTTGTAAATTCGAGAAAAACGGGTATATTTGCTGCAAAGGGCGATTATATCGTATATGTGGATGCGGATGACTGGGTGGAGCCAGGGCTTCTGGAAGAGCTTTCAGAGGTTTTGGACAGATATCCGGATATTGATATAGTAATATATGATGCACTTAAGATAATGCCATCGGGAAACAGTATGACAGAGAGCACGGCACCGGAGGGATACTATGACAGATACCGGATGGAGAACGAAATCTTTCCTGACCTCATTCAGGACAGGAAAAAGGGGCTGGGGGACGGAAAGTTAGAGCCTCTCCCATGGAATAAGGCATACAGGCGCAAGCATCTTATGCAGCACTATTGTCTGGATGAGAGGATAACCGTTTCCGAGGACAGCGCCTTTTGCTATGAGTGTATACTGGCGGCAAAGGATATATATATACTAAAGAAAACACTGTATAATTACAATAGATTTAATCCGGATTCCGCAATGATAAAATATAATCCGAAGCTTATGCAGTCATCAGCCTATGAGGTGGATTATGTCTGCGAAAGATTAAAGGAGTACGAGGCGGTAAGAATGCAGCTTCCCAATCACGTTGCGGCAAGGATAGTATACAGCATTGGTCATGAGGTGCGTAATAATGATATAAAGACTGCCGCAGAGAATATCAGAAGGAGTTTAAAGTCAACAGGGATACTTAAGCATCTTAATGTGAGAAATATGATCTATCTCCGCCCAATGACATTGGTTTACATAATTGCTTTGAAGCTGCATTTATATGCGGCGGCAGTCAGGATAACTAAAAGACAGCTCGGGATAAACAGATAGATGGTAAAAGAGGCAGAAGGGTAATGAAAAAGGATGTTGTAACGGTAATAATGCCTGTGTACAATGCAAAAAAATATATTGCGGAGAGCATGGAAAGCCTTCTTAAGCAAAGCCATGAAGGACTTGAAATTTTGCTTGTGGATGACGGCTCCACAGACGGCTCCGGAGGCATATGTGATGAATATGCAAAGAGGGATGAAAGAATACGTGTGCTACATATAGAAAACGGCGGTGCCGCAAGGGCGAGAAACAAAGGCATGGACGCTGCAGAGGGCGAATTTGTCTTTTTTATGGACAGTGATGATGTGTTAAAGCATACTGCTATTGAGAGCCTTTTATTCAGACTTAAAGAAAATGATGCGGATTGTGTTGTAGGGAAATCCGTGAGGCTGTTCGAACATAAGGACGGCAGGGAGAAGGAGGATAATTCAGAGGCTCATAAATATGCTGTGGCGGGCAGCAGCGAGGCTATAAAGAGAGTGCTTCTGTACGGCTCCGCAATGTGGAACAGACTTTTTAAGACAAAGGTACTTAAAGATATTCGTTGTCCGGAAGGGCGCATAAATGAGGATGAACCCTTTATGGTGCGGGCATACGATAACTGCGGGCGTATCATCTTTACGGAGGATGAGACTTATCTTTACCGAATACATACGGACAGTGTCACAACTGCGGATTTTTCCTTAAAGCAGCTTGACATGGTAAGAAACAGCAGGGAAAATCTTGAATTCGTAAGAGAAAGATACCCGGAGCTTAACGAATGTGCCGAATATAAATATATGAAAAGCCTTTTGTATTGCAGATACAGGCTGTCAAAAAAGAAAAACAGAACAAAAGAGGAGACACTTGCCATAAAGGAGCTGTCAGACGATATTAGAAAGAAGGGTTTCCGGCGAAGAATGCTGAGAAACCGATATCTTGCAATTATGCATAAGGCGCTGATGTTTATATAGATGTGAGGTAAGAGTAAAATGAGATTTATTGGTCTGACCATTTGAATTTTTGATAAATGGATGAAGCTGGCAGATGGAAGAAGGGAAAAGGTAAGCCTTAAAATCCCTAATAAAGAGATTGCGTCTATCTTTGAGGATACGGTTGTTAAGCTGTTCAAAGAAACGATAGATACCAATACGCAGAAAAGCATGATGGAGGCGTTTTGGAATAGGGACGCAGAGGAAGCTGGGCGGCTTTAGATTTGAACCAGAGAACTATGAATAAAATTACAACAATATTATATGACCGATCAAATGAGGTATATGATCCATAAAAATACTGATTATATGAGGAATGTACGAAAATGTTTGGCGCAAATCATTCAAATGTTAAAAAGATGAGAGAATCAGGAATAGAATTGCTAAAACTTATTGCGATTTTAGATATTATGCTTGGGCATTGTATTCAAACGTTGAGCTCAGAAAATCCATATGTGGCAGGAAGTGAATATATTATGGACTTGTCTGCTGCAACTAATAATATGCAGAATCTTTTTTTGTCTTTTTTTAGAATTTTTTTGCCGGGAGTGCTGATTTTTTTCATATGTGTTTCATGGTTTTTGCTTGAAAGTAACAGTACCGACTTTAAAAGGATATTTTATATGATAAGTGAGATTTGGTTTATATCCGTCGCTATTTTAATAGTCATGTTGGTAGTGAGGACTGGAGATATTCAGCCTGGACTTATATTAAGTTCATTGTTCCCGAGTACTTTTGCAACAAATTGGTATATGACATGCTATATTCTTATATATCTTCTTCATCCAATATTAAATGGGCTAATATATGGTATGGATAAGAAAAGGCATTTTAGATGTGTGGCAATACTTTCTGGATTGTATATATTTATCAACTATTTTAAAAATATCATTGGGAAATCCGGATTTTTCTTTACGAATTGGCTCGTGACATGGATAACGGTGTACTTTATCGTTGCATATATGAAGATTTATCTCATGGAATTCTGCAATTCCACAAAGGCGAACTTAAGACTTTTTATGTTTGGAGCAGGTGGGCATGTTTTTTTATTTATACTCACAGACATTATTGGGTTATATACTCCGATGATGAAAAATAAATTGCTTATATGGAATGTGGAATGTAGCCCATTCTATATAATGGCTTGCATAGCCATGTTTAATCTCTTCAGGAGATTTAAGTTTCAAAGCAAAGGCATAAATTATGTGTCATCATTGACATTGATAATGTATATTACTCATGAAAATATATTAATCAGAAATTATATTAGACCATATATTTTTAAGTACATATATGAACAATTCGGATACGATTTTATTGTACTGTGGGTGCTTATAATAACTGTACTTACCTTCATCATTTCATTTATTCTTGGCGCATTCTATGATATTTTTCTCAAACAAAGTGTAAAACGAATATCAGACATGGTATTCGAATGTATAAAGAAAAAATATCTTAAGTTGGAAGCAAGAATCATCAAGCTAAAATAATATCTGTTTTCGTTTGTACAGTACCAAGGTTTTTCCGCCGGGAATATCAGAAGGCAGATTTTTATATTCCTCATATTTTTCAGATAATATATCAGCTATAGCAGGCGGAGCTTCATCGTTCACAGAAAGTAATATCCAAAGAGCATCCGCAGACTCAAAGGAACTGACAAGATTTCTCCTGAAATTTTCGTCTCCATGCCGGCACCACCAGTCCTGTGAAAAGTAGAAGCGGTTTACAGGAAGTATATCTTCCGAGAGATATATATAGACGCCCGTCGATACATTATATGTTATAAGTCCATGCATTTCATCTTCTGGTATTAGGGAAATTAGCTTTTTTGCTCTATCATATTCATTTGCCTTAATAGCTTGATTGTCTAATGAATGTTCAGGGAGTTTAAGGACATAAATGGGAATTGCCGTATATAATCCGAGAAAAAGATTACATATCAGGTATCCTGAAAATAAGGTTCTGCTAGTAAATTTTATTATTTTACTGTGAGATATTTTTACAAACTCATATAGCTCTAACGATATGATACAGAAAAATGGCATAGCAATCATGGCATAGTGCGCAAACAGGGCACTTTTCACAAACCATGTAAATGTAATTGAACCCATAAAAACATACAGCCATCCCTTTTTTAGGTGCCCTACAAAAATTTGATATATTCCAATAATTGCAAGAATAGGTGAAGCTGCATAAAGCGCCATGAGCCATATCAGGGATAGAATGGTATAGGAGGCCTCCACCGGAGCAGCAGCATAGAGTATATTGTATATGATAGTTCCATACCACATGTCATACAATGCACCATTTAGGGCAAAGTATATTAAAAATGGCAAAGTAAGGCTTATAAATCCCACAATATAAAGTCCTGTCATTTTGAATAATTCAGAATATTTTTTCTTTAGCAAAAGTACTATACCTACTACTAGTATTCCTGTACAGATGCTAAGAGCGTTAGTAGCTCTTGTAAGAAATGCAAAAGCAGTTGAAAACCCAAATATAAATGAATCCGAATGCGATAGAAAAGACTTGCTCTCTATATTATGAGTACTCCATATATAGAGCGATTTTATACAGTAGAATAAGAATGGAAGGCAATATTCCTCTGTACTGTTGCTCTGATATATAGGTGTCATGGAAATCAGCATAACTATAGTTAGAACAGCAGAAGTTCGTTGATTCATGCTGAGGCTAAAAAAGGATAAAGCTATTCGTACAGTAAATGACATAAAGATTAATTGTACAATGAATACCCCCTCCTTCGTATTGGTTATGAAATATCCAACAGCGTTAAGAAAGAATATAAGAGGACCCTTGTGATCCCATAAGTATATATAAGGTGTGTAGCCATGCACCCAATATTTTCCTATTAGTTGAAATATCAGGGAATCCCCATAATGTGATTGTTCCCATAAAGGTGATGTTGTAGAGATAACAAGCAGGTAAAAAAAGGAAATGATTATGGAAAATACTATATTAAGGTAATTTTTTCTCATTTGAAATTACGTTCCTTTCATATACATAAATGACATATGGTGATGATTCTATCGAATAAATTCCGATTTCCGAAAGATTTATATTATCTGCATTTTCTATTTTTGCTCTGGAAAAAACGTATTTCCCGCCCATAGAGGAGAATACATTGGGGTCAATATTCATATATACAGTTTGCGTATCAGAAAGGTGCAGGCTGTTGTATGGAATATCTCTTGAAAAAATATAGGCTCTGCCTCCCCACGAATCAAAGGCTACACGGGCTTCATCATTTATAAGGAGTTCAGGTGCTATGAGAGTACGAAATATATTCTTATAGCTTAGCGGATAATATGACAGATATCCGTCAATAGTTGCAATTTCATTGTATTCTAGCACGGCAGGATTAAAACCGAAGGCTACAGACCATTCTCCGTTGTAGTTTATCTCACGCTTTATCTTTTCAAAAAGCTCAGGAGAAAAGAATTCATTATATGAGAATCCATCATATAGCGCAAGACCTGTGGCATCCTGTATAGTAAAAACAGCATTATAGCATATGTGGTTATACATAGCTGGAATTGCAAGCACAGATATGAGAGATAAATTGCACAGAATGTATTTTGTAACATTTTTTAAATTTATGCGGCTTAATATCATTAAAAAGAATAAATACCAAAGAAAAGCATTAAACCATAGCATACGAGAAAACTGCATTTCTTTTAAAGGAGGTATCAATAATCCTAAAAGATTATCAAACCATTTAGTGTAATCAATCACATACATTGCGGAGTTAAATAGTATGAGTGCAAAAATTATATTAAATTGGTCGTGAAATATTCTCTTAAAAGTCTTATTCTTTATGTAGTTATAATTTATATGGATTAAATAAACCACGCAAACCGGAAGTATAATTAGTGTATGCTGGGAAGCACTATGATACTGCCCTTTTATGAGAACGTCAAAAAAATTCCTTATTGCCACAGTAAAGTCAAAATATTCAGGTATAAATGATTCTCTTATTGATGGTTCTTTTGAAAAAAGAGTTATATAAAACAGTCTCCATTCGGTTATAACGTATCCTATCGACAGAAGAAGAATAGCGAGTACAAATCGAATAATAAGTTCTCTTCTGACAATTAGATATCCAACTATGAAAATCGAAATATATATGCATATAAAAATTCCGAAAAAAGAAAAATCTGAGAATATAGGATAGAGAAAAAAGAAAAATAAATATTGAGGTTTAGGTTCGTGGTAAAGCTTGTATAGTGCAATAAATAAAAAAGGAAGTGTGGCAAAACCAATGGAAGCTGGTGGAAATACGGGAAGGATACCATATATCAGACCAATTATTATAGGAAAATTGTAATCCATTATTCTTTGATATAACGTAGCCCAAATGAGCAGAAATCCTGCTATTGAAAGAGCGATTCGTACATACCATATTATTATGATTGCCCAAAATGCGGGTAATATCATATAAAATACGGAATACAATTTCACGTCCGGATACAGATAATTTCGGTCAATTCCATGCAACATAGGAGCGTTACCGTTTGTAAAAAATAATTGATTATCCTTTAATATCTTCAGCCATATAAATCTGTCATCCAAAAAATCATGGGGCTGAATATACATATCATCCCCTTTTATTATAATAAATGAGAACGTGATAACAAAAAATAATGTTAGAGTAAGCAAACTCCAATTTTTTTTAATTTCAGTTAGGTTTTTCATATAATTATGCTTAATAGTATCATAGTTTTGATAATTTGACAAAGGGATTATATCACAGTATCCGACAATTTGACAAAGAGGTGGAATTGAGCAATAATTATATGGATATTAGTGCATTTTAATATGCTTTGTACAGTGAGGAACAAAACGCATAAAGAAAATAAAAAAGCCTCCACAGCAAAGGTGGCAATATGGTATACAATAAGTAACCTCTTATCAAGCGGAGTTGCATTTTTAACAACGCCCATATTTACCAGAATGATGTCTAAGGCGGAGTATGGGCAGGTCAGCAATTTTCTCTCATGGGAGGGGATTTTGGCTGCTGTTCTTACCCTCAATTTCAATGCATCAATAGTCAGAGCAAAATATGATTTTGATAGCAGGATGGATGAATATCTTTCATCAATAATGCTTACCAGCAATATTTTCATAATTATCGGCTATGCGGTAGTGGAGCTTAATTCGGCTTATTTTATCGACAGATTTTCTATGGACATATGGCTCATACGAATGATGTTTTTGTATATATTTTTCACACCGCCGCTGCAATTTTTACAGAGCAAACACCGGATATACTGGAAGTACAAAACCGTTGTTGCGCTGTCAATGCTCTCATCCTTGGGAGGAACAGCCATTTCCATACTATTGGTTATGTTTATGAAAAACCGGCTGTATGGCAGAATAATTGGTATTGTAATGCCGGCGGCGTTCCTTAATCTTATAATATGGATAAGTATAGTTTATAAGGGGCGTAAGCTTTCCTTTGACTGTGTAAAATATGCAGGAATAATATCAATTCCGCTTATACCCGCTGCACTGGCAAATACGCTTTTGGGAAATTCGGACAGGGTAATGATTACCAAAATATGCGGAGATACGGCAAATGCATTGTATTCCTTGGCATATTCGGTAAGTATGCTGGCAAGTCTTCTCTGGACATCAATGAATCAGGCATGGTCTCCCTGGCTCTATGACAATATAAATGCCAATGAAAGAAATGCAATATGGAAGCATTCGAAGCTCTATCTTGGGGTTTTTGCAACGCTTATAGTTGGAGTGTTTTTGATATCTCCTGAGATAATCCTTGTGCTGGGAGGCAGGGGATATTATGATGCAAGATATGTGATGCCCCCTGTAATAATGGGATGTGTGTTCCAGTTTATATATGCTATGTACGTTAATCTTGAAATATATGCCAAAAAGACTGTCACGATATCCATAGGCACATTTATGGCGGCGCTTCTTAATATAGGGCTGAATACGATATTTATTCCGAAGTACGGATATATAGCGGCGGCATATACCACAATGGTCGGTTATCTTGCGCTTTTCGTATTCCACTATCTTATAGTAAGATTTACTGTAAAGGAGTTAAGCAATCTCTACGATTTGAAATTCATAGTGCTGATGATAATAGGTATGACCGCTGTCGGGGGCTTAAGTCTTCTTTTGTATGCAAATTCCTATGTAAGATACGGTGTAATAGTTGTATATTCGTTAGCGCTAATCTATTCGGGCTTTAAGTACAAAGATAAGATAATTATGTTGCTAAGACGTTGAATGAAAAAGCCTTTTAATCCCCATCTGAGATGGGGGAACCGGCGAAGCCGTAGCGTTGCTTGAATGTGAACTTTCTGGATAATTAACACCCGTTGGGAGGGGCCATGTATCTGAATATAACTGTAGCAACACCGCCGGTTGGAAATGGTATTTCGTACAAGCCGATCAAGGGGACGAAGTATGTTTACTATGAGCATGGGAGGCGATACGATTCAGAGAGGGGATATACCGTTCCTCAGACCACATCCATAGGAAAAATATACGATGATGATGGTTCGCTGATGTACCCAAATGCGAACTACCTGAAATTTTTCCCTGAATCAGAGCTTTCGGAAGAGCTGCCGGTATCGGTTCGAAGCGGATGCTTGAAAATAGGTGATTATCTTGTCATCAAGAAAGTGATTGAACACTATAAGCTGGATGAAGAAATCTCAGCCATTATAGGAAAGGACGCAGGGCGGTTCCTTGATCTTGCAGCTTATACGATAGTGGCGGAGAATAATGCTGCACAGTATTATCCGGATTATGCGTATAACTATCCGCTCTTTACAGATGAAATGAAGATATTCAGCGATTCGAAGATATCTTCGTTCTTAAGGGAAATAACCCGTGATGACAGTATACGATTTTTGAACGACTGGAACGCCAGGAGAAGAAAATAATAAAAATGGCAGAAGAGCTTGAACAGGCTAAGGAAGAGTATAAGAAGCTAAAGGAAGAAAAGAAAAGGGAAGATATCAAAAAGATCACTGAAGCATACTTCAAGAGTAAGAGGACTTTGGATGAAGTGCTGAATTTCCTAAAGGGCAAAGCAGATATATAAAAGGAAAGCGGGAAAAGGAATGTCAAGATATACTTTAAAGGTGTACCCGGCAGGCCGGGGTAGGGAAATATATCGTACGATAAGGATCTCTGGAAAAGACACGCTGGACAGACTCTGCGAATTCATTCTGGAATCGTTTGATTTCATTCATGAGCATCTGTATGAATTTTGCATGTATAACAGGATGTACAGTGAAGATAGTTATCAGTACGACCCGGAGGATGGTGGTCCTTCAACGAATATAGCCATTGATAGGATAGGGCTTGTAAAGGGACAGAATTTTTCATTACACTATGACTATGGTGATGACTGGATGTTCACGATACACGTTCAGAAAATAGAGGATGAGATGCAAAAGACAAATCCTGAGTTGATCAAATCGGTCGGAGTTCTGGAACAATATCCGGACTATGAAGATTGGGATGAGGATGACGAATTTTGAGTAACGAGAGTTAATTTTTTGGGAAGTTCACAGTTATGGAAATTCTCTGAAGGCTATTGAAATTTGGCAGACTTTGCCGTATTATGATTATGAGAAAGTGGGTAATAAAATAATGGATAAAGAACAACAGCACCAAGAGGACTTACAAAGAATACGGGGCTTTCGTCTGATAGACGATGACTTTATGAACGCCTGCTTTGATGACAACATCGAGGGGACGGAGCTTATTCTACGCATCATCCTTAACAAACCCGATTTATCCGTCAAGAGTGTCAAGACGCAAAAAGTTATGAAGAACTTGTTAGGGCGGGATATATGGCTCGACATTGACGCTACGGATAGTGAGAACACAGAGTTTGACATAGAAATACAGCGGGCGGACAAAGGTGCCGATCGAAAGCGTGCGAGGTATCATTCAAGCATTCTTGATGCACACTTATTAAGCCCTAATGAGGATTTTAAGGATTTGCCCGAAACATATGTGATTTTCATTACTGAAAATGATGTGATAGGCAAAGGAAAACCTCTATACCGCATAGAAAGACGGATAGAGGATATTGACGAGTTATTCAATGATGGAGAGCATATCATCTATGTGAACGGAGCAGACAAGAATAGTGCAACAGAATTGGGAAAGTTAATGCACGACTTCTTTTGCACTGATCCAAGCGATATGCACTTCAAACAGTTGGCAGATAAGGTCAGATATTTCAAAGAAGATGAGAAAGGAGTGGCGGCTATGTGCAAGGTCATGGAAGATATGAGAAATGAAACTGCGAAAGCAGCAAGTTGGCAAACCAAAGTTGAAAGTGTTCTGAGGTGGCTGGCAAAGGGACTGTCTTTAGAAGATATTGCAGAGGGTGAAGGTTTAACGCTTGACCAAGTAAAAGGTATTGCGCAACAGCAGAAAGCATAATCAAATTCCAATGATAAGGCGTGTAGGAAATTATGCGCCTTATCTTCTATTAATCGGCTCAATCGAGCCAAATTTCCACAAATTCTTACTAAAAATAATGAATATTTCCTTGACAACTTGTTTCAGGATTGCTTGGGGTTATGTCCGATGCAGGTGCTAAAGAAATATTGACGGGAAAATCCGGGTTTGTTGAATACAAAGGTGCTTTTACAGAAAATTATGTGGCGCAATTGTTGGCAACTGCCTGGAATAATCAATACTATTATTATGTCAATGACAGGAACTCTGTTGAAATAGACTTTGTTATTCAGGGAGAACAGGTATACCCTATAGAGGTAAAAGCAGAGTATAACCTCAATTCCAAGAGCCTGAGAAGTGTCCTTACAAAATATGGCGAGACCTACGGATTTAGATTTTCCCTTTCTGATTACAAAAAACAGGAGAGAATGACGAATGTCCCATTGTATCTGGTGGAGGAATGGCTAAAAATGTTAAAAGACTGTAAAGAATAATATCAGAGAATGTATTGAACGTATAATGGCATAGGTATTATTGCTGTCAGAGATTTAGCGGGCCTTAGGTATATATAATATAATGCTTATTTTTTGGGATTTATGTTGACCTAAATTGGTAAAAATGCTATTATTTAAGCAGGATATGTTGATAGAGTCTCTTTTTTGAGACATCATTTTAAAAGGAGAAGAAGATTATGAACAGGTATGAGAAACCTATGATAGTTCCCGCAGGGGAACTTTCGGAAAATGTATTTGCCTCAAGTGGCGCTGTGGCAAGTGATGCCAATTCCAATGATAATGGTATTAAATGTGACAGTATCTATATGAAGGGGGTGTGGCAGGCTCCGGATTATTCACAGTGGGCGCAGGGAGAAAGCAGAGGCTATAAACAGCAGTTCGGATGCTTGGGATGTCCCGCTAACACAGCGAACGGCTGCGGGCTTCTGACGCATTATGTGGACAGTAATTATGCTTCGAGTTATGAGACTGACAATGGAAAACGCAAACCCAGTTGGGAAAAGAAGGGTTACCTCCCTGATGATGCGGTTACGGATTGGGCAATGTAACATAGATATAATGTGAAAAGTGTACAAAAAGTCTATGCTAAATTTGTGCAGTATTACTATATATGCAATATGTTGACATATTTATGCAAATAATGTATTATAAGAGTGAATTTTAACACGTAAATGGTTTCTGTCTATACACGGAAAGGGAGAGGGTATTGGATATGAAAAATTATGAGAGTCCTGTAGTTCTTGAAAACGAGAACCTTGCAGAGGGCGTATTTGCTGCCAGCGGCGCAGTTACTAATGGTGAAGGCGATTGTTGGTATTTCAATCGTGCTTGGACTGACAATTTGCGCCTAGAAGAAGAGTATATGATTTGGCATGTAGAGTGGATTCATGACGCAAGTAAAACACCCAACAGAGCCAATCATCACTCTGGTGGATTTAATGGAACTTTGACTTTGTCAGGTCCTGCTCTTGTTGATGTCTATAATCCTGGTTGGGACAATCAAATGACTGTTAGCCGAATTGATGATAGGACTATTCAGTTAAATGCATATAATGAGTGGCATTATACAAATGCTGGTCCTGAGTCCAAGACATTTAATATTGGTATTAAATCGAATTCTATTAATGAGACAGTATTGCTTGAAATTGTTGGTGGTTCCATGAATACCTGCTATGCTTGCAACCAGCACCCCAACGGCTAATTTATTCGAATATGTACACTTAAAGGATGTCGCAAGTGCGGCATCCTTTTTTTGTTTGATTGTACAATATGCACATATTGTGATATACTGAATCTATGTCTGTAATAAATGAGAGGATACAATTTTATATAGGCAGAATCAAAGCGGGACGACTCGGAGAAATGTGGAAGCAGCTACTCTGGGTCTACGTCTATGCAAGAAGATATTGGCTAGCTATGATTATATACACAGGGATAAGTATGCTGGGAACTGTAACGGGAATTTTATCCAGCTTTGTATCCAGAGATATGGTTGACATAATTACCGGACATCAGGCGGGAGCAGTATTGAGAACTTTTGCTATGTTGATAGGATATAGCGTTTTCAATCTCCTCCTCGGACAGGTTACCGGATATATTTCCAATATTATTTCAATGCGTGTAAGCACTGAAATCAGTAGTGATATATTTGAAAAAATTTTAAATACAGATTGGGAATCTCTTACGGCGTACCACACAGGAGACCTTCTGTCACGCTGGGGTTCGGATACTAGCGTTATTTCTACTGCCATACTTAGTACAATTCCCTCTTTTGCAATAAATCTTTTTAGATTTATTATGGCGTTGGGAGTAATGTTGACAAATGATTGGACTTTTGTGATTTTTGCTTTTATGAGTATGCCGGTAAGTTTGATTATGTCAAAGACTTTGTTAAAGAGGATGGTAAATAATAATAAGCGTACAGCAGCGATGTCTGCAAAAATTTCTGGCTTTAATCAGGAGGCATTTTCAAACATACAGACAATAAAATCCTTTGACTTGATTAAGCTTTATGTATCAAGACTCAGACAGAATCAAAAGGATTTGATAAGCATGAATCTTGAGTTTCAGCGCATGTCCATATGGACTTCACTACTTATGTCAATAGTTGGACTGATGGTTTCGTATTCGGCATATGGCTGGGGAATTTACAGAGTGTGGAGCGGAGCGATTACCTATGGTTCAATGACGATGTTTTTGTCATTATCATCGCAGCTTACATCATCGTTAAAAAGCATTACCTCAATAATCCCCAGTACAATCTCCCTTACCACCTCCGCAGGACGTCTTATGGACATTGTGGAGATGCCGAGGGAGGATTATTCAAATGATGATGCGGTGGCGGTATTCCGTGATAAATATGTAGACAAGGGCATCAGCCTCGAGCTTAACAATGTAAAATACGCCTATGCGACAGGAACTCTGGTTTTTGAGGGGGCACACATAGAGGCACACCCGCACGAGATAGTCGCCTTGGTAGGTCCCTCCGGCGAGGGAAAGACCACAATGCTGAGGCTCATTCTGTCACTTATGCAGACACAGGACGGTACTGCGGAGGTTGTGGGAGGCGACGGAAACGATCGCTATGCGGAGCGTATACTTCTTACGCCCTCTACGAGAAAGCTCTTCTCCTATGTGCCTCAGGGCAATACGATGCTTTCAGGTACCATTGCGGAGAATATGAGGAATGTAAAGGAAGATGCCACGGACGAGGAGATAATAGATGCGCTAAAGTCGGCATGTGCATGGGAGTTTGTTGAGAAGCTTCCGGATGGCATAAATAGTATGATAAAGGAGAGGGGAGGCGGCTTCTCGGAGGGACAGGCACAGCGCCTTTCCATAGCAAGGTCGCTGCTTAGAAAATCGCCCATACTTCTTTTGGACGAGGCAACCTCCGCTTTGGATGTCGCAACGGAGAGGAAGGTTTTGAAGAATATTATGAAGGACGAATATCCTCGTACGTGCATAGTAACCACACACCGTCCCACGGTTTTGTCCGCCTGCACCAGAGTTTATGCGATACGTGATAGGAAGTGTGTCGTATTGAATCAAGAAGAAATCGATGAGATGAGTCAGGTTTTTTGAGTTATATAAACTAAAGGCTTCCCGATGAACCGGTTAGATAACCAAGAAAAAATAGATATAGAGAAGCTTATAAGCTCCGGCGCTTCTGTCCAGTTTCATCCGGACGGCTGGAGTATGTATCCTCTTTTTACAAACGGCAGGGATGAGGCAATCGTCTCTCCCGTAGAGGATGAAACTAAGCTTAAGAGGGGAGCAGTGGTGCTATACCGCCGTGACAGCGGTATATTGGTGCTTCACAGGATACAGAAAAAGAAGGGCGAAGGCTTCTATATGGTTGGCGACAATCAATGGGTAATAGAGGGACCCTTGAAGCGTGAGCAGATAAAGGGCATAATGACGGGGTTTGTTCGAAAAGGGAAAAAGGTGTCTGCAGATAATTTGGTTTACATAATTTATTGGAACATCATGCTTATATTCCGCCCGATACATCCGTTGGTAACTAAGCTGCTGGCTCCATTTAGGAGCAGAGTTTCCGATTTATGATTTAAAAAACATCAAATTAGTGTTATAATCAATTTACTTGAATTTGTCGATATATATAGCGGGATAATTTGATTAAGGAATTGATATGAAGATTTTAAAAGGAATTTTTTACGGGCTTGCTGCCTTTATAGTGATATTATGTGCCGGGATACTTGCTATTGCGTCCAATCCTGATGTAACGGAGTCCATTGCTGATTTTACAAGGAGCAGCGGGCTTAATTCCTTCGTGCAGAAGCATACGGAACAGTATGCGGACAAGCCGGAGAACACTCCTCCTGCAGCACCGGGCGCAGACGAGCCTGCCGCCGGTCCCATAGAGGGGACAATAGCCGTCAATTCGGATGAGCCCATCCCCGTTACCGTAGATCTTCCGACAGCTCCTATGGAATACAATGGCACTGATACAGGGAATACAAGCACCTCCACGGAGAAGATCACTCCCTCGGAAAAGACTGTTAAAACTCCCGACAACGTGAAAAATCTTCACGGCTATGACGGTGTCAGGGATGATGACAGGCAGATTTCGGATAAGGATGCAGAGAATCTGAAAAAGAGCCTGAATACCGGAGAAACCGGAGACAATGAGACCTTCGATACGGAAATATATCCATATTATGGTATGCTCGATGCAGACGAGCAGAAGGTGTACAAACAGATATATGCAAATGCGAAGAAGGTTACACGTACGTTTGCGCCTGTTGTGACAATAAAGGCGGACAGCTTAAAGCGTGTATTTGAGGCGGTGTTTAACGATCATCCGGAGCTTTTCTGGGTGGAGACAGGCTATACCGCAAAGCATCTTGCGGACGATACCGTCATCGAAATAACGATGAAATATTATCTCACGGACATAGATGCTGCAAAGATAAAGTTCGAGAACGCTGCAAAGGTAATTTATGACAGCGCAAAGAATCTAAAAACCGATTATGAGAAGGAGAAGGCAGTGCATGACTACCTCATATCTCATGTGTCTTACAACGCTTCCGCAGCCATGAATCAGAGTGCATATTCGGCTCTTGTAAACGGTCAGAGCGTCTGTGCGGGCTATGCGAGAGCCTTTCAGTATATAATGCAAAAGCTCGGTATCCCCACATATTACTGCACCGGTTATGCAGGAGAGGATCATGCGTGGAATATTGTAAAGCTCTATGATGGCTATTACAATGTGGATGTCACATGGGACGACACCGCTCCCTCCACCTACAATTACTTCAACCGCACGGACAAGGATTTTGTTGCAACCCATATCAGAAAGAATATGTCCGTGGATTTGCCGGACTGCAATGCCACGGAGTATGGTGGCAAGGAAGGGCAGGAGGACATAACTGATCCGGAAAACTATACCACGCCCGCCTCTGCGGATCCCGAGAGTGCAAGGAATGCGCTGAATGCTGCCGGCGTGTCCGAGGCTGATGTGCTGAGTACGCTTTCGGCATACTATGCGGATGCCAAAAACAAGCTTATAAACGCAGGAAGCGGAGATGTGATGTTTACAAGTGTGGTGGATGCAAATCTTTGGTCAACTCTGGAATATGAATACAATTCCGGAAAATATCAGGATGGCTATGTGAATGATGCCCTAAAGCAGCTGGGAATGAACAAATTTGCCATAAACCTGCAGGCGCAGAGCATAGGCGGAGGATATTACAGACTGTATCACAATATCGTCACATGGAATGATTAGAGCAGTTTTTTACATTTTCCTTAAGTGCGGCGAAGCTCTCCTTTGAGATAACATGCTCAATACGGCAGGCATCCTCGGAGGCAATTTCCTCGTCCACACCCAGAGCAACCAGCCATTTTGTCAGGAATTTGTGCCTTTCATATATCATTTCGGCAATCTTTTTTCCCTCATCGGTAAGATATATATATCCTTCCTTGGTAACATTTATCTGCTCCTTCTCCCGCAGATTTTTCATCGCCACCGAGACGGAGGACTTTTTGAAGCCAAGCTCAGAGGCTATATCCACGCTTCTTACAACAGGAAGCTTCTCCGAAAGTATAAGTATTGTCTCGAGATAATCCTCGCTTGATTCATTGCTTTTCATTTGAAATACCTCCAATCGCTATCGAATTCCCTTAAAACAGACTATAGCACAGGGAATATGCTTTTTCAAGTAAAGTTAGAATAAACTAACTTAAAAAATTGTAAACAATCAATATTTTTTCCAGCAGGATGGGGCAAATATTATGAGCATGGGGAAGAGTTCAAGCCTGCCTGCCAGCATATTGAATATCAGCACAAGCTTGGACAAGTCCGAATACAGCGCAAAATTGTGCGATGGCCCCACAGCATTCAGTCCCGGGCCGATATTGTTTATTGTAGCAGCCACCGCCGTAAAGTTCGTTGTGAAATCAAGCTCGTCCACACCGATTATAAGCACGGATATGAAGAATAGCACGAAATATATCGCAATGAAGACGTTGGTGGAGCGGAGCGTTTCATCCTGCAGGGGCTTACCGTTTACGGAGATGCGCTTTACCATATGGGGATGAATCATCATATTTACCTCTTTTCTCACGGATTTGAGGAGAATGAGGATGCGTGATACCTTGATCCCGCCCCCCGTAGAGCCTGCACAGGCGCCTATGAACATCAGCATTACAAGGATTGTCTTCGAAAATTGTGACCACATATCAAAATCCACCGTGGAGTAGCCTGTGGTTGTGATTATTGAGCCCACCTGGAAGAAGGAGTGACGGAGAGCAACTCCCGGATTGGGGTACATATTTCGTATGTCAATGGCTATCATTATGGCAGAGGCAAATATTATTATGAAATACCATTTTACCTCCTCCAAGGAGAACGCCTCCTTGAACTGTCCTCTTATTATACAGAAATACACGGAATAGTTTACTCCGGAAAGAATCATAAACAGCGTGATCATGTTCTGCTGCAGGGGTGTGAAGGAGGCTATAGAGTCGTTGTATATGCCGAAGCCCCCGGTTCCCACGGTTCCGAATATCATCGTGAGGGCTTCAAAGAGGTTCATTCCCGAAAGAAGATAGACGATAGTGCCTATTATGGTCATTGCTATATAGAGCCCGTAGAGTATCTTGGCTGTATCCTTTACCCTGGGAACTAGCTTGCCGACGGAGGGACCGGTGCTTTCCGCCTTCATCAGATTCATTGTGGATGCGCCCATCATGGGAAGAATCGCCATTATGAATACAAATACTCCCATTCCGCCTATCCAGTGTGTGAAGCTTCGCCAAAACAGCGATGCATGGGAGAGCGCCTCCACATTAGAAAGGATGCTTGCACCTGTGGTGGTAAAGCCGGAGCTTGCCTCAAAGAGAGCGTCTATATAGTTTGGTATCTCTCCCGTGGCCACAAAGGGAAAGGCTCCGAAGGCGGATATGAATATCCAGCTAAGCGCCACTGCGGCAAAGCCGTCCCTCATATATAAATCCCTGTTTTCGGGCTTTGCAAGCTTAAGTGCAAAGCCACACAAAAGGCACAGCACAGCTACCCCTAAATATGTGAGAGCCTCGGTATATTCACCGTATATCAGTCCGGTTATGGCAGGAAGCAGCATAAAGCCTGCCTCAAACTGTAAAATGCTTCCGATTATATATAATACAAGACTTAAATTCACTTACCTTAAGCCTCCAGAATCTCTTTTATGTCGTTCAGCTTCTTGTGTGTGGTAATGACTACCACGGAATCCCCCACAAGGATTTCATCCTGACCTCCGGGAAGAATAGCCTTTCCGTTCCTTATAATTGCACCTATGAGAAGACTTGGCTTCAGTTTAAGGTTCATAAGCGGGGTGTCGGTAACCTTCGATGCCTCGTTTATGAGAAACTCCATAGCCTCGACCCTGCCGTCCTCAAGCTTGTAGAGGTTTTCCATATTGCTCTCTAAAGTGGCGTTCATGGAGCGGGCATATTTGGTTATTACATCTGCCGAAAGGAGGGATGGAAATGTAACTGCATCCAGAGAAATCTCACTTGTAACATTGTTATAGTTTATTCTGTTTATCTTTGTGACGGTCTTTGCGCCGGAGAATTTGCCTGCAAAAAGGGACAGAAGGATGTTTTCCTCGTCCACGCCTGTCAGGGCGACAAAGCCCTCCACGGCGGACAAGCCCTCCTGCTTCAATATCTTTTCATCCGTTGCATCGGCGTTTATGATGAGAGCCTTCGGAAGGAGCTCGTTCAATTCCTCGCAGCGCTTTTCGTCTCTTTCCACTATCTTTACGCTGATGCCTGTGGCAATGAGCCTTCTGGCAAGGTAATACGAGATATTGCCGCCTCCGGCTATCATGGCAGTACGCACCCTTCCGGTCTCTATCCCCACCTTCTTAAAGAAGTCCACGGCTGCCGCAGGGGTGGAGAGCACCGCCGCCACATCCCCCGCATGGAATACGAAATCTCCTCTGGGAATCGTGAGCTCCTCCCCACGCATTACGATGGAGATAAGCACCTCGCAGTCCAGCTTCTTTCGGATATTTATGAGCTCCATATCCTTCAAAAGGCAGTCCTCCGTGACCTTGAAATGTATGAGCTCAACCCTTCCTCTTGCGAAATTGTCCACCTTCATTGCGGAGGGGAACTGTAATACCCTTGCAATATCGGATGCGGCAATGAGGTCTGGATTTATGATCATGGATATTCCCAGTTCATTGCGGAGGAACGAAATCTCGTTGGTATAGATGGGATTGCGGACTCTGGCTATAGTCTTGCAATGCCCTGTGCGCTTTGCGACGACACAGCAGAGCAGATTTTCTTCATCCGAGCCTGTTACCGCTATGAGAAGGTCGGCATTGCGGACTCCGGCATCCGAGAGGGTCTGATAGGACACTCCGTTACCGACAATGCCCATGGCATCCAGCTCGTCGGTAATTGCCTTTACCCTGTCCTCCTTCTCATCGATGACCACGATATCGTGGTCTTCCTCATTAAGCTGCTGAACGAGAGTAGAGCCAATCTTGCCACAGCCCACAACGATTATTTTCATGTCATTACTTCCTTGTTATATTCGTATATTCAGTAAAGCCCAAGCTCTTGAAATGTTTCTTCAAGTCCTCGAGAGCACGATACAGCCTGCCGTAGGTTTCAAGAGCTCTGTCAAAGTGGGTAAGAGCGCTCTCCCTGTCGCCGTTTGCGGAGGCGTTGAAGCAGTTGACAGCGTGCTTATGAAGCTCGTCGTGAGCTGCATATGCCTCCTTGAAGGGAGTGCTTCCGGTAATCCTTGTATCGGTCTGCGCAGCGAACCACTTGCCGATCTTGCAGCCCTTGGAATTGTTGACCTGCTCTATCTTTAAGTGCTCGTAGCCTATGAGGTTGTTGTACTGGCGCCATGTGAAAATCAGGTGATCCACCTCAAATACCGTTATCCAGTCGAGCTGTGTTAAGTCAGAATGACTCTTTGCCATATCGGAGCGCACATTGTCCACAAGACGGGAAATCTTGTAGAGATGCTCTCCTGTGGTAAAGCATTCGCTGTTAAGCTTGTCAAAGCCTCCGGCAACAGTATTTCCGAGAGCGATAAACTCCTCGGTAAGCGCCGACTGATTGTTTATCTCATCATATATGGAGTCGATGTCGGAATTCATATTGTCTATCTGATGCACCATATTCTTGAGGCTTTCCACGGAATTGTTCACGCTCTCGGTGCCGTCGTGGAGATGCTCGGTGGTAGCCTTTATGGATTCCGCCAACTCGTCAATGCTCTTTAGAAGCTCATCCACATAGGAAACTACGGATTCAGCGCAGGTTCCGGTATTGTTTGAAAGCTCTCCCACCTGCTGAGCAACTACAGCAAAGCCCCTTCCTGCCTCTCCGGCTCTTGCGGCCTCTATGGAGGCGTTTAACGCAAGGAGCGATGAGTTGTCGGCAAGATCCTTTATCTGGTCTATGATTTTTGTGATATTTTCGGCATTTTCCTTGAAGGCTATAATCTGCCTGTTTATATCGGAAATCTGTCTTGCGGATTCGTCTATTATCGAGATGCTTGAATTCATATCCTGTGAGCACTTGTCGGATGCATCTATGACAAGGTGCGAATTTTCCTGAATGCTCTGAACCGCATACTGGATTTTGGTAATGGAGTCCCCAAGCTCCTGTCCGGAGGTGCGTATTGTGTCAACAACGCCCTCCTGCGTGTGAACCTCCTCTATCATATTCTTTACTACGGAGGAATCGCCTATCTTCGTCATTGCGTCATTCATGCGCATAACGAAGACATTGTTTGCCTTTAATGTATTTGAAAGAACCTCATTATATGCGTCTGCAAGCGCCCTGTCGGCAAAAAGAGAAGGGTCAACAGGCTTCAAATTGCCGGAAGCCGCCTCCTTCATGCACTCTATAAGCTTTTTGCAGTCCTCCTCGTAAGAATTCGTCTTTTTTCCTTTTCCAAACATTTCGTATACCCCCGTATATGAATTAATGTCATTAAACAGAAAATATTATAGCATAAAAATTCTGACAGGACAACTTTCAAATTTACTCAATAAAGCATAGATTTTGCTTGAAAAATATGGGAATTTGGGATATTCTATAATAAGTGATTGATTCACGGAAAACCATATGATGTGTAGAAGCAACAGGAGGAAGAGATTATGACACCGATTGAAATGGATGAGCTTGAAAATGTTACCGGAGGCGCAAATATAAAGGTAACCTCAAACACCCCCGACCCTGCCGAGATGTATATAGCGCTTGAAAGCGAATGGAGAAAACAGGGCTTCCCGGAAAACGGAGCCACAAGACACCAGCTTGACTCCCTCTGCGACAAATGGGAGGCTGCCGGCTTTAAGCCCGATGCAAGAACCTTTCTGGAAGGCGAGAAGTGGTGGTAATCGGGGAAGATAGGGGAGAACCACTGACAGGACTTAAAAAATATTTATCGCCTGTAGGCGCATGGGCGCTTGCCTTCGGCTGTAGTGTGGGCTGGGGCGCTTTTGTTATGCCCGGAACCACATTCCTGCCGATTGCGGGGCCTGTTGGAACGGCAATAGGAATCGCCATAGGCGCTCTTGTGATGTTCATAATAGGTATCAATTACCATTATCTTATGAACAAATATCCGGATGCCGGAGGTACTCTCACATACACCGTGGAAACTCTGGGTTATGACCACGGGTTTTTAAGCTCATGGTTTCTGATATTGGTATATGTGGCAATAATATGGGCGAATGCCACGGCGCTTGTTCTCATAGGAAGAAATCTTGTGGGAAGTCTTTTCCAGTTTGGCTTTCACTATACGCTTATAGGATATGATATTTATTTTGGCGAGATTATTTTAACCATAGCCGCTATTGTTTTCTTTGGAGCTATCTGCGCAGGCCTAAAAAGAGCGGCAGGGATTATACAGACAATTTTTTCTTTAATACTCATAAGCGGTATTCTTGTAAGCTTTGTCATCATTCGTTCCCATGGGGTGGGAATAGGGGAGCTGTCCCCTGCATTTTCCCCTACCGGGAAAAATAGTATAAGTCAGATTTTGGGGATTGTCGTTTTGGCGCCTTGGGCGTTTGTGGGCTTCGAATCCATATCTCACTCTGCGGAGGAATTTAAGTTTTCGGAAAAGAAGGCGCTTCCCATTATGGGGATTGCGATTATCACGGGAGCGTCCGCCTATATAATGCTTTCGGAGATAGCTGCAAGCCTGCGCCCCGCAGGGTTTGAAACCTGGGCCGATTATATAGGAAATCTTGATTCTCTGGACGGTCTTAAGGGGATTCCCACCTTCTATGCCGCCAATACAGCTTTAGGAAGAGCAGGAATATATATCCTCGGGATTACTCTTTTTGCCGCTATAGCGACCGGTCTTATCGGCAATTATATCGCAGGCAGCAGGCTTATGTATGCTATGTCAAAGAAGGGCATTCTTCCCGAAAGGTTTTCCGAATGTACTAAGGACGGCACGCCCAGGAATGCGCTCAATTTTCTTTTGATAATTTCCCTCTTTATACCATTCCTGGGAAGAACGGCAATAGGCTGGATAGTGGATGTTACCACCGTGGGAGCAACGATTGCCTACGGCTATACCTCATTTGCCGCATTTGTGCAGGCGAGAAGGGACGGTAACAGGAAAATACAGCTTAACGGCATTGTGGGCTTGATTTTCTCCGTGGGCTTCTTTTTGTACTTTATGTCCCTTTCCGACGGCTCCCTTGCCACGGAATCCTATCTGATTCTTGCGGCATGGGGAATACTGGGCTTTGTGTATTTCAGATATGTGTTCGGAAAGGATAAGGAGAGGCGCTTCGGCAAGTCCACGGTAGTCTGGATAGCGCTCCTTTTCCTCATATTCTTTACCTCCCTTATGTGGGTAAGGCAGGCTACTGCCGATCTGACCAAGGAGGTTGTGGGGAATATCAGCGAATATTATGAGGACAGAAATCCCAACAACGACCCAGCCGTCATAAGCGATACGGAGAGGTATCTTTCCGAGCAGATGGCTCATGCGGAGCGGATACTCACGAGAAACAGCATTATTCAGATGATACTCATAGTCGCAGGGCTTACCATTATGTTCAGTGTCTACAACATAATGACGAGGAGAGAAAGAAAGCTTGAGGTCGAAAAGGTGCAGGCGCAGGAGAGCAGCAGGGCAAAGACGGTATTCCTCTCCAATATGTCCCATGATATCCGTACACCCATGAATGCCATAATAGGTTATGTAAACCTTGCTGAGCGTGATGAAAATGATGAGAAGAAGCTAAGAGAGTATCTCGCAAAGATAAAGACCTCCAGTCATCATCTGCTTGCCCTCATAAACGATGTTCTGGAGATGAGCCGTATAGAGAGCGGAAAGATAGATTTAGAGCCTATTCCCATGGATATCAAAAAGACTCTTGCAGAGGTAAAGGATATGTTCTCCACACAGATGGAGCAGAAGAATATCGAGTTTGTTGTGGACAGCTCTCAGATCAGGGATAGTCTCATATACTGCGACAAAAACCGCTTAAACAGGGTGCTCTTGAATCTTTTGAGCAATGCCTACAAATTCACTCCGGAGGAGGGAACAGTATCCGTTACCGCCTGGCAGATAGAGGATGAGAGGAAAAATTACGCAAGCTATGAGTTCAGAGTTGCCGACAGCGGAATAGGTATGTCGGAGGAGTTTGCGGCGAAGGTGTTTGAAGCCTTCGAGCGTGAGAGAACCTCGACTGTCAGCGGAATACAGGGCACCGGGCTCGGCATGGCAATCACAAAGAGCATAGTGGATTTGATGGGAGGAAGCATTGAGGTAAAGACTGCGCCCGGAAACGGCACTGAATTCATTATACGCTTAAGCTTCGAGCTTCAGGAAAAACAGAATATAAAGAAAGATACTGCTGATAACGAAAAGGAAGCTGCAGGAGATTCAAAGAAGGAGGACAGGGAGATTGCCATTGATTTCTCTAAGCTGAGACTTCTTCTCGTGGAGGATATGGCGATAAACCGTGAGATAGCCATGATGCTTCTTACGAATATGGGCTTTAGTGTGGAAACTGCGGAAAACGGCAAGGAGGGCGTTGATAAGGTCGAAGCCTCCGAGCCCGGATATTTCGACGGTGTATTGATGGATATACAGATGCCAGTTATGGACGGCTACGAGGCTGCAAGGGCGATAAGGAGCCTTGAAAACAAAGCGCTTTCCGATATCCCCATCATCGCTATGACAGCAAATGCTTTCTCTGAGGATGTGAAGAAGGCTATGGATGCCGGAATGAACGGACATATCGCAAAGCCTATAGACATCAACAATCTACAGTCAACTCTTGCGGAGGTTCTGGGAGAGTATGCAAGAAAGACCGGCAGGCTTTGAAATGTTTAAGCTGGACGGTTATGAATTCAAATCAAAAAGAGAGTATGAGGCGGCGTGCCGTGACAGGGAAAAGATTTCTGCACTCGCAAAGGAAGGGCGGAGCACCTACGAAATTGCCAGAAATTACAAGAGGCAGATAAAGGAAAGGGGCATACGCTTCGAGTCGACGCTGGGAGCCGACTTTGAAAAAAAATTAAACAGGGAGACCTTTTCCGAAAAGGCACCTGAGAGGGTGGAAGAGAAAATCTCTGAAAACACAGATTTTTCCGCAGAAAAAAGCAGGCAAAGGGTTTACGGAAGGAATATAAAAGCATTGCTTTTAATACCGCTCTACCTCATTCTCGTTTCTGTTCTTACAGTATTCATTATATGGCTGTATAAGGATAAAAAAAGCGCGGATGAAATGTCGGAATTGCAGGCTCTCGCAGAAGCAGGGAATGTGGAGCTTGCAGATAAGCTTGCCGAAAAATACTCAAAAGAAGAAAACGCCGGAGGGAAAGCAGTAGATATTGAGGTCACAGAGCTTCCTGATGCGGGTAAAGGCAAGGAAGAAACAGAGACTTTAAAGCCAACAGAAGCAGATGGCAAAGAAAGAGTGATCTTAAACAGATTCTCGGAGCTCTATGAAAGAAACAGCGACCTTGCGGGGTGGCTTACCATAGAGGGTACGGACATAAATTATCCCGTTATGTATCTTTCGGATGACAATGATTTCTATCTGTACCACAATTTTGACAAAAAGGATGATCGTAACGGGCTTTTGGTGCTCGATAAGCGCTGCGAGAGGGACGGAAGCGGCATAAACAACCTTATACACGGACACAATATGAAGTCAGGCGCAATGTTTGCCCCGCTGACAAAATATGAGGACAGAGCTTTTTTTGAAGAGCATAGGACAATTAAGTTTTCTACGCTTTATGAGGAAAGGGAGTATGAAATCTTTGCCGTGCTTCATTCCTCTGTATATGATGACAATACCACGGATCTTAAATTTTTTAATTACATTCAGATAATAAATCCTGCGCAGTTTGAAAATTATACAAAGGGAGCCGCCAAGGATTCGCTGTATGATACCGGTATAAAAGCCGAATGGGGGGATGAGCTTCTCACATTATCCACCTGCGAATACAGCAAGGAAAACGGCAGGCTGGTCATTGTAGCGAGGACAAAAGGCGCTCCCTGACAGTATTTTTGTCGGTTTCATAGCGCTTCACATGAAGGAATCCCTGGTTTCTGCGGATATGCCGATAATCGAGTACAGAAGTAAGCGTGATGAGCTGCAGAGGAAACTTTAAACTCCATGTTGTATTCTTTGACCATCCGATGAGGATAAGAGCAAATAAATCATCACAGGAAGACTTAATTATGAATGCAATCGAAATCAGAGGACTTAAAAAGAGACGACTGAAGAAGGATGGCAAGATGGAACGGAAAGTTTACCCGAAAAACGAGTTATGTTTACTACTTTCGTTGAAGTTTCGGGGGATTTGTGGTAGCATGTAGCTTGTATTAGTATGCGGAAAGGAGGCTAGTCATATGAGTTTTACTGTAGGAGTTGGTGAAGCAGATTTTGCGGCACTTCGCAAAGAAGACGCCTATTATGTGGATAAAACAGAAATAATTTATGAGCTTGTACATGATACAAAAAACAAGGTAACTCTTTTTACCAGACCACGCAGGTTTGGCAAAACGCTTATGATGAGTATGATGGAGAACTTCTTCAACATACGGAAGGAAAGCGCACGCATTTTTGAAGGGCTTGCCATAGCGGAACACGGAGATTTCTGTAAAGAGTGGATGAATCAGTATCCGGTATTGTTTGTTTCATTTAAGGATGTAGAGGCAGAGAATTTTGATGGAGCATATAAAATGCTCGAAACAAAATTGGCTGATTTGTGCAAAGCTTTGGCACCGCAATTAAATAATGCAGCAGCAGATAAGGATGATGAAGAAATTTTCTTAAGTCTTAAGGCGAAAAAAGCCGGAGAAGAGGATGTAAAAAGTTCGCTAAAGACAATTATGCGAATGATGAACGCTGTTTATGGAAAGAAGGTTATCCTCTTAATTGATGAGTATGATGTTCCTCTTGCAAAGGCAAGTGAAAGGGATGCATCAAAGAATGGGTACTATTCCAAGATGCTTGATGTCATCAAGGGGATTATGAGTACTGCACTTAAGGATAATGAGTTTCTTCAATTTGCCGTGATTACGGGATGCCTTCGCATTGCAAAGGAGAGTATATTTACAGGCACCAACAATTTTGCTTCATACTCTGTGCTGGACAAAAGCTTTTCCCAATATTTCGGTTTTACTAATGATGAGATTGACCGTATGCTTGTGGCGGCGGACAGAACCTTTAGGAAAGACACCATCAAAGAGTGGTATGATGGATATATATTCGGAAACAGCTTTGTCTATGGTCCTTGGGATGTTATCAATTTCCTATCTGAACTGCGTAAATATCCCGATGCCAGACCCAAAAATTATTGGAAAAACACAAGTCATAACGGAATCCTATTAACTTTTGTAAAGCGGACGGATTTTGATGTCGCAGGAAAATTTGAAAGGCTCTTAAACGGTGGGAATATTGTTCAGACAATCACAGATGGATTGACCTATGATACCCTGCATTCAACAGAGGACAATCTTTGGAGTGTACTTTTGATGACCGGGTATATAACAAAGACTGATCCCGATGAAGACGGAGATACGGTATCGCTCAAGATACCCAATAAAGAAATCTCCTCCATTTTTCAGGATTCCGTCGTAAGATATTTCACGGATACTGTAAATAACGATACAATCAAAGAACTGATAGAGTCTCTATGGGAAAAGGATGAAAACACAGCCGGCGAGGTGTTGTCCGGTCTTTTGTGGAATACAATCAGTTATAACGATTATCATGAGGACTATTATCATGCTTTCCTTGCAGGCGTATTTGTTGGAAGAGGATATGAAGTGGAATCCAACAAGGAAAGCGGACTGGGCAGACCGGATATTCTGCTTAAGGACAGGAGAAACCGCCGAGCTATCATAATCGAATCAAAGAAGTCAAAAAAGAAAGAAGAT
>JAFUVF010000022.1 GCA_017483735.1 Lachnospiraceae bacterium | reverse complement strand
TAAATGCTCCCAGCGCAATAATGAAGCCGAGTTTGATTGCAATACCTAATGGCTTGTCGGATTGTGCGGTTATCATATTTACCGCAACCTTCACTTTCTTTGAAAATGTATAAGACGATTTCCCCGAAAACCTTTTATCACTTTCAAGCTCTATAGTATCGCTCTTAAAGCCAAGCCATTTTAAGAACATTATATAATCACGCTTCTGCTCCCTCATTTTGAGAAATTCATCAACCACCTGCCTTGTGGCAATACAATAATTCCCCACTTCAAAATCATAGTTTACATCCGCAAAATAATTGAATATATTGTGAAAGCACTTTGAGAAAAACTGAACTATAATATTATCTCTCCTGCCCTCTCTGGTTGAAAATACGATATCATATTCCTTTTTTATCCTGTCATAGAGCTTGGAAATTTCCTCCGGTCTGTCCTGAAGATCACAGTCCATAACTGTGACGTAGTCTCCGCTGCTTTCAGCAATTCCGGCAGTTATAGCTGCATGCTGTCCAAAATTTCTCGACAAATCAATTCCCACAACATGCTTGTCATGATTGCAGATTCTTTCAATCTCACTCCAAGAATCCTGCGGACACGCATCATTTACAAATATTATCTCATATTCCTTTACTAACTTTGAAAGCGTATCCGTAAGTCTCCTGTACAATTCGGGGAGTGCCTCTTTGCAGCCGTACACCGGTATAACTACTGATATGTCCATCTTATCTCCTTAAGCTTTCTACTTTTCTACTATGATACTATCCTTCTCATAGTACTCAGCGCATACATAATTTAACCATATATATCCGTCATCCGTTTGAAGGTCGGTGTATGCAAAGGAATACGGCATTACCGACAAAGGCTTAAACACAACATCTTTTATCGAATCATCATGCAGAATTTCAAATCTCTCCTTCCATTCATCGGCATACTGTTTTGCCCACCCCTGCTTATAATCTCTGTATGCCGTATAGCTGGATATCTCTTTTTTGTCCACAATAAGAATCAGCCCAAAAAGCATCGCCGCAAATATAGCTGTATAACAAAGTATCCATTTATTGATAAAACCCAATATGACCTCGTTTGCCTTTTTATCCTTTATAAATCTGTTGTATGCCCATCCAATCCAGTAAACAAAATTGCTGACAATAAAAACATGATATGAATAATAGTAAAGTGCAACCATTCGAGCGCCAAAGGAGCTTTTGACCTGTATTACCGCCGTAAGCTGAGTTGCAAAAAGTCCGAAGGAGAAAAAAGTATAAAGCCCCGGCATCCCAAATTCAAATTTCATTCTTCGCACAAGCATAAGGACAAAAGGCAGAATGATAAAAAGCATCAGTATTACCTTTATATTTGTCCATGACACTATCATATTGCCTGTGCTGTACAAGGATTTACATATGGTAAAAATCGGATTTTCGCTCTGTGCTGCAAAGCTCGAATCAAACCTTACCATATTTCCCGGCGCAAATATTGAAAGTAAAGTCCAAAAAAGGGTCAAAAACATAACTGGAAGTGCTCTTTTTAAAACTGTCCTGTTTTTGAGTGCCATAAAAAACGTCAGCACAAAAAGCGTCAGTGTAACATATATCCTTACGATAAAATTGCTGCCTCCAATAAACCATGTAATGAAAATTTCTAACATATAAAGGACAGTAAATTTTATCTTAGCACCTTTATAATTCATCAGATAAATAAAAAGTGCAATAAAGGTAAAAGAGAGGGCATGCGGAAAAGTGTACGCTACAGCGCCCATATACCAGTAAAAACTCTCAACCGTTGACGGACAATAAAGAATCTGTAGGATAATTGACGGAAGGATTATCGGTAAAACGGAAAAGAAAAGCTTTCCTTCGTCTGTAACAGTCCTTACCGTTATAAGTATTGCCAATACTTCAAATATAATAAGACTTCCAATCATAATGTAAGGAACAACAACATAGCACTCCTCGCCAAATATGGCAGGTTCAAATGCAGACAAAAAGATTGAAGAATAGGCTCCGTCCCATGAAATGTACGCATCCCATGTGACCCTGAATGCCCCGATAAATACGTCAAAGACACTTCCGCCATTTTTTAGTATATGATATCCGTTGGCCCCAAAGCTCCAGTCATCCGCAGACTGAAAATTATACGGTGCAACCATAAATAACGGAATAAGCACAATGGCGAGCACAGAAACAAAAAACATGCCCGCCAATATTTCTTTATTTCTATATTCCTTGAAAAACTTATTCATAAGCTTCTCTATCCAATCTGCCCTTCAAGCACCTTCTCCGCTTCCTTGATTGCATCGGGGATTCCCACAGGGTCTTTTCCGCCGGCCTGCGCCATATTGGGACGTCCGCCGCCGCCTCCGCCTACCTTTGCAGCGATGCCCTTGATCAGATTTCCTGCGTGAGCTCCCTTAGAAACTGCGCCGTCGGTAGCCATTGCTATCATATTTACCTTGCCGTCCTTGTTGGACAACAGGACGCAGACACCCTCTCCAAGCTTTGCCTTCAGCTGGTCTCCAAGGTCTCTTAACCCGTTCATATCGACATCATCCACAGACTTTGCTATAAATTTGACTCCCTTTATCTCCTTTATGTCATCATCCGCATTTCCGAGAGCATCCTTTGCAGCCTTTGACTTTAGCGATTCATTCTCACTCTTTAATTCCTTAAGCTCCGCATTTATCTTTTCAAGTCTCTCCAAAAGCGTGGCAGGAGTAGCCTTGATGAGTCTTGCCGCCTCATTAAGCTCTTCCTCTAATCTTTTATAATACTCCGTCACATTGGTTCCGGTAATAGCCTCTATACGTCTTGTTCCGGCTGCAACACCACCCTCCGAAAGTATCTTGAAGGACAATATCTCTCCGGTATTTTTCACATGAGTTCCGCCACAGAGCTCCTTTGAAAAATCGCCCATAGATACGACACGCACCTTCTCTCCGTATTTTTCTCCAAAAAGCGCCGTAGCTCCCTTTTTCTTTGCTTCCTCCAATCCCATTTCCTCGGTGGAAACGGAAAGTCCTTCCGCAATCTTTGTATTTACGATTGCCTCGACCCTTGAAAGCTCATCCTTTGTCATAGCCTGTCCGTGAGAGAAGTCAAACCTCGTCCTCTCGGTATCCTGATATGAGCCTGCCTGTTCCACATGGTCTCCAAGCACCTCTCTCAATGCGCTCTGCAAAAGATGTGTAGCGGAATGGTTTCTGCAGGTTTTTGCCCTGCTTTCAGTATCAACCCTTAATTCTGCTTTGTCGTTTTTCTTTACCGCTCCGGATATCACGGTTCCCACGTGACCTATGCGTCCTCCGGCAAGCTTTACGGTCTCCTTTACCTCAAACTCTCCTGATGCGGTCTTTATTATACCCGTATCTCCCTTTTGTCCGCCCATGGTAGCATAGAACGGGGTTTTTGCAGTTATGACGGTTCCGTCACTTCCACTGTTCAGTGCATCCACAAGTCCGTTTTCATCCGCAAGCGCAAGTATACTTTCCTCTGCACTCAATGTATCATATCCGATAAATTCACTCTTAATGCTTTCGTCAAGTCCCTCAAACACTGCGCTGTTCACAGAGAGCTTGGCGCTGAAATTCTGATTGCTTCTTGCCTGCTCCTTCTGCTTCTCCATTGCGGTCTTAAAGCCGTCCTCATCGACGGAAAGCCCTTCCTCCGATGCCATCTCCACAGTAAGCTCTAAAGGGAAACCGAAGGTATCATACAGATAGAAAGCTGACTTCCCGGGAAGCACCTTTGCTCCGTTCTTTTTCTCTGTATCGAGAAGCTTTTTAAACTCCTTCATACCATTTTCAAGCGTACTCTCAAAGCGCTCTATTTCCTTTCTCAGCTCAGTAAGCACAAACTCCCTGTTCCTTGAAAGCAACGGAAAGCTCTCCTTATATATCTCATCAATATAAATGGATGCCAATTTGATAAGCTCATCCGCAGTAAAGTTAAGCGCTCTTCCATGTCTTACGGCACGGCGGATAAGTCTTCTCAAAACATATCCCGCACCGCCGTTGTCGGGAAGAAGCTTTGCCTCGTCCCCTATGAGCATTACCGCCGTGCGCAGATGATCCGCAAGTATCCTCATAGAGCGGGTCTTTTCCTCGTTATCCTCATATTTTTCCCTGGACAGTTCCTCTATTTCCTTTATTACGGGAGAGAATACATCCGTCCTGTATACATCCTTTGTACCGTTTAAGAATGCAAGTATCCTCTCAAGCCCCCAGCCCGTATCCACATTCTTCTGTTTAAGAGGGGTAAGCTTTCCATCATGATGCTTCTCATACTGCATAAACACATCATTGCCAAGCTCAGTATACTTGCCGCAGGAGCAACCCGGTCCGCAGTCCGGTCCGCAGTCCGGCTTATCCGCAATATAGAACATCTCGCTGTCGGGTCCGCAGGGACCATATTCAAGTCCCCACCAGTTATCCTCTGCCGGAAGATAATATATATTCTCCTTCTTAAATCCGGATTCAATCCTGTACTGCGCTCCCTCCTCATCTCTGGGCGCATTTTCATCTCCTGCAAACACGGTTGCGGCGAGGTGATCCGCATCAAATCCGAAAACCTCCGTAAGAAGCTCAAAACTCCATTTACAGCGCTCCTTCTTGAAATAATCTCCGAGACTCCAGCTTCCCATCATCTCAAAGAAGGTAACATGACTTTTGTCTCCTACGGATTCGATATCGTTGGTGCGCACGCAGCCCTGTACATTTGTGAGCCTTGTACCCTTCGGGTGCTTTTCTCCCAAAAGATACGGCATCAAAGGCTGCATGCCCGCCACATTGAACATTGCTCCCGTGGAGCCGTCGGAAACCAATGACACCGCCCCCACATTCACATGTCCTCTGTCCTCATAAAATTTTATCCAGGTCTTTCTTAATTCATCCGCAGTAAATTGTCTCATAACTACCTCTTCATAAAATATTAGAATTCGAACTTGTCGGCAAAAAATTCATCCAGCTTTGCAATCTCAACTCTCTCCTGCTCCATGGAGTCGCGGAATCTGACAGTCACACAGTTGTCCGTCTCGGAATCAAAATCATAGGTTATGCAGAAGGGTGTTCCAATCTCGTCCTGTCTTCTGTAACGCTTTCCTATATTTCCTCTGTCATCAAACTCGCAATTATACTTCTTTGAAAGCTCCGTAAATATTTTTTCCGCTCCCTCATTCAGCTTCTTAGACAAGGGAAGCACACCTATCTTTACCGGAGCAAGCGCCGGATGGAAATGAAGCACCGTTCTCATATCCGGCTTATCCTCCGTGCCGATATTCTCCTCGTCGTAGGCTGCGCAGAGGAATGCCAGTACAACTCTGTCTGCGCCCAGGGACGGCTCAATCACATACGGAATATATTTCTCATTTACCTCATCATCAAAATACTGCATATCCTCTCCGGATGTATTCTGATGCTGTGTAAGGTCATAATCTGTTCTGTCTGCAATTCCCCAGAGCTCGCCCCAGCCGAAGGGGAAGAGGAACTCAATATCCGTGGTGTGTCTGGAATAAAATGCAAGCTCTGCAGGGTCATGATCCCTTAAGCGCATCTCATCCTCCTTCATTCCTAGACTTATGAGGAAGTCACGGCAAAAGCCTCTCCAGTATGTGAACCACTCATCATCCGTGCCGGGCTTGCAGAAGAATTCAAGCTCCATCTGCTCAAATTCTCTCGTCCTGAAGGTAAAGTTTCCGGGTGTTATCTCGTTTCTGAAGCTCTTTCCTATCTGACCTATTCCAAAGGGAACCTTCTTTCTGGAGGTTCTCTGGACATTCTTGAAGTTTACGAAAATACCCTGTGCAGTCTCAGGACGCAGATATACGGTGCTCTTTGCATCCTCCGTAACGCCCTGAAAGGTCTTGAACATAAGGTTAAACTGTCTGATATCGGTAAAATTATGCTTGCCGCAGCTTGGACAGGGCACATTGTTGTCCTCGATAAATTTCTTCATCTCCTCCTGAGTCCAGCCATCAACTGAGGAATCCAGTGCGATATTATTCTCCGCCGCATAATCCTCTATTATCTTGTCTGCCCTGAATCTCTCATGGCACTCCTTACAGTCCATAAGAGGGTCGGAGAATCCGCCCAGATGTCCCGAAGCCACCCATGTCTGTGGGTTCATTAGAATTGCGCAGTCCACGCCGACATTGTATGGATTTTCCTGAATGAATTTTCTCCACCATGCCCGCTTTACATTGTTTTTAAGCTCAACTCCGAGATTTCCGTAATCCCATGTATTTGCAAGTCCACCGTATATCTCGCTTCCCGGATATACAAAGCCTCTCGCCTTAGCCAAAGCTACTATTTTTTCCATTGTCTTTTCCATGTTCGTTCTCCCTTTTTATGTATTTCACTTATTCATTACGATTACTTTTCTGCCCTCTATGAGCATACAATTCACACTGCCGTCCTCATCCATAAATGTGCCTGCAGTCACATATGTTACCTTATACGGGGCATATATTTTTATATTTTCGTCCGTAACGATAATATGCCTACCCACAAGCTTGTCTATAGTAACATCGGTGGAATCCTCCACATCCACAATCAAATCCCTGTCATCCATTGAGAGATCCCCAAAGCTGTTTTCCGAGATTTCCCCTGCTCCCACATATTCTCCGTAATATAGATATCCTCCGTAGTATTCGGGATAAAGCGCCTCAACATTATGAAGGTTATTGTACAGATTATAGCTCTCGTAATCCTCGAATTCGTATTTCAGTCTTATCTGCCCGCCCTCTACATTTTCAACCTCGTCAATTACCGCATGATATCCGTTCTCGGAATTAAACTCCGAGAGCTCATTCTCTATCATGGATTTAAGCTCGGCAGGCTCATAATAACTCACGGTATCTCCGTCATAATTCTCAGAAAATTCCGTAAATTTATATACCGTAAGTTTTCCGTCCTTTGCCACTTCAATAGAATTTTCGGTAATAATATGCTCTTTTTCGCCGCATCCGGCAAGTATATATAAACTCATGGCAAGCACAGCTGCTGCCGCAAATCCCTTTTTCATCGAAACCTCACATCTTTCCAAAGTAAATCGGTTAATAATTTTATCACAGATTTTCTATTATTTCAAGGCTTTTAAAGTTCCTGTCCATATACCTTTTCCTATATTCTGCCGCCAGCCTTGAAAGCTCCGTAAGAACCTCATCCGTGACCGCAAATGTGTACAGCTTCTCTATGGGGGTTCTTTCTATGAAGCGCACTGCATAGACGGTTGACTCATTCATGCCTGCCGCCTCCGCTTCCGATATCCCCGGAAACTCTCCGTTTACCGTGATAGACTTGATCTCATATATTGCCTTTACAAGCCTTCTGTCAAGTGAGCTTGTGGTAAGCGCCCTTAAGGACTGATAGATAAGCTTAAGCATATCTGTCTCATCATTGTTTTCCCTCGTATAGTAGTCCGCTATTTCCGCAAAATACATCCCATAATACGCCCCCTCATAGTCCTTCATAAGCTCCTCGAAATAATTTGAAATATCCGCATCAGACACAGTATAGGAGCTTTTCCCCTCGAAAAGCCGGAATGTCCCGAAACAAAAAGGGCAGGTGGAGGCGCCGAAGCGACTCCCCTGCTTTCTCGCACTTTTTGCAAAAGCAGCAAGCTTTCCCCTTTCCTTTGTAAGAAGCGTTATTCTCCTGTCATATTCCCCCACGGGACTTTGCTTTAATACAAGTCCCGTGACATCTATAAAATCCTGCATACTTATTATATTTTAATGTCCTTTGGATCATAGCCGTAATTCTTCATAAGTATTTCCGAATCACGCCATTCCTTTTTTACCTTTACCCACAGCTTCAAATTGACCTTCATATCCATGAGTCTCTCAATATCACGCCTTGCATCGGTGCCTATTTTCTTAAGCATCTCCCCGCCCTTTCCTATTATGATGCCCTTGTGGGAATCCCTCTCACAGATAATGGTTGCGTCTATATGACAGATATTTTTTTCCTCCTTCATGGATTCTATGGTTACGGCAATCCCGTGGGGAATCTCCTCCGAAAGAAGTCTTAATGCCTTCTCACGTATCATCTCAGCCGCAATCTGGCGCATGGGCTGATCCGTTATGGTATCCTCGTCATAGAAGGCATCTCCGTAGGGAAGATACTTGAATATGCACTTGATCAGCTCATCGGTATTCTGATTTTTAAGCGCAGAAACCGGAACTATCTCAGCAAAGTCATATTCCCTTCTGTAGGTATCTATGAATTTTAATATTTCATCCTTTTTTACGGTGTCTATCTTATTTATGACAAGTATTACCGGAGCCTTGACTTTTTTAAGCACCTCAATTATATGCCTCTCCCCTGCGCCGATAAAGGTTGTGGGCTCCACAAGCCACAGCACCACATCCACATTGTTTATAGCTCCCTCCGCCACATTTACCATATAGCTCCCGAGCTTATTCTTGGATTTGTGTATTCCGGGCGTATCAAGAAATACTATCTGACCCTCATCCGTCGTAAGCACTGTCTGGATGCGGTTCCTCGTAGTCTGCGGCTTATTGGAGGTTATGGCTATCTTCTGCCCTATCAGATGGTTCATAAGGGTGGACTTCCCCACATTCGGGCGCCCTATCAGGGTTGCAAAGCCGGATTTTTTGACCATATTTTTATTTGTCGCTTTCTCCGCTTCCATTTTCTGCATTGCTATCCTCTTTTGACTTTTTGCTCTTCTGTCTGTGCTTATTCTTCCTTCCCGCTCTGATCGAGAAGAAGATTATAAGGAATATGATTACTGCTATTACCAAAAGATAGGGGATATTTACCACAAACCATACCGCCATATCGACTATGGAATCCCCCAGATCATGAAGGCTTTCCATAAAGCCCCTGCCCATTCTCTCAAGCACGGATTCCTCCTCGACAACAGTATAATCTATTACCTCCTGAACATTCAGATATACTGTGCTGTAATCCACCTGATTGTCGTAGGTGCGAAGCTGGCTCTCTATGGATTGTATCTGATACCTTATGTCGGATAGCCTGCTCTCTATCGTTATTATATCCTCTACGGATTCCGCCTTTTCAAGAAGCTCCAAAAGTCTGTCCTGCTCCACAAGAAGGGCTTTCTTTCTGGAATCAATATCCACATAGGTCAATGTCACATCCTCGACATTCTCGGATTTGTTGGTAACATTTGAGGCTTCGCTTACCTGATTCACAAAGGTATCAAGATTCGCCTTTGGTATCCTTATGGTATAGTCCGCATGTCTCTCGCTCTTCCCGTAATAGGTGCTCCCGTTATAGGTATTCATGCTCTCGATATAGCCGTTTAAGGACTTTACCTTCGCCTCAATCTCCTGTGTGACCCTTTCAAATTCCTTGGTCTCTGTGCTCATATTCACGGTGCGTATGAGCTTTCTTGATGTATCCACCGCAGAAGTGTCAATCTGCGATTCATTAGCGCCGCCTGTAACATCGGAAGTCTCTGCTTCATATCCGTACTCGGAGCCCCAGCCGGCATCTGCAGCTGCCTCTGCAGCTGCCTCTGTAGCCACCATTGCCTTTGAATCCGCAAAAGAATTCTGTGTGCTCCCATTAAAGCCTTCATCTGCTGAGAAAGAACCGCAGGCGGACAGCATGGCCGCCATAGCCAGCGCCATTGTCAAAACGCTTATATTCTTTTTCATAATTATAACTTTATTCCTCCCGTTAAATCAAAACAAGTTTTCAACCTTCATAAAGAGCTTTTCCTCATCCCTTATGTTGCCCGCATTCCCCACAACACAGAGATTGTCCTCATCCATAAATGCCTTTATGTATTCGGAAAGCTCCCTTATCTTATCCTCCGTGCAGCTAAGCACCTCATCCCTCTCCCTCTGGAGGTCTGCGTCATTTACTCCCGTCATATATGCCGTGAGGGCAAAGGCGCCCTTTGTCTGCGGTGTCATGGGCGTATCCATATCGCTTACCGCACCTATTATGTACTGCGTCATTGTGCGCTCGTCAGCCGCAAAAGCCCTGACATAATCCGCCGCACCCTCAAATATATCTATTGTACCCTTTAAATTTGGGTCTCTGTAGGACACGAAGCAGGAGTCGCCGTTTTTGGAAAACTGGCACATGCATCCGTAAGCTCCGCCCTTTACTCTCACATTTACCCACAGATAGGTGTATCCCATAAGCACCTTGAGCACCCTAAGCTCCCCTCTGTATGGAAGCCCTACGTCATGATAGTTTCCGCCCCTGCATACATATTGAACCTGAGCGGCGGTCATAAAGCCCTCGTTTAGCTTCTTATATCCGGGAATATAGTGTTTTTTACAAACCTCATCCTTATACAGCTTTGCCGCAAGCCTTTTCGTAGGCTCCTCGATTTTTGAAAGCCCGCTCTCTTCTCCGGTAAAATCAATCATAAGATTCTCCGGTCTGAATATCATCCTTACAAGCTCCTTTAACTTGGAAATAACCTCATTTTTCCTCTCGTCAAAGTTCTCCGAAATATCTGAAATCAATCTATAGAAGGCGATGCCTGACATCTCCTCCGCAATAACTCCAGCAGCGCTTGTATAGGAATAGGTTCTTCCCACTGCAACGGAATGTCCTGCGCCCGTCATACTTGCCTGCAGCCTTGATTTTCCTTCCGCAAATATCTCCTTAAGCCGCTTTTCGTCATCCAGTCTGCTTGCAAATATCATTTCCTCTATGAGAGCCACAGCCTTGTCAATATTTTCATACAGACTTCTCAGCTTAATCTCAAAGGTGGAAGTAAAGTCCTTACCCTCCGTTTTTTTGTACACGTAAGTAGAATAAGTAATTCCTCCGCTTATTAAGCTTATTTCGTTAAATAAATCCCCGTATTTGTAGTTCTCGGTATCCACCATTCCAAGGACACCCTTTAGAACCGGCACATAGCGAAAATACTCCTCCGGTATGTCATCAAGCTTAAAGATGTACCTTAAGTAACCTATGCCGTTTGTAAAGATATCGTGATATAGAAGCTTATATCCCGAGAGCTCATTTTCTGAAAGGACTATCTTTGCAGCCTCCTTCTTTAAATCACTCCTTTTGAGCATGGGGAGCTTTGAAAGATTTTCCTTAGTATCCTCTCTTTCCTGAAATTCACGCAGCTTATCAAAGCTTTCCTTTATGTCAGCCAATTCCTCAGCGCTCATCTTCCCCTTTTTATTCTTAAGCTCTGCCTTTAACGCTTCCTCCTGTTCCTTCAAAAGACCGGGCTTCGGCTTTAGAACAACAATGCTTCTGTGAGGATTGTCGATCAAATACTTCTTTACGAGTCCCTCGAAATACCCCTCCTTTGCAAGAGTTTTAAACTCCGTGTAGGTGTCGTTTGCGGCTACATGTATAAAGGGCTTGTTCTCATCATAAAGCCAGCTGTCCAAAAGCTGTAAGCCATACATAAGTCCCTTAGGGTAGCTCCCGAAATCCGCCTCTCTGTACTTGAATTCAAAATAATTGATTGCTCCCAAGAGTGCCTTTTTGTCAAAGCCGTTTTCCGAAATATCCTTTAATACCTCATCAATTATCAGGACAAATTCCCCTTCCCTCTTAAGGTCGATATCCTTGGATATTATGGAAAAATACGGCTGCTTGATTCCGTTTTCGTAAATGCTGTACACATCACTTCCAAGCCCCCTGTCCACAAGTGCCTGCTTTAAAGGAGCTCCGGGTGCGGAGCACAATGCATAATCCAGTATTTGAAGTGCGGCATATAATTTTTTGTCAAGCGAATCCCCTATGGAATAATTTCTTGATATGAAGGTATTCTCCTTCTCATCCTCCCCATCATTTAACGGGAATTCCTTGACTGTCCGCACTTGTTTGTCAAAGGGCTTCTGGGTGCCTATGGCGGAGTCCACCTCTATCCTCTCATATTTTGACAGATATTCCCTGTCTATATAATCAAGCTCCTTTGCCATATCCATATCACCGTAGAGGTAGATATAGCTGTTGGAGGGATGGTAATATGCCCTGTGGAAATCGAGGAAAGCCTCATATGTAAGCTTCGGAATATCCGCAGGATCTCCTCCTGATTCAACGCCGTATTCCGTGTCGGGATACAGGGAATTCATTATTCCCCTCTCAAGTACGTCATCCGGAGATGAAAAAGCACCCTTCATTTCATTATAGACGACACCGTTTATCACAAGGTCACTATTTTCTTCATCAAATTCGTAATGCCACCCCTCCTGCCTGAAAATGCTCTCGTTTTCGTAGATATTCGGATGGAATACCGCATCAAGATATACCTCCATCAGATTTTCAAAATCCTTCTCGTTGCAGCTTGCCACCGGATATACCGTCTTGTCGGGATAAGTCATGGCGTTTAAAAAGGTATTCAATGACCCCTTCACAAGCTCCACAAAGGGATCCTTGACCGGAAATTTTTCGGAGCCGCAGAGCACCGAATGCTCGATTATATGCGCCACTCCCGTGGAGTCCTTGGGAGGAGTACGAAAGCCCACATAGAACACCTTGTTGTCATCGTCATTTGACAAAAGCGCAACCCTTGCGCCAGTCTTTTTGTGCTTCAATATATAGCTTTCAGAGTTAATGTCATCAATCCTTTTTCTCTCTATGACCTCATATGCCTTTAATTCCTCAATCTTCATTTAATATTCCTCCGGTAAGTTTTTTATTTCTAAAACGTCATAAGCGACAGCTTGTTTATCTTTAATTCCTGTATCACAATCCCTTTGCTTTCCTTTTCTTCCTTTGAAAGCGAGGCTAAATCCTTTATCTTATATACTTTTGTCACATATCTGTTTTTCTCTATCTGATTGACCTTTATCCTTGCCCTTAGCTGTTCATAGATTTCCACAAGAAAGCTCTCCTGTGTAAGATAATAAAGATGACTTTCAAGAGTATCATCCTTGTCAGCCTCGGGAAGAATATATTTTTTTATTACAAGACGAAGCTTAAAGAGTATTTCATCATTTGAAATTATCTCCCCGAAGGTGTATTTTGCGCCGAGATAGATTGAGGAAATATCCTGCATACAGTATTTGTAATCCTCATAAACGCTAGCCTTCATTACCCCTCTATCTCCTCTATCTTAAAACCGCTGATACGCACCGCATCACGTATAAAGCCCTCACTCATATGATATTCCTCGGAGAGCTCCGCTATGCTTACCTTTCTTCCAAAAGCCTCCGAAAGCTCCTTCGCCTTTGCATGAACCTTGTTTACCCTGTCAAGCACTCTTTTGTCCAGCTTCTCATCATCCGCATTCTGCGCAATATAATCCTCCATTGCGTTCATTATGAGCTTTCCCAGCATCCCGTCAGCCTCCGAGGGCTTTTCAAGGCTTCCCAGCATTCCGCAGCCAAAGGAAAGAGCAAGGTTGCCCTCCCCTATTAAATCTTCCAAAAATACGCCCTGTCCGGTATAGAGCTTTGCTATATCCACCACAGCGGGCAGATAGCTTTCCGTAAGCCTTTTTATGGCATCGGATTCTCCCGCCATGGCACTTATTGTGAGCGCCTCCTTCTCCCCCTCTGAATATATGGGAAGCGCACCTATAGCCTCCAGATATTCATCGAGATAATTCTTTTCCTTGTCGGACAATATCTCATCAAAATCCGGCGCTTCGTCCACACCGATATTGCTTTTTTTGAGATAATCATATACCATTTCAAGCTGTGAATCGTTCAGTTCAAGCTCCGCAAAGGTCTCTCTTACCCTTTCGCTCTCCACAGTATTCCCGTGTTTTCTGGCATACGCCTTTATCTTGTCAAGTTTTTTTGCAAACAATAATTCGTCTTTCATTTTTCCCTATTTTACATGCTCGTGGGTAAAAAGATGCTCCGAGCAATATTCATAATTTCCGTTACATTTAGAGCAAAATCTAAACTGCAGATTAGGTGCCGATTCGTCGGTCTGACCGCAGATTGCGCATTTATGCTTTGTTATCTTTACAGGGTTTGCTCTCCTCTCAAACTCCATACGCCTCTTTATCTGTTTGGGAGAGCTTATGCGGCGCACATTGATTAGATAGAACAAAAATACATTTATCAATGCCGCCGATACCGCAAATTTGGAGAACAAATTAGAAAATACAAGTTCGAATACAAGTAGTATCAAATCCAGTATTCCAAGCCATTTGACCTTGATGGGTATAAAGAACATAAACAATATCCTCATATCCGGATAGGTCATTGCATAAAGCAGAAATATGGAAATATTGATATAGTATGTGGAAAAAGCCATGGAGCCTAATGTAAAAAGTATCCCTGCGTCAGTGCTTCCGAATATGCTTGCCACAACATTCACTCCTGCGTACTTAAGAAGCATTATGACACCAAAGCAAAGGAATGAAGCAATGACGGTAAAGAGCATGCCGCCAAAGATATATACATTGTATCTCCATGTTCCCCATGTACGCTCCAAAACGGTGCCTATGCTGTAATAGAAATACAGCATTATCAGCGTAAAAAATATATTAAAGCTTGATGGTGGAAGCAGCACCCATGTGAATATCCTCCACACCTGCCCCCTCACAATCTCATAGGGATTCAATGTCAGATAATACAACACCGTCGGTGCAAACATCTGAAGCACATAGCCCACAACATAGCATATAAGGAGTATGACAGTAAGGTTTGGTACCGCATACTTTCCGAATTTCTGTTCCCATTTACTCATAGAACGACCCTTTCTAAGGCAAAAATATTATTTTTAAATTCTAACACCTTTAAGGGATTTAGTAAACTAAAGAATATATAAAGAATATATCAGAAAGATTTTAGCTATTGAATTTTAAGATTTTTGACAGGCTTTCCCGTAACTTTAAATACCTCAGAAACAATTCCTTCGCTTCCACAGTATTCATCGCAAATTTCCGTTATATCATATATATTTATGCCATTACACAATATACAAAATGTTGCATTGTTAGTTTACATAAAACACACGTACAAATTCCAAATTCCGGCTGTGATTTTGGTGTTATGAATGTAATTACAATTGCCCAATACCCATGATATTTTAGAATTTTAGTCTTTGAGACAAATCCGGGAATTGAACAAAAGGAAGCCGGCGTATGCGTGGTTCCTATCGGATGTCTGCGGGATTGAAGGAACTTTTCAATTCAATATAATTTTCAAATCTCGGAAGCATAAATTTTAAATGTCCGTATTGCCTTCCATCTACAATGCCTGCTTCAATCAGTCGTTTTCTGTATGTGGTAAAGCTGTCCGATGTCATATTTATGGCGTTTCGGATATCTTCAACTTTGATAAGCTCCGTTTTTGATGATGAGGATATTCGGCACATCACATATAATATCTTTACATCATTTTGTGACAGCTCATCCCATATTTTATCATAAGCTAATTCCGCCAAAATTACGTCCAACTTTTCGTCAACTTCATCCTGATTTATATCGTCAAATTTTTCATGTTTGCATAATTCGTTCCAATATAAATATCCCACTGCCTGGAATGCCAATGGATACCCCCTTGTCATGTACGCAAGTTTTTCGGCGTCTTCTCTGTCTAAACCCAAAGTTTTTTGATAATCACTCCATATTGCCGTTATATTTAGGGTGTCAAGCTTATTTATCTTTGCTCTATATAAAAACGTAAGGGATTTTTTGTTCTTTATATTGTTGATATTTTCTATAAGCCCTGTCATTAACAGATATATGTCATATCCTGCCCCTGCATATGATGACAGAGCGTGCGAAAGCTTCGCAACACCTTTGCTGTATGTGACCTCATCAATAGTCACTAAAATCTTATAGCCAGACTTTTTTAATACCCGCAGCATCATCTCAATGGCATCTTCCTCGTCTGAAGCCATAAGTTCTGCATTTTCTAAATGTACTCCTATACCCAGAACAGAAAAATCCAGCTTTGCCTTTATAAACATTGCTTTTACCATAGGTATTAAATACAGTTTTCTGGCTAAAGAGTCTAAAAGATTACTCTCCGGGTTTATATCCACGGTAAGCCATCTGTCCTGTTCAGCAATTTTGTTTCGTATATCTCCCAACATCACGGTTTTCCCGGAGCCTCTTACACCGGTAATGAACATTCCACGATAGGTAGGGACTTCACGGGTAAAATTATCCATTATCTCCATAGTTACAAATGTTCTTTCTATGAATTGAGGTGGAATATAACTAAATTGCAGCGTGTATGGATTTTTTGCTTCAGTTAAGGTTTGCATGTTTGGATTCTCCTTTGATACTATAATAACATATCGCAAATTCTTTCACAACCCTTCACAACTTTTATTTTCTTTCACAATCTTTCACAACTTTTATTTTCTTCCACAATCTTACACAACCTTTCACAACCTTTCACATCTTCTATTTCTAAAAATAATCTGAGCTTAGAGAAGCTATAAAACTATGCGTTTTATTCTTAAAAATCTAATTTCTGTATTATAAATTCTCCCCAAATGAATATAATAGCTTGTACCAATATTTACATATCGAGAGGAGAAATATTATGAGTACCACACAACCTATAAAGGGAGAGCTTGAGCTTATGCGCTATAGAGAGTTTTACAGGACAGTCAGACCCGACAAAAGAAACTATCTTTTGATCAATCTCTGCCTATATTCTGCACTACGCATAAACGATGTGCTTAATCTCACTGGCGAGGACGTTTTCAACTACGATGAAAAGTGTATGCATATCAGCCGTTATCAGGCTTATCGCATTATAAGGGGTGCAGCGGAGGCGCTGCATATGGAAAATATCGTAAGTCCGCATTCATTAAGGAAGACCTTCGGATACCACGCATGGAAGCAGGGCATACAGCCTGCCATGCTCATGGATATATATAATCATTCTTCTTATAAGATTACAAAGCGATATCTGGGAATAAATCAGGATGACCGTGATAATGTATTCAAGAATATCCAGCTATGCTAGAAATATTGCAAAAACACGCCTGTTTATAAATATTTAAGACCAGTATCATTGCTTTTTTTATCTTTTTGTACTAATATAGGAAGTTGTTTGATTTAATATATACATTTTTGTTTTGAGGTAAATATGTATTCAGGCAAAGCATCTCTTGGTATAGATATAGGCTCCACCACAGTAAAGATTGCTATCCTCGATAAGGACAACAATATACTTTTTTCCGATTACAAAAGGCATTATGCGGATATCAGGAACACTCTGCATACACTTCTAAGGGACGCATACGAAAAGCTGGGAAATCTTACCCTCACGCCCATGATAACAGGCTCCGGCGGGCTTACCCTTGCCAATCATTTGGAGGTTCCCTTTACCCAGGAGGTCATTGCGGTTGCAACCTCCCTAAAGACCCTTGCGCCCAAAACTGATGTGGCAATTGAGCTTGGCGGCGAGGATGCAAAGATAATCTATTTCGAGGGCGGAAATGTGGAGCAGCGTATGAACGGAATATGCGCCGGAGGTACAGGCTCCTTCATAGACCAGATGGCTTCCCTATTGCAGACCGATGCCACAGGCTTAAACGAGTACGCAAAGGATTACAAATCCCTGTACTCAATCGCCGCACGCTGCGGAGTTTTCGCAAAGACAGATATACAGCCCCTTATAAACGAGGGTGCGACAAAGGAGGACTTATCTGCCTCCATATTTCAGGCAGTTGTCAATCAGACCATATCAGGGCTTGCCTGCGGAAAGCCGATACGGGGACATGTGGCGTTTTTGGGAGGTCCCCTCCACTTTCTGTCCGAGCTAAAGGCAGCCTTTATCAGAACCTTAAAGCTCGATGACGAGCATATAATGGATACGGACAATTCCCATCTTTTTGCAGCCATAGGCTCTGCCCTCAATGCAAGAGAAAAGGCTCTTACAGTCTTCACACTTGAAGAGATGGTTGAAAAGCTCTCCTCTGATATAAAAATGGAGTTTGAGGTTGAGCGCATGGAGCCCCTTTTTGAAAACGAGGCTGCATACGACGAATTTACGAAGCGCCACTCCTCGCACTGTGTCGTAAAGGGAGAATTAAAGGATTACCATGGAAATGTGTATCTCGGCATAGATGCAGGCTCCACCACCACAAAGATTGCGCTTGTGGGGGATGACGGCGAGCTTTTGTATTCCTTCTACTCCGGCAATGACGGAAGTCCCTTGAATACAGCCATAAGGAGCATTAAGGAAATCTCGGAAATAATTCCAAAGGATGCGCATATAGTCCGCTCCTGCTCCACAGGCTACGGCGAGGCGCTGCTTAAGTCCGCATTTCTTTTGGACGACGGTGAGGTAGAGACCGTGGCGCACTATTATGCGGCGGCATTCTTTGACCCTTCCGTGGACTGCATCCTTGATATCGGCGGTCAGGATATGAAGTGCATCAAGATAAAGAATCAGACTGTGGACTCCGTGCAGCTTAACGAAGCCTGCTCCTCCGGCTGCGGCTCCTTCATAGAAACCTTTGCCAAATCCCTCAATTTCTCCGTGGAGGATTTCGCAAAGGAGGCGCTTTTTGCCCCTCACCCGATAGATTTGGGAACACGCTGCACCGTCTTTATGAATTCAAAGGTCAAGCAGGCGCAGAAGGAGGGTGCAAGCGTATCCGACATTTCCGCCGGACTTGCCTATTCCGTTATAAAGAATGCCCTGTTTAAGGTAATAAAGGTATCCGACGCATCTGAGCTTGGCAAAAACATCGTCGTTCAGGGCGGAACCTTCTACAATGACGCCGTGCTTAGAAGCTTCGAAAAGATAGCTGACTGTGAGGCAATAAGACCCGACATTGCAGGCATTATGGGTGCCTTCGGCGCCGCTCTCATTGCAAGGGAGCGCTACGAGGAGGGATACAAAACCTCAATGCTTACCTTTGACGACATAATAAATTTAAAATACGACACCTCCATGGCCAAGTGCAGAGGCTGCACCAACTCCTGCCGGCTTACCATAAACCGTTTTTCAGGCGGAAGGCAGTTTATATCCGGAAACCGCTGTGAAAGAGGTATCGGCGGTGTAAAGAATGCCAACAATGTTCCTAATCTTTTTGAATACAAATTAAAGAGACTTTTTTCATATGAGCCGCTGCCTGCGGACGAAGCGCCCAGAGGGGAAGTGGGCATACCCAGGGTTTTAAATATGTATGAGGATTATCCTTTTTGGTTTACCTTCTTTACGAAGCTGGGCTACAGGGTAATACTCTCCCCCGCCTCCACAAGACAGATTTATGAGCTTGGAATAGAATCCATTCCCAGTGAATCGGAATGCTATCCCGCAAAGCTTGCTCACGGCCATGTACAATGGCTTATAAATCACGGAATAAAGTATATTTTCTATCCTGCGCTTTTCTATGAGAGAAACGAGTTTGACGAGGCAAACAACCATTACAACTGCCCCATTGTCACATCATATTCAGAGAACATAAAGAATAACGTGGAGGCAATTGCGGACGGCAATATTACATTCAGAAATCCATTTATGTCCTTCAGGGATGAGGATACCATCTGCTCCTCCCTCATTGCGGAATTTAACGAAACAAATCCCGATATAACCGAAAAAGAGCTGCGGGAAGCGGTACATGCAGGCTGGCTTGAGCTCAATCAGGTGCGTATTGACACCATGCACGAGGGCGAGGAAACCTTAAAATATCTCGAGGAAACCGGAAAGCACGGAATAGTTCTGGCAGGACGTCCTTATCATCTCGACCCCGAGATAAATCACGGTATCCCGGAGCTCATAACCTCCTTCGACTTTGCGGTGCTTACCGAGGATTCCATATCGCATCTTGCAAAGCCCGAAAGGCCTCTTATCGTATCGGATCAATGGATGTATCATTCCCGCCTTTATGCGGCTGCAAGCTATGTAAAGACCACGGAAAATCTTGATCTTATACAGCTTAATTCCTTTGGCTGCGGTCTGGATGCCGTGACCACGGATCAGGTAAACGATATTCTCTCCGGCTCCGACAAGATATACACCTGCTTAAAGATTGACGAGGTAAACAATCTGGGTGCCGCAAGGATAAGAATACGTTCCCTCATATCCGCATTGAATGTGCGCAGGAAGCAGGGCAAAAAGAGAACCATACGGTCCTCGGCAATTTATAAGGTTCCCTTTACTGAGGAGATGAGGGATAATAACTACACCATCCTCTGTCCTCAGATGTCGCCCATACATTTTGAGATATTGCAGCCGGCTTTCAATGCCTGCGGCTACAATTTCGAGGTGCTTAACAACGACAACAAGGCTTCCATTGATACGGGACTCAAATATGTAAATAATGACGCCTGCTACCCTTCACTTCTCGTGGTGGGACAGATAATGAGCGCATTGAATTCCGGAAAATATGACCTTGACAAGACCGCAATAATAATGAGCCAGACCGGCGGCGGATGCCGTGCCACAAACTATGTGGGCTTCATACGGCGTGCTCTTTTAAAGGCAGGAATGTCACAGATTCCGGTTATCAGCTTAAATCTGAACGGAATGGAGAAAAATCCGGGCTTTACTTTGGATTCAAAGCTCCTGCTCCGTGCCGCAATCGGCGCAGAATTCGGAGATATATTTATGCGCTGCACATACCGTATGCGCCCATATGAGCTTACCCCCGGAAGCGTCGACAGACTGCATGATGAGTGGCTTCAAAAAATAATAAGCTTTGTTACCGCAAAGCACATTAATCTTGCGAAATTCAATAAGCTCTGCCGCCAGATGATAAGGGATTTTGACAATATTCCCATAGATGAAGATCTGCAAAAGCCCCGTGTCGGCATTGTGGGCGAGATACTTGTCAAGTTCTCCCCCGCCGGAAACAACCATCTGGTGGAGCTTTTGGAAAAAGAAGGCGCAGAGGCTGTTGTTCCCGACCTTATGGACTTTTTGCTCTACTGCTTCTACAATCAGATATACAAGGCGGAGCATTTCGGCACCTCCAAAAAGGCGTCAAAGCTCTCTGCATTGGGGATATGGGCAATAGAAAATATCTTGCGTGGAGCTGCCGCAAAGGAATTTAAAAAGAGCAGACATTTCGATGCTCCCACATCCATCTATAGGCTTGTATCCTATGCTGAGCCCATAGTTTCCATTGGAAACCAGACAGGCGAGGGATGGTTTTTGACAGGAGAAATGGTGGAGCTCATAAACGAAAATGTGCCGAATATCGTGTGCACACAGCCCTTTGGCTGCCTGCCAAACCATGTTGTCGGAAAGGGTGTCATCAAGGCGCTCCGAAAAAGATATCCCGCTTCAAATATAGTTGCGATAGATTATGACCCCGGAGCCAGCGAGGTAAACCAGCTGAACAGAATCAAGCTTATGCTCTCCACTGCGGAGAATAATCTTAAAAGGGATACACTTAAGAAGGAAGCATAATTTAGAGCTGAAATCTCAAATACAGCGCCATAAATATTGAAAGACCAAGGGAAAGCCCGGGGATGAAGCCCCATACGCTTTCCTTTTTTTCTTTTTCAAAACGCACAAGCGAATATACGGCAGGGATTGTAAGAAGCGCACAGCCCTTGGAAAACATCACATTTGGATACTCCATAAGTCTGACAATTCTGTACGTCACGCCGTTTATACTCTCAATCCTGTCGTATGGGATATATCTGAATGATAAAAAAACAAAGATAATCGCAATGACGGAAATGCACTTATATATCCTTCCGATGCTTTTGCCGTCGGTCAAAAGATAATATATGAATAATATGAGCCCTGCCTCGAGACCTATTCCCATGCCGGGACGCTTATTTATATATGCAAATCTGGTAAAGAAATCCGCAAAATAGTATCCGTCATTCCCGATGGGATTGTCTGCTCCAAAGCTCTCCCCGTCTGCACCTCCGTATAATACAAAGGCGATATATTCCCGGTAATAAACACAGACAAAAATAATGATAAGTGCTATCCCCAATGCGCCTATAAGCCTTGCAACGCTTTTATTTTTGTAAATTTCAGGTCTGATTATGATCGTAACAAAGAATAAAGCCCATGGGATAAGCGCCCACAGAATCCCCCTCTCCGGCTCCTCTATGTCATACATCAAAAATACAGTATACGGTAATGTTATATAAAGGATTGCACCGTATACCGCATACCTCATTTTTCCGAAAAAGCTTAAGAAAAAAAACATTGCTCCGGAAAAGATGATTACATTTAACAGAAAATCCGTCATATCACTTTTTTGCTTCCGTTCCGTATTTTATTGCAAGCTCCTCCCACACCGGGAAATTCTTTTTGTATATTGCCTTAAACTGGTCTATTGGCACAGGATTTTCCAATCTGCCTATCTCAACCGTTATACTAGGCTCGTTCTGTATCCTTTGGAAATAATCGCTGAGAGATCCGTTCGGCATATCCTTTGGCAATATCGGATAATACCTCGTATGCTTGTATACTATCCGCATAAGCTCGTCATTTTTCTTTTCATTAGCCTTTGTATTTCCTATCATGCCGTAATAGAGAACCTCCCCCTGGGTATGATAGTTTATACAGGCTTCAAAATGAATTTCGTCAATAACTTCCGCCACAGCCTGACTTTCCGGCTCCGAAAGCGGTGCCTTCCCCGGATAATTTAAAAGCGACGGCTCCTTAGCCTTGTTTTTATCCGTGCCAAAGCCGGTGGGAAAGTTGCGGTTTAAGTCCGTACCGCCGGCATTTGCCTTTATCTGTGTAAGGCTGTAGCCCTCATTTTCCTTATTGCTCAGCCATTCCTTTTCCTTATTCCCGCTGACTCCGGAGAGACCATACTGACTTATCGCCACACCATCGGGATTTATCATCGGAAGGATATAAAAGCACAGATTTCCCATACTATCCTTATAGCTTTTTCCATTTCTTTGAACTGCGTCATACTCTGAAAGATATTCCTCCAACATGCTCATCACGAGCTGCGAGGTCATATATTCCCTTGCATGGATAGAAGCTGTGATAAGGATTTTTCTATCCGCATCCGGGTTTCCAAATTTCAAAAGATAAACATATCTTCCCTGTGACGTCTTTGTAAGTCTTTCAAATGAAAGTATCTCGTCATATTTTGCGGTAAGCGACAAAATATCATACACCATCTCCCCGTAGGAGTATATCTGTTCCTCCGTGTCCACTATATGTACCTCCTCAGCCGCATAAACATCCATATGCGAAGCTGCAGGGACTGATACCGCCACTGTAAGGAGCATTGTCATTTTCAGAAAAAAAATTACCCCTGTCTTCATGCTATCCCGAAATCATGCTCATTAACCATACTTCATAACTATATATCAATGGGTAAATTTAATCAAGGAAATTTGAAGAGCGGTATTTTTAAAGAAAAGCACCCGCATATGCAGGCGCTTCCTCTACTTGTACATTTCTCTTATGGAATCAATCTCATCTTCAAAGCGTTTTACCACATTCTCAGGGCTCAATATCATTACATCCGTTCCCAACGCAAATATCCACCCCAAAAATTGGTCGCTTAACGCAACCTCCACAGTTGTTTCTGACCATCCCTTTTCCTTTGAGGCACGTATCGGGATATCACTTCCGAAGCGATCGAGAAACACGCCAACCAATTCATCCTTGAATGCAAGCTTTACCTTTATCGGATCTCCTCCAAACATTCCGAAGTTCATCTTGGAATAGCTGGCAAGATTGAATTCCTTAAACTTATCACGCCCTGCACGCTTCCTGTCCAGAATCTTGATATTTTTCATCTTGTCGACACGGAAGTGTTTTATGCGATCCGCCTCCTCATCATATGCAATGAGATAATAATTTTCATCCCCCCAGGTAAGAGCCCATGGACTTACAATATATGGGGCTTTCCGTCTCCGTTCCAGCTTCCTGTCCGTATTCCACTTCATATATTCGAAGAGGATCTGCTTATTCTCGGCTATCGCCCGATGTACATCATCCACGGAGTAATAGATGCTCTCGTTCATATTTTTGACTCTGCCCTGCACCGACACCTGACGCTTCAGCTGGGTTGCTTCATACTCGCTGGCAAGACCTGTAAGCTTCTTTATAAGCTCATTTGATTTCTTTTCTGTAATAAATCTGGATGACTGGATTGCATCCACCAAAAGCTTCAATTCGGCAATTTCAAATTGCTTTTCGCCTACGTGATAATAAAAGTTCCTGCCGATCTTCTCTCCGATGACATCTATCCCCAGAATTCTAAGCGCCTCCATATCGTCATAAAGACTCTTTCTGTCTGCGGATACTCCATATGCTGCCAAAGCATCCTGTATCTCCTGCATTGTAATCATATGCTCATCATCCGTCTTTTCGGTCATTATACGGCTCAGATAATACAGCTTTAACTTCTGGTTGCTTCCCTTTGGCATATCGCCATCCTTCCTTCCGCCACGGAACAAAAGCCTACTGCTCGTTATTATTCCTCCAGGGATTTATCTCTATCGGGTCTGTGGGATCCCAGCCTCTGAAGGGCGAATCCACATCAATTCTTATCGGCGCAGGCTTTCCCGGCTCTCCATAATCCTCTTCATTCTCGTACACTACGACCTTTGTGCCCTTCCTGCAATTGTCATATATCCATTTTGCATCTGCGACGGCTAGGCGCACACAGCCTAATGACGCATTTTCTCCCAGAAGATTATACTGCTCATATTCGAGATTATCCTCCCTTTTGGAATAATACGGAACCGAGTGGAACATTATCCTGTTGTTGAATCTTACCGCATATCTTCCGTAAGTGCCGTCCACCATAAGTCTCCAATCATAGTAATCGGAGGTGGAAAAGGTTCCCACAGGTGTCCTGTGTCCGTTTCTTCCGGTGGAACATATCATGGACTTAACTGCTGTTTCGGTACTATCCTCATTTATTACCTTGACGGTAACACAGTTCGTGCTTCGGTTTACATAAATCGCATAATTTGGGCGGTTGTCAACAGGCATTTCAACTATCTCCCCGACTGCCTCCACTGCCTGTGTATATACCGGAGCCTGCGTAAACAGCAGACTTCCGAGTGCGATACCTGCTAAAATCCTTTTATAAATTTTCATTTTATATTGCCTTTCGTGGTTTACATACTATATCTTGTTGGCACACTCAATTGCACACTCTGTATATAGTATATTAAAGCACATCCCACGTCAAGGATTTTTTTCATACACATATTAGATGAAATAATAATACTCCCGTCATCCTCTCTTTCGTTCTCATGCGCTATCCCTTCGGAAATCTCCTCCTCTATCTTGTCAAGATTGTGCTTTGCCATTTTGTCCCTCTGGATTGCCGCCATGATTCGTGACTGATCCTCTGGCGAAAACAGCGATATCGCCTTTGTCAAATCCTCCAGATTATCCCTGTTTACCATAAGGCTTCCGCCGTTTTCAAGCTCAACCTGTATGCAGCTTCTCTTATCGCTGCAATCTCCAAGACACAGGGTATCGGTTTTGTAATCACAGGTAAAGAGCACTCCGTTATGTACAATGCAGCCATCCACCGCCCTGTTAAAGTATTCATTCTTGTATTGGCGCCTATCCTTTGCGGCAGACATAGGCTCCCCCGCACGCTCTCTCTTTTCTATGAATACATCCTGAAATTTCATTCCCTCTGCGCTATTTGCGGCTGCCCCCTCCATTTTGGAGGGTACAAACTGCGCTCTTGCAAGTCCCAACGCTCCAATCGGCATTTTTCTTCTCCTTTCGATGTCTGCTTTGCAGGCAGTAAGCTACTCATTACAGTTTATATTTCGTCAGGAATAAAATGCGCTTTAGTTATCCTCCACCAAAGGAATTTTAAAGGGAACGAAAGCTGATTACTGCTTTCTGTATGATACCTCAATCATCACGATATTAAGAAGTGCAAATATCAAAAGATATACGGGCATTATGCCGATTCCCATGCTCTGCTGCAGCCAGCCGAAGCATACCGGCATAAGCGTGCTTCCAAGATATGCTGCCGCCATCTGTAAGCCTATAACCGCTGCGCTGTGCCTTTTCCCGAAATGCTCCGGCGCCATATGCTGTATGGAGGGATAGATGGGACCCATTCCCGTGCCTATAATGACAAATCCAACCGCAGCGACAATATAATTATCTACAGGCAAAAGTACCAGAATTATTCCAAGGATTTCGACTGCCACTCCGATCCTTATAAGCCTTTTATCCCCCAAACGGTTCGATGTAAAGCCCGAAATTATTCTTCCGAGCATAAGCCCGCCGAATATCAGTGAACCAAAGGAGGCTATGAGCTCGTCGCTTAAGCCCTGCTTTGTCCCTGCAAAGTAGCTTGATGTCCACAGAAAACAGGTCATCTCTCCTGCGCAATACGAAAAGAAGCTCACAAGCGTGGGGACAACTCCCTTAACCCTTATGGATTCCCTTATGCCTGCGCTGTCTAGAGCCTCATTTTCATCATCTGCGCCCTTCCCCTGCGACCACAGCGGGAGGGATATTATACATATAATGAGTATTCCCGTCTGAATATACGAGGTCCATAAATACCCCTCATTCCACCCTGCATATCTCAAGGCTAACGCCATTATATTGGGACTTATCACCGCACCCACTCCATAGAAGCAATGTAAAAAGCTCATCACCGCTCCCGAATAATGGTTTGCCACATAATGATTGACCGAGGCATCAATGGAGCCTGCGCCCAATCCGTATGGAATTGCGAACAAAAAGAGCATATAATAATTTACCGACAAAGAGAAGCCGATAAGTCCCATAATAGTCAGAAAAATCGACACAATGACTATCCACTTCGTGTGAAATCTCTTAATCATTCTCGGACTTAAAAGTGCGGAAATAATAGTCATAAAGGATATCGTCATGGAAACATATCCTGCATAAGAAGACGGCACATTAAATGCCGCCTGCATTGTCGGCCAGCCGGAGCCCAAAAGAGAATCCGGAAGACCGAGACTTATAAATATAAGGTATATGACCGCCAGAAGTAATGAGCCCATCTTTAAGCCTTTTTATTTATTGCCGCTCTCTTTCTGAGCGTCGGGTCAAGTATTTTTTTCCTGATGCGAAGATGTGTGGGAGTTACCTCCAAAAGCTCATCCGTATCAATGAAATCAAGCGCCTGTTCAAGAGAAAGAAGCTTCGGCGGAGTCAGCTTAAGCGCCTCATCCGAGCCGGAGGCTCTGGTATTTGTAAGCTGCTTTTTCTTGCAGACATTTATTTCTATATCCTCCGCTCTTCCTGTCTGACCGATTACCATTCCCGCATAAACCTTTTCTCCCGGTCCTATAAAGAGCGTGCCTCTCTCCTGTGCGTTGAAGAGCCCGTATGTGATTGATTCTCCCGCCTCGAAGGCAATCAGGGAGCCCTGCTTTCGGTACTGTATATCCCCCTTGTAGGGCGCATAGCCGTCGAATACGGTATTTAATATTCCGTTACCCTTGGTATCCGTCATAAATTCTCCCCTGTATCCGATAAGTCCTCTCACAGGGATGGAGAACTCCAGTCTTGTATAGGTGCCTCCGGATATGGAGCTCATATTTCTGAGCTCTCCCTTTCTCGTCCCAAGCTTTTCTATGACAGCGCCCGAAAAGTCGTTGGGCACATCAATATATGCAAGCTCCATTGGCTCCAAAAGCTTCCCGTTCTCATCATTTTTGTAGAGTACCTCCGCCTTTGAAACTGCAAACTCAAAGCCCTCTCTTCTCATATTTTCTATGAGCACCGAAAGATGAAGCTCTCCTCTTCCCGATACCTTGAATCTCTCTGTGGAATCCGTCTCCTCGACTCTCAAAGAAACATCGGTGTTTAACTCCTTAAAAAGCCTCTCCCTTATATGGCGGCTTGTGACATATTTTCCCTCCTGACCCGCTAAGGGCGAATCGTTTACCATCACATCCATCGCTATGGTGGGCTCGGAAATCTTTTGGAAGGGAATAGGGCTTACATTATCCGGGGCGCAGAGAGTATCTCCGATATGTATTCCCTCAATACCGGATATTGCTACAATGGAGCCTATGCCTGCCTCCTTTACCTCTACCCTGTCAAGCCCGTCAAACTCATAGAGCTTTGAAACCTTCGTCTTTATCTGCTTATCCGGGTCATGATGATTGCAGATTACAACCTCCTCGTTTACCTTTATCGTACCGTTGTCGACCTTTCCGATTCCGATCCTTCCCACATACTCATTGTAGTCTATAGTGCTTATGAGTACCTGCGTACCCGCCTCCGGGTCGCCCTCCGGCGCAGGGATATATTCAAGGATCGTCTCAAAAAGAGGCTCCATACTGCTTCCGGCTTCATCCGCCTTCAGGGATGCAGTTCCCTCCTTTGCGGAGGCAAATACAAAGGGGCAGTCAAGCTGTGAATCGTCCGCATCAAGCTCCAAAAACAGCTCCAAAACCTCATCTATTACCTCTTCGGGTCTTGCCTCCGGACGGTCTATCTTGTTTATGCATACGATCACGGGAAGCTTTAATTCAAGCGCTTTGCGAAGCACGAACTTGGTCTGGGGCATTGCTCCCTCGAAGGCATCCACAACAAGGATTACGCCGTTTACCATTTTTAATACACGCTCGACCTCCCCTCCGAAGTCCGCATGTCCGGGAGTGTCGATAATATTTATCTTTGTATTTTTGTAGGTAACTGCGGTATTTTTCGAGAGTATTGTTATTCCCCTCTCCCTCTCGATATCGTTGGAGTCCATTACTCTCTCCGCAACCTCTTGATTTTCTCTGAACACACCGCTCTGCTTCAAAAGTTCATCCACAAGGGTGGTCTTGCCATGGTCTACATGGGCAATTATTGCAACGTTTCTGATGTCTTCTCTCTTCTCTTTCATAATATCTCCTCATTTGCGCCCTGCGTCTCTTTGTTTTCCAAAAACTAAAGCACGATTATATCATTTTTTTATTTAAGTTGCAATAATGCTCTAAGGTAATTAAATCTATATGATTTTTATTTTCAGGCTATCCTCCAGCCGACTGCCTTCCTCCTGCCGGATATAAAGCTCTTATAAATGCCATCCTCCGCCATCAGTTCCTCATGATTTCCCCGCTGTACAATTTTGCCCTTATCTATTACGACAATCTGGTCTGCATGCCGAACAGTCTTTAACCTGTGGGCAATCATAATGATTGTCTTCTCCCTTGTGAGATTTTCAATTGCCTCTGTCAGCTCCTTTTCATTCTCGGGGTCTACATTGGCGGTTGCTTCATCCAATACGATTATCGGCGCATCCTTCATAATGGCTCTTGCAATGGCAATGCGCTGCTTTTCCCCGCCTGAAAGTGTAGCTCCGCCCTCACCAATCACTGTATTGTAGCCGTCAGGCAGCGAGCTTATAAAATCATGGCATGATGCCTTCTTTGCCGCTGCGATCACCTCATCCATAGAAGCCTCCGGCTTACCGAATCGGATATTATTGGCGATTGTGTCCTCAAACAGATAAACTCTCTGGAAAACAAAGCTGAAATTCTCCATCAGAACGTCAAAGCTGTAATCCTTGACATCTCTCCCGCCAAGCGTTACTTTGCCCTCATCCACATCCCAGAATCTTGCAATAAGCGACGTGATGGTGGTCTTCCCTCCTCCGGAGGGACCTACAATGGCTGTCGTCGTCTTCTCCCTGATATCCAGTGTCACATCATCAATAATCTTTCTGTTCTCGTATGCAAAGCTCACATGCTCCAAATGTATATCCCTGTTCTTGGGGATCATATTATCTCCTTCGATATTCATTTGCGGAACATCCAGAATTTCCTGTGCCAAATCCACGCATTTCCCGATGATTTTAAGAAGTGCAGTATAGATTCCCGCCGCATCTAACGCCTCAAATACCATAAACGAGCACAGAAGCATTGTGATCGCATAGGACAGCTTCATCGTTCCGTTCAGATAAAATACCAGCGTGGCTGCAGCAATTACAACTCCCGACAGCTTACAGATAAGATTTTGCAGACCCACCATTGGAATTGCTGCGGTTTCAGCGCTGATATCTGCTTTTTTCTTGCGTTCGATTGCTTTCTTTACCCTGCCGCCGCTGGAGGCAAAAATATTATAATTTCTGATTTCGGCAATCCCCTGTACATATTCCAGAATAACGCCCACCAGATCTTTGTCGGCGCTGATTTTTTCATCAGCGACTCTCGCAACGTTTCTGTTCGTCAATTTATTTACAAGAAAGAATATCCCGATGCAGATTACAGAGATTAATCCTATGCGCACATCAAAGAAAAACATGCCTATGCCTATTACCACGGTTGTAATACTGCCCTGCAGCACCATGATGATCGCTCTTGTGGCAATGTCTGAAAGCTGTTCCATGCTGTTGGTTGTAACAGATGTAATATGACCAAGGCTCGTATCATTAAAATATCCCATAGGAAGATATCTTAAATGCTCGCCAATTTCGATGCGTTTTCCGCATGCCGTATTATATCCCCCTTCGGTCTGCAGCATTTGTGAAAAACGATTTACCACCATCTTGCCGACGGTGGAAAGGAGCATAAGACCAATAACCGTAAGTAACGCTCTGTCATCCGCATTGTTTTTTAAAACCGCATCAATCGCAACATACGCAGCCGGAATCTTCATTGCTCCAAAGATTGCATCAAGCACTCCCAATGCGACTGCAGCGTAGAACTTATTTCTGTTTTCTTCATTACAAAAATCGAAGAACTTTTTTAACATTTCAAGCATATGCTACCTCCCCTCTGACGCCCTCTTTGCCTGTGGGTTCATCCATATCCTTTGACATACTGTGTGCTGCCCACATATTCTTATATAGCTTGCACGCAGTCAGAAGCTCGTTGTGTGTTCCTTCAGCCTCCAGACTTCCGTCCTTTATCACAAATATCTTGTCTGCGTCCACGATAGTCGAAAGTCTGTGTGCAATAACAATCAATGTCCTTCCCTTAACAAGCTTTGCTACGCCCTCCTGTACCAGCGCCTCATTTTCGGGGTCTGTATAGGCTGTTGCTTCATCAAGAATTATGACAGGCGCATCCTTTAGCATCGCTCTTGCAATACAGATTCTCTGGCGCTCGCCTCCGGATAGGTGTCCGCCTGCGCCGCCGACGATAGTGTCATATCCGTTTTCAAGACCAAGTATGAATTCGTGACATCCAACCGCTTTTGCTGCATTCATCACATCTTCATCACTCGCATTACTCCTTCCGAGCCTGATATTTTCTTTTACGCTCATATCAAACAGATAATTGTCCTGCGCTACATAGGCAATCCTTCCCATATAATAGTCGAGAGGAAGGTCTTTGATATTCACGCCTCCATAGGTAATTACGCCTGATTCCACATCCCAAAGGGAATCAATCAGTCTTGCTATTGTACTCTTTCCCGAACCGGACGGACCTACTATGGCGTTTATCTCGCCTTCCTTTATTTCCATATTGATGCCGTGGAGAACCTCTTTGTCCTTATATGTGAAATGAACATTCTTAAGGACGATATCATGTCCTACAGGCTCACTCACAGCTTTTTTGGGTCTGATCATTTCCGGTCTTTCCAGAATCTCTGTAACTTCACCAAATATGCTTCCCATCTTCATAATGTCATCATAGTAGGAAAAAGCAATCACAAGAGGTGTGATAAGTCCCGCAGAGAGTATAATTCCTGTGATGAATTCCCCAGCGGAAAGACCTCCTGTCCTGAACAGGAGCAGTCCCACAGGAAGCACTCCCAAAAGCGTAGCCGGCATAAAGGACATTGTACCCGCCTGCCACCAGATACATTTCCTCATCCAGTCGATAAAGCAGTCTGCGCCTTCTTTGGCGGCAATCATAAACTTCTCATAGGAGCTGCCGGTCTTTCCGAAGGCTTTGATGACCTCTATCCCGTTGATATATTCAACTGCCGTATCGTTGAGCTTCTTCGTTTTCTGTATCGTCAGCTCGAAGCCTCCCTGACTCTTTGCCATCATTACTGCTGCAAAGGCTATGCCTATCAAAACGGAGATAAGATTTGCAAGTCCCATGCGCCAGTCAATCATCATAAGATAGATAAACATCACAAGCGGAAGCAGAATATTGGCTGTAAACTCCGGTACAATATGCGCCATTGTGGTTTCCATCGAGTCCACTCTCTCCACAATGATATTCTTATATGTCCCGCTGTTATCGTCGAGTACTGACCCCAGCGGAATTTTTGAAAGCTTTTCGCAGAGCTGTTCTCTAATGCCTCCTAACACATTGAAGGTAGCTACATGGGACAGGGTTGTGGAAAGCGAATGTAAGGTTACCCGTACAATCCACAGAACAGCCATAAGCACTACCATTTTCAGGTAGTAATCCCACTCTTTGTTTCCCGCCAAAAGTTCTGAAACGATTCCGGAAATGACTAGATACGGTGCAAAGGATACCGCCACACCAAGTATTGCCAGCACCACGCTTCCGCCAAAATATCCTTTCTTCCTTCCGGCAAATTCCAGTACCCAAGATAATGTACTTTTCTTTTTCACTTTATTTCCTCCGTTTCTATATTTCTTTATGCGCTCATATTGCTTTATCCCAAAAACGGTAATGCTATGTGATATACTATGCTTGCCAACAGCGCTCCTGCAATAATTGACGGCAAAGCACTTACAATCTGTCCCATATAAGTTTCCCTCCTTTCCCTATAGTTAGTTGCGACTAACCTACGGGTCAAATATGACCCCACATAAGTGGGGTTACCACTTTAGTGGGGTTATAATAAATATCTAAATCCCAAACCATGCCTTCCATGCAGGCTTATAGAACTCTTCGAGTGTCCATGCATAATGCATTGCCTCTTCTCTGCTAAAGCCGTGATGAATAGGCTGAAACGCTGCCGAAATATAAGCGGTCACAAGCAAATGAAACTCATTTCTGTCAAAATCCTTAACCGGGAAGCCCGCCTTTTTTAGCTCCTCCATATACCTGATTGTGACTTCCTCTTCAAGCTCGGCAACATCATGAGTAAAATCTTCATATTTTGTCCCTTGTGATTTCGTTATGATCAAAATAAATTCGTCAAGATGGTCGTACATATATTCCATCATACGGATAGTCTCTCTCTGACCTTCCCAATCGTAGCCTTCATCGATTTTATCAATCTCTCCAAAGTATTCGCCCTCTATCCGTGAATACAGCTTATAAAAGCCGTTTACAGCCGGCCCTACAAGGGACTCAAACATAGCTTCCTTACTCTCAAAATGCTTATACAGACCGCTTACCTGTATCCCTGCTTTCGCAGCGATTCTGCGTAGTGATGCCTCGGTAAACCCATATTCCAAAAACTCTTTTTTTGCCGCTTCCACTATTCGTAAATGGCTTTCAGTCTTATCTCTCGGCATTACAGGCTCATCCTCTCGCAAAAGTAAACAGTGTTCTCTAAAGTATAAGAGTACACCGTTCTCTTTCTTCTGTCAAGAATTTATTTTAGCTTATTATTGAATTAAAAATTTTATAAAGCTTTGGACAAGCAGGAAATCACTAATCATACCCTTGATAAACAAAATAATATATGCAATAATAGGGTTATGAATAGAACATTTATAGAAGTGCCCAAGTTCACAGAAAAATGGTTCGCATTAGGACTTGATATGAAAAAGGCATTTAGAGCCGTTGTAGCTGTTTTAAGGGAGGAATAGACTATGAATGATAACTTTTTCAATGATACAATGCAGGGATTACTAGAGGCTGTTGCAATAAGCCGGGGTAACATTGATATGGTAGCGGTTCCCGATATGCCTGCACATACTTTAAGGGCAGAGAGCGTTGCAAATACGACGAATAGTGAAAAAGAAAAGTTATTACAGACTGTCTAATAAAAGTGTAGGGTGCTTATTTTACACATCTGAAATACACCATGGAACCATCAATCTGGCACTCTACATCCGAATACAGCCTGTTCAATATCTTTAGAAGCTGCTCCTCTGTCGGAAAAGGCGGAGTAAACCAGCCTTTTTTTGAAAGAATCCGGCTTACAAGCCAATCGGTTCTCTTTGATTTTCCTCTGATATAAAAGCAGGCGATGAACTGTCCGCCTTTCTTCAAAACACGCCATGTCTCCCTGAAAGCGCTTTTCTTATCCGGAAACGCATGGAATCCGTTCATGCTCATTACTATATCAAAGCTTCCATCGTCAAAAGGAAGCCTTCCTACATCTCCCTGAACGAAGGAAATATTATCACAGCCTGACAGTCTTTTCTTTGCCTTATCGAGCATATCCTCACTATAGTCAAGGCATGTGATCTGAGCCTTTGACAGCTTCTTCCACTTCTGCTCTGTAAACACTGCCGTACCTACAGGAACATCAAGAAGCCTTACTTCATAATCGTCGGGTATATATGAAAGAATCTCCGAAGCAATCCGGCTGTCATCCGTTCCGCTCCAGAAAAAGCGGATGTACATCCTGCTGAATATATTGCCTTGCGTCAGCACATCATCATATATCCCGATAGAATCCTTATATGCACTTTGTATTTTATCCTTTTTCTTGTTGCTCATTTATATATTCACTGATTCCACAAAGTTTTTCGATTTCATCCTTGTCCCAATGTTCATTGCTCCAACGATAGTAGACATCCTTTCTCTTTTTAAATATCCTAAAAGGTTCTATTGTATTGTCATATATATGAAGCACATCACACACCTTTACCAACTCCGGTAATCGTTGTCTTTCCGCTACCATTTGGTCCAGCGAACACCATCACTTCTGGTAATTTTACAACATTATTCTCCGACATACTCACGTCTCCCATCCGGGTATTCGAGATACGCTTTTTTTGTTGTGCTGTCATATCTGGCTACCGGCAATCCCTTAATTCGTCTCACTTCCTCGTCTATCCGGATTGCCTCTTTAAATCTTTGTGTTAATTCCTCATCAGAAATGCCACAGGTGGAATCTAATTCATTTGCTATTGTCATACCAATAAACTCCTTCCTACTCCCCCGCCTTTACCTTTGCTGCCTCTGCCTTCATCTGTCTTGCGTTTTCTAATGCCGCCTCCGAAAGCTCATCGCTTCCAAGAAGCCTTGCAAGCTCCTTTAAGCTCTCATCCTCTGACAGTGCTCTTACATCGGTAATGGTATTATCTCTGGTGGAGCTTTTCTCTATGACAAAATGGGTATCCGCCATTGCCGCTATCTGCGCAAGATGAGTTATGCATATGACCTGATGGGCGCCTGCGACGGTATTAAGCTCCTCCGATACCTTCCATGCAGTCTTTCCGCTGATTCCCGTATCTATCTCATCGAATATCAGCGTGTCGATGGAATCCTCCTTTGCAAGCACAGTCTTGATGGCAAGCATGATTCTTGAAAGCTCGCCTCCCGATGCCGTATTCCCCAAGGGAAGCATTGGCTCTCCGGGATTTACGGATATCATAAACTCCACATCATCATAGCCCGTAGCTGTGACATTCTGTTCAGGGCGCACATCAATATTAAAGCTTGTCTGTGCGAAGTTAAGTCCTTCAAGTGCATTTATCAAAAGCTTTGAAAGCTTCTTTGCATTTTTGATTCTGATATCGGACAGCTTTTTACAGAGGGAATTTAATTCCTCCTCCACCTTGGAAAGCTCCCTCTTCATGGAAGCAATATAGGCATCATAATCCTGAAATTTTATTATATCCTCTCTTTTTTTCTCCCCGTAGGCAATAATCTTTTCTATACTGTCACCGTACTTACTCTTTAAGCGGTTGATGAGATTGAGCCTCTCCTCTGTTTCGGCAAATTCCTCGGGATCAAATTCCGTGCTTTCGATGTATTCGGAAATATCCCTGTTGTAATCGGATAATAGTCCCTCAATTTCAGAGAGCTGCTCCGAGAGCTTATCCAGCCTTTCATCAAAGCCCGATACGCCTGACAGAGCTCTTACGGCACGCCCTATCATACTCCCTGCATTTTCGGAGGTCTCTCCCCCTGTACACATATAGCTCTCCGAAAGGCTCTCCGAGATTTTCTTTGAGTTCGTCATAAGCCTGTATCGCTTTTCAAGCTCCTCATCCTCTCCTAGTTTCAGAGCGGCATCCTCAATCTCCTTAAGCTCAAATTCCGCAAGGGAAATCTCCCTCTCCTTCTCGGAATCTCCCTTATCCTCCAATGACAGCTTTTCCTTAAGTGCCTTTACATCATTGTACTTTTCGGACACCTTTTCCTTTAAATCGCCGTAATCATTTTTTGAATACTCATCCAGTATTTCAAGATGCTTTGATTTTTTGAGAAGCGACTGGTGCTCATGCTGACCGTGAATATCTATCAAAACCTCCGCAAGCTCCTTCACCTGCTTTGCGGTCACTGTCTCGCCGTTTATCTTGTAGATGCTCTTTCCCTGATTCATCTTGCGGCTTATTATAATCTGACCGCCATTATCCTCGATCTCAAGCTCCTTTAATTTGTCAGAGACTCCCCTTCCCTCATCCGCAAAAACAAGCTCCACAAAGGCATACTCTGCGCCGTGGCGGAGCATTTCCTTATCGAATTTTGCTCCGAGAGCAAGATTAACCGAGCCTATGAGAAGCGATTTGCCGGCACCGGTTTCTCCCGTCAGGATATTTAAGCCCTTTGTGAATTCGACCTCCGTTTCCTCCATGAGGGCTAGATTTTTTATATGAATATTTTGTAACATATTTAACTCCTAAGCCTTAAAAGCCCGCTCTTATATGTCTCTCATCTTTCTGCCCAATACCTCAAGGAAGCTTACCTGATTTATCTGCAAGAATTCCGTTGTCTTTTCCGATTCCGCAATCCTTATCCTGTCGCCGGTCACAAGAGGTATCTTGTGCGTTCCGTCAAAATTCGCCTCCACGGTCTGAATCTGACCGTCCCTGATTGAGGGAATCACTACCTCTATCACGTCATCCGACGAGAGGATTATGCTCCTCTGATTGAGGGAATGAGGGCATATGGGCGTAAGGGTAATAAGCTTTGCCTTGGGCTCTATCAGGGGGCCTCCTGCAGAAAGATTATAGCCCGTGGAGCCGGTAGGCGTAGTGATTATTATTCCGTCAGCCTTGTAATCGTGGAGAAACTGCCCGTTTACATATATGTTAAAGCTTATTATCTGGAAGGAGCCGCTCTTTGATATTACGATATCATTCAAAGCCCAGCCCTCGTCATTTTTGCCGTCCGCAAAGCTGACCTTTCCGTTTAACATCATGCGGCTCTCTGTCTTATACTCCCCAGCGATGAGCCTGTCTATTGCAGCCTCGACATTTGAGGGCTCTATCTCCGTCATATATCCCAAAGTACCTAAATTGACACCTATAATGGGGATATGAAGCTTCTTTGTCTCCCTTGCCGCCTGCAGCACAGTACCGTCTCCTCCGAGCACTATCATGCAGTCCACATCCTTCGGGATATTCTTCGCTTCCTCGCTCTCCTCTCCCTCAACAGACTTCCAGTCAGCCTCCTTTATTATCGTGGTAACCTTCTTGCCCCTTGCGGTCAGATGATTTACTATGCGGTTTGTGACATAGGAATTTCTGTCCTTGTACCTGCTTGTAAATATAAGAAAATGCTCCATACCTCATACCTCCCCGTTTTTATTTACATTTTATGTGACATCAAAACTATTTCTTTTATTTTTTTATTCCAATCATCCGCTTCGGACAATCCGGATTTGTTTTCAATAATTTCCGAGAGCTGCTTTTCCGCCTCGTGCTCATCCATCGCAGAAACAGCTTCGTCAATACTTTCGGACTTTTTTATATACAAAAGATATTCTATATTTCCTTCGGGACCCTTTATGGGAGAAAAATCAAGTCCCATTACATCAAAGCCTGTAAGATAAGCAAAGTCCACAAGCTTTTTTATGACTTCAATGTGGGTGGCTTCATCCCTGACAACCCCATTCTTTCCTACCTTTTCCCTGCCCGCTTCAAACTGCGGCTTTATGAGACAGACCATCTCTCCGCTATCCTTAAGCAGATTTCTTGCGGGGATGAGAATCTTGGTAAGTGATATGAATGACACATCCACAGAGGCAAAGTCTATCTCATCGGGAATCTTATCTCTTGTCACATATCTGAAATTCGTCTGCTCCATGCAGACCACTCTTTCATCACTTCTCAATTTCCAATCAAGCTGGTTGGTGCCGACATCTATTGAATAGACCTTCTTTGCGCCGTTTTGGAGCATACAATCCGTGAAGCCTCCCGTGGAAGAACCGATGTCCATACACATCTTGCCGTCAAGAGGGAATTTCCAGAGACCCATTGCCTTTTCAAGCTTAAGTCCGCCTCTGCTCACATATTTAAGCTTGTCCCCTCTGACCTCCAGCTTTATCTTTGACGTATCAAAGGCTGTGCCAGCCTTGTCCTCCTTCTGTCCGTTCACGTACACATTTCCGGACATTATTATCGCCTTTGCCTTCTCCCTTGATGCGGCATAGCCCATATTTACAAGTATTACATCGAGCCTTTCCTTCACCGCATCACTCCGTCATATCAAGAATGCGCTCCACAACAGAGTCCGCATCAATCCTTAATTCCTTTTTCAAGACCTCAACATTGCCATGCTCCACATAGCAGTCGGGTATTGCAATATTTAATATCTCGCAGGAGATTTCGTTTTCATTTATGCATTTGAGAATCTTCTCGCCGTAGCCTCCGTCAAATACGTTTTCCTCCATTGTGACAATGAGAGTGTGGGTTCTTGCGGCATCCTTTACCGCATCCTCGTCAATGGGCTTTACGAATCTTGCATTTATGAGACTTACCTCATGTCCTTTAGCTTTGAGTGCATCACGCACCTTCTCCGCAGTCTTTACCATGCTTCCAACTGCAAAAAGAGCAATCTCCTTTTCCCTGTATATCCACTCCGCCCTTCCAAGCTCTACCTTTGCCCGGTACTCCTTAAGCCCGTCGTAAGCAGTTCCTCTGGGATACCTGATTGCAATTGGGTATCCGAAATTCACGGCGAATTTCAGCATATCCGAAAGCTCCCATTTGTTCTTCGGAGCGCATACATGCATATTCGGAATGCTTGAAAGGAAGCTTAAATCAAACAACCCCTGATGTGTCTCTCCGTCGCTTCCCACAAGCCCCGCCCTGTCTATGGCAAATATTACCGGAAGATTCTGTATGCAGACATCATGGATTATCTGGTCGTAGGCTCTCTGAAGGAATGACGAATATATGGCTACAATGGGCTTAAGTCCCCCTGCTGCAAGCCCTGCCGCAAAGGTAACCGCATGCTCCTCTGCTATTCCCACATCGAAAAACCTGTCGGGATACATATTTCTAAAGCGCTTAAGTCCGGTGCCGTCCGGCATTGCCGCCGTGATTGCGACGATTTTTTCATCCCTTGCACCAAGCTTACACATAACCGTCGAAAAGATGTCCGTGTAATTCGACACGGTTCTGGGATGTGACGGCACTCCGGTCTCTATATCAAAGGGCTCTGCGCCATGAAATCTCGCAGGATGCTTCTCCGCAGGAGGATAACCCTTTCCCTTCTTCGTAAGCACATGCACTATGCAGGCACCGTTTACCTTTTTGGCCTCCTTTATGACACGCACAAGTCCGTTGATATCATGCCCGTCCACGGGTCCCAGATAGGTAATGCCCATATCCTCAAAATACATTCCGGGAACCACCCAGGTCTTTAGGCTGTTTTTGAGCCTTCGTATCTTGTGCACGGTGCTGTCGCCCTTGGGAGTGCCCTTCAGGGCATTGTATACACCCTCCTTTAAGTCGAGATACTTATTTGCGGTACGGATATTGTTGAGATATTTATTCAAGCCGCCCACATTTTCGGAGATGGACATATTGTTGTCATTGAGTATTATCACAAAATTCTTTTCTATCTTTGAAGCATTGTTGAGCGCCTCGTATGCCATGCCTCCGGTAAGGGAACCGTCCCCAATCACGGAAACTATGGTTTCGTCGCCGCCAAGTATATCCCTTGCCTGCACAAGTCCAAGCCCTGCGGAAATGGATGTGGAGGAATGTCCCGTATCGAAAGCGTCGAAATCGCTCTCCCTCGTCTTCGGAAAGCCGCTCATTCCATGGAACTGACGCAGATGGTCGAAGCCCTCCTTTCTGCCGGTAAGGAGCTTATGCGTGTAGGATTGATGTCCCACATCCCATATTATCTTGTCCTTCGGAAGGTCAAGCGCCAGATGTAACGCCATGGTAAGCTCCACAACGCCCAGATTGGAGGCAAGATGCCCGCCCGTTACGGATATTTTTTCTATCAAAAACTCCCTGATCTCCTGAGCGAGCGCCGGATAATCCGCTTTGTCTATATTCTTTATGTCATTTGCATTATTTATAAGTTCAAGATACATATTTTTCACCTAAAAATTAAAAGTATACAGTAGAAGATAGAATAGCATATTTTGGGGATTTTTTCAAATGCTTACTAGCTATATTGCAATTTTTGCTTATTCTGCTATAATTTAATTAAATAGAGGAGAACGTGGAGGCGTTTTGGACGTCCGAGCAAAGGAATCTATGATTCATAGTGCGCCACGGTAACTCTATTTCTTTTTATCTCATTCAATTCCTCCGGTATAATCCTTCGTTTTTTACTACTCCCATATAATATCTCTCGCATTGTCATACCGGATTTAGTCAGTGTTATCCATTTATCATTGTTAAAATATACTATCTGTTGCGGTGTCACATTCGGATTCCGATTCCCACCAACTGACAAAACTATAATAATATTATGTCCCAAATACTTTTCTACGGCAAATACCTTGCGCTGATCCAAAGTGTCACCATATGAAATTCCTTCAATAATATCTGGAAAGAGCATTGTCTCTATCACTTCAAAAATATTATTTTCTGAATATGCCTTCTGTCCTCTTAAAGCTTCTTTATCTTCATCACTATGTGAAACTATTTCATGATAAAGTTTTCCCGCTTCCAACGCAAATCTTTTGCCATTCACATCAATACGACCTCCTGTTGCCGTAAATATGGCATCTTTAAGCCAAGCAGGAATGTCTAAGAGTGACAATTGATTGTGCACATATTGAGTTACCCCTCTATTTTTCATCAGTCCATTCATAAACAATACTATTTCATTTGTCTTTTCGACACCTAAAGCTTCTTCAACTCTTTTACAGGTATCCATCGTAAATCTCCATCACTAATCTTCGCAATCATAATACTGAATAACCGACGAAATGTCAGCGGACACATTCCCTAAATGAATAGATTCCAGCACAAGTAGGTAGTAAACGCAAATGCTTATTAAGATTCTTTACTAGTCAGATCTAGTCAAATTTTGCTTGTCTTTATGCTGAGATTTGATGCGATATCCCACAGATATTATTACATCAAGATTGTAGTATTGTGGGGGTCTCCATGCTTTATTACTTCTGTCGAAAATTTTGACAGAAGTCTCTTTAACCAATTATTTTTCTTTAAAAATATTTCCAATAAGATATGCAATAGAAGACCTTGCCGTATCAAACAACTCACTCATTTGTTCCTGCGTCAGCCATAAAGTTTCGCCCTAAATCGGAACTGATTATTTTAATTCTCTATTCTTTGCTTCAAAAAGAACTATTTCACTCATCAATCACATCCTCCTTACCCTTCAACATATTCTGCATCTCAATATAATATGCCAACAGTCTTAGAACGTATGGTGGAGCCGTTCTGTGTCCCAACTCCCACTCCGTCATAGTTCTGTATGGAATTTCGAATTTTTCACAAAACTCTTTGCGATTCAGCCCCGTAGATTCCCTTAATTCCCTCATGCTATTCTGAAATGATTTATTGCGCATCCTAATGTCCTCTCATTTGCATATTACTCACTGAGTAAATTATATCACAAACATGGACGCTTGGGGTATAATAACAAGCGTTTAGCAATTTCACGGACGAAATTGCTGCACGGTTATTATATCACATCACACAATTATACACAATGAGTAATCGCATAAGCATCAACTTTATCCAATAAAGCCCCATGGTACATACCACAGGGCTTAAAATCTATCTTATAATAATTTCCCACTCAAACAATTCCATTACTTCCTGCTTCTTATCGGCAGTACAATCCGCATAGATATCCAACGTTGTCTGGATGTCCGAATGTCCCATGTCCTATTTTACAGTGCTTCAATAATCATGAATCGCTTTTGTATCCCTTAGTCTTAATTCCTCATCTAAATCTGTATATTACCATTTTTTACCGTATCTGCGTCATTTGTTGAATACATTACCTTATTTTTATCCATCGTTTCTTGCGTTTCAACGGATGTTGTTACTTCCTGCCCGCTCGGTGTATCCTTATTTTCTTCATCACGTATTAAACAACAATACTTTGTTCCATATTTGCACATTAACATATTATCATTTTTCGCAAAAAAATATTCCCACCAAAACGGTGGGAATATTCACAATCCACTCAGCTTACGATTCCTAATATCTTCTCCCCACAAGCATTGCCACCAAAGCCTTGATAAAGTCGTTATTTCCCCCCAGAGAATCAAGTATCTTCATTGCTTCGTCCGACAGCCTGTGTACCTCCTCCTCGCTCTTTTCGATGCCGTGAAGAGTAACATAGGTCTGCTTCCCGTTCTCCGCATCTGAGCCGGTGCTTTTGCCAAGCTCCTTGTCATCCCCTATCACATCCAGTATGTCATCCCTTATCTGGAATGCAATACCGATATTATATGCACAGCGCTCGATTCCCGCAATTGTTTCGAGATCTGCTCCCGCAAGAATTGCGCCCGCCATCATAGCCGCCTGAATAAGCGCTGCCGTCTTGTGCTCATGGATAAAAAGAAGCGCCTCCTCCGAAAGCAGGCTCTTCTCATCCTCCGCTTCCAAATCTGCGCATTGTCCTCCTACCATACCGTATATGCCTGACTTTTTGGAGATTATCTGCATTGCCTCGTAGAGGGAATATATATCCTCATATTCCGTCTTCATTGAGGAGGCGGAAAGCATTGTCTCGAAGGCATAGTTTAAAAGCGCATCCCCCGCAAGCACGCCCATTCCGTCGCCGTATACCCTCCATGTGGTAAACTGTCCCCTTCTGTATTCATCATTGTCCATTGCGGGCAAATCGTCATGCACAAGTGAGTATGTGTGTATAAATTCTATCGCCGCCATAAAAGGCTCCACAATACGGCTCCTGCCTCCAAGAAGCGTATATACCTCCTTCATAAGCATGGGGCGCAGTCTTTTTCCACCTGCGAGAACGCTGTAATTGAGCGCCTCAATAACGGTCTTTTGCGCTCCCTCCTCAGCCGGAAGATATGTCTTTATTATCTCATTTATCTCATTCGTTTTGTCCTTAAGATGCCTTTTGAAATCCTCTTCATCCATTATCATTTGAATTATTCTCCTTTATGTTATGTAAACCAAATGCCATATCAGCTATTCTTCATCCAAGGGCTCCAGACTCCCGTCTGCGGAGAGCTTCATCACTTCCTTCTCAACCCTGTCTATCTCCTCAGTACAGGTCTTTAATATATTCATTCCCTCGCTGTACGCCTTGAAGGAATCCTCGAGGGTAATATCCTCATCCTCAAGCTTTTCTATGAGCTCGTCCAGCTTTTCAAAATTTTCTTCCAAAGTAAGCTTTTCTTTTGTCTTTTTAGCTGCCATATTCTTCTCCTGTGCTTGATCTAAACTGCTCCGGGGATGCCTTTAATCCCATCAACCCTTGATACTACAGTGCCGTCACTCATACGTATATTCAGTATGTCTCCGCTTTTTAGGGCTTTTATGGAGCGTACATTGTTTCCCTTCTCATCCTCCGCATATGAAAATCCGCTGCTTAGCTTTTGAAGCGGCGATAACCCCTTCATACTCTCTATATAAAGCTCCAGCCTGTGGCGCTTTTTGTTCATTACATTCTCAAAGGCATTCCTTAATCTCTCCTCCAAAGAGATACATATGCTTTTCTGTTCTCTCAGCTTATTTGCGGGGCTTAAATATTTAAGCCTTGTGTGCATATGTTCGATATAATCCCTGTAATCCGTAAGCTTATCCTGCATCGCCTCATTTAAGAAAGCAAGATAGCCCGTAAGCGCACCGTCTATCTCCGAAATATCCTTTACTGCAAGCTCTGCCGCCGCAGATGGCGTAGGAGCCCTTAAATCCGATACATAATCTATTATTGTCGTATCAATCTCATGTCCCACTGCGGAGATGATCGGCACAGAGCAGTCGAACACAGCCTGTGCCAGATTCCTGTCGTTGAATCCCCACAAATCCTCCATAGAACCGCCGCCGCGCCCTACTATCATTACGTCAACACCGTATTCTTCAAGCGCTCTTATCCCGCGTATCACACTCGCCGGGCAGTCCGCACCCTGCACTATGGCAGGATAAAGAATTATCTGAACATAAGGATTTCTCCTCCTTGTGATCTGGATAATATCCCTTATTGCCGCACCCGCAGGAGCCGTGACTACTCCCAGAGTCTTGATATATTTGGGAATGGGCTGCTTATATTCCTCGGAGAACATTCCAAGCTCGAAAAGCTCTCTTTTAAGCGCCTCATACTGCTCATACAAAAGCCCGGTGCCTGCCTTCTTTATCCTCTTTGAATAAAGCTGATATCTGCCGTCACGCTCAAACACATTTACCGAGCCTGTGACAACTATCTGTGCTCCCCGCTCTAATTTAAATGAAAGTCCTCCCCTGTCGCCGGCAAACATTACCGCCGGTATCTGACTTTTCTCATCCTTAAGAGCAAAATAAATATGACCGGAAGAATGGTATGTAACATTTCCCACCTCGCCCTGTACCGTCACAAGGCGCAGCGCCGGCTCTGTTTCGAATAAATTTTTGATAAAATGATTCAGCTTTTCAACTGTGTATATCTTTTCGGGAATAGCAATCACCCCCGGATTATTTTTCATTACCTTTTGCAATCTTTGAGAGCACCGCATTCACAAACGCTCCCGAATTGTCCTGTCCGTATTCCTTGGCAAGCTCAATAGCCTCGTCCATAGCCACATTTACCGGAATATCGTCATCAAAAAGTATTTCGTACACTCCCAGACGCATGATGGAAAGCTCCACCTTGCCTATGCGGGTAATGTCCCATTTCTCCATATTCTCCGATATCAGCTTATCCAGCTCTGCCTTTTTGGCAAGCACAGCCTCGTACTTTTTTTCTACATATTCGGCGTTTTTTTCGGACATCTCATTGTCGTCATCCTGAAAGAAAAGCCTTACCTGCTCCGGCATATCGGATATATCGTTAAACTCAATACGGAAAAGGAGCTTGAATATACGCTCCCTTAACTCGTGTCGTCCCATACTAGCGCTCATATTCTTATCTGTTCTTCTTCATATTGATGCCGGCAATCTTTACATTCACGTCGTTGCAGTTAAAGCCGGTCATATTCTCAATGGCTGTCTTAATCTTTGACTGAACCTGTGTGCAGGTCGCAGGGATATTGTATCCGTACTCCAATATCACAGCTATATCAATCCTGACATCCTCTCCGTTTACCGATACTCTGACACCCTTTTTCAGCTTGCTCGGATTAACCTTTGCGATGAGCTCCTTCGTTGCGCCGCCCTCCATGGCATATACGCCTTCTGTCTCCGTAGCTGCGATAGAGGCTATGGCTGCAACCACATCATCCGCTATCTGTACTGTGCCGAGACTGTCATTATTTTTCAGGGTAATTATCTTTTCGCTCTCCATATTCTCTCCTAACATTCAAAATCACTATCCTTGTTATATTATATAAAAAATGCTTTGTCACTTACTTTAGGACATCCTTGATGTTTACCGTAATCTCCACCTCATTGAAGGGCTTGTTTATAAAGCGCTTTGCGCCCTCCTTAAGCGCCTGTATCAGCTTGTCCTGCTGCCCTGCCGCAGTTATCATGACAATCCTTGCGTCAGCGTCGAAGGCAAGTATTTCCTTAAGCGCCTGCAGGCCGTCCTTCTGCGGCATGGTTATATCCATTGTGACCACATCGGGCTTTAGCTTCTTGTACGCCTCCACGCCTTCCTCGCCGTTTGCAGCCTCTCCCACAACATTGTAGCCTGCCTTTTCGAGGATATTTCTCAGCATCTCCCTGGACATTCTGGAGTCGTCGACTATCAGAATATTGGCATTGCCTGTGCCTGCTTCCGCATCCGTCACAGTCTTTACGACAGAGCCGGTCTTCTCCGGCTTTTCGCCTGCGACAAAGTCCGCATTGACCGAAATTATTATATCAAGGCGATACTGCTCCAGATATACGGGAATCACATAGAAATCTCCCTTTGCAGTCTGATTTTTGAAGCCTAAAGGCGGCTCCATATCTATCTCAACCTTCCTTGTGCTCAATGCGGATGCGAAGATCCCGCTTGTAACATTTATAAATTCTCCCACCGCATCAAAGGCATCCTCGGATATTTCCTTTATTTCCTTTTTTGCAAAGCCCGAAGCCACTCTGGCAAGAGCCCCGTTGTCCGTAGCTTCGCCAAGCCCTATGAATACTGAATCATTACCGGCAAGCTCCTGGCATGCAAAATTTGCATAATTGTACTCACTTACTCTTTTTGCCTTCTCAATGTAGAAATCTCTTGAAACGAATCTTGTGATATTTCTTGTGACGAGACCCGTGATGTCCTGAACATAGCTCTTTGATGAAACCACGAATACCGGAAGTATACCGTCTATATCGTCCTGCTTAAGCGCCTCCATCTCATGATTGGAAAGACCGTTCTCCTTCTGGAATGCGGCAAGCTCTCTCTCTATATCGCTGTTTGAAAGGTCTGTAAGATCCGTAAGAAGCTGCACGAACTGTAAATAAGGATTACCCTGCTCCTTCAAAAGGGATACAACCTGCTCATCCGTCAGATATCCGTGTGCGACAGCCACATCTCCGAAACGCTTGTCCTCGCTCTTTTGCAGGACATTTATCTCCTCTACCTGCTCCTCAGAGAGTATTCCTCTCGTAACGGCAATGGTACCGAGCTTGACACGCACCGTCATCTGCTCCGCTATGATTGCCTTGTAGTCCTCCTCGTTTAAGAGCTCCCTCTTTACAAGATACCTTCCGAAAAGTTGGCTAAACATTATCCCTTTACCTCCACATTATACAGACGAATCTCTTCCCTATTATTTTCGTCAATAAAGATATTATATATCATACTTGCTTTAATTACTATGAATTTTTGAAAAATTTAATTTCTCGAAAATTCCGCAAGCTTTAAGCCCTCATTTCTTTCAAGGGTCATCCCTACGCTCCATGAGTTTACGAACAAAAGCAAAGGATTTCCCTTCATATCTTTGACCTTTTTCATATCAGAGGTTCCCGTGAGCTTCTCCACATCCACCTCGTCCTTGTTCTCTATCCAGCGGATGTGCTCATACGGAAGGTTTTCCAGCTTAATCTCCACATTGTACTCATTCTCAAGACGGTATTTTAAAACGTCAAACTGCAGAACTCCCACAACTCCTACGATTATTTCCTCTAGTCCCGTATTAAACTCCTGAAATATCTGAATGGCGCCCTCCTGCGCAATCTGCTCTATTCCCTTCACAAACTGCTTGCGCTTCATAGTGTCGACCTGACGCACTCTTGCGAAATGCTCCGGCGCAAAGGTAGGGATTCCCTCATATCTGAAATTCTCCTTCGGCATGCAGAGCGTGTCTCCGATTGAGAAAATTCCGGGGTCAAAGACACCTATTATATCCCCGGCATACGCCTCCTGCAATATCTTTCTCTCATCCGCCATTATCTGCTGCGGCTGTGACAGCCTCATTACCTTGTTTCCCTGAACATGCTTTACCTCGACATTTGCGTCAAATTTGCCGGAGCAGATTCTCATAAATGCAACTCTGTCCCTGTGTGCCTTGTTCATATTCGCCTGAATTTTAAAGACAAATGCTGAGAAATCGTTCAATACCGGGTCTATGACACCTGTGTCGGCAGTCCTTGGAAGCGGTGTTGTAGTCATATTCAAAAAATGCTTTAGGAATATCTCGACGCCGAAATTCGTAAGTGCGGAGCCGAAGCATACAGGGGTAAGATTTCCCGCCTGAACCTCCTTCAAATCGTACTCGGCGCTTGCGCCGTCCAAAAGCTCTACCTCCTCCAAAAGCTTTTCCGCCGCCTCATTCCCTATAAGCTCCTTTAAGTGAGCCTCATCCTCTATAGGAACCTCCGTAGCGGTTCCCTCCTTTGTGCCCTTCTCCGTATCGGAATAGAGGATGACGCACTTTTTCTCTCTGTCATATACGCCCTTGAAGCCCTTGCCCGAGCCTATGGGCCAGTTTAAGGGGCAGGTGGCAATTCCAAGCTCCTTCTCCACATTGTCGAGAAGCTCAAAGGTATCCAAAGCATCCCTGTCCATTTTGTTTATGAATGTGAATATAGGGATATGCCTCATGGCGCATACCTTGAAAAGCTTTCTGGTCTGCGGCTCCACGCCCTTGCTTCCGTCTATGACCATCACAGCCGAATCCGCCGCCATAAGGGTGCGGTAGGTGTCCTCTGAGAAATCCTGATGTCCCGGCGTGTCCAGAATATTTATGCAATATCCGTCATACTCAAACTGCAGGACGGAAGAGGTAACAGAAATTCCTCTCTCCTTCTCAATCTGCATCCAGTCCGACACGGCATGCCTCGCCGTTGCCTTTCCCTTTACGCTGCCTGCCAGATTTATAGCCCCTCCGTACAGAAGAAACTTCTCCGTAAGAGTCGTCTTTCCCGCATCCGGGTGTGAGATTATGGCGAATGTACGCCGTCTTTCTATTTCTTTTTTTATGTCTCTGTTGTCTGACATTTTATGTAAACCTTTCTATTTCCCGTAGTAATACTTTATACATCAAGCCCTGCAGTATCTACGCCCAAAAATCCGCATACGTTCTTTGCCACAAAGGTAAAGCCATCTTTTGTGCCGAAATTTACGGGCTCCACGCCTTTCCCGTACATTATCATCGGGACATACTCTCTTGTGTGGTCGGTTGTCCTCGTATATGCAGGGTCGCAGCCGTGGTCTGCGGTAAGAATGAGAATATCATCATCCTTAAGCTTTGCCGTAATCTCTGGCAATTTAGAATCGAAATACGAGAGTGCCTTTGCATATCCGTCCACATCACGCCTGTGTCCGTAGAGCATATCGTAATCCACAAGATTCACAAAGCAAAGTCCCTCAAAAGCCTTGTCCAGATATTCAAGCGTCCTCTCGATTCCTTCCGGATTTCCGCCGGTATATATGTGCTCCGTAATACCCTGCCCCGCAAAGATATCGAAAATCTTTCCCACCGCAATGACATCCTTGCCTGCATTTTTTATCACATCAAGCATGGTATTTTTAGACGGAAGCAGCGAGAAATCGTGCCTGTTTGAGGTTCTCGTATAGTTCCCGTTCCCGCTTCCTGCAAAGGGACGTGCGATGACCCTTCCCACGCCATGTCTGCCGGTAAGTATCTCTCTTGCAATCCTGCAATATTCATAAAGTTTTTCCGGAGGCACTACCTCTTCGTGTGCCGCAATCTGAAATACGGAATCCGCAGAGGTATAGACAATCAAATCCCCCGTTCTTACATGCTCATCTCCGTACTCATTTATTACTACCGTGCCGGAATATGGCCTGTTGCAGATAACACCTCTCCCGGTGCGCTTTTTAAATTCATCAAGCACCTCATCAGGAAAGCCGTCCGGATATGTGGGGAGCGGAGTATCAGATACAATACCCGCAATCTCCCAATGTCCTATGGTGGTGTCCTTTCCTGCGGACTTTTCACGCAGTCTTGCTATCGCCGCAGTATGAGTATTTCCTCTGTCTATGCGGGAATCAATGCTTACACCGTCTATCCGGAAAAGTCCCATATCCCTCAAATTAGGCAGCTCAAAATATTCACTTTTTGAACAGCTCCCTATCGTGTTTACGCCGAAATCCCCAAAGCTCTCCGAATCCGGCGCAGCGCCTATGCCGAAGCTGTCCAAAACAATCAGAAATACTCTTTTCATGCTTTACTCCGTGGCAAGCTCTCCTGCCTTCGACTCCTCCATCTTCACGCAGAGCTTAACGAAATCATCCACCTTCATTCCGTGAATCTGCTCCTTTAAGCCTCTTACCGTGACGGACACAGTACCCTCTGCGACCTCCTTATCGCCTATAACCACGATATAAGGGTCTTTGAGAGTCTTGTAGGTCTTTATCTTCTCATTCATGTTCTTGTCGGCATAATCGGCTTCCACACGGATTCCCGCCGCTTTGAGCTTCTCTTCAAGCGCCTTCGTAAACTCATTGTGCTCAACCCTGATGGGCACAAGCCCCACCTGATATGGGCTTAACCAGAAAGGAAAAGCTCCCTTGTAGTTTTCTATGATTATCCCGATAAAACGCTCCAGGGAACCATAAATTGCCCTGTGTATTACCACCGGCTGAACCATATTTCCGTCGGAATCCTGATAGGTAAGCCCGAAATTGTGGGGAAGCTGGAAATCAAGCTGTATGGTTCCGCACTGCCACTCCCTTCCGAGGGCATCCTTTATCTGCAAATCAATCTTGGGACCGTAGAAAGCGCCGTCCCCTTCGTTTATCTCATATCCGCCTTCGCCGTATTTTTTGTCCAGAATCTTTTTGAGCGCAGCCTCCGCACGGTTCCATACCTCGATATCTCCCATATAATCCTCGGGACGTGTGGAAAACTCCGCTCTGTAGGTCACTCCGAAGGTACCGTATATCTCGTCGGCGATATTCATTATATCTTCAATCTCGGATTCAATCTGACTTTCCATCACAAAGGTATGATCGTCATCCTGCCTGAATTCCTGCACACGGAAGAGTCCGTTTAACTGTCCTGACTTTTCCTTTCTGTGGAGTACATCATACTCGCTGTAGCGAATCGGAAGCTCCTTGTAGGAATGGTTCGTCCGTTTGTAGGTCATCATTGCGTTAGGGCAGTTCATAGGCTTAGCCGCCATGGTATCATCATTTTCACGGTTGTATAAAGGCGTCATTGCAGCAAGCCTGCTTATATGCACCGGAGCGTCATCATCGAGAGTTTCCGCCACATTCGGCACCTCTGCGTCAGCCTTCAAAAATCCGTCAAAGCCCGGCACCATAAACATATTGTTCACATAGTGCGCCCAATGACCGGAAATGAGCCAGAGCTTTTTGTTGTTTATTAGAGGCGCTGAAATCTCCTGATATCCGTGCTTCTCCTGAATCTCTCTGGAGAACTTGAGGAGTGCCTGATACATCTTCCAGCCTCTCGGAAGCCAGTACGGCATGCCCGGAGCAGTCTCGTTGAACATAAAGAGCTCCTGCTTGGGACCAAGCTTTTTGTGGTCTCTCTCCATTGCCTCCTTTATCATGTTTATGTGAGCCTTCAATTCGTCCTTTGAGGGGAATGCATAAACATAGATTCTCTGCATAGAATCTCTCTTCTGGTCTCCCCTCCAGTATGCACTTGATGCGGACTTTACCTTGAATGCGGTGGACAGAAGCTCCTTGGAATTCTCTATATGAGGACCCCTGCACAAATCCACAAAATCATCTCCGGTATAGTAGATGGAGATAACCGCATCCTCCGGCAAATCCTGTATAATCTCAACCTTGTATTTCTGATTTTTAAAAAGAGAAAGCGCTTCGTCTCTGGGAATCTCCTCCCTGCGCCAATCCTCCTTACGCTTAAGGATTTCGTTCATTTTGTCCTCAATGACCTTGTAATCCTCCTCCGTAACGGGGCGTGGCAGCACGAAGTCATAATAAAGTCCATCCTCAATCTGAGGGCCTATGGCATACTGCACATTCTCCTTGCCGAAAACCTCAACGACCGCCTTTGCCAGCACATGCGCCAGCGAATGACGGTAAACCTGTAAAAATTCTTCACGTTCCATTTATTCTTCCTCCTTAAAGCGCTCTGCTACCGGCAGAGGCATATATGGATTTATTTTACAACTTTTAAAGGGGATTGACAACTACATTTCCTTACTCCTTGCTACTCCTTCACGCCTTTTTTACCTTTTTTCTGTAGTTTACTGTTTTTGTCAACGGATGGAAAATCAAAAGATTTTTATTGTTTTTTCAATCCGATAAAGTTATGATGATATTGTAACAACAGTTTCGGAAAACAATGTATGTGTGTGTCAATAGTAATGTATGACGGAAAGGAGGAATATGGATAATATGAATATGTCAGAAACAGCAAGACTGATACTTGATTTAAGAGCCAAAGGCTGGTCCGATACAGAAATCGTTGAACACATCCTCTACATAGTTACCGGGGATGAAAGCTATAAGGCTAAACCATAAATGCATTAATACCGGGGGCTTATTGCCCCCTTATCAATGAAATGTACTCCCTCGTCTTTTTCATTACATCCCCAAGTATTTCAATATTTCTGTCCACATCATCGCATTCGAGGGAATGATTGCAGTCAGAGTACGAATATAATACAATTCCCTGCTCTTTGGCTATATTTATGACCGTTTTCACATCCGACCAAGGATCCTTTTCTCCTATAAAGGACACCACATCCTTTGCGCCGAAGGAAAGCGTTGCCTCCACAGGCGTATACCATATCTGCCCCGCATTCAATTTATGCTCTGCCACATACTTTGCCGACACCACGGTGCCTATGCTCTTACTGATAAACAGAATATTGTCATATTCATCAAATTTGATTTCTTCAAGCTGTGCGCAGGTCTGTTCATAAGCCATTTCCGCAGCCTTCTGCATCATTTGGGCATCCCCTTTAATTTTCTGCGGCATATCATGATATTCCATACAATGTATTTCATATCCCATATTACTTGCAATACGGATTCCGTAGTACAGAAGCGGCTTGTCCTTATGATATCCAATCCCCGGCAGTATGACAGCGATTTTCTTTACATTTATTTCCATGGTTTGCAATCCCCTGTTTCCAGTTTTCATTATAAGAGACGGATCAATCTGACCCGCCCCTTATAATTTCGATTAACACAATTATTCTGTATGCTGCTCAATCCCTTTTTCTTTTTCCGTATCTTGTGGAAACATATACCGCTCCAGCCATTGCTGCCATTGCCGCAATCGCTGCAAATACCGAAAGTCCCATAACTCCTCCAATACCTTTTGAAGATGTGATTATAGCTGTTCCGCTTCCGACTGCAGCGTTTTCAATAGCATTTGTTGCAATCTTAGGACCATCCGTTTTTGCTTCAAGTAATTCTATGGAGCGCAGTATCTTTGTCTCTCCATCTGCATAATCATATGTCTTTGGCGAGAACCATCCGTTTCTCGTTCCTGCTGCTCCCGATACGCCCGCTGCTTTGCCCATCTTTTCAAGGCTTCCCTTCTCTCCGTACACTATCGCATATGCAGAGAATTTATCCGACTCCATAGTAACGGTCTTTACATCGCTGTCCAGATCTGCCATTACCTGCGCCTTTCCGTCATGTATGCGGATTATTCCGAAATCATACTTGTTTACATCTATGCCATCAGGCACATTAAACATTATGCGTATAGGAGCATTAAGGCTTGTTACCTTTTCCTTAAACACACCATTCTTTGTCATTCTGAACAGTGATACATCAAAGGCTGCAGCAACCTTCAGATTGTTCTCCATAGCAACGGAGCCGATAAGCTTCAATGCACTGTTTCCTGAAGCTATGCCTCCCATTACCGCAGCAATATAATCGTCTCCGGCAACATTAGCGGCACGATGCACATCTCCCGCAGATGAAATAACCGCCATACGTACTGCTGTAGTGTTAGTAAGAGGTATAGTTGAACCCTTATCACCGTCATTTGTCGTATGCACATCATAGCTGCTTTCATCATCATCATCATCAGAATCAGAATCTGAGCTTTCAACAATCTTCCAGCCTATTGCGAAAGGAGAGGCGCTCATTATATGCACTACAAGACCATCATCCGTCTTTCTCGCATTTATCGTCTCAGTGTCTCCGACCTTTAAACCATTCGCCTTCATGGTAACAAGGTGGGTTACAACATATTCATAAGCATTACTGTTATTTTTTACTGCTGCCGGATATGGAATCAACACATCCACGCCGTTCGTAGGGAAGTTCTCCTCCGTAGCAGGAACCCAGTTTTTTCCACCGTCAAAGCTTACTATTACCTCGATATCAACGACCTTAATATTGGCTGTTTCTATGCCTTCATTTACAGTAATGCTTTCCATAAACGATACAAGCTGTGCAACCGTTTCAATTCCGGTAGCATTCTTAAGCTCATCTGTGAGCACAGACTCAGGTATAGTCTCTGAAACAGTACCTACAGCCAATTGATCTGGCATAGTCTCCTCATCAGCTATTATTTCCGGCTGTGTAGATGAAGCATTGTTTATCCTTGCTCCCGAATCAGCAGGTGCAGTACTCTTTAAAACTAAAAGCCCATGCATATCTATTGAGCCGTCAGAGTTTCTTATCGGCCTCTTTGTGACATCCACACTTTCAAACCAGTCTGCAACCGCCTCAACGCCCTCTGTATTCAATGATTTTGAGCCGTCATAAATATAGTTTGTAGCACTTCTTAATGAATAGATTATACCGTTTGAGGATCCAAGCTCCGCTCCGAGTCTTATTCTGCTATTCAAGGAAGAATCCACAAGTGATATTGTTCCCTCCAAAACCCATGCCTTATCATTTGATGCCTTGGTATAAAGGCTCAAATTGTAGGTATCCTTCGAGCTGTCCACACCATTGTTGAAGGAAGTACAGCTGATAACCTGACAATCAGGACCGGAGTTACTTGTTATGCCCTTTGCATGATTATTAAAGGAAACGCAGTTTATAAGCTGGTGAGCACCATACATATTCTCACCGCCCAATTTAAAGCCGTTGCCTTCTCCGTATGCATCAAAGCCTTCCGCAGGCACATTGTAGCTTGACTCATCAGAGGTCAGCCAACCGTTGCTGTATGCTACACAATTCTTTACAACAACATTTCCGATGGGGCCGGTGTTAGATTTTGCATACAAATCCCAGCCGTCATCTATATTGTGGTGTGAAATACATCCATCAAAAACATTTCCTTCCCCGCAGGTAAGCTTTGCCGCAAAACCATCAGCATCACTTCTGCCCGGATCACAGTTGTCATAGGACTCACAATTCTTTATCAAATTATATGCAGGCCAAAGCTCCTTATCATTAGGTTCTCCGGAATATCTGCTTATCTGAAGCCCCGAATTATACGTATCATGTATAGTACACATTTCAACTATATTATGATTTCCGCATACACTCACACCCTTACCTGTGGTATCGCAGAATTCTATTCCATATATATGCCAATAGCTTCCTACGATAGTCAAAAGTGATGATGTTGAGCTCATGTTATCGCCATTAACGGTTACTCCTCCTGTAGTTTCCGCCACAAGGGTAATCATTTTACTCTCAGTACCGGAAACATTTCTTTGTATCAACAAGTCAGCCATCGGAGAATACGTACCGTTCAGCATTACTATAGTCTGTCCGGGCATAGCGCCGTTTATCGCTGTCTGTAAATCTTTCGGATCAGCCTTTGTACCCAGTCCGTTCTTGGCTGCATTCGGCGAAGTATATATAACGGCGTTTTCCGAACCGTTTACCCTGTAATTAACTGTTACGGAACCTTTTATCTCGGCGTAGCTGATAAGATCCGGCGTATTCTTATCAGGAACAAAGACATAGCTTATAACATTGTCCCCACCCTTGTTCCATAATGTTACAGGTAGTGAAAATGCTTTATTTGCTGCTGCGGTTCCCTCCGCAAGCTTAGTCGTTCCGTTGTAAAGTGTGAGACTTCCTGCCACATTTGAGCTCCCCAAAAATTCATACGTGGGAGTACTGTTGGTATTTGATGAATGCACCTTAAAGGAAGGTGTGGTCTTTACGGCAACGGAACCTTCCGATACTGAACCAGGTGTCTTCTCAAATGTGATGTTTGATATCTCAACGCCCACTCTGGCTGCAGCAACACCGAGGACAACGGAACCATCTTCCTGTACCATAATGTTCCTTACATTATCGATGGTAATTGGCGTATTGGAACCCTCCACGCTGCAGATAAAGCCCTCGGCAGTCTTTTCAAGAGTATATGTATACGTATCTCCGTTTACAGATGTGTCATCACCCTTCTGGTAGTCAAATACCCTGCTGTTATCAAGGTTGATACCGTCCGCATTTGTAGGATCATACGTCTCATATCCCGTCACAAGACGAACACCGTTTGAATGATATGTAGTGCTGCCGTTGTTCATCTTGAAATTACCCACTGCAACGTGGTTAAAATATTTTGCATCCTTTGTGCCAAGTCCGGCAATATCCATTGCATAAATGCCGAAACCGGATTGATTATTCACTGAGCCGTCGTCCGTTACCTTAAATGTAGCTGTCAGCTTGAAATTTTCGGTATTTGGATTGATCCTTGTATAATAAACCTGTATACCGGTTTCAGAGTCTGCAATCTTTCCGTTCTCGGTTTTTGCGAGAGTAACAGTACCGCTGCCATCCGTCACATCCGGAGCAATGTTCTTTGACTCCGGATAGGATGCATCATAGCTTTTAAGCGCAAATGATTTTTCTCCTACTGTCATAGTTCCAGATGTTGCCGAGCCGTACACATCCGCATACCATTCCTGTACTGCGGCTCCCACAGTTATATCTCTTTCATATGCCTTTGAACCACGGTTTGAATCCACCGCTTTAACCATAATGGTATATTTACTGCCGGAAGTTAATCCCGTGACAGTTGTATAACCCTTTGTATTTCCTGTTTCAAATTCCGTATATGAGGCATCCCCTTCCTTTTTGTAGGAAACTGTATATCCCTGATCCGCCTCAACATTGTTCCAGTCGACATATACAGAGCCTCCGCCCAGATTGTTAAGCCATGTTATGCTGGGTACTCCCGGAGGAAGTACATTCACTTCCACAGTCTTTTCCTCAGCATTCTTGTCCGCCTCATCTTTTCTGCTTATGGAGAAACGTCCCACATAGGTTCCTTCCACAGGCGGCGTGAATGTTGCGGTGCCGCTTACGGTTACCGACTTGCTATCTATTTCATAATACCTGTTTCCATCCTTTCGAAGCAGGGAAATTATACCTGAATCTGCACCCAGCTCTCCGGCAAACTCTGCGGTATATTTCATTGTGATAGCGCCGTTTTCAGCATCATAGGTAAGAGAATCTATGACGGGTGTGGCAACCTCACTCCATGGCTTCTTCTCCGGTTCTCCCTTTGCAAGCTTGATACCATAGATATTTATACCTGAATTAATAGAAAAGACATAATAAGTCCCTGCTTCAAGAATAACAGCCTTTGAAGGTGCAAGAGTTTTCCCGTCTGCAGAAATAGTATCTATTACCGTTCCGTTTGAATCCGTTACGTTAAGGGTTCTTGTGTCAGCACCGCCACTCATTGCATACACCACAATATATGACTTTTCAGCTGCAGTAATCTGTACAGCCCTCTCCGTAATTTTTCCCGTACCGTTCAGTTTAAGTCTCTTTATGAAGTTTTCTCCGTCTGTGGCAGTTTTCGCATCCGAAGTTTCTACATTCAAATTCTTTGATGATGTGGCAATAAGATTGAATACACTCCCATCCTCGTATGCTGTATTGGCTGTATAAGAAGCATCTGTAAGCTTTTCTGGCTTAAACCAAGTAACTCCCTCCTCAGCAGCCTTGGGCTTTGCCTTTATGGCATCAGATACAGCGGATGCCGAATCAGAGGTACGTCTTGCCGTGACCGTGAATTCATATTCAGTACCATTAGTTAGACCGGTCACATCATAAGTAAGCGCAGTAATACCCGTGGTACCCTTCCCTGCAAGAACTTCGTTTCCCTGCTTGACTGTCACATCATAGGTATCAGCTTCATCGACCTTTTTCCATGACAGCGTAATCTTACCGTCATCAACTGCTGCGGAAACCACCGGCTTTCCAAGGGTGCTGGTGTAGGTAATACTGCCCGTTGCTGCCACAGCCGCAGATTTTGTTGTACCCTTTCCATATGCCTTGTATGCATATGTCCCACTGGCAGTCAGAGTGTCTTCATATTCAAATGAAGTTTTCGAGCCATCCAATGTTGCAGGTAATTCTACTTCATTATTATTTGCATCAGTTCTCACTATTACATATTTGGAGCCGCTGTCCCCTGCCGTTCCCGTTCCTGATATAATGACTTTTGAATTATCTGTTGCATCCTGCGTAGCTGTAACTGAGGTTACAGTGGGCGGATTTTTAGAAGAACCGCTGGGGGTTTCAACAACGATTAAACAATAAATATCGATACCGCTAGTGCTTGCACCGATATAATACGTACCTGCTGATTCCAATGATAGTTCAAACGATGGATATGTAGTTCCCTTTGCGAGATCATCACTCTGAGTCACAATAGTACCCGAATTATTCAACACCACAACCTTTCGCTTATCACCGGTATTTCCTCCAGATTGGTTGGCGTACACTGTAATTGTAGCTGGATTATCCGTTACTATTTTAATTGCACCTTTCGAAGTAGATGCGGTTGCTCCAGTCTGTATTCTGTGATTAAAATCTATACCGCCGATTTTTTTTGAACTTTCGGTTCCTTTTACTTTTTCCAATAATGTAAAGTAATCATCAGTTCCCGCTTTTTTTTGCTCTCCTGATGCAAGTTCACTGAACACACCTAAATCATCCGCATTCAATTCATAGGTACTCCCGCCTGCGTTACCTCCCGATACCCCCCCATTTGGATCCGAGGGCTCCGCATACACTGGAACCACGTACAGATTGGATAATATCATCGCCAGAGACAATATTTTCACAATCCAACGCTTGAAACTTACTGTAGATCTTCGTAGCATTTTTAACCTCTTTAAACACTTTTTTAGTTTGGTTGCTACCCTATTAATTCACGATTTGCTTCCTCAAAGCAAATCCCCCACTTATACCACAATAGCACGCAGCGGCAAATTAAACAATATAATGATTTTTATACTTGAGTTTTTTGTGAAATATTAACAAAACACCCTTCATATTTTTGTTGAAAATGCCAGTATTTTTCAGAATATATTTTGAATTTTGGTTATTTTACCTAAATTATAAATAATTTGTTTTAAATAGTATTGTCAAAGAATATAGTAATGGCGGTAATACGATTTATATCCATTTACCGCCATTTACCATATTATAATCAGATTATTATGCTTTTGCAGCTATATATCAATCCAGTCTGAATTTCCCTACGGTCTCCTTTAAGCTTCCGACTCTGTTCAATACCTCCTCGGTGCCGTTTACGACCTCGCTTGAGCTGGTGCCCATATCCTGAATATTATTGTTTACGGACTGCACCGCATCATTAAGCTCCTGCTGCGAATCATTAAGCCGTCCGATAAGCTCGTTTATATTTGTGATGGAAGCAAGAAGCTCCTCTGAGCTTGCGCCGATGTTTGCGGTCTCCTGCGCATAATAATTTGCATCGTTCTGATAATCCGTGGCAAGCTTTGCCAATGTATCGTAATCCCTTAACACATCCTCATCGAGGAATTCAATAATCCTCGCAGCCTCATCAGAAAGCTTCTTTACGCTCTCCATAACCTTGTCGGTAAGGGCATTGACCTTCTCAATCTCCTTGCTTGTCGTATCGGAAAGCTCCTTTATCTCCTCAGCAACTACGGCAAAGCCCCTGCCGGCTTCTCCGGCTCTCGCTGCCTCTATGGACGCGTTCAGCGCAAGAAGATTGGTCTGTCCTGCAATAGCCTTTATCGCCGAGGATACATCCACAATCTGCTCTATTACCTTTGTCTCCTCTATTGCCTGAGAAAGATTCTCTCTGCTGGATACAGTAATGTCTGTAGCATGCTCCTTGTCCTTCAAAACTCCCGGAAGTATCTGCTCAATCCTGTTAATAATCTCACTCGCCTTCTCAGCCATATCCTGTGCCTCGTTAGCAAGCGCTCCCACAGCGTTTGAAACCTGTCCGCTCTGGTCGGAAATACTGCTGATGCTCCTCGACTGGAACTCTGTATTGTCGCTCGTCTGCTTCATAGCGTCGCTGATATTGGAGATGTTGTCAGTCATAGCTATGATGCCGTCCTTTGCAGCCTCCATCTGCCTCTGAATGTTCTCTGATTCGGAAGCGGTCTCCCTGATTGTAGAAATGAAGCGGTTCTCCATCTCTTCAATGAGGTATGTGATCTCCTCGCTCTCGGAAGGCATAAGCCGGACATTTTCTCTGCCGATTATCTTTTCCTTTACAAACAGCCTCATCCTGTTAAGAGGAGCAAGCTGCTGCTTTATGAGGTTATAAAGGAACAACCCCGAAACTATGAGTATTATGAGGGAAATGAGGGAGTTGCTGATAATAACCGTATTTATGAGCGAACCGGCAACTTTTTCCTTCTCCATAACTCCAAGCTTCCACCCGGTATTTTCTACAGTTGCGACGCTTAAGAAGGTCTTCTCTCCGTCATAATCTCTTACCGACTGTGCTGCGGAGCTGCTTAAATCCATCTTTACCACATCCGTGAGTACAGTGCTTCCGCTGTCCGTAGGAAGAAAAGCGGCATTCGGATGAACAATCACGCTTCCGTCGCTTGTAAGCAAAAAGCTGGATACATAATCTCCGGTATTTATGCTGTTTACGATATTTACAAGCTCATCCAGCGATATGTCCGCAAGCACCGCACAGGTGTGTCCCTCACAGGTATAAGGCATACATGCGGACACGATGATCTTTCCCGTAGCGGCATCCACATAGGGGTCTGTATAGATGAGCTTGCCCGCCTTCTGGCAGTCTATCCACCAGCTTCTCGTGGTGGGATCCAAATCTATCTTTGAATGATCCGCAGGGAAAACGCCGCCGTCATAATCATGGCAGGCATAATACATAAGCGCAGTAGGATTCGCCGCAAGACATTTTTCGAGATAATCCTCCACCGCATCCGTATTCTCGTAGTCCATGCTTGAAAGGGTCACTCCCATTATGCCTACGAGCTCGCCCTGTTTGGTAAGCAATTCGTTTATCAGCTTTGCGTTGTTCTCCGCATCCATTACCACGGATTCCTTTGCGTTATCCTTCACGGTTCCTGCGGATTTGCTCGTATTCAGGATGACAAGAACCGCCACGATAAACACGATTATCGCAATAACCGTAATTATTATCCTGTTCTTGATATGCCAGAATACACTTACCTTTGGTTTCTTTACATTTCCGTTACTCATAATCGTCTCCCTATTTTTATATTCCTATCGAACTCTATGTTCCTTGAATTATATCACAATGTAAATGGGTAAACAACTTGATTTTTTTCAGGTAACTGCGGATTCCTGTTCATCCCTGTCTGTCAGCAGCCACCACCCGCACTGGCTTGCGCCATAATAAAGGTTGAAATACACATCTCTGCCAAAGCTTACCACCTTGCAGCGGAAATGATATATCCCGTTCTGGGCATGCTTTCTGCCATCGTTCCTGTCATTTTCAAGGTAAGTAGTCAGATCCATATATCCGGCAAGTCTATAATCCTGAATTTCTCCGACTTCGTCACGCAGTCTTACCTTGATAGGGATAACCTTGCCATTCTGTTTGTGCTGTGCAATTACATCAATAAACTTAGTTCTCATATATATACCCCTTGGACTTTATATTATAGAACAAATGTTTGGGTATGTAAAGTGAGAAACCATAAATATATAAAAAGACACTTAAATGTGCTTTGCTCATATTAGAAAAGGCATCAGAATTGCTTCTAAATGCCTTGTTCTTGCGGATTCTATATTCATTTTAATTATTGCTTTACATACGCCCTTGCGGTACACGCCGGATTCCTTCACGGTAAGATGGGTCATTGTTCCATGTATCTCTTTCAGTTGTTTGGCACTTGACGGGTCAATCTCTGAGATTTTTTCATATGCAGCATATGCTATATGAATTAACAAAGCTCTATCTACAACAGTAGAAATTCCAAAAGAGGCTGTGGTGGAAAAGGATCCCGAGGTACGGCAACGAAGCCAGCTTCTCTCTCATATCTATAGTATTCATTTTCAATTCCATCTTGTCACCTCCTATCAGCAGTTGGGTATTTTCCTATGAATTCATAGTTATCGAACCCCTAACAGTTCACATTTCGTGAAGTTTGGAAGCTTTTACTTTTGAGTCTTATGCACATTGCATTAATTTCAAACGACAGCTTAAACTTGAGATATCCGGTTCTTCTCTTTTTTCTGTTGTTTTTGTTCTATATCTCTATTTTCACT
>JAFUVF010000104.1 GCA_017483735.1 Lachnospiraceae bacterium | reverse complement strand
GATATACGGACCTTATCATGAATCCGGATGTAAAGGATACATTTATCAAGAGGTCCAAGATCATATCATCGATAAGACATTATCTGGACGCACAGGGCTTTATGGAAGTCGAGACACCGATGCTCGTATCCAATGCGGGCGGTGCTGCGGCAAGACCTTTCCAGACACATTTCAATGCACTTGATGAAGATCTTAATCTTCGTATATCGCTTGAACTGTATCTTAAGCGACTCATAGTCGGCGGACTTGAGAGAGTATATGAGATCGGAAGAGTGTTCCGTAATGAGGGACTTGATACAAGACACAACCCCGAGTTCACGCTTATGGAGCTGTATCAGGCATATACCGACTACTACGGAATGATGGATCTGACGGAGAACATGTTCCGTCATGTAGCACAGGAAGTGCTCGGCACGACGACATTTAACTACGGAGATCTTACGCTTGATTTCGGCAAGCCTTTTAAACGTATGACGATGATAGATGCAGTGAAAAAATATGCGGGAGTTGACTTTGATGCCATCGCAGATGATGAGGCAGCCAAGACGATCGCTAAGGAGAAGCATGTGGAGTTTGAGCCGCATCATAAGAAGGGCGATATCCTCAATCTCTTCTTCGAAGAGTATGTGGAAGAGCATCTGATGCAGCCTACATTCATCATGGATCATCCGATAGAGATAAGCCCTCTTACCAAGAAGAAGCCCGATAAGGAAGGCTATGTGGAGAGATTTGAGCTTTTCATCAACGGCTGGGAGATGTGTAATGCATACTCAGAGCTTAACGATCCCATCGATCAGAGAGAGAGATTCAAGGCTCAGGATGCGCTGGCAGATATGGGTGATGAAGAGGCCAACCATACCGATGAAGATTTCCTTAATGCACTGGAGATCGGAATGGCTCCTACCGGGGGAATCGGCTATGGCATAGACCGTTTGTGTATGTTATTAACGGACAGCCCGGCGATAAGAGATGTATTGTTGTTCCCGACACTAAAGTCATTATCGTAAAAAACACCGTAAAATAGAGGGTTTCTAAGGGGCGAAGGGCAAAAAAGTCCTACAATCGTCCTACAAAATTTCCAAGCTCTGTGCATGATAATGCATGATAGTGCATTTTGGAAGCCCGGCGAGTCAATCAAATACTGTAAGACAAAGGACACTTTCTAAGAAAGAAATTTCGAAGAAGGTGTCCTTTTTTGTTTTCAGAAATCTCTGTTATGGTGAATTTTTTGAAAGGAGGATGGAGAGCGATGCCAGGATCAGCGACAGTGCAAATGGCTAAACACATGAGCTTTCCCTGCGAGAATTATCCGTAAGGGAGGAGAAAAATCAGAGTATGAAAAACTACAAGAATCACAGAAACATGGTTCAGGTCAGGATTCAGGCGAATGATTCCTATCAGATCAAGAGAGCGCTTGAAAGCCTGGAAAAAGAAAAAGGCTTTGTACTGATGAGCAGTTCAGGTATCAGAAAAAATAGTGGGGACGGACCGAGGCTTAGGGAATTTGCTTCGTTCCGGGATCTAAAAGAAGAGAAAAGACTTAAAAAACACCATAACAAACAGATTGAAGCGTAACTAAACGGGAGGAAAGCTTATGTGCAAGATTATCGCAATAGCAAATCAGAAAGGCGGGGTGGGAAAGACCACTACTACAGGGAATCTGGGGATTGGTCTTGCGTCAGCAGGTAAGAAGGTTCTTTTGGTAGATGCAGACGCACAGGGGTCGCTTACAGCGAGCCTTGGCTATGAGGAACCGGATGCGATGGAATATACCCTCGCCACAGTTCTTGGAAAGATTATAAATGAAGAAGAGTTTGATATACAAGAGGGCATTTTGCATCATGAAGAGGGTGTTGACCTTATGCCCAGCAACATCGAATTATCGGGTCTGGAAGTATCCCTTGTAAATGTCATGAGCAGAGAGATGGTTCTGAAAGAATATCTGGAACAGATCAAGGATCAGTATGACTATTGCCTGATCGACTGTATGCCAAGCCTTGGTATGGTCACAGTCAATGCTTTTGCTGCGGCAGACAGCGTGCTGATTCCGGTGCAGGCGGCATATTTGCCTGCAAAAGGCTTGGAGCAGCTGATCAAGACTATCCGTAAGGTAAAGCGTCAGATCAATCCGCATCTTGAGATAGAGGGAATTCTCATGACCATGGTGGACGAGAGGACAAATTATGCCCGTGAGATCATGCGCCTTCTGACGGAAGGATATGGCGGTCAGATACACTTCTTTAAGAATAACATTCCTTTATCTGTCCGTGCTGCTGAAACATCCGCTATGGGTATCAGCATATATGAGCATGACCCGAAAGGAAAGGTGGCGGATGCCTACAGAGAGCTGACTGAGGAAATACTCTCTGACATGAAGGGAGGTGTGGCAGTATGAGCAGGAGCATTGCAGGAAAGATAAAGCTCAATAACTTTGCAGACCTTGTTGGCGGAGACGATACCGCAATCACGGATGTACCTCTGACTGACCTTCATGAATTTAAGAATCATCCCTTCAGAGTCCTTGATGATGAAAAGATGGATGAGATGGTGGAGAGCGTTAAGACAAACGGGATCCTTAATCCGGGTATCGTGCGTCCAAGGATGGAGGGCGGCGGTTATGAGCTGATTGCCGGACATAGGAGAAAGAGAGCCTGTGAACTTGCCGGACTTGAAACCATGCCCGTAGTTATCCGTAATTATTCGGATGATGAAGCTACCGTGGTCATGGTGGATACGAATCTCCAGAGGGAGTTCATTCTGCCAAGTGAGAAAGCCCATGCGTACCGTATGAAATTTGATGCCATGAGCCATCAGGGAAGCGAGGGCGGAAACACCCTTGAAGAAATCAGTGAGGATGCCGGGGAAAGCGCAAAAACGGTTCAGAGATACATTGCCCTGTCGAAGCTTACGGATGGTCTTCTTGCCATGGTTGACGAAAAGAAACTGGCAATCCGTGCGGGGGTTGAGCTTTCCTATCTGAAGGATAAAGAGCAGGAATGGGTGGAGACCATTATGAATGAAGAAGAGGTTTTAGTTTCACCCGATCAGGCTTCAAAAATCAGAAATTATTCTCAGAATAAGGAACTGACCAAGGGACTGGTGCATGAGATCCTCTCGGAGGAAAAGCCAAAGCCACGCAAGGTGTCTTTAAAGACCGAGACAATCAATCAGTATTTTGATGATGATTATTCAAGTGAAGAAATCGAGAAGACCATCATAAGGCTCCTTGAAGAATGGAAGGAAAAAGGAGGTCGTTGACCATGGGAGGATTCTCTTCCGGCAGCGATGCAGTCGATGCCATGAGGAAAATAAATATAACGGGGAATGTCACTCCGCACAGATGGTATAAGACGATTCTGCGTGATAACGGCAAGCCGTATTTGCTTGCCATCACGCTGTTGTCAGATATTGTCTACTGGTACAGACCTGTGGAGATCAGAGATGAGGCTACAGGAAATACCATAGGTTATAGGAAGCGCTTTAAGAGCGATCTCTTTCAGAAGACCTATGAGCAGTATGCGGAGTTTTACGGAGAGACAAAGCGAAGTATAAAGGCTGCCCTCGATAAGCTGGAAGAGATGGGAGTGATCAGAAAGGTTTTCCGTGAGATCAAATTGGCAAATGGAGCAAAGATTCCGAATGTGATGTTCATTGAGCTTTTTCCCGACAGGCTGAAGGAGATCACTTTTGATGATGAACCCCAGGGAGGAACTTCTGGACCGACGGTCCAAAAGTCGGACAGAGGGATGCCTGAAACGAACTTATCCACAACAGGAAAAGTCGCGGAAAGCCCAAGAAATCAAGATTCCGTAGGATATCCTACAAAATTTTGTACCACCTCCCCCGAAATTTTGTATGACCCCCTACAAAATAATGCAACATCTCATGCGGAAAATTGTACCCACCTCCCACAAAATTCCGTAGGATATCCTGCAACGGATCGTGGGACAAATACAGAGAATATTACAGAGAATACTTACGGGATTACAACAGAGAATACAACACAGATTACACACGGAGAATACGATCCTGTCATGTCTTGTCAGGCAGAGGATGTGGACAACCCGGATGATGACTGGATGGACCGCATAGACTGGTCAAAGCCTATCAAAGTAACTGCAGCTCCTTCGATGCAGCAGATAATGACTGGACAGGACATGACGAAAAGAGACCAGTATATCGAAATGCTTAAAAGGCAGGTGGAGTATGACCGTATCCTGGAGGAAGACATATATCACGAACAGAGGAATATCGTTGATGGGATTATCAGCGTCATTGCTGACATAGCCACAACAGAGCCGCCCGATGGAACCGAAAGGATCAACGGCAGGGATTATCCGCATCAGGTTGTTGTGAGCAGGCTTACGAAGATGGATTACGACACGCTCACCCATCTCCTTGGCAGATTCAAGAGGAATACTTCGGAAATCAAGAATATGCGCAAGTATCTTTTGACGGCGCTTTATAATGCCAGGGACGAGAAGGATATACAGTTTCAGAATTATTTTAATCATACCTACTATAACACGGATTGGGAAGAGGAGAGAAGGAGAAGAGATGATATCATTTGCAGAGAAGCACCCTGAGCTGGTGCAGGAATGGTCTGATGAGAACGAAGCGAGACCGGAGGAAGTATCTTACGGCTCCAACAAAAGGATCATGTGGAAAGCGTCCTGCGGACACAGCTGGGAAGCAACGGTAAAGAACAGAGGCAATGGAAGCGGATGTCCTTTTTGCTCAGGCAATCAGGTTCTGTATGGATTTAATGACCTGGCTTCTGTTTATCCTGAGCTTGCTGCCGAATGGTCGGAACTGAATTATCCGCTGTATCCGTCGGCCGTAACTGTCAGAGCAAACCGCAAGGTCTGGTGGAAATGTAAAACCTGTGGACAGCACTGGCAGGCACGTATAGCAGACAGAACCGAAGGACACGGATGCCCAGTATGTGCAGGTGAAAAGCTAAGCCCGGGAGTCAATGATTTTGCCACAGAATATCCGCACCTTGCAGAGGAATGGAGTGAAAAGAACCTTGATCTAAAGCCTTCAATGTTTTGGTCAAAGTCCAGAAGAAATATCTGGTGGAAATGCAAAAGCTGCGGTTATGAGTGGCGTGGAGTGATTGACAGCCGTGTTAAAGGACAGAAATGTCCTGCCTGCGAAGACAGGGCGGTTCAGCCGGGGCACAATGACCTTGAAACTCTGTATCCCGAACTTGCCGGTGAATGGGATATGGACAGGAACGGAGTTATCACACCGAATATGTTTACCCCCAAATCCCGGAAGTTTGTATTTTGGAGATGCGCAAAGGGTCATCTTTGGAAAGACAGGATAAGCGACAGAGCTGACGGAGCCGGTTGCCCCGTGTGCGAAGAGATACATGATGAGGAAATGAAGCACAATTCCATCAGATTTTATGCTAAGCGGGCAGAGGT
>JAFUVF010000103.1 GCA_017483735.1 Lachnospiraceae bacterium | reverse complement strand
CTTGGAAGTATATCTTCACGCTGGATGTTAGTATCTACCATAGTTACGGTAGCTTCATCATCCGTATAGTTCTTGATCAAAACGGGCATTGTTGCAAGTCCCGCAAGCTCACAGGCCCGCTTTCGTCTGTGACCAGCGATTATCTCATACCCGCCTCCATCTAATCGTGGTCTGACGATCCCCGGCATCAGAACACCATTTTTTCTGATGCTTTCAACCGTTTCCTCCATCTTCTCATCGTCCAAAACTCGAAATGGATGATTCTTAAATTCATGGAGATCCGATAACGGAACCTCTGTAACTGCCGTATCATCTCCACCAACGATATCTGCAAAAGAGTTCAGTTTTATCTTTCCTGCTATACTCCTGCTCATCCTGCAAGCACCTCCTTTGTCAAAGAGGTATATGCTTCAGCGACCTTGCCTTTAGGATCATGTTCATAAATGCTCACTCCTATTGCTGAGATTTCTGAAGCGCGAACCGATAGAGGAATGATGTTTTTGAAGAATCGGATCTGGCTGCCATACCCTTCCTCAAGAAGCTGCATTATTTCTTTTGCATAATTTGTTCTGCCATCCACCATAGTCAGCAATATGCCTTCTATCTCAAGCTTCGGGTTTATCTGTCTCTTTACCTTGCGAACTGTTTTGATCAGCTGTTCTAATCCTTTAGCCGGCAGATATGCTGCCTGTACCGGTATAAGAACGCTGTCTGCCGCTGCGAGAGCATTTATCGTAACCATTCCAAGTGAGGGAGTGCAGTCGATCAGGACATAATCATATTCCTGCTCGATCATACTCAGGTACTCTTTAAGTACAGTCTCCCTGCTCATCACATTTACAATAGATACTTCCAACCCGGATAGCTCAATATTGCTGGGCATCAGATCCACACCTTCCTCGTGGTGCAGAATTCCCTCTTGCGGATCTATGGTCTCTTCGTTTATAATCTTGCCAAGAACCGTGGCGAGCGTGTATTCCATCTCATCCGGCTCTTCATAACCAAGACTTGCGGTGAGCGAACCTTGTGCATCCGCATCGATCAGGATCACTTTCTTTCCTGCTTTTGCAAGTCCGATTCCTAAATTTGCGGCGGTTGTGGTCTTTCCCACCCCGCCTTTTTGATTGGCTATTGCTATCACTTTACACATGAGCATCCTCCTTATCAGAACTTTCTTCTGAAGTTCCTTTGCTTGTTTTTCCTCTGCTGCTGTTTCTTTTCGTATTTCAAATCCTTGAACGTTGCGAACTGTCGGAGCCTAGGTCCGGATCCTGAGTTCGGCATGATCTTTGAGCAACTCATCAGCTCTAATCCTTTCTCACTTTGTACAAGCTCAATCACCCTTTTGATCTGGTATGATGTATTTGCCTGTACCCTTACATTTACAAGGTCTTCGGGAAACCTGGTGATTCTGTTTTCCATTGCGACATCTCCTCCTATGGCGACTTGTTTTTCCGCAGGCTCATGTGGTTTTTTGTGTGATGCAACAACACATGCACTATCGCTGTACCGTACATTTGCGGTTCTCCTCCTTCCTGACCTGTAAATCTGAAAATCTGACTGACAGTTCCAAAGATTTTTCACCATAACAACAGACAAAAAAAGACACTCTCCAGAAATTTCTTTCTTAGAAAGTGTCCTTAAGTCTTACTATATTCGGTTATCCCGGAAACCTATCGAAACTTCATATTACCGCATATCTGCTCATTTCGATTGGAATTATTGCTGTACATTTGCATGACTTTCATCTTCGGTCAAGTCCGCAAACCCTTGTATTTACTAGGGTTGCGTCAGCTGAGGCTCTTCAAAGTCGGGAACAAAAGTACAAACATCCTAATCCGTCATAATCCGCAATTATACGGTGTTTTTAGGTTCCCGCTTTTGCCGTTTTAGTACACATCCGCAATCATTTGGCTGTATTTTTGTGTTACTGATGTGTTAATCGGCAGTTTTTCAAAAGCTATGGTTTACGATACCTCTGTACCGGAATCATCCATCAAGGACTCTTCCTAAATCACATCGTTATCGTTTAACTTCTTAAATTCATCCTGCTTCTTCTTTTCCGATACTTCAGCATAGATATCCAAGGTTGTCTGAATGTCCTTATGCCCCATAACGGATTGAATTACCTTAACATTAGTTTCGTTCTCGCAAAGCCTCGTGCAAAACGTATGCCTGGTAATATGGCAGCTGAAGCGTGGAATCATCAGAGGTTCTCTATTCTCTTTCGCCGCTTTAACTTCTTCCCTACAGTTGTGGTCATCAACAATTCTCTTGATTGCCCTGTTGATGCCCGCAGGGTTGTGCAGTTTTCCAAAGCGGTTACAGAAGATGAACCCACTCATACCATCAAGCTCGACTACATTGCGATAGCCGTACTTCCTCTGGTTCTCCTTCTCAAGATTCAGGGCTTCCTGTACCTTATCCAGCATCGGGATTGTTCTTATTCCCGCTTCCGTCTTCGGTTCAGATACCTCGAACTCGCACTTGAAGGAGTTATCAGATCTCGGATAGTATGAAACGCTGTGGTTGACGCTGATTTCATTATTATCAAAATCAACATCTTTCCATCTGAGACCAATGACTTCTCCAACTCTGCACCCTGTCCCAAACATTACAATGAACAGAGGCTTCCACCTAATGTACTCCGGTTCGTCAATAAAGCTAAGAAATGCCTGCTCCTCCTCAACTGTCAATGCGTGACGCTGCTCTGCCTTTCCGAGCTTCTTCTTAAGCTCCGCCATCACTCCGTCCGTCGGATTATTTCTGATAATATCGTCACGGACTGCGAGCTGGAAGGTCGGATGAAGCACCGAATGGACTGAATCCACCGTGTTTACGCTTAATCCTCTTCCTATCAAAGCGTTGTAAAAGAGCAACACATCGGAGAACTTAACATCTCCTACTTTCTTCTTACCGAAGCCATTCCTTACATAGCGGTCGTAGGTATATACATAATTCGACATCGTGGTTCCACGAAGTCCGGTCTTGGTTGAGATATAACGATCAAAGACAAAGTTCACATCGGCATGACCCTGGGCATATATATCAAGCCCGTCCAGCTTATCCTTCTCTATCCGCTTCTCTCTGTCTCTCAGTTCATGCAGATCCTTGGAATAGATACTCTTTCGGTTCCCGAACTGATCGGTATATGTATAGCGGTAGAGATTTCTGTCCTTCTCGTAACTCTCTCCCTTATGCAATACCCTCCCTTTGGAGTCTTTTCTTGCTTTTGCCATTCTTCTTTCCTTTCTTTGGTCGAGATAGGAAAGAGCATTTTGCAAAATTACGCCTTGGCACCAATAGCTATCCTTACACCCTGACGTATGATCTCTGTTATGGTCTGTCCGCTTTGGTCTGCACGCTTCTTCAGCTGTTCGTACTCTTCGTCCGTAAATCGGATCGAAATCTTGTTGGCCTTCGGCTTTTCGATCTTCGGCCTGCCCATCTTTGCCAAATCAGCGCACCTCCTTTCAGCTATGTACCATTATAGTTTCTGTCCGTCACAATGTCAAGGACTTTTTGCCACGCAAAATCTCTTAAACCATATCGTCGATATACTGATCCATGACACGAATATCCACAAGCGCGATACCATCCAACTTCCTTACGGCATCTGCCTTTTTTGACAGAATCTTCATCTTACTCTCACTGATTCCGTAAAGGTCGGCAGCCTCCTTGTATCGAAACAGGTGCCGTCCCCGAAACTGCATCCTCAGAAGCACCTCCGACAGTACCTCATTTGAGATATAAAATACCTGATTGTGAAATTCGCATCTTACCAGTTCATCAATTCCATTACCTGCCATTTCTTATCCTCCTTTGCTTTGGGCTGGCAGGAAGAGATTTTGCAAAATCATATTATCATGGTCAAGTTGATTATATTGTCTCCACTTGTCCACATCAACACAAATCTCTCCCACCACGGAGTAAAGATCTAATGGCAATCCTCGATAAACTGATCCATCACATGAATATTCACAAGTGCCACCCCATCCGGTTTTCTTGTGGCATCGGCTTCTTTTGATAGCAACTTCATTTTTCCTTCACTGATACCGTAAAGCTCTGCCGCCTCCGGATACCGGTAATAATTTCTTCCCTTATACGGCATCCGCAAAAGAACTTCCGCAAGAACCTCGTTTGAGATATAAAACACCGTGTCATGAAACTCGCATTTTACAAGCTCATCGACTCCTTTTCGTTTTGCCATAGGCTTATGCTCCTCTCGCTATAATATTTCATGGCTAATCAGCCAATAAAGGCGCACTTATCCCCTAAAACTTGTTATTCTTTACGCAAGTACGCTTTTATTGACTGACAAACCTCTTTTAAAAAAATACTTTGCAGTGATCCTGGGTACAGATCACATTGGAATTCCACCAGCTTCGACAGCCCCCACTCTTCGGGGAAGTAACTTTAACTAAGGAACGCATCATCGCCATAGGATCCCCAATCCCATTCTCAGCAACATAGACGACGCTCCGCAGCTCAATAAGAAATT
>JAFUVF010000102.1 GCA_017483735.1 Lachnospiraceae bacterium | reverse complement strand
TGAGAGACAGATAAAGGAACATGCTGAGAAGAAACCGGCATTCGACGAAGGTGAAACCGTGGAGTCTTTGCGTGATTTACAGGCGAAGATGGATGAAGCTATTCTTGGTAAAACAGGAGAGATAGCTCTTCTGGAAGGTGAACTCAAGACCGACGAAGAGAACAAGCGGAAGTCCGGCGAGCTCTCTGCTAAGGCTGATGCTCTTCGCATCGAGCGCGACAAGTGGGCTAAGCTGAATGAGATGATAGGGGATGGCACAGGGAAGAAGTTCCGTAAGATTGCACAGAGCTATGTCCTCGGGAGCCTTGTGAGCGCAGCCAATTTCTATATGAAGGAACTCTCCGACCGCTATACCCTTGAGGTGATCCCGGGGACCTTTGTGATCCTGCTTGAAGATGCCTATCAGGGATTCGAAAAGAGACCAGCTTGTACTAGCTCCGGCGGTGAGGGCTTCCTGGTATCCCTTGCCCTGGCTCTGGCCCTTTCAGATATTGGGGATTCTCTGTCAGTGGACACGCTGTTCATTGACGAGGGCTTCGGAACACTCTCTGGTGAACCTCTCCAGAATGCCATCAATACTCTGAAAACACTCCGGAAGAAGGCTGGCCGCCATGTCGGAATCATCAGCCATATTGAGGAAGTGAGGGAGAAAATTCCTGTGAAGATTATGCTGGAGCAGGATAATCGGACGGCGAGCAGTTCAGTGAAGGTGGCCACAGAAGAGGGAATAATGGAATAAAATGATTATCTTTCCTCTATAAATCAGGTTTTCCATATTATCTGAAGTGAGCAAGAGCGGACATGGCATCACTTGAGCGCGCAGCAGTGCTTTCGACAGGGATTGTCGGTGTTGAGATAATAAAACACTTTCCTCTACGAACTCTGAGGTTCAAACAGGCCTCCTAAGCCGCATAGAGCGTTAGCCAATTTGTGAACCGGGGACGAACCACCACAAAGATAGTGACCTTACAGTATGCGGTATATATTGAGCCGACCGACTAAGCAGCCGGAGCAATATCGGAGTTATAGTCGCGGTATGCGACGTGGTCGCGCAAGACATACCAGACGGCTGTCAATATCTTCCTTGCTATGGCAACCTGCACCTTCATCTTGTTCTTGCGGCGAACCACGGTCTGATAATAACTGAACTTGTTGAGATAACATCCCTGTGTTTTGGACGCTGCCCATGCACATTCAATCAGCGCCTTTCGCAAGTACCGGTTGCCGTGCGTGATGCTCCTCGCCTTGATCTTGCCGGCACTGTCCTCGTTTCGCGGCTTCAGTCCGCACCAGGACACAAGGTGGGCGGCATCTTGGAAGGATGATACATCTGAGCCCACTTCTGCTATAATGGCTGTGGCCGAACGGCCCTTGACTCCCGGTATGGTCTGAAGATTCTTCAACTGCTGCGGAAAGTGCTTCTGGCAAATGGCGTCCATTTTCGACTGGCATTCGTCCTTGTGGCGCTGAGCGAGGTCTACCTCTTCATGCAATTGACTTATCACGTCAATATCTGTATCGGATATGACGCCGGTAAGGGAGGCCAGGATGACATCCTTGCCGACACGGTTGATGATGCGGCCGTGTATCACTTTGAGAAGTTCCGCAGGATCGCGTATCCCTTCAGATATCAGGCGGACGACATCCTTGTAACTCTTTCCATCTGTCGTCGCCACATAGTTGCTGATTCGGATATTGCAGCGCTGCATCGCGGCGTCAAGCTTGCCAAGTTTACGGACGCACTCAGCATTAAGATCCGATATGCGGCGATCGTACTGTCGGAGTTGCTGGATGATGTCTGCAGGCACATAGCTGCCGCGTATAAGATCTTTCAGCAGGCAGGTCGCTATCCATTCCGCATCCTTCACATCGCTCTTCTTCCCCGGCAGCTGCTTGATGAAGTAGGGATTGACCAATTTCAGTTCTCCAACGTAGGGTTCCAGGACCCTCCACACGGGCATCCAGTAGATGCTGGTGCTCTCCATACACACTTCGCTGACTTCATGTTCCTGCAATGCAGCAGCCAATTGCTCCAGCTCCGGAGTCAACACACCAAATTTTTCTTGAAAAACGACGCCGTTCTCATTGAGAATACACGCAAAGACACTATCTTTGTGGACGTCAAGACCGCATACTTGTCTCATAGGCATTCAAAATTTTGGGACACCAAGCCCGTTAAACTTATATTATCGTGCGGCAGGCAGTGATGCCATGTCCGCTTTGCCACAAAGATAGTATGGGGTCTTGATTTTTATGTAACTGGCCTAAAATCGCAAGATTTTATGTACATTTGTAAGTTATAAATCTTCAGATTTATGGGTAAAGACATAAGAGCCATATCACTTTTTTCTGGGGCGGGAGGCTTAGATATAGGAGCTATTCATGCTGGAGTTCATATTGTGTGGGCTAACGATGCTATGAAAGAGGCGTGTGAAACGTATCGTTTAAACATCGGCAATCATATTGTTTGCGGAGATGTTAACCAACATATCGAAGAAATTAAACGGTTTTCTGATATTGACCTTGTAATAGGAGGCCCACCTTGCCAAGGGTTTTCTGTCGCTGGGAAAATGGATGCAGAGGATAAGCGGAGTCAATTAGTATGGACTTACGCCAAAATAGTCTCAATAGTAAAGCCCAAGGCTTTTATCATGGAGAATGTTAAAGCGCTTGCCGAAATTTCAAGATGGAAGAATGTTAGAGAACAATTACTGAAAACATTTCGCAAAGAAGGCTACGCTGTTAATTATGTGGTATTAAATGCATCCGATTTTAATGTGCCCCAAGCGCGAGAGCGTGTGTTTTTTGTTGGCTTCCGGGACAAAAATGATATGGTTCCGAATTTAGAATTAATGATGGAGCCTTATAAAGCTTCATCTCCATCAGTGGGAGAGATATTAAAACAGATGGACAAAGCAGGTTCTGGGAATAATAAGGGTCTTTGTAATGCAAAGATAACCTTGGCGAAAAAGCCCGTATTGCGCAATTCGGCATATTCAGGAATGCTTTTTAACGGAATGGGACGTCCATTGGATTTGGATGGGTATAGCGCGACTCTTCCTGCATCTATGGGGGGAAATAAAACTCCTATTGTTGATGAAAAAGCTCTCTATGAAGGGCAAAAGCCATGGGTAGAACACTATTTTGAGCTTATTAGCTCAGACTCATCCAATATTGGAAAGTTTAAAGTGCCAACTTACCTCCGCAGGCTTACTCTCCAGGAGGCGGCTAGGCTTCAAACATTCCCTGATTCTTATGTCTTTAGTGGACCACAGTCCACTGCGTTTACCCAAATAGGAAATGCGGTACCGTGTAATTTAGCAGAGGCTGTATGTAAAATGGTTATAGATGTAATATCGGACAAACAAAAGCTCATCCCGATTATGTCAGAAACTGAGAATACAACATTAGTCGTAGACAAGAATAAAGCGACGCAAATTCTTCTTGATGCAGTAGAAAATTCTAAAGAAATAAAAGATGAATTGGGCGCTAAAATAAAGAAAATCTTAACAACTGATGAAGCTAAAGCGTTTAGGTATATTCTTTTCACGGCTATATTAGCTAAAGCAACGGACGATAGGGTTGATCCTTTGAGTTTACAAAAGAAGGACAATGTTCCTGGCGCATATGATGCACGCACTT
>JAFUVF010000101.1 GCA_017483735.1 Lachnospiraceae bacterium | reverse complement strand
TATCCCACCCAGATCATCTGATCCAGATAATACGACTGTTGCCGTTTCAACCTTGTCGATGTTCACATGCTTCTCATCTGTAGCGGTGTAGTAGATAATGCCAGCGGCTAAGGCCACAACAACAGTACTGACGAGTGTATACTTGAAGATGGTTGCCGGGGTTAATCCGACTATGAATGCACGAAACTTTGATGCCATGTTCGCGGTAGCGCCCTCTTTATTCTGTTTGTGGTTATCTGTAATCTTTTGATTCATAATCTGTTATTATCTTCATCCTCTTTAAAGGGAGGGTATCAGTGTGGTTAGCCACAATGAATATTCTCAGAATCAGTATTCTACGAAATACGATCGTCGGTTTTTATTTTTGATGGACTTCACTGATGAGACTCTCTTCAAATCTTCTGTTTGGGTTCTTTGGAAGTTAAGCAGTGGAATTCCTATGAGCCGCGATAAGCAGCGGCTTTGTACATTCTCCGTTCCCGTTTTATTGCACCAACCTACTCGACGCTACAATCCGATAGAAAGGCGGCTGTATTGCCCTAAAATAGGTACATTCCGCAGTGTACATTCTCCGTTCCCGTTCTGTCCTTCCAACATCCGTTTCTGCAACAGTTTGAGTGCAGTATTTTCACCCTTTCATACATTCTACGAGTGCCCTTATCCAGCGGCTTTGCGGGGTTTTCGGGTGTATGTTGAAGGAGTTGATTTTTGAGGGACATCTCGATCATCCGCTGTTCCCTTTCTTCCTTTCCAAGTGCCCAACTTCCGCTCCTGCTGTGTCGATGACCACATCTGCTCCTGTGCTTCCCCTCTTCTACCCTGTACCCCAGCGGTTGGATGGAAAGGTCTTGTGTTCTTATCCTTTACCGTAAAGGTTCAGAGATTGCAAGAAAAGAGTGTCTTACAACGCAAAAAAGCTCCCCATCAGCATTTCTGCCAACAGGGAGCGTGTTCATGTTCTATTCGGTTGTTTGGAATCCTGCCCCTCTCACCCTCTAAGAGTTAAGTCGGATGTCTGGGACTGTGATAACCACAGTGAGTGGTGGGATTGGAAGGAGCAGGCTTTAAACCGTCACCTTGATCTCCTGCCCATTCAGGAATGTGAAGGTGAGCTCCTTGGTGTTATCTCTGTTGCTCTTGTACGTTGCAAAGTCTACCAGGCTGCAGAAGAGCTCCGGGGAGAATTCCTCAACCCTTCCGCGGTTCTCTTTCAGCTTTGCGAGGAACTCGTCAACGGTCACTTTTCTCTTCCTCTTGTCTTTGATCTTTTTCCTAATCTTCAGCTGCCTCTGCTTTGCCTCTTCCAGTCTCATGCGGATTGCCGTCCTCGCTTCGTTTTCTGCGCTACTAGTTACGTCCATGTAGGTGACATCCGCTCCGGTTCCTGCACCGCTGTTCTCATCGTCATCCGCGTCATCCGTTCCAACCTCTACATCTTCAGAGCTGCCGAAGTTTGAAAAGTTAGCCGTGGAAATGGTGGAATGGATGCCGTACCCATCAGGATTCGTGTTCTCGCTTCCGATCAGCTTCATCCTCTGGGATGTGGATCTAATCTCGGCGTTTACCGAAACAAGGTCGATCTCCAATGCGCTGGTGTCAAAGATCGTAGCCTTGGCAAGCTCAAACGCTGCGATGGCAGCTTCGCGCCCTTGAAGGAGCCTGTTTACGGCCTTTAAGAATGCTTTCTCCAAATCCTCTTCATGGATGCTCGTTGTCGGGCAAATGAGCTTTTTACTCCTGCTTACCTTCCTCATGATCGGTTCAGCGTCTGCTTCTGCCGCCGCTTCAACCGCTTCTGCCGTCTCCTGTCCTTCCTGTGCTTCCGTCTGCTCTGCTCCCGGTGCTTCAGGCATCTCCTGCTCAACCATCTCAACCTCCCCAGCTTCAATGGCGGACAAGCCGTCCTCGATGACCACAGTGTCTTCGGTTGAAGTGGGGAAGGCAGGATCAGTGGAATCGGATGTGTCGGAGGTGTCGGAAAAGTCGGGGATGAGGTGCATCTCTATCGGATTCGCTATGCAACCCTCATACCTGTTTTTCTTCAGCCTCTTCCTGTCAATAGCGTACTTGCCGATGCACTGCCAGACGTATCTTTTGTAACTCTCTTTGCTGTGCCAAACCTTACGTCCTAAAATGCTGCCGCACTTTTCGCAGATAAACCTTGAACTGAAAATGTGCTTACCGCTGTAATTCGATCCTCTCGATTCAGTCTCTTTTTGCACCCAATCGAAGACCAGAGGATTGATGATGGCAGGATGGTTTCCCTCCACGTAGTACTGCGGGACCTCGCCCTGGTTTATCCTCTTTTTCTTTGTCAGGTAATTCGGCGTGTAGGTTTTCTGGAGCAGCGCATCCCCTTTGTATTTCTCGTTTTTAAGAATTCTTTCTATCGATGAGGTACTCCATTCCTTGCCACCCATAGGTGTCGGTATTTCAAGCTCGTTCAGCCTTTTTGCAATGCCTGAAAGTGCCATCCCCTGGATGTAAAAAGCGTAGATCCGTCTCACCACATCCGCCTGCGCCTCGTTGATTACAAGGTTTCCGTCCGGTCCTTTGTCATAGCCCAAAAAGCTGCTGAAGGCTACATGAACCTTGCCATCCTGCATTCCCTTCCGAACTCCCCATGTTACGTTTAGTGAAATGCTCCGGCTCTCCTCCTGCGATAAGGAACTCATGATGGTCAGGAGAAGCTCTCCGCTGGAATCGAATGTCCAGATGTTTTCCTTTTCGAAGTACACCTCGATGCCGTTGTCTTTCAGTTCTCTGATGGTTGAGAGGGAATCCACGGTGTTCCGGGCGAATCTTGAAACCGACTTCGTAACGATGAGGTCTATCTTCCCCTTCAACGCATCCTCCACCATTGTGTTAAAGCCTGTTCTTTTTGCCGTGGAGGTTCCGCTGATTCCATCGTCCGTGTAGACCTTCACGAAGATCCAGTCAGCTCTGTTTTTGATGTACTCCGTGTAGTAATCGACCTGTGCCTCGTAGGAGTTAATCTGGTCATCGTTGTCCGTTGAAACGCGGGCGTACCCTGCCACTCGCCTGATGGTCGCTGACCCTATAGGCTTTGAGGTGTTCTTATCCAGCGTTGCCGGAATCGTTGTTACTTTCTTTGCCATATGATTACCTTCCTTATTCATCTTTGTGATGTTCCAAGCCTGTGAGCTTCAGAGCTGGTGCGCTTACTTATCTTAGTTACGACACACTCCTCTGATGGCCACAGGGATGGAACGGGTTGCTGGGTTACTTGGGACTCATTCTTAAAAAGCCGGGTACTTCGCAATGAGCGAAGCGAAAACCGGGGAGAACTTTTCCTGCAGAAACGCATCGATTTCATCCACCTCCTCTTCCGTCAGCAGGTTCTGCTTCATCAGCGTGTTCATGATCTCCCTTGCCGCAGCATAGTTCATCTCATCTTCAAAATTCATTGAATCCGGCTTTTCTGATGAGTCCTTATCCAGCTCTTCTGCCGTTGTCTCTTTTTCCCCGGCTACCGGTTCCAAGCTCTGCTCGATGACTTCTTCAGCCGCTTCTACCGCCTCAGCGCTTTGAACTGCTTCTCTTGCCTTGTCCATACCTATAACCTCCTTGTCTGGTTTTGTCTGTTTTACCTTGGCCACACTTGACTACTCTCCGTCTCGTTTTTGCCCGTTCATTCCGTCTCATCTCGGAACTGTCTCGGATCTGTCTTGGGCTTATCTCGGGCTTCTTTGCCGGTGTGAAAAAGCTTCCTGTATCCGCTTTCCTTCTTATGTTAAAATGGTGCGGGAAATTTCTCTTCCAAGGCAGTGTCATATTACCGTCTTATGCCTTTCATATCCACGATCAATTCCGTATTATTTTGTGAAAAACCGTAGAATTAATCGGGCGATTCTGCGGCTTTCTCTGGCAGATCAGCACAAAGAATAAGCACCGTTCCATACCCATTTTGCTACGGAATGTACCTACTCTTCCGCCAGTCTACCGCCTTGACTTTTTTCTGTGTTTATCTCGCCTTTTTCCCTCCTGTGGTTCTCACTATTCTCCTCGCTACGATCCATTTCCATCACCTTCTTTCTATTCCAATCAGCGCAACTGAAACCGAAACCAAGCGAGTAGTCATATTAAAATCCATCAAAAAAGAGCCGCCGGATTTGCGTCCGTAGCAGCCCTTTTGGGTTCATTACATCGCTCGTTTTTTCTTTATTTATCAGCCTTCACGGGGACAGGGTGGATATTTACTCCCCATTTTGAAACTTTATATATTTGCGCACATACCTTTTTTGAGGCTTGTCCTCGCTCATTCTTTTCAGCTTCTTTACTGACTTTTCCAGTTCTTCAAACCTTCCGTCACGGCGGATATTCTTCACAAAGTTGCCGAGCTTATAGCCATCGGAGCATTTAAATCCGGCAGGCACTTTAAGGTTCCCCTGCTTTTCAAAATACTCCAGGGCATGTGCCTCTCCAACACGCCATGCATTACGACCCCGGCTTACCCTGCCGTCCCATTCGAATCCGATGCCATCCAGTCTTGCAATCTTCTCATCATCAGGCTTTCTCTCCCGCTGTTTACTTGCCCAGAATCCAAGAGCACCATAGTCGCCCGGCACATCGCAATTGCCGTACTGTGATCGATATTCAACCAGCTCCTGGAACTTCTCTTCCCACGGATCGATAACTGTCCAGTCCATACCGATACTGTCGAGCATCATGATCTGCCTCTCACACATCAGATCCTTTTTCTCCTTGCAGCGTTTCAGGAACTGATACAGCCATACGCCGTTTTCTGGATCCGTAGGTTCGTATGTACTCGGCACGTCAAGGTTTCCATGCTTCTCAAAATACGCCTGTGCTGCCCAGAAACCCTTCATCCACTGATAGGTGATCTCCCAGTCCATTCCTATGGCTTCATATTTCTCCCGGAACTCCTGACTCAGCTGGTTACGGCGACCACGGATTTTACAGAATTCGGTATAAACATCATGTCCATCGACCTCATACTTTGGAGGTATGTACAGATGACCATGTTCTTCATAGAACGCCTTCATGGCTCCGTAGTAATCGTACTCTGTCTCTTCCAGATATGCGATGAAGTCTGCCGCCTCGGCTGTGATATGGAAGAACTTGTCCATATCGCTCTCTTCCATTCCCATTTCGGTTCCGACATCTTTCCAGAAGTCCATGCCGCCCTTCATGACGGATGCATTGGATACCACATCGAAGATTAAAGGGTGTTCACGATGTGTTGTTACAGCCAGGGCCCGGCCAAGTTGCTGGAAGTATATCCGCTCTGACTCTGTAGGACGGATCATTATCACACCATCCAAATCATCCATATGAACGCCCTCGGTCAGCATATCGACCACGAAGAGTAAGCGGAGGGAATCAGAATCGTCATTGATAAACTCACTATAACCGTTTCTGTCCTGGCTGTGCATCTCATATCGATGAACCTCATCTACCCAGTCAAACCACTCCTCAGAAGCACGCTTCAATACCCTCGTGTTGCGGATCGTCCTGCAAAATACGATAAATTTTCCGTGTATGGCGTTCTCCGGGATGAATGCTTCCTGAAATGCCTCCCGAAGTCCAATACCGGCTTCCAGGTGACGCTTTGCCACATTTGGATAGCCTTTCTTGCGGAGCTTATCTTTTGTTCCTTTTCGTCTTTTTCTTGTCTGATCCTGGATGCCATCGTCATCAGGGTCATCAAAATTGATCTTATCGATCTCGATACGCCCCAGCCAGTAGTGTGGCAATGGAAGCAAGCCGCCTGCGATGGTGGAACTCAGCTTCATCTCGGAAGCCACATCGTAATTGAAAAGACTCCGCATATCCTTGCCGTCCATGCGGTTCGGTGTAGCGGATAATCCTACGACCTTTGCGGAACTGTTCTCATCCAGTATCCGCTGTACTTTCTTCTCCCACTTGGTAGCACCGGCGCGATGAAATTCGTCCACGATGATGAGGTCGAAGTCCGGGAGCAGGTTTTCAAGCCCTGCGTAAAGACAGAACTGGATGAGCGGTCCTTCCAGATATGTTTCATCAACCTCAGTCGCTTTCTTCAGCATATCCTCCCGCTCTTCATCCGTCATGCGATCCGATTCATCATCGTCATCTGAGAGCTCTGCGCCGTCCAGCTCACCCTCAAACTCAGTACCGATGTACTTCGGAATATTGGATAGAGACAGCACCATCCTGTAAGCAGCGTGGTAAGCATTTACATGATTCAGTGCATCCACCTTATCCCAGAACTCCAGAAGGTTCGTAGCCACCGATGTAATATAGAGGATGCGGCTATTGGGATTATCCTCGATCAGCTGAAGGGCGATCATGCTCTTTCCGGTGCCGGTTGGATGAATGACACAGGTTCTGTTTGAAGTTTTCAGATGCTTCTTTACAGCATTATATGCTTTTTTGTTATGCGGTAAGAGGTTCATTAGAAAATCGATTCCTTGCTACTTTTTCACTCCTGCCTTACTTCTTTTTCAGGTGCATGGGTCAATAGTACTATATGAAATTATAGAGATTGTTTCGCGCAATGTAAATATCGCACGTGTCGCGATAAAAAGGAGCTTGTTGTGGAATTGTCCGCTGGTGAGTCCTGAAAACGCGACACAGGGGCTTTATACATACCTTCTTTTTCTGAACACCATTGCAAGTGCAGTTATGATCAGAACAATGCCCACGCCAATAGCACCAACTGTTGCAGCCTCTGTCCTCAGTTCTGGGATGAGCCCCGTATTTTTAGATACATTATTTGATTTTTCAAGAGCCGCAACCGTACTCTTCGCAAACTCCCTGGCAGCGTTTTTCCGTTGCTGTATCTGTGACATATGAGCATAAAAATGTCCGGGAGCAACAGTGATCCCACGCTTTTCAAAAATATCACGCAATCCAATAGCCGTCCTTCTCGACCAGTTCGATGTAGTAAAAAGGACAACCGTTCCCACCATTGAAGGCTGCAGGTTTTTGGCATATTCCTCTAAAGCCGGATCCATAATCGACCAGTATGGTGCTCCTCCAAGGAATAGCACATCCACATACTCTTTCAATTCAGGCTCATCGTTTATCGAGACTGCCTCTACTCCTACAGCTTCAGCAATCTCCTCAGCTATAGCCTTCGTGTTCCCATGAAGAGAACAATAACGTACAGCAACATTCATCGCTGATCTCCTCTCAAAACTTCACAACCTCAGGCTCTGATGTAAAGGAACTGAATGTAGCTGTGGCATTCTTGAAATAGAATACTTCTGTATTACCGTCATCAGCCTTGTACATGCTTTGGAGCGAAGGATATGCATCAAGCATCGACTGACGGGCTTCAAGTCTGTCATCTTCCACAAGCTCACCAGCCACACGGAGCCATTTTCCGTCCTTAAATGCGCAGACCTCAACCTTCGGATTGGCGTGGATCTGCTTTGAAACATCCTTTACCTTCCCGGTCTGGATGTACAGCTTATCCTCAAAGATGTGGACTGTTCCGAAAGGTCTGACTCTCGGCTGGTCTCCCTCAACCGTTGCCAGATAATAGGTCTGTGCTTCTTTTAAGAAATCTGCTACTCTTTGCATTTTTTTGTTCCTCCTTCATCAAACGTCTTTTTTATCTATACTCGCAGTCATCCAGATGATCGTTCACGATGCCAATCGCCTGGAGAAATGAGTACGTTATCACAGCTCCCACAAAACCGATCCCTCGCTTTTTCATATCCTTGCTCATCGCTACAGAGATATCTGATTCTGTCGGCACTTCAGCCGGAGTTTTCCAATGTCCGTCAATCTGCTCACCATCCGTAAACGACCACAGATAGGCGTCAAAAGAGCCGAATTCCTCCTGCAGCTTCTTCACCACCTGTGCATTCTTTCGGACGCTGAATATCTTATTTCTGTTACGGATAATGTCGGGGTTATCAAGTTGCTTCTCCAGCTCCTCATCCGTCATCTCCGCACATGCATCAATTTTGAAATCGTGGAATGCTTCGCAGTATGCCTCTTTCTTATGCATAATGGTCTTCCACGAAAGTCCCACGCTTGCGCCCTCAAGGCAAAGCATCATGAACTCGAAATCATCATCATGATTTATCTTGCACCACTCATGATCGTGGTATTCTTCCAAAATCGGATCGCCCTCCGACCATCTGCGACATTCACCCATATACCCATCATCCTTCTACCATCTCTTCAGCCATTCTTGCTGCGGTTCCCACAAGATCATTGCAGGGGTACTTTCCTTTTCGCAGTTCAGCACACTTAAGGGAGCCAAACAGTTCAAGAAACTTCTGGTCAAAACCCTCTGTACTATGGCCGAGTTGACTTAGCACCTTTTCCGCAGAAAGAACCGCTCCGCATTTGCCGCCCTCACTCCTTGGCATCGGAGCTAATCCAGATACCTTGTCATAGAATGTGGAGTACACGGATACTGCGCAGTTGTTCCCTGATCTGTGTTTATTTCTTGCTGTTTCTTCTCGGTTCATAGTCAAACTCCATACAGCCCCATTATTGTGTCTGCCGGATCTTAGTCCACACTTAGCAATCCGTTCGTTTTCATAAATTCGATGAATCCAAATATCATCTTGGCGTTACGCTGAACAATATCTGACTCTGTAAAATCATTTGCTGTAGCTGCAAGATCCGTTAGTTCTTTGATCTTGGTTCCTTCCTTCTTCTGTTTTCTCGCATTTTCGAACCCAACATAGTATTTTTTCTTATCACCAAACTTATAATCGGAGGCTCGAATATTGATCCTTTTTTCCAACAGAGCCTTATTGCCCAAGGCTTCAAGATTGCGAGAGTTAGATAACGAATGCTCCTTATCCTGACGGTTCTTGGCAAAGATGTGTTCAATCTCTAGGACTGTCTCAATCGGGAGCAACGGCTGATCATCATCCTGAAAAGCCCACCATGTAAGCATCGACTTTGTAATGGTTCTGTTATTGCTGAATGAGTAGTTCTGGAAAGAATTCTGTACCTGCTGCGTCTGGAACATAAAATCCGAGAAAGTCACCTCTTTACCATTCACAATATTTATCATCTCTGCAAAAACGGGAGTACGAAGGGCATTCACACCAGGATTGGTAACCGCATATGCCCAAATAAATGCAATGATCCTGTTTAGGAATTCATAGAACTTCTCATCGTCAAGACTTCCATCAGCATCCTTATTTGCCATGTAATATACCGATACAAAATAAGTCCACATTCCATTCGGTGCATAGTTAAGCACAAAAAGTCTACGAAGAATTCTGTCCGAGAACCTTTCCACGCTCTGATTCTGTACATCATTCCAAAAATCCGCTAGATCAATGAGGTTTTCAAAGGTCTGATCGTTTTTCAATAAAGTATAGCTGTTCTTCTCATAGAACTTACGCAAAGCCTCTGTTGTGGACGACTTATTCCCCTGCTTCGCTCTTTCATAGTACATATATCTTGTGAAGATTTCGTCCATGGACGTCCCGGATGCCGGACTGAAAATGGAATCACAAAGCACTTCGAGATCCTTCCATTTCTGAATAAAAACATCCTTCTCGCCCTTCTTGGAGTAATACTTGTAAAACTGAGCCTTAAAAATATCTGCATCTGACAGTGGCTTCCCCCTGTCATTCAGCGTTGAAAATATCCTTAGCGCGGTATCCTGCGACTCAGCCTCAATAGGAAGAAGGATACAGTTATTCATCAGTCTGATTGGGAAGAGCGAAAACCAGGCAGGGTAAGCATTTAGGAACTCATTTATTTTGTTCTGGAAGAACCTGTAGTTGGAGGCATAAGCACTCTTATCATCATCATTCACTATGCCAGACTTAAGAATATTGAGAAATTCATCCTTATCCTTGTCTGTAGCAACCTCAGAGTCTATCTTCAATGCCGTTTTATCAGGATCACCAAATTCATCTGTTTTCCAGATGCATTGCTCTATCAGCTTGCTTGTTTTAACAGACTTATCATCCATCATTTTTCCGTACTTCGCATAAAAAGCGCGCAACAGTAACATAAGCGTGGTCAAACGCTGCTGACCATCTATGATTTCCTTCTTCCCATCTTCATTCATAAATGTAACTATGGGACCTAAAAAATACTCATCATTATCGCTGTTGAATTTGTCACAATCATCATCCGGGAATACAAAGAGAAAGAGGTCATCCCATAGGGTCTGGCACTCCTTTTCTCCCCACGCATATGGTCTCTGATAATCAGGTATCAGAAAATCCGTTTTCTTCTCGCTGAAAAGCGTCCTCACATTCTTCTGATCAATGTTCAACTTTGACATGATGGTAATCCTCCTGGTTTTGTTTTGTTATGCTGCCGCTTCTTTATAATGCGAGTACACGTATTCATAAATCTTGCGCTGATACATCTCCAAACGCTCAAACATGCTCTCCGGGATATCATTCCACAGGATATTTCGAATAACGACCTCGACCGCAGCCCTTGTTTCTTCCTTATCCGTCCAGTGATCCAGTGTGGCGATCCTCTCCTTGATCTTTGCCAGAAGTTCTACGGACATTGACTTTATGCTCTTGATATCAGATTTACTGAGGTTATCTGAAAACAGCAGGTCATAGATAGAAAGCTCCTCATCATTCGAAAAGCCCTCACGCACATACCGCTGCTCCTCCTCAGACATACTCTGTGCAAGGTTCATCAGTTCCATGAAAGTCTTTTCTATGGCACTTCTGTCCTGCTCGGAATTGTACTGATCGATGATCTCCATATACCGCTTATAATAATCGATCCTGTTCGGGTTCACAGCCATCATCTTTTCTATGCGTGTCTGAACAAGGACATCAAGATCCTTTATGAGCAGGTTCTTCCGTTTCACCTTGGCAAATTCCGCCGCCAGAAGGTCAAAGTCAATCTGGCTGATATCAAACTGCTTTGATTCAACGAGACCCTCTCCCTCGATACGGTCAATCTCTATGTTCTCGTTTATGATGCTGTTTATCTCCACCATAAGATCCGTATTATCCACATGCTTCCGCTTATTGTTGACCTGCCGAAGTATTGCAAGTACGGCGTCAGCTTCTGTCCTGGTCTCCTGCGGAACATCGTCACGATTGAGATATTTTATATACCTGCTTATCTCACCTGCATATGTGGTGAATGTTTTCTTTGTCTCCGGGCTTGAACACATAGCCTCAGCACCATCAGCGACATACTGAAGTTTCTCCAGATGCTTTGCCGCTATGAGCTTTGCGACATCAAAGCCATTATCCTTAAAGAGCTGCTTTGCTCCGGCAATAGCCTCGATTATCTTCTTTATTAGTTCTTCCTTATCAACTGTAGGATTAACGGTCGTAGTACCGCTTTTATTCCGTGTATAGTCATTCAGCGCAGATTCGAGAGCCTTGACTATCCCCACATAATCTACGATCAGTCCGTTGCTCTTTCCTGCTGCCACACGATTCGCCCTTGCGATGGTCTGCATAAGGGTATGCGCTTTGAGGGGCTTATCAAGGTACAGGCATGACAACGTCTTCACATCAAAGCCCGTGAGCCACATTGCGCAGACAAAAACAATACGGAAATTGCTGTCGGGATCCTTGTATTCCTTATCAAGCTCCCTCTTCTCCATCTTTTCACGATGCGGCTTAATATCCAGCTTCCATTTTTTGAAGGTCTGGATCTCGTTCTGCTCCTGGGAGATAACAACACACATTTCCGTGTCCTTCATCCATTTCAGCTTCTTCTGTAGCTCCTGCTGTTCCTGATCCGATGCAGCATTTGCTACCGCAGCTTCAAGTATCTCTATCTCTTCCTTCCAGTATTCCTGGGCAAAGTTATACATCTTTACAGCTGTCACCTTATTCAGGCAAACGAACATAGCCTTTCCTGTAGTCCAAAGATTGCTGTAGTGTCCCACAAAGTCCTTTGCAATCGCACGAAGCCTCGGCTCTGCGCTTAAGATATGTATCTCCTTCTCAAACTCATGCTCCAGCTTCTCCTGCTGGTCAGGATCAAGGTCTGCTGCCTCGATAGCATCGAGTATCTTCTCGGTAATGTCCGGGTTCTTTAGCTCTTTCAGCTTGTCAGCCCTGTTCTCATAATAAAGCGGCACCGTTGCCTTATCATCAACCGCACGCTTGAAATCATACACAGAGATATATCCGCCAAAGGTACGCGCGGTAATCTCGTTAGAAGATAATAGCGGAGTACCTGTAAAGCCTATGCGTGATGCTGTCGGCAGTAGTTTTTCAATATTATCGGCATACACCCCATACTGACTTCGATGCGCCTCGTCCGACATTATAAGAATATCGTGATCCGGGGTTATAGGCGGTTCATCCGGTCTGTTGAACTTCTGGATCAGAGTAAAGACAAAGCTGGGATTCCCATGCAGTTTACCCACAAGATCAAATCCGCTTGTAGCCATGAACTGCTTCCCTTTCGCCTTACCGAGCAGTCCGCAGGCTTCAAATGTTCCCGCTATCTGCTTGTTCAATTCCTCACGATCAGTCAGCACAACGATTGTCGGGGAACCAGAAAACTTACGACGAATCTTCTGCGCAAGGAACAGCATGGAATAGCTCTTTCCGCTTCCTTGTGTATGCCAGAATACACCGAGCTTACCATTGCGGAGTTCCCTCTCGCGGTATGCTTCAACGGCTTCGTTAACACCGAGATACTGATGGTTTCGAGCCAGAATCTTTACGGTTCTTCCATCCGAATGATCAAACAGGATGAAATTCTCAAAGATATCAAGGAAGTTCTCCTTCCTGCAGATACCCCGGAGCATTGTGGCAAGCTGTACTGATCCCGTTTCGTCATCTTCCGATAGTCTCTTCCACTCATGGAAAAATTCATACTTGCTGCCGAGAGTCCCTACCTTTGCCTCCATTCCGTTTGAGAGCATAAGGAATGCGTTGTAATAGAACAGCTGCGGTATCGTATCAAGATAGTCGGTGTAATTCTGCGTGTATGCATTCTCCACATCGACATCATTTCTCTTCAGTTCAATAAAAAGCAAAGGCAGACCATTTACAAAGCCTACGATATCAGTCCTCCTGCGGTACAGTTCCCCATGTATCTTCATCTCTGACACAGCAAGGAAACTATTCTTGTCAGGCTCCTTGAAATCGATCACCTGCGCAGTCCTTGTTGTGGTCTTCCCATCCTTCTTCACGGTCACGGGTATGCCGTCCCGGATAAGGAGGTACTTTTCCTCATTGATCTGCAAGAGTGAAGATGTTGAAAGATATGCAGCCATCGTCTGCTCCGCCTCTTTCAACTGCTCAGGAACAATCCACGGATTCAGTTTTTTCAGTGCTTCCCTGAAATATCTCCACAGGACAATATCTTTATACGATGAACGCCCCAGAGTACCATCCTCCCCGAGGGTCTCCCTGTCATAGGCATAGACGGTATCCCAGCCCAGCTCATCATGCAATAGCTCGGCGGCACCGTCTCTCACCATTTCATTTTCGGAATATTCATGCATAGGTTGTCCCCCTTTGCAGTATCATAAAATATATCAGACCTTTATCTCTTTCGACATCAGTTTCGGTAGAAGGCGGTCGCGGGCTTCAGTCAAGGATTCATTTTGTTGTTTAAGAAGCTTCATTTTATCAAATATTGGCGATAGGCTTTCTTCAAACATTCTGCGAATGCAATCCCCAGGTAACACTATATCCATCCCACTAAGTATTTTTGTGGTCATGCTAGGAACTGTCGCTCCTATATTGAAGGAATACATATCCAAACTTCTAAGAAAGAGATAGGAATATTTCGCCACATCTTTTAATTGTGGAATCGAATAAAACATCGTATCTATAGTCCAAAAATCCCCATCAACATATAGTATATTGTTCAGAGACCCCTTCCTCGGAATCAAAACAGACTCTCCTGAATACAGCGTAGGTTGGACTTTGCGCATCACTCCACCTGATCCATATACAGGAACATCGCCATCCTTTAGTTGCTTATGGTCTTTGCCATATTTGATTTCCAGTAGGTCGGTAACTTTTGCTTTATCCCATCCTTCCGGCACACCATCCACAATCTTGGCATCCTCATGTCCCGGAAAGCGTAGATCAACAAACCACTCCTTATATAGTCGCTGCGCAGCCTCCTCAAGAAGCTTTATCTGCCTCTGATTGATTTCGATGAGGTCATCATAAGCCTTAAGAATATCCGCACACTTATGTTGTACTTCCATATTTGGCAAATCAACTGGAAGCGATCTAATTACCGGAATGTTCACATGCGCTACTGTTGCTCCATTGGCTGTCCCAAGAAGCTCATACTGCTGCTCTGGTGCGAGAATATAATATGCTAAAAAATCCGGGTATACTTTATTCTTATCCGGTCTGATTAAAACTGTTCTCTGTCCTAGGCAAACTTTATCACCGTTTTTCACTATCGCAACATTTCCAGCGGGTGCTTCTCTCGCAAGAATCAGATCATCATCCTGTGGAACTGCTCTTGCATTTCTTTTGTCATAAACATCCTTTGATACGCGATGAACATCATCAAGAATAAGCCTTCCCCTTCCAATGTTAGGCGTTCTGATTAGTGGATAACCAGCACCTTCATCCTTTGCTGTAGAATGCGGACAATCTACTATTAATTCGCATATATCACTTAGAACCATGATTGTCCTCCATACTTAATGCAATAAACTGTTTTTTCCATGCTTTCGATGGTTTTTTACAAATTCCATCCGCTCTCTCAAATGCGCATACATCAGGAATACCATTATTTTTACAGATATCGGGGTTGTTTGCCCTACATCCAACTGTGACTTCTGCGGTATCCCCCGGTTGTAAAGGTGCCTTAAAAGACACTCGTACTATCTTTGACTCACTCATTTTCCCATCTCCTCCATCTGCTCAATCAAAAACTCTTTAAGCTGGTCTTTATCAGGCAATTGGAGCATATATGTGGAAACGAATAATTGATTGTCCATGCCGGAAAGTGCATACTCCACCATCTTTGGTCCTTTCTGCGTACACAGTAAAATACCGACAGGCGGATTGTCTCCGGGGTTCATTTCATTTTCCTTGTAATATGCCACATATGAATTGAGTTGACCGAAGTTCTCGTGTGTGAACTTTTCATCTTTTAGTTCAATAATCACATTGCAGTGAAGGATTCTATTGTAAAATACCAAGTCAATAAAGAAATACTCATCATCAATAAGGATTCTCTTCTGCCGTGCTTCAAAGCAGAACCCTTTCCCAAGCTCAAGCAAAAACTCCTGTAGATGATCCATTAAAGCATTTTCAAGATCGTTTTCGTCAATTGCCATATTAGCATTGAGACCTAAGAACTCCAGGGCAAAAGGTTCTTTTACTGTCATGACAGTCGCCAAATCACTTTGTTCTATTTTTTCAAGAAGGAGTTCCGGTTTCTTACTGACACCGGCTCTAAAGTACAGATTAGTACTAATCTGACGACGCAGTTCTTTCACACTCCATGTCCCACGCATACATTCAAATTCATAAAAGAATCTCTCGAATGGATCATCAATTGCCATAATCTCCCGTATATGCGAAAAAGAAAGCCTGCTGATAAGCATTTCCGGGTCAGTCTGGAATTTGTTAGACGCCGTCGAACAAATCTCATCACCAGTCACATTTTCCGTAATCATAGGAAGTTCCTTTATACCTCCTATAGATTTCAATTTGTTAGACGCTGTCGAACAAATCTGTGGGTATTTCTGGTAAAAAATCCTACACAAATTCAATTGAAGTCTTCCAAGTCCTTTGATATTCAGCCTCTGTGACAGGTTTTCAAGCAAATGTGAGCCATATTCCGATCTATCCTTACCGTTTTGTTCGAATTCAACGATATAATAACCTATAGCCCAGTTACGGATAGTAAGCATCTGATTTACCGCAGCCTTTGCGGTCGAGGTTGTAACATCATGTACTTTTTCAACATTCTGTACAAGACGATCAAATGTTATGCTCATATACCCAGCTCCTTCCATTTTTTCGTAATGGTATCCATCAGTCGGTTGCTCTCTGCCTGAAGCTTCTGCAATTCGTCATGTATCTCGTTCATGCGTTCCGCAAAGTCCACGCCATCGTCCTCCACAGGAGCAACGCCAACATACGCTCCAGGAGTAAGACTCCAGCCCTTCTCTTCTACTTCTGAGATGGTAGCAATCTTGCAGAGTCCGGGGATATCTTCATAAACGCCATCTCCGAACTTTTCGTAAAGCCACACAGCCTCTTTCGCAATTGTAAGCTGTTCTTCTGCTGTCGCTATCTTTTCGTCATATTCACCTTGCGTCTTTTTCTTATCTTTCTTTGCAGCTGCTTCTACTGCGGTCTTTGCCTCGTTCTTAAGCTCTGTGATCTTATCTTCGCACTGCGACTTTATATCAGAAAACTCGCCATCACCAAGTACGCTATGATACTCCTCAAGAAGACTGCTGTATTTATCCACATCTCCTCGATAAAGCCATACTATGGCGTTCATGTTCTTAAGCTGCCATTCGCTCCACTCATTAAGGGTTCGATCCACCACGGTATAATAGTTTCTTGCATCGATAAAAAGAATCTTATCCTTCAGTGCCGCTTTCTTCCCCTTATCAAAGAACCAGAGGGAACACGGCAGCGACTTGGTATAAAAGAAGTTATTTCCAACGCTTATCATCACATCGACATCGCCAGAATTCACAAGCTTTTCCCTTATATCTTTATCTTTGCCCTGGCTGTCAGTCGCAGAGGATGCCATAACAAAACCCGCTCTGCCCTTCTCATTCAGATATGCATAGAAGTAGCTTATCCAGAGATAATTTGCATTCCCGAACTCTTCCGATTTGTTCACTCCAGGGATTCCAAAGGGAAGTCTTCCTGCGTCCTGAGCGGATTTTGCTTTTACCTTGTCAACATTAAAAGGCGGATTTGCCATCACATAGTCGCATTTTCCTTCGAGATGATGGGCGTCGGAATAGAATGTATTCGCCTCGTCTCCTGACTTAATAACACCGGTCAGACCATGAACAGCCATATTCATAAGACACAGCTGCGCATTGTATTCCACTTTTTCCTGCCCATAAAAAGTCATCGCTTTATTTGCGGACATTCCCTTACTGTTCACAAAATCGCCAGACTGTACGAACATACCGCCGCTGCCGCATGCGCAATCCAGAAGCGTACCTGCATTCGGCTCGATGATATTCACGATCATCTTTACCAGAGATTTCGGTGTGAAGAACACTCCATCATCGGATGCCACAGCAGGTGCAAACTTCGAAAGAAAATACTCGTAAATACGCCCGATGACATCTCCTCCGACATCATCAAGAGCATTGTTGTTGAATATACGGAGCAGCTCCGCTAACAGATCATCCGAGAAAATCGTGTAATCTTTCGGAAGAACACCAGTCAGCTGATCGGACTGCTTTTCCACAAGCTCCATGGCATAGTTTACCGCCTCCCCAAGGGAGTTGATCTTGTGACCATCCTCAGCCTTGATATCTGCTTCTGATATGTTTTCCGGGAGTTCCACGAGGTATGTATACTGCGCCTGCTCCGGTAGGAACAAAGCACTTTTCTCAGCAAAATCAGCGGATGATATCGGCATAACCCGTCCGTTACGAACAGGCCTGTCTTTCATGATCTCCGCTTCAACCTTCTTGTATCTGCTATATGCATAACGTAAAAAGAGCAGACCCAACACGGGCATACAGTATTGTTGTGACGTAAGTTTTGACCCTGCCCGCAAAAGGTCTGCTGATTCCCACAGATCCGACTCCAATTTCTTTATGGCTTTATTGTCCATAGCTCACTCACCACCTAAGCCTTCCTCGTTTTCCACATATTCAATTAGATCCGATACAGGACATTTGAATAATCGGCATAGTTTCTCCACTGTTTCGTAATCTATCCTCCGTGCTTTATCGTTGTACAGATTAGAAACCGCATTACGGGACAGCCCGGTCTTTTCATGGACATCCTGTATTGAATACCTGTGTTTTCCCATCATTGTCGATAATGTACAGTGTACCGCCATTCCGCTCCTCCATCGTTTATAGCTTATATTCCGTCTCAAAACTTTCAAAATAACAAGTTACCTTGTCATTATACACTGTTCATTTCTCAATGTAAACTATTTTTTAGAATTCTGCCCATAATTGTACACAAAAAGAACCGCCCCTCACACGAAGGGCAGCTCCTCTTCCTCAATCTCGCCGGCCGCAACTTTCCGCTCATATTCTTCTTTCAGTCTTGCGTTGTATTCAGCTATGTCCTTTTCATCCGGCTGTGGCTCCCAGTAATGATCCGGGAGGGGATCCTGTTCTCTCATCAGTTCCGGCCTCTGTAAGTATCTCATCCCACTACCTCCATTTCGATTGCATCTTTCTCTGCTGTAAGCTGGTCGATCTCCTGCTGGCAGGCTGTTCTTATGAAGCCGTTCTTGCTCGCCTGCTGCCTCGTCCTCTGAAGCTCGATCTCATGCTTGTAGGTCTTCAAAACCTCGATTTCGTTGCCGTCCTGTGCATCCTTAAGCCTTCTTTCAAATCTCTGTGTTCTCTTCATGGCTGTTCCTCCCGTTCTCTTCCGTTTTCCCCGCCGTTACGCAGGTTTCTGTTGTTCTGGTAGTGTGTACATTACCGTAGTATCGGGCTGGATAGCAACTTAATTCTGCTTCCGGGAGCCGATTTCTGCGCCATAATAGTCACAAAGATGTATGCTGTAATCTGTGTATATTATGAGCATTCAGTATCTTTGAGATTCTCAAATGCAGGAATAACAGTTCTGACTGGTGGAATTCCATCAGATCCCCAGCATCTCCCTTTTGGCTTTACCATAGAATTCTTTGTTGACTTCAAAGCCGAAACTGCTCCGTCCCAGTTCCCGTGCGGCATAGAGGGTACTCCCTGATCCACAGCAGGGATCGATGACGACATCTCCGGGGTCTGTGAAGATCGTAATGAGCTGCTCCAGAAGATTCACAGGCTTCTGCGTGGGATGGAGCCTTGGGATGTCCTTTGAATCCCGGCGGAACTCGAACCAGTTCTTTATCATCCGATGCTTTCCCGTTTCATCGGTATTATTGAACTTCGGCAGCTTGTTCCGGTACAGTATCAGACCATATTCACAGGCACCCAACACCTTCATATTCGCCTTCAGCACCTGCGGAGAGCTCTGCTTGACAAAGATCAATGGCGTATAATGCTTGAATCCGTGCTTCTCCGCTTCCGTGATCACTTCATGCATCTGCTCAAAAGAACAGAAAATGAGGACGCACGGTGCACCCTTTTCGCCCTTTCCCGGCTCCTTCCGCAAAAGCCTGGTAGCGAATGCGAAGAAATTGTTGATGTTGAAGCTGTAATCACGGTCAAAAGCCGCCTTATGGGCAAGGTCGCTCTCCCCGTTTTTATTATCCCCATCCTTGTACCACATGGGGTTACTGGCGTACATCTTATCTCCCAGAGCGAAAGGGATATCCGCAATGATCATCTGCGCCCTTGGGATGTTGTAGACCTTAGCATTTTCAAAATTATCGTGAAAAATCTCGCACCTGACAGGTCTGGTGGTCTGTGCGTTGTTCTCTGTTTTATTCTCTCCCATAACGTCCTCCCGAAAAAAGGTCAAAAAAATAGGGAGACCGTCATGATCTCCCTGTAAACTGTGTTATATTCTTCTATCTGCCTCTGCCTTTCCGCTGCCAATCCACCGCCCTGTTACTGATGAACAGCAGTAATGAAGGCAGCTACACCCTCTGGCAATAGTCGAGTGCGATCCAGCCGTTGCGCTTATTGGCATAGCTTTTCAACAGTCCCCATCCGCTCTTGCTCCCCTGCCCGGAGGCAGTATCAACGATGGTAAAGACGCCCTTGCCGGTATGCTTCCCGGTCTTACTGTGGTCGGTTCCGGGGCCGCTGCGGATGTTGAGGTCATCAATGGATACTTTTACCTTGAAAAGCGCACTCTCTGACTTCTGGGATTCCGTTGTTACCTTCGGATACACCTGCTGCCCTGCCTCGTCAAAGACCTTATATCCCAGATTCTGGCTCACACAGGCTTTGGCATTCTTAAGAAGCGTAAATGCCCCGATCTGCGTGTCGGGCTTATCCCATGACTTCCGGACACGATAGTAGGTGGTCTTTGCTGCCGCTCCTGTGGATGCGGACGATGCCGGGGATGAACCTGATGCAGAAGACGCGGCGGTCGCATCATACTTCGTCAGATCCCAT
>JAFUVF010000021.1 GCA_017483735.1 Lachnospiraceae bacterium | reverse complement strand
CTCCGTTATACATATTGTGTGGTTTGTCAGACCTACACATATTGTATCACGGGGGTTCTTTTTATTCTGTTACTTCGCTCATCGCCTCCAGCATCGTTAAGTCTCCCAAGCTCTGCTTGGGGGTTTATACTGTTTCACTAACGGCGCTATCTCAGACAGCCTCGCCTCCGGGCGGAAGGTCATTAGCTTTTCTGCGGCATAAATCCTTGTCTCCTGCAGATATGCGGTAAACTTTTTGCCAAAGCGTTTCTGGAAGCATCTTCCAAGGTATTCCTCATTCATATACATTATGGCTGATGCGATATATTTAATGCTCAGCTCCGTATCCTCCATATTCTCGTACATAAGTCTCAAAAGAAGCCTGTCCCTCTCCTCTTCCTTGGATATGCCTTCCCTGTCCTTGTGTGCGGAGATTAAGACCATCGTTTCCTCAAACAGCTTTCTGTCCTCTTTTACTTCATTCGGGAGTATAACCTCTTCTCCTGTAATAAACCGGGCTATATGCTCTAATGCCAGAAGCTTGTCTTTATCCTTCTTTTTATTCAGCTTCAGCTTTTGCAGGATAAGAAAGATATTGAAGGCATAATCCTCATATTCCTTACACTCCTTAATTGCAGCATAGTCAAACAGCCCTTCCGAAAGTGCGCTTTCAGCTCTGTCGTCCCCGAAGAAAACTGCTCTTTCGTCCACATCCCCCATATTAAACTGCTCAAGGCTCTTAAGGTAGAGCTTTCTTATATCCTCTGCCTCTCCCCTGGGACTTAACGATGCCTTCATGCTCTTTATAAGAAACTTCTCTTTATTATCCGCAAGAGTGTATACCGCATTTTCCACCTCTTTGGTCTCATAATCCTTTAACAGAAACACAAGGTCGTTACCGATTGTAACAGATGCCAATACCCCTTCCCTGTCGGGATCCTTCTCTAAGAGCTCATTCAACACGTTACCTGTGGCAAATTCCTCCAACTCGTCAAAGGGTTCATTCTTTCTAAAAGAAAGAATACGTATTTTTTCTGTAATTATTCCGATTTCGCCGCTCAGTCTCTCGTAATCTTCGTTCGTTATCTCCCTCTCCAAAAGTATATTCCTGAACATCTGCTGCTTTGCCTTGGGTGTAAGCTCCCGTATTTCCTTCCGTATCCGAAGGGCTTCTTCCTTTTCGGTTTTTCTTTTGTCCAGCTCCTCCGTTACCTTTTTCAGAACTTCTCCAATGCGCTTTTCATCACAGGGCTTTAATACATAATGTCTCACACCCTGCGCCATGGCAGAGCTGGTATACTCGAAATCCCCATAGCCCGAAAGAATGATGAATTCTATTTCTGGAAAGCTCTCCTTTGTCTTGTTCAAAAGCTCAATCCCATTCATCTCCGGCATCTGTATGTCCGTCAACACTATATCCGGCTTAAGCTCACATATTATTTCATAGGCGCTTTTCCCGTCGGCTGCCGAGCCTGCAAGCTGCACACCGTATTTTTCCCACGGAATCAGCCTTTCCATACCTTCTCGTTCAAATTTTTCATCATCCACAATGATAATGCTATACATCAAAGTCCTCCCTGCGTATTTTTGGGATTCGCATTTTAACGGCAGTACCTTCGTTCTTTTCGCTCTCAATATCAAAATCAAAATCCGAATATATCAGGGCAAATCTTTCCCTTATATTCTGTATCCCGATACCGTGACCCTTGGGCTTTACGGTTCCTTCCCTTACCGCCTTTAACTCATCTGCGGACATACCCCTCCCGCTGTCTCTTATCTCGATATATATACCGTTCTCCTTCTCATTTATTGTGCAGCTTACCCTGCAGAGCCCCGCCTTTTCCTCCACACCGTAGTTTATGGCATTTTCCAGAAGCGGCTGCAGTACAAGACGGGGAATCATATATTTATCCAGACTACCGCTTGTATCCATTTGAAAATCAAGCTTGTCCTCATATCGAAAGCTTTGAATATACATATACTTTTCTGCAATATCGACTTCCTCCGAAACTGTTGTATAGGGCTCCTTTGCAAGGGACGCCCTCAATATATCCCCAAAGTCCACGAGCATAGCTGCTGCCTCACTATTTTTCTCAAGTCTTACCATCCACGCTATTGTGTTCAGGGTGTTATAAATAAAATGGGAATTTATCTGGGATCGCAGCATCTTGTAGCTTGTATCCTTCAAAAGAAGCTGCTTTTTGTAATTCTCGTTTATAAGATTGTCTATCTGTCCCAGCATATATTTAAACTCAGAGGCAAGCTCTCCTATCTCGTCCCTACCGTAGTTATCCTTAAGCATTTCCTCCGCCGCCTTGAAATCTCCGCTTTCCACTATCTTCACAGAGCGGTTCAGTTCATTTAACGGATTTAAGAGATTCCTGACAATGCGCCTTCCGACAGCAATTCCGATAATTGTATAAAGAAAAAACAGTCCTGCCAGCACATTCCTCACTAATATTATTTGTCCATATATTTCCGTATAAGGGAAGGAATTTATGAATATCCAGCCCGTTTTGTCAGACACACGCCGGCATACAAAATATTTTTCGTTGTCCGCCCTTATGATATGATAATCCTCCCCCTCTCCCATGGAGGTCAAAAGGATATCGTCAAAGCCCTCATCCCTGTATATCTCCCCGTTTTCCCCGCAAATGTAAAGCCTGGAGCTTTCTGCGGATAGTCCGTCCCTGTTTTCATTTATGATGCTTTTAATATCGCTTATGAAGATGACCGCACCTAAGTTTTTGAGTGTCATACCCTTAAGCTCCCTCACATATCTGCCCGATACGAGATACGGATAATTCTCTGTGGGACTGTAATAGGCATAACCTCCCTGTTTCTCCCCAAATTCTTCCATAAGCTTCTCTTTGGTTTCCTTTGGCGGAGAGGTTACACGGTTGATTACCGTCATATCAAGCGCATTGCCGTCTGTATACTTTACAGCCTTTATATAATCGGAGGTTCCCACGTTATAGAGTATGAGCCTTCTTAACTCATCCGTCAGAACCATATAGTCCGAAGAAAGATATTCCACATCATCCATTGATGATAAGGTGCTCTGTATCTCACTGTCCAACGCAACCCGCTCACTCAATTCCTCAATGCTCTGCAGCTTATTTTCCGTCTGCTTTATATAGTATTCCAGCTCCATTACGGATTTCTCATAAAGCTCCCTGTTATAGACATTGCTCATATATCGTAAAGCGAAAAAGCAAACAAGAAGCAGGACTATCGCAAATATCGCAAACGATAGCACAAGCTTCCTGTATAAATTAAGCCGTCGTATTCTCTGCAGAATATAATTATTCAATCAATACCCCATAATTAATGGCGTCTAGCTTATCTTATCAGCTTCTCCAAGGTCTCAAACACAAGCTCCGGCTCCACGGGCTTACTCAAGTGTGCGTTGAGCCCTGCCTGCAGGCTTAACTGCACATCCTCGTCAAACGCATTCGCTGTAAGCGCAATGATTGGGATTAACGGCGCATCCTTACGCTTAAGGGCACGTATCGCTCTGCTTGCGGCGAGTCCGTCCATCTCAGGCATACGCATATCCATAAGTATTGCATCATAATACCCTTCCGGCTTTGCTTCAAACATTTCGACTGCGATTTTGCCGTTTGCGGCGTGGTCTGCCTCTATACCCCGCATTGACAATACCTGGATCATAATCTGGGCGTTTACCTCCATATCCTCCGCCAAAAGGACATGCCGCCCCTTGAGCTCAACCTTCTCACTCTTTTCCTGCGAGACGGGATTTTTCTTCTTTAAAATGCTCTTAAGCTCACTCGTCAGATTGTCCGTAAACAGAGGCTTTGCGATGAAGCTGTCCACTCCGGCGGCGGTTGCCTCCTCGAGTATATCATCCCAATTATATGCAGTCAGTATGATAATCGCCGTATCATCTCCGATAGCGGAGCGTATCTGCTTAGTCGTCTCCACTCCGTCCATCTCCGGCATCTGCCAGTCCACGATGATGAGATTATAGGGCTCCAGTCTCGCCGCTCCGAGCTTTACGAGCTCCACAGCCTCCGCCCCCGACTGTACCGTCACAGCCTCTATACCCAGCTGCGACATTACAAGCTTTGCCTGGTCGCATGCAATGGGGTCATCATCCACGATAAGCACCCTCATATCCTGCGGACGAAGCTCTGTCTCATCCGCATCCTCGGAGGATTTTCTGTCCGAATCCGTAAGCGTAATACTCACGGTGAAGGTAGTTCCCTCATTCTTCTTACTTGAAACGGCTATCTCTCCGTTCATCATATCGACTATGCGCTTTGTTATCGCCATTCCGAGTCCCGAGCTTCCGTACTTATTAGTAGCTCCCGAATCCTCCTGACTGAAGGTATCGAATATCTTCGGCAGGTAATCCTCGCTCATTCCGATTCCCGTATCGCTTATCTTAAACTGCAAAGTGGATCTGTTGTCAAAGCCTGCCGTCTTTTCTACTGTAAATTCCACATTTCCTCCCTCGGGAGTGAATTTCACGGCGTTACCCAGAATATTTATGAGCACCTGTCTGAGCTTCGTGCTGTCCCCTATATAATAATCGTTTAAATGTCCGTTTATGCGGCAGTTGTAATTAAGCCCCTTATCCTTGCACTGTCCGCTGACTATTATATTTATCTGCTCCAAAAGCTTCGAGAAGGAGAACTCCTCGTTCTTTAGGGTCATACGCCCCGATTCGATCCTTGACATATCAAGAATATCGTTTATAAGGCTTAGAAGGTGCTGTGCGCTGCTTCCTATCTTTTTTAAGTAATCCCTTGTCACATCGGAGATATCCGGCTCGTTAAGCGCAAGCGCATCAAGACCTATAATGGCATTCATAGGGGTACGTATCTCATGGCTCATACTTGACAGGAATGTCGTTTTTGCCCTGCCGGCCTCCCCCGCAGTCTTTAACGCATCAGAAAGCGCCTGATTCTTCGCAAGGGAATCCCTCATCTCCTCATCAATATTCGTAAAGCCTACGACAACGGCATCTATGGATCTGTCGATATCGTCCTTTTCATTGTTGACATCCGCCATTCTGAGCATCTCATAGCTCTCCGTGCCGTTCTTTCTGACGAGATATCTGAAGGCAATAATGACATTTCTTTTAAGCTCATTCCTGATATTCTCAGGCTTGATAAATTCCAGAAACTGCTCCCTGTATTCCTCGGAGACGTAATCTTTTGCATATCGGCTGAATACCTCGGAAAACGTAAATACATCATTCCTCCCGACATCATAATCCATATTGTCCGTTCTGTAGCAGGTCGCCTTGTCCGTGTCGAAGTCCACGTAATATACGCTCCTGTAGTCCGAAGCTAAGGCGTTGATCATATTGTCGAGCTCTGTTCGCTGCTTTTCCTGCTCCAAAAGCTCATCCTGCAGGGCAATCCTCTCCTCCAGTTCCTGCTGCATAAGCTCCGAGGTCTCTCTTTCAAGCGAAAGCTTTGCCGCCTTTCTCGTCTGTATCAGCATGGTAAGAAATACCGCAGCCAGCACAAACGCTGTAAGTATGGACATAAACAGGCTTCTTCGCACAATGCCGTCGGATATGGTATCAATCTGTCCGCTTATCACGCTCTCTCTTATGAGATACGTAAGCATCCAGTCCGTGCGGTGCACCGGAACATAGTACATTGTCTCCCGGATATCATTGTAGGTAAAGGATGCAACGCCCCGGTTTCCCTCTGCGAAATCCTCAATCATATTATCTACGCTGTAGCCCTCCTCAAATTTGGCATTTTGCAGGGCAGCAAGCAGATTATCCTCGCTGGCAAGCCCGCCTAACACCGTATTTGTCAGGGAATATCCATCGGGGGTATAAATATTACAGAAGGTGGTATTGTTAGAGCCGGATTGGAGGGAAATATTTTCAAGCATAAGCGCCATATCTATCTCCATAAAGCAGACTACCAGATTATGTCCCTCATAAGGAAGTCTGTCCGTGGGCATAGCTATGACAACCTTTATATTTTCCCCGTCGGCATTTTTGACAGAGATTTCCGGTTCAGAAAGATTTTTGTAGTCGAAGGCATACTGGTCGATATCGGTTCTTGTGCCTCTCGAGGTATAGATAAGCCCCTCCTCATCCACAAAGGCGAATTTCTCCAAGCCGTAGAGCTGCTTCATACGAAGCTGATATGCCTGCAGACTTTCCGTGGAGCTTAAATCCTCCTTCGTCAAAAGACCTATCGCCACATCCATATCGTTTATGTAGTCGCTTAAGGTGGAGGCAACCACCTGCTCTCTTCTGCCCGCAAGCTCGTCGAGATAGAGAAGGCTTACATTGCGAACCGCCTGCTCCGTATCCTTACCTGCGTTTCTTCCGGTCCATATCGTGCCTGTTATAAGTATAAGCGCCACGATTATGCTTCCGACAACCGCCAAGGTCATTATGTTTCTTGCATTCGAACCCTTCATCAATTCCTCCTGTTATATGCGTGAGACACTACTCCTTTTCAAGCAAAGCTCTCTTAAAAAGGTTACTATTTGCAGTATTTCACACACATAAGGAATTGTCAAGACTTCAGAGAGCTCCGTCCTTTTCCTTTCCCTCGCTCATAAGAAGAAGGGAAAGGCACGCAAGCATAAGTCCCTGTCCCCAGCCCTGAATCCAGTCACGGCTGATACCTCTGTATCCGTCGATGTCCTTCATGACGGCGGTGCCTGCGGAGACATTCAAAACTCTGCCATCCTCGCTGATATTTTTAAGAAGACCGTCTATTGCCTTTTCGGAATATTTCGTATGTAGAGGATTTCCTCTGGATATCATCGCTGCGGCAATTCCTGCGGAGGCGGATACCTCCTCGTAGGAATCCTTATCGTCCAGAACAGTCCGCCACAGCCCGTTTTCCGTCTGCAGCAGCTTAAGTGCGGACAAAAGCTCATTCAAGGAGCCTGCCACATCCATATATTTGGGGTACAGATACGCCTCGGGAAGTATATCTCCCACCTGTGACATAGTGTATGCCGCCCATGCGTTTGCCCTGCCCCAGTGAATGCCGGACATATTGTCCTTGTTTATATTGTTGTAGCCGTGAAACCACAGTCCCGTCGACGGCTCCTGCAAATACTTGATATGCCAGTAATACTGATTGAGCGCATCCTCTATTATCTCCTTGTTCCCCTGCTTGATACCCACTCTCAGAAGCAGATATGCCGCCATAAAGAGGGTATCAGCCCACGCCTGCTCGGGAAAATCATTCCCTGCGGATACAGTGTGCTGTAATACATTGTCCCCGAAGCGCAGGGCATCCTTTCTCAAATAATCTATCTTTGACATAAGGATATCCCAGTACTTTTTGTCATTGGTGGCATCATACAGGGTAATCAGGGCATGTCCCATGGCGCAGGCATTTACCGTCCATACGGAAGGAAGTCCTAAGTCTATAAGCTCATCAATGCGCTCCTTTAGGGGCTCGAGAAATTCTTTGTCCCCCGTCGCCTCGTACGCCTTGCATATACCGTAATATGCCACCCCGCAGGGCCAGTCCCATGTCATATCCATACGCATAGTGCGCTCCGAAACCTTTTTCATTGTTTCTATGATCTTGTTTTTATCAAAATTAATCTTCATTTTCTATCCCAAATCCTTATGCTATTAATTACTTCCCCTATTAATTTCTACATCTGATGCTTCCGTATATATAGGCTCCTTTATATATTCCTTCATACTCTCGTCAAAGGTAAGCCTGCAATCTCTAAAGTGAAGCTTCCCGGTATTCTTTGCATACAATACCCTGTGGCTGTCGTGGATCAGTCCCTCTCCTATAGTGGGGCGGATATCGTATATTCCCTTTTCATGGTCGGTGCGCTTCGTGAGTGAAATATTTACCTTATCGAAGGTAATGCCGCTTATATTCTTTTTATCCTCGTCCCCGAAGATGAAGATACCGTTCTCTCCGAGGGCGTTGATATTGCTGAAGGTAATATTTTTGATATAGCCTATGTCGGTAGCCTCGTTTCGCTTTACCGCAGTGATGGCTATTGGCTCCGCCGAGCCCCACCAGTGAAGCTTCGAGAACATTCTCGTATCTATGTTCAGATTGGAGAATATCACGTTCTCTATGCAGCCCTTGTCCCTTAGCTGCATTGAAATTGCCCTGTTAGTACGGGTAATCGTGCAGTTCTCCACCACGATATTTCTGAAAATATCCTCGCTTTCGCTGCCGAATTTGATTGCTGCGGAGGTGGACATCAGAGTGCAGCCGCTTACCACGATATTCTCGCAGGGACCGTACTCCATATTCTGTGCGGTATTTTTGAACACAATGCAATCGTCCGCAGTCTCTATGTGGCATCCGATTATCCGGACATTTTTACAGTGGTCGGGGTCTATGCCGTCACAGTTTGCAAGGCGCAGATTGTTGAGTATGCGCACACCCTCTATAAGCACATCCTGACAGCCTATCAAATGTGTCGTCCAAAATGCCGAGCCTGAAAGCGTAACCCTCTCTATGGTAAGATGCCTTATATTTACGAGATACAAAAGCGGCGCTCTGGGATAAAATTTTCCGTCAATATGCCACTTCGTCTCCTTACCGTAGAATATGGTCTCGTTCCCGTCGATGCGCCCGAAGCCTGTTATCGCTACATTCTCCGCATCCTTCGCATAGATAAAATAGAGTGTCGGAGCGCCATTGTAGTCGCACATCTCGTAGGTGGGTCTGTCCAGATCCTTTTTGACGCCGGCATCCTTTCCGAACAGGTCAAAATCCTCTATACTGTCCGTAGCTTTGAGTACTGCGCCCATTTCAAGATGAAGCTCGACTCCGCTCTTTAGTACCAGGGAACCGCTTCTGTAGGTATGTCCTCCCGAAAGGAGCACCCTTCCGCCTCCGGAGGCGCTGCACTCATCTATAGCCTTCTGTATCGCTTCGGCGTCGTTTGAGCTTCCGTCGCCCTTTGCGCCGTATTTAAGCACATCATAAACCATTTTTTCTCCTTATCAGCCCTTAAGACCGGATGTTGAAATACCTTCAACGAGATATCTCTGCAGTGTGAAGAAGATTATCATCGCAGGCAGTATCGATATTGTCGCCATCGCAAACATTGCGCCGTAGTCCGAGGATGAGCTGGGGTCTGCGAACATCTTAAGTGCGAGAGACGACGGATACATATTTGTGGAATTCACATAGAGCAGGGGACCGAGATAATCGTCCCATCTCCACATAAATGAGAATATGAGACCCGTAATCATCGCAGGCTTTACAAGCGGGAAAATTACCCTTGTAAAAATGGTATAGTAGGAGCAGCCGTCTATCTTTGCCGCCTCGTCAAGCTCCCTGGGGATGCCGTCTATGAAATTCTTCATAAGGTATACGAAGAAACCCTGGATCGCAAACCAGTACGGAACTATGAGCGGAAAATATGTATTTACCCAGCCGAGCTTCTGATACCAGAGATACTGGGGAATCATAAGCACCTGCGCCGGAAGCATCATGGTTGCAAGCATTGCCGCAAACAAAAGCCCTCTCCCTTTGAATCTGCAGCGGGAGAAGCCGTAAGCCACTATGGCTGATGACAGCACTGTGCCTATGGTTGCAGCAATCGAGATAAAGAGCGAATTCTTAAAGAATACCGCAAAGCTCGTCTTCGCAAAGCCCTTCCATCCTGTGCTGTAGTTTGATAACACGAACTTGTCCGGAATAAGCTTTGTCGCCGTCGTAAAGATTGTGGTGGTCTCCTTGAAGGAGCTCATTACCATCCATACGAGAGGATATATCATAACGAGTCCGAAGGCAAGCACAAGCACATGATATATTATATTTCCTATCTTTCTCTTCTTATGCATAGCTTAGAACCCCCCTTCGTATACCCACAGCTTCTTTGTCGCAAAGAGAAGCCATGTTATGAGCGCTATGATTGCAAGCATTACCCATGCAAGAGCAGCGCCGTAGCCAGTGTTTCCGAACTGGAAGGACTGCTGATACATATATACGGTGTAGAACAGCGTGGAATCCGCAGGCTTACCCTGTGTGATAATCTGGGACTGCGTGAAGGCAAGGAAGCCATTTATCATCTGCATTACCAGATTGAAGAATATGGTGGAGGTGAGTAGTGGAAGCGTAACCTTCCAGAACTGCTGCCACTTGTTCGCTCCGTCTATCTCCGCCGCCTCATAGAGGCTTACCGGTATCTGCTTTAGCGCAGACAGGAATATGAGCATGGAGGAGCCGAACTGCCATACCGCCAGAATAATCAGTGTCCATATGGCGGTCTTGGTATTTCCCAGCCACGATATGGGCTCCTTCATACCGAACGCCATAAATATTTTATTTACAACTCCGTCCAGAGCAAAAAGCCTCTTCCACAGAATAGCCACAGCCACGGAACCGCCTATCATTGAAGGCAGATAATACATAGCCCTGTATATGCCCGTCATTTTCGTCGAGCGGAAGAGTAAGAGCGCTACTATCAGCGCAAATACCAGTCGCAGCGGCACGGAGATAAATGCAAATTTAAAGGTTACCTTTACGGAGGTCCAGAAAACCTCCTCATGAATCATCTTCTGGAAATTCTTAAGCCCCGAAAAAACCGGAGGCGTTAATATATTGTAGTCACAGAACGAATAGTACAGTGATATTCCCATAGGAACTATCATAAATAAGAGAAAACCTATGGTAAAAGGCAATGTGCAGATAACCCCGGCCGCACTCTCTGTATTTAGTATGTGATGTAAGGTTTGTTTTTTCTTACCCATATAACCTCCTCTTTTAGCAGGAGGCATACACGGGATATTCCGTATATGCCTCCCGTATGGAACCTTGTAATCCTTGTAAAGGCTGTATTACTTGCTTGCCATTATCTCGTTGCCCTTGTCAAAAAGATTCTGAGCAGCGGTCTTGGCATCGATCTCCTTGTTCAATACCTTGTCAACAAGCTTGTTGGACTCGTCATAAACCTCGTTTGCGCCGTCAGGGATAGCGGGGCTTATAGCGGAGCAGTTGGGAGATACAACATCGTTGATGAAGCGGGTAACCTCCTGAGTGGTCTCGCTTACAAGAGGAGAAATCGCATCAGCCACAACGCTGGAAGCGGGTACGCCTCTCTCGCCGAGGAGAATGTTGTTTGCATCTACAGAGTTGGTAAGGAAATCTACAACCTTAACTGCTGCTTCCTCGTTTGCGCCTGCGTCTCTCGATACTGAGAAGAACTGGCTGGGCTTAAGGAAGTTGGACTTCTTGGGATCCTTTGAAGGCCATGTGGTAATACCGATCTCGATACCCTTCTCATCAGCAACCTTCTGCATTGCCTCCATCTGGTTGGACCAGAAGAATGCGCACCATGCCTGTGAAGCCTCGCTTGAGTAGAATACAAGAGGGCTCTGCTCTACAGAGTTGTTCTGAAGCTCAGCATGGATATCGGTACCGATTACCCAGCCCTGTTCAGCGCCGTCCTGATATACCTGGAAGTAGTCAACTAAAGGTGTGGAATCGCTCATGTTCATCTTCTTCTCGTCCTTGTTGAAGAGAGCGGTCACATCGTTTGCTCTTGCAAGGTAAGGAAGATAGTTGTCGGAAGCGCCGTAAGGAAGGTCGGTCTTTATGCCCTTCTTCTCATATACCTGCTTGCAGATGTCCTCGAACTGAGCGATGGTCATATTGTCGGGAACCTCGATTCCAAGCTCGGTCATAAGGGTCTTGTTGTATAGAAGGCTGGGTGCGTTTACGCCTGCTGCGATAGCATAGAGCTTTCCGTCTACGCTTCCTGCCTCAAGAAGGCTCTTAGGTACATTGGATACATCCAGAGTTCCATTGTCCACATAAGGGGTAAGGTCTGCCAAAAGTCCGCTTGCAACATACTGCTCAAGATAGGAATAGTCCATCTGAATGAGGTCGGGAAGGCTGTTTCCTGCTGCGGAAGTAGCAAGCTTTGACCAATAATCATCCCATGCTGCGGGCTGTGCATCGAAGGTCACGCCGGGATTCTGCTGGGAGTAAAGGTCGATAGCCGCCTCTGTTCTCTCCTGTCTGGTCTGGTTGCCCCACCATGCAAATACAAGATTTGCCTCTGTGCTTGCATTTGCAGCGGCCTGTCCTCCGTTGCCGGTGTCGGTGCTCTGCTGTGCAGTCTGTCCGGAATCAGCGGTATTGCCGCTTGCTCCGCTATTGTCAGAACCACAGCCTGCAAGGGTGGTAACTGCCATAGCTGCACATAGAAGTGTTGCTAAAAGTCTCTTTTTCATAGTTACTTTTCCTCCTATAAGTTATCCTTTGCTTATTTAAATCAATCCGTTTCCGGATTCATTTACACTTTCTGTGCGGGACGCCTTCCGGTATTCCCCCGGCGTAATCCCCGTCATCTTTTTAAAGACCCTCGAAAAATGCTCATAGCTGTTGTATCCCACCAAAAGATACGTCTCCGAAATCGTATTTCCCTCGGAAAGCAGGCGCTTCGCCAATATCATGCGCTGTAGGGTCACGAAATTTTTTACCGTGGTATTCATATGCTTCTTAAATATCCTTGCGGCATAATCGTGGTTGAGATACAGCTTGTTTGCGATGTCCTCCGTGGTAATATTTTCCGTGAGGTGCTCGTCTATGTAGCTAATCATCTTGGACACCGCCTGCGCCGGCGCGGAGAGGCTTCCCGTCTCGTAGCTTTCTTCTTTCTCTCCCACCTCGCTCTGGACATTCTCCAATATTTCAAACAAAATGCGGTAGCTTTTTAATGTATTCTCTTTGGATGCCTTCCGTAAGCTCTTAAACCTCTCTATGAAATAGTCCTTGCGCTCCTCTGATAAGACCTTTATCTGCGGCTGTCCCGGGTCAAAGAAATATGAAAATCTCTCCCTGTCCTCGTTAGTAAGAAGCTCACGAAACCACGCCGCATTTACGGTAAGGATGTATCTCTCGTATTTCTGTCCGGTCGATACCATTTTATGTATGCAATCGGGGGGAATGACCAATAATGTGTTCTTTGAAAAAGGAAACATCCTGCTGCCGAGAACCACATTTGATAAATCAGTCAGGCAAAGATATATTTCTATATTGTCGTGCGTATGTGGCGGCATCGTATAATCCAAGGATTCCGTTTTATGCACGATTTCGAACATTTATCCCCCTACTGCTTTTGTGCAATACTCACAAATTTTTAAATACAAAAGCATTATAACACCGCTAAATGTCATAATGCTATGAACAAAAAGAACCTATTTTATGATATAAACCGACCTACGGTATTCATCCAAAAATCTACAGCCTCATATTCCCTTCTGTCCCCGTATAATCTACAATTCTTTCTTCCCCGTTTTTGAGTTTTATTTTTATTCTGCCGTATGCGCCTGTTTTGTTCTCATCCTCATAGTCTATGCGCTCGACAGGGAAAAGCTCCTCCTCGGTAAAGGCTTTCTCGTCATTCCCTGTTATTACCTGTGAGATAAACACATAGGGCTCGGAGGAATCATACTGATTCTTAAGCGCCCCTGTCGCATAGACCACAATGGAGCTCTCACAGTCCGGATTGGTGCCCTTACTCTTAATATAAGAAAGCTTCTCCCAGCCGTCGTATATGGTCATGGCAAGACGCTTAAAATTGCCCTGCGAATCCCTTCCCTTTAGGATTATCGCTTTTCCTATGGTATCTGCCTTGGTCTCTATGGCTGTCATATTCTTTGGGTCAGGAAAGCCGTATCCGCCCAAGGTTATCTCAAAGGGGCGCTTGATTATCCGAAGCTTATCCACCCTAATAATCCCCCTGGAAACCGGAAAGTCCGCAAGGTCAACCGCATTGAGCCAATGGCACTCGGTTTCCAGATTATAGTTAAAGAACTGTCTGCGATACAGGACACCATCCCTGCTTCCCGCATAGAAGGTCACGTTTCCAAGCTCGGTATGCCCATCAAGAAGGCTCTTTAACACATATTGCTGTGATTCGATATCAGGCGTGGCAGCCTCCGTCTGTCCCGAGGGCTTGGGCGTGCTCTCCCAGGGGTATTTCGTGTTAAAGCAAAGCTTCGAATAATTCCACATTCCATGGACATCCCCGGGCGCCTTTACCACCTTTGCGCTTCTTAATACTGTCTCCCCGTTTGCCTTGTGATTTGTGAAAGCAAGCGCAGGTCCGTCAAGCACCGTCTCCTTTACTCCGTCCTCTTTAAGCTCCTCCCAGACGCCGTTATTCTCCTTTGCGCTCCAGAAGGGGTGCTCCTTTGGAAGATGGAGGCATAAATATGCCTTTCCTATCCAAAAGGGCGACTCTGCGCAGGAATATCCCTGCACAAGCGGTGTAAACTGTCCGTAGAAGCCCAGTGTCGGAATACCCTTATACAGGAAATCATCCCTCTTTAAAAACTGTAAAAGCGAGCCTGAGGAGATGCGCCTTGCAAGTCCCGGGTCAGCCTTGGGGTTATTTAAGAAGAAATTCCCGTCAAAGGGACTCGTTGCGGCATTTCTGTATATGCAGCTTCTGCCCCACATATTGGTAAAGCCGTCCTCATCAAACATCTGTGCATAGCTTTCCATAAGCCTGTTGGAATTCTTTTCAAACTCCGCTGCAAGCCCCGGGAGATTCTCATAACCGTACCACCTGTTCCAAAGCGGCGCATACATATTAAACGCCCAGCAGGAATAATAGTCAAAGGAGTGGCCGTCACGATACCAGCCGTCCCCCACATAATATGAAAGCACCGCCTGCGCATGATCCAGCATCTTGTCCTTGTCTATCTCATAGCCGTTCATATACAGAAACGCCATATCCAGCATATTGAACAGGCGCCAGTTCTGGGGTACGGTGTTGGCATGTGCAAAGCCCTTTAGAAATTCGGCGATAGAGTCCCGCTCCGTTTGTGTATATTCATCCCACAGCACATCCCTGCACATATAGAGTCCTATTACAAGCGCACAGGTTTCCACCGTCTGCTGAAAGGGCTTGAAGGGGTCTGCAGAATTGGTAAGGGCAAGCATCTCCTCATAGCTTCCCGCATACTCGTCGCTGTCCTTTTCGGTACAGCTTCTCAATATATGAAGCTTGTAATATTCCTTAAGCTCTATGCCGTTTATGGAAAGCTTGGGCTCGTCATTTATTATCACGGATGCAATGAAAAAGGAGCGTGTGAGACCCTCGAAGATTTCCGCCTTTCTTTCCGCCGCCTGAACATTTTCGGGAGCATCAAGATGAGGGTATGTAACCTTTGTCTCCTTTCTCGGCATTACCACGGGCGCATCAATACCGCTTAGGTTGTCAAATACTCCCTTAAGCATATATTTCCCTGCCGCCACCCAGCTCTCTCTGGTAAGACCTGTGTAGGGACTTAATTCATAATCCGTAAATTCGGGAGTATAACTCATTGTTGCCACCTCATTTTCCATGATTGCAGGTTGTAGAAATTGTTGCGAAGTTATTATATCATATTTTCCCAATCTGTGATATTATAAATGAAGATATTCCGCTTTTTATGCACTTTGTTTTAAACCTTAAGGAGAGAATTATGGGAAATCCTGAAAAGCCTGTCGGCAATGCGCTTTATGCTTATATTACGGAGAATATAGACCGTGCCATAGAGGAGGGGTGGATAACCGCTTATTATCAGCCCGTCGCCCGCACTATCACGGGGGAAATCTGCGGTATGGAGGCTCTGGCCAGATGGGTTGACCCTGTGTACGGACTCTTTGCGCCTAATGATTTCATCAGCGTTTTGGAGGATGCACAGCTCATACATAAGCTTGACTGCGCTATCATACAGAGAATCTGCAAGGATTATTCCCGCTCTATGAGGGAGGATGACCATACCGTTACCGTGTCCTTTAACCTCTCCCGTCTGGATTTCAGACTTTGCGATATACACAGCTTTATTGAGGAGGAAATCAAGAAGAACAAGGTACCCAGAGATGCCCTCCGTGTGGAGATTACCGAGAGCATGATGGAGAATGACGACCGTATGCATGATGTCATAGACCGCTTCTGGGACAGGGGCTTCAGGGTGTGGATGGACGACTTCGGAAGCGGATATTCTTCGCTTAACGTCTTGAAGGATTACCGCTTTGATACCCTGAAAATAGATATGGTCTTCCTTAGGAATTTCAACGCCCGCTCCAAGGAAATCATAAAATCCGTCGTCGATATGTCGAAGCGGATTGGCGTGCATACCCTTGCTGAGGGAGTTGAGACCGCCGAGCAGTTTGAGTTTCTAAGGAGTATTGGCTGTGAGAAGGCGCAGGGCTACTATATCGGAAAGCCCATGCCCTATGAGGAATACAGGGAATATCTCAAAAATCGCGGATTTTCTGTCGAGGCTTCGGACAAGAGACAGTATTATCATGATATCGGAAGGGTAAATGTGCTCAGCGCAACACCCTTTATGAGTGTTCCCGACAACAATACCGATACGGAGACCCACGACGGACAGATTCCCATAGCCTTTGTGGAATATGCGGAAGGGAAGCTCAAATACCTGTTCTGCAATGACAGCTACAAAAAGACCCTCGCACAGCTTGGGGTGGATTCCATAGAGGATGTTGAAAGGGAATTTGAGGAGGGCAGAACCCAGCTCCGTGAAAAATTCCTCGCAATGCTTCTAAAGGCGCAGAGTACCGACACGGTTGTCGGCAATGATTTTATGCGCGGAAATAAGCTCTGCTATGCACAGGTGCGCACAATTGCAGGCTATCCCGGAGGAAATGCTTTCCTCTGTATCCTGCAGAACCTCTCCGACAATTCCGTATATTCAAAGAGTTCGTTTTTGTCGGGATACCTGCAGAGCCTGTGTACTATTTACGAATTTATACTGCTGCTTGACCTAAATACCGGCTATTCCAGAAGCCTCTACCATTCCGCACAGACCATCAAGGAATATCACAGAAGACCTGCGGTCGAGGAGCTTAAGGATTATGCCCATGATGAAATACATCCCGAGGACAGGGAGAGATATCTTGAATTTACTAATCTTGATACCATAGAGGAGCGTGTGGCAAAAAGCCCCACAAGGCATATATCCGCCGCATTCCGCACAAGAGTGGAGGACGGGAAGTATGTATGGTGCCTGTATTCCTTCCTCTTTGCAGGAGATAAGAGCGAGAGAAAGCTGCTCTCCTGCTTCCGTAAGCTCTCCCCCGAGGCAATAGACCGCCTGCAGTCGGAGATGTCACAGTAAAAGATGCTCCAAGATAAGTAATGCCAGAAACAGTACGTTTACAAGAGTAAAGGCGATGAAATACCTGCCTTTACTCTTTTGATATGCGTTTGAATAGAACTTGTAGGAAATGAGGGAAGCCATGGAAGCAATGAGAGTACCCAGACCTCCAACATTTACCCCCAGCAGAAGCTCCCTGTAATCCTCCGTAAAGTCGGAGAGTAAAAGCGTCGCAGGAACATTGCTGATAAACTGGCTTGTGACCACAGCAACATAAAATTCCCTGCCCTCCACAAGCTTTCCAAGCATATCCTTCACGGCAGTGATACGCCCCATATTGCCGGTAAATATGAAAAATCCAATAAAGGTTGAAAGCAGAATGTAATCCGCTCTGAACAATATCTTCGGGTCTGTCAAAAGCACCGCAAGGAAAATGATGATTACCGCTATGTACCAAGGAGCTATTCTTAATACCGAAAGCAGAGCAAGCAAAAAAAGCGCACTGTATACAGATATTATAAGCTTATTTCCAAAATGCTTAACCGTATCAAAGTTCTCCTTCCTGCCCATGGGTTTATTCTTCCCCGGAAGAAACAATATACTTATGCCCAAAAGCGCTGCCATTGTAAGGGTGTAGGGAAGCATCGTCAAAAGAAAGACCCCTATGCTCATACCCGTTACACCGTACAGATACAAATTCTGCGGATTTCCCACGGGAGTCAGCATACTTCCCATATTCGCCGCAACTGTCTGCAATACCACCACGGGAATCATCAAATCCTCCCTCCTGCTGCTGTGGAGTATCATCATGGCGAAGGGCACAAAGGTAATGAGCGTTACATCGTTGGTAATGAACATACTGCCAAAAAAGCACATAAAAATAAGGACTGCGGAGAGCTGCCAGCCTAAGCTTACCTTTTTAAGCAGCACCTCCCCAATCTTTTCAAACACGAAATTCTCCTTAAGCCCCTGTATGACTACCATAAGTCCCCAGAGTATGCCTAGCGAGCGCCAGTCTATATAACCAAAGTACTCCTTGTCCGGGATTACGAAAAACGCCGAGATTATGGCAAGTATCCACGCCGCAAGAAGCACCGGGTCGGGTTTTGATTTCTTTTTTTCGGGAATATCAGCGTTCATTCTCTTCTTACCCATATCAATATATTCTTTTAGTTTTTTGCGAGAATTGTTTTTATAAAAATTCGCTCAAATACTTCTCTACTTTCTTTATCATATATTCCGCATTCTCTATCTGCTTTTGGGAATCCTCCTTAGCTGCAATATAAAAATCATCATAATCCGATGCAGTACGAATAAATTCACTATCCTTAAATTTTACATAATCCTCGTGAGTAAAGTATTCCCCATTATGAACATATTCAGAATTAAATAAATGCAGAACGCCTGCATGCGTTTTTGCATCCTTGAATTTCAGTGCCAATAATGCCTTGATTGATTTCTCAAACGAATAATACGCTCGATTATTCGCAGACTTATATGCGCCATCCACCATCAACCGCTTTGCTTCTTCCAGCAGTTCCTGTGCACGTTCTATTCTGACTTTCGCCAGAGCATTCCTATTTTTTTCATCCATATAGCACTTTTCCTTCCCTCTCAATATTTGCATAAAAAGGATAGTAACCCTTCCTCGCATTAAACTCAGAATAGGGAATACATGTAAAATTAACTACTGTCATATTTTCCAAATCCATTTCGGCGGACAGTGCGACCAAGCCACTTTTGTATTTTGCGCTCTCCTCCCTTTCACAATTTAAAAGTACTGCAATATCAATGTCTGACTCCTCTGTATAATCCCCTCGCGCATACGATCCAAACAAAATGATTTTTTTCAAATCATCAGAAATCAATTCCGGCACTCGCTTCGTTGTCTCGGTCACAATTCTTCCGATTACGTCATTCCCCATACTTCTTTCTTCCTCCCAAATCTCTTAGTTCCTTCTACACATTCTTTAATATGTCAAGCTTCCTAGAACTTTCAGATACAGTCCTCGACACTTGTAAGTGGGTCAGGCAGGTAAACCCACACTTCTTTGTATATAATTCTATATAATTTATATTTATCTATATAATATTATATAATCCTATATAATTCAATTCTGATTTCCTCTCAAAAAAATTTCGCCCAAAGCCATCGTCTAAAGCCTTGGGCGAATGTAATATGTCTATTCTTTTAGTTCCCTTACCAATATATCCTCCATTCCGGATTTTTCAGCCGATTCAGTGCCTCCATAAAGTAGTAGTCCCCCCAGATAACGCACTCGTCCACGCCCTCCGGGGTGCAGGTATTGTATGGGCTTTTCTTGGAATAGGTACCGTGTAAAAGCCTGCCGTTGGATTTCGACGAATCCTTAACCTGATATCTGTCAACCATTACCTTCAAGAGCTTTCTTGCGATTCCGCTGTAATATTTTGAATCCTTTTCGTCAAGATATCTGCTCATTTCAAGCATGCCGCAGGCTGCAATAACCGCTGATGAGGAATCTCTCGGCTCTAAAGCTTCGTCCCCGTCTCCGAAGGTCAAATCCCAGAAGGGGCACAAATCCTCCGGAAGATGATTTAAGAAATATGTTGTTACCCGCTTAAAGTAGCCGATATACTCGTCTCTTTTCGTGTATTTATACGCCACAGCGGTTCCGTATACCCCCCATGCCTGACCTCTCGCCCATGCGCTCCCGTCCTTGTAGCCCTGACAGGTGGCGCCGTGGTCGAATTTTCCGGTGTCGGGATTCATAAAGACGGTGTGCCATGTGGAGTCGTCCTTTCTTATGACATTCGCCATAGCGGTATGGATATGCTTCTCCGCAATATCACGATATTTGCTGTCGCCGGTTTCCTCACTCGCCCAATACAAAAGGGGAAGATTGAGAAGGCAATCAATAATGAAGCGGTAGTTATCCTTTGCACCCATCTCGCCCCACGCCTGAATAAACTCTCCCTTACTCTGGAACCTTGTTATGAGCTTGTCAGCTGCAAGGATTGCCGCCTTCTTTCCGTTTTCGGAGCCGGTAAGCTTATATGCCGCCACACAGGATGGGCTGTAGAGAAAGCCCATATCGTGGTGCTCCACATCATCAAGCTTCTCTATTCTCTCCAAAAATGTATCCACCTGCGCATTTCCGGCCGCAAGAAGAGCCTCCTTCTCCGCTTCGCTTACCGCATTTTCGTATGAGAGCCATACCTCCCCCGTATAAAAGCCCGCCGTCCAGTTTCGGTTTTTCCCGGGCTCGTAGAAATTATCTACACTGCAGGCGTAGGGAAACTTATCCCTAAAATCCTTCAAATATTCCACAACCTGCGACACCGCAAGCGAAAGCGCTTCCTGTGTCTCGCTGTCCGTAATTTCTGGATAATCCGCCAAATCTCTTTCCTTAATCCATTTACTCATATTATTTCTCTCTTTCTTTAATTTGCCTATGCTGTACAAATCCGAAGTTGTCACTCTATTACTTTTTCTGAATATGTCTCAAGTAGCTTTCTTATTTCAATCATATCTTCTTTTTGGTAATTATCAGCCCACTTTAATAATTCTACCAAAGATTTTAATGTTTCCTTTTTGCCCTTTTCTATATTTAATTTTCTAAGTATAAATCTTTTTATGATACGAAATCTATATTTATATCTGGGTACATTCAATAAATATATTTTATCAGCGTCAGCAAAACATTGTTTACACCATTTGTAATATACTCCTTCAATAATCCAATTTTCGTTTTCTAAAATTTGATTTAATAATTTCTTTCGTTCTTCAAGACTTCTTTTCACTCCATAGGTATCGGAATTATTGTCCCACATGATGTCGTCTAAATCATAGTGCATAATATTGTGCTCATTTGCCAACTTATTTGCAAGGTATGTTTTCCCGCTTCCACTTCCACCAATAATATGTATCTTCATGCAATGTCTTCTCCATAAACCCCGATTTGTATACCGATAACACAAATATAAAATTTATTTCTTCAAAATATTGTATGAGCTCGTGAATAATATATGATTTGCGTAGCATGTCGAACGACCGATTTTCGCAAGTTACTGTCCGCTTGAAGACGATATGAACTGCTGTCGTCGGAAAGCGGACAATGTAACCGAAGCGAAATGAGGGTAGTGAGACCCAGCAAGCAAACATATATTATTCTCGAGCTCTATATAACCTTTTGTGTACTCAATAACCCGAAAGAATTGCTGTCTATGCAATTCTTTCAAAGATTTTATAGATTCCGTTTGCGAAGAAGCCTATGCTTCGAGCAATTACGGAATCTAAATCTTTTTATCCTTTTACCGCTCCCGTTGTAATTCCTGCCACGAAGTACTTCTGCAGCGACATAAACACGATGAGCACCGGAATCAGCGACAGCACCGATGCCGCCATTATAAGCCCATACTCTGCGGAATACTGGGATATGAACATCTTAATACCTATCTGCAGGGTCTTCTTTGAATCCGTAGTCAGATAAATCAAGGGACCAAGGAAGTCGTTCCAGGTATTTACAAAGGTAAATATTATCAAGGTCGAAAGTGCCGGCTTCGACAAAGGAAGCATTATCTGTGCATAAATCTTATACTCGTTCATTCCGTCAATACGAGCCGCCTCGCAGAGGGAATCCGGAATCCCCTCGTAGAACTGCCTCATAAGGAACACACCGAAGGCGGAGAATGCCTGCAATATGATGATTGCAAGGTGGGTATCCGCAAGTCCCAGCTTCCTCATAAAGATGAACTGGGGAACCATGTATACCTGCCAGGGCACCGCTATGGTCGCAATATACGCAAGGAACAGTATATTTCTTCCCTTGAATTGCAGCTTTGCAAAGGCATATGCCGCAAAGCTCGATGTGAGTATCTGGAGGCAGGTCACTATAAGTGTCAGCTTCACAGTGTTCAAGGCATATTTCGCAAGCGGTATCTTGGTCCATATGTCAATATAGTTCTGCCATCTGGGCTCAGGATTTATCCACTGATAAGGAATCACAAATATGTCCTTATTTAATTTTAGTGACGCAGTAATCATCCACACAAAGGGGATCAGCATTATTATCGCAAGCACGATAAGGAGTGCGTAGATGATGACTTTTCCTATAATTCTGTTTTTAGATTTACTTCCGGTGATCATCTCATATCCTCCTTAATCGTTGGCGTAGTTCTTCTCTCCCCTGAACTGTATCAGAGTGATGATAAGAACTATCGCAAATAGTACCAAAGCTCCTGCCGAAGCGCTTCCCAGTTTCCAGTTTCTGAAGGCTTCCTCGTAGATATAGTATACGAGAACTATAGCGCTCTTATTTACCACACCGTTAGAGCCGCCTGCCAGCATATATACGATATCGTATATCTTGAAGCAGCTTATGGTAAGCATTACGGTCACAAAGAAGGTGGTGGGCTTAAGCTGCGGCAAAGTCACATACCAGAATTTCTGCCATCCGTTAGCTCCGTCCAGAGATGCCGCCTCATAGAGATCCTCGCTTATGCCCTGAAGTCCGGCGAGATATATTACCATATAATAACCCATATTCTTCCATATCGAGAAAAGGATTATGGTAAACATTACCGTGTTCGGAGCTGCCGCCCATTTGAGGGGCTCCAGACCTACCTTCATAAGGAGCTGGTTCATAAGTCCTCCCTTATTGGGGGTAAAGAGCATATTCCAGACTGCCGCCACTGCCACGAGGGATGCCACATATGGGAAAAAGGTAACTGTCCTGAAGAAGGTCGTACCTTTAATTTTCTGATTTAAGAGTATCGCCAGCGCAAGCGCTGCGACAAGTGTAAGGGGCACCGTAAAGATACTGTATACTATGGTATTCTTAAGTGCCGCAACAAATCTGTCATTTCCGAACAAATTTGCAAAATTCTGTATACCGATAAACTTCATCGGATTGCTTCCGTCCCATTCCGTAAACGCCATTATAAAGGCGAGGATTATGGGACCCAGGGTAAAGATTGCAAAGCCCAAAAAATTCGGCGCTATAAAGGAATATGCCACCATAGCCTTCCTTACTTCCCGTTTTTTGGCGCTCGCCGATTTTGCCTGTATAACGGCTGCATTGCTGCTCATAGATTTCTCCGTTTCTGCGCCGGTTTACGGCGTCTTTTCTTACAAAAAGGGTACCTGCTAAGGTCTTTAGTGCAAGGCACTTACCCATACAGGTACCCTATATAATTGTTCTAATACTCTGTCTTTAAGTCTGTATTACTTTCCGAGAATTGCTCCTACGCCGTCGTTCATAGCCTTGATACCTTCGTCAACGGATACAACCTCGTTCATGATGTTGTCGTGAGCCTCGTTTAATACGGTCTCAATCTCAGAGGACTTCTCGTTAGCGGGCATCTCAAGGTATGCTGCTGCTGCGTTCAGAGCTTCCTTGGAATTAGCATCGGTAGGGAAGCCTTCCATCTCGGCAATCTTGGAGTTGATCGCATCACTTGACATAGCGGGAGTATTTCCGGTACCTGCCATTATCTCTGCGCCTTCCTTACCGGATACGAACTTTACGAAATCCCAAGCTACATCCTTGTTAGGAGCGGAGGTAGGGATTGCAAGAGCGGTAATGGTTGCAAGAGTGGAGCCGGGAGTTACGCCGTCAGCGTGAGGATACTTAACGATTCCCCAGTTAGCTGCTGCAGCTGCCTCGCCGTCCTTAACCTTTGCGATGAGGGTAGGAATGAACCATGATCCCATATTCATCATACCTACATTGCCCTGATAGAATGCTGCGGAGTAGTGAAGACCCTGAGTCTTAAGTGTTGCATAATCCATACACACGCCATCCTTCTGCTGTGCAAGAACCATCTCGTAGTAAGGCTTTGTGAAATCATAATTGCCGTCTACGATGGTATGCTTGCCATCGAGGATACCGTCGAGCTGAATGGTGGATCTCCAAGTGTGATAGTGAGCACCGTAAACCTCGCTTCCGGCGGTGGTGTTGGTAATCTTTCTTGCGAGCTCGTCATACTGCTCCCAAGTCATATCGTTGGTAGGATAATCAACGCCTGCTGCGTCGAATACGTCCTTGTTGTAGAAGAGAACCCAGATATCACGACGGAAAGGAAGCTCATAGAGAGCACCGCCAACCTTAACCTGATCTGTGATTCCGCTGTATACGGAAAGGTCGATGCCGTCCTGTGCGATGAGGCTGTCGAGGGGCTCAAGCACACCCTTGTTTGCAAGAGTAACGAGTCCTGGAACATCCTTAATGGTAACTACGTCGAAATCAGAGTCAGAGCCGGAAAGCTGAGTTCCGAGAACGGTCTGATAATCGGTGGAGCCAAGGTCAACCATCTCGATGGTTACATTGGGGTGCTTTGCGGTGTAGCCGTCGATAAGGGGCTGATAGTAAACCGTAGCATCCTTGTCCCAAAGTGCCCACTTGATGGTAACAGGTGCGTCAGAAGTGGTGTTTGTGTCTGCTGCAGGTGCCTGAGTAGCGGTTGCAGTAGTGGTGTCATTGCTGGGGGTAGCCGGTGTCTCATTGCTGCTTCCACAAGCTGCAAGAATGCTTACACCCAAAGCCAATGCAAGAAGAGTACTTAATACTTTCTTTTTCATTATATTTTCCTCCGTTAATCATTTACGGCTATGTCAAACCATTTGACCGCCGCATTTGTTTTTTAGGTATGTTTAGTGTATAATTTATCCGTCAATATATGAATGTAAAAATTTTTTAAAAATTTGCACAAATTTTGCGTTGGGGGACAAAATTTGTCTTTTCTTTCAAAAAAGATGTAAATTTTTTAGATACCTATGGAAATACGTAAAGATAAGCTTCGAATAAAGATAATATTGATGTCAATGGGCTTCTCCGCATTCATTGCACTCGTAGTGGCTTCCGTAAGCTTCTATATCTCCCAGAAGTACCTGAAGGAATCGGAGCGCCAGTCCGCATATATCAATTTACAGCTTCTCGGAAGCGAAATAGATTCCGACTTAAATACCATTTACGGCTTTGCAAACTGGCTGCAGCTGTCAAGCGATGTGGAGAATTATCTTACCAGAGCGGAATACTATTATGAGAATTACCCCGTAAACTACAGACAGCTTTCCCTAAGCGCCTGGGAGAAGTTAAACGAGGAATACCGCACCAACGCATCCCATGAGCTTATTAACCGCATAATCGTATCCACCCCCGACGGGGCAAGATACCTCCAGCTGGTCCGCTCCGTGGGCTCCACAACGCCGAACCTTGCCGTAAGCATAATGAACTCGCCGTATTTTGATACATTGATGAATGCCGGGGGCTACAAATACGTGGGACTCATTCCAAGCCCCGCCACAAAAAGCGGAGAGCTTATCTACCCGATAATCCGCCCCATAAAGGCATTCTCCTCCTCCTACACGATAGGCTGGCTCTATGCGGAGATACCGGAGGAGGTCATAACGAGGCATATCAAAAATATAAAGCTTCCGGAGGATTCCGATATATATATGACCTTCGGAGGAGACATTACATATAAATATGAAGAAGGCAGACTTATTGCGGACAATATACCGGAGGAGGCGATTACATTCAGGCTTTCCGACAGGGATATATCCGTATCCATAGTGCCTTCGAGGAGGGAATTCCGCTCCAGATTTTCAAATTATATCCTGCTTACGGCAGCCGTGCTTCTCTTTATATTTATTGTGGGCACTATCCTTTCCGTATCCCTAAGGAACACCATAGACCGCCCCGTAAACGCCATTATAAAGAGACTTATCCGTGTCGGAGAGGGAGATTTCTCCAGAGACACCTCCATAGAGTGGAACAACGAGTTCGGCGAAATAGGAAAGGGAATAAACGACCTCTCGGAAAATGTGGATGCCCTCATAAAGACCAAGCTTTCCGACGAGAGGACGAAGCAGGAGCTTGAATACAGGATATTGCAGTCTCAGATAAATCCTCATTTTATGTACAATACCTTAAATACCATCAAATGGATGGCGACAATACAGGGGGCTGACGGTATCTCCGATATGTCCACGGCTCTTTCGAGACTTCTTAAAAATATCTCAAAGAGCAAGGACAATCTGATTCCTCTGGAAAATGAGATTTCGCTTTTGGATGACTACTTTACCATTATGAAGTACCGCTACGGCGGCACCATAGAATTGGAGTATGAGATAGATGACAGGGAGCTTCTTAAGCTTTCCGTGAACCGGTTTTCCTTGCAGCCCATAGTGGAAAACGCTATTTTCCACGGGATAGAGCCCAAGGGCAGTGCAGGCATCATATCCGTGCATATTTTCTCGGAGGATGATACGCTCCGCATAGACATTGCGGACAATGGCGTAGGTATGGACGAGAGTGCGATAAAGAGGCTTATGAGCGGCGAAAGCGAAGCCTCCTCCAACGATTTCTTCAAGGATGTGGGCGTATCAAATGTAAACAGCCGTATCAAATTCGCATTCGGCGATGAATATGGGCTTAGCGTGGAGAGTAAGGAGGGCGAGTACACCATTGTTCACTTCGTACTGCCCCTTAATGATAAGGCTTCTGTTGACAACGAGGAGATAAAGGAAAATGAGTGATAATTCATACAGATACCGAATACTGATTGCGGACGACGAGCCCCTTGTGCAGATTGGGCTCAAATCCATGCTGTCAAAGGATTTTCCGGAATATGAGATAGCGGGGAGCGCCGCAAACGGCAGGGCAGCCCTTGAAATGATAGAGAGCCTTCGCCCCGACATAGTCATCTCCGACATCAAAATGCCTGTTATGACAGGGCTTGAACTCATAAAAGGCTCAAACGAAAAATTCGGGAAAATCCCTGTATTTATAATGCTCACAGCCTTTGAGGACTTTGAGATGGTGCGTACCGCCCTCTCAAATGATGCGGTGGATTATCTCGTAAAGATTGAGCTCAATAAGGATACTTTGGGCAGAGCTCTGAACAGAGCTATCGGAAGAATTGAGGAATACCGGGGCACCGCCTTAAAGGCAGAAGAAAATCCTGCCCCCCCACAGGCCTCCCTTGAGGAATTCCGCCAGAAATTTATGATAAAGCTCTTTAACCATCTGATCCCAGACAGGGAAACCTTCAATATGCAGGCTTCGGACAACAAGCTGGACTTTTCCTACAACCGCTATATCCTTGTCTACGGTCAGATAATAAGCTCTCATGCTTCCGGCAGGGAAGATGACGATAAGCTTCTTACCCTGTATTCCTCCTGCCTTAATATGGCAAGGGAGATTGTGGAAAAATATGCGCCCTGCCACACGGTGTCAAACGATATCAGACACTTTACACTTGTGTTCTATTTTAACGAGGATAAGCCCGTGGCGGATGTGATGGAGGCGGTGTCCGACGGGATTGAAAACGCCAGAAGCATGATAGACAGCTATTTCAACGTGGATTTGCATTTCGGGATAGGCACTGCGGTAACGGATCCTCTGGACATCCCCACCTCCTTCGAGGAGGCAAGGACTGCGGAAGCTCAGGCGGACGAAAATACTCCCATAAGGCTCTTCTCGCATATCGTAGGCAGCAACCGCCGTTCCGGCAAGGACAGGCTTATTGCCTCTATACAGGAGTATATCGACGAAAACTTGAACGGAAAGCTCCAGCTAAACGAGGTTGCGGAGGTTTTTGGGCTCTCCCCTGCTTATCTTTCCTCTATTTTCAAGAAAAATACCGAGGTCGGCTTCTCTGAGTATGTCTACACGAAAAAAATTGAGAAGGCAAAGGAGATGCTTTTGTCCGACGATATGAAGATATATGAGGTAGCGGACGCATTGAGCTTTGAATCGGCGTACTACTTTTCAAAGGTGTTTAAGAAGGTGGAGGGTATCAGCCCCAGAGAGTTCGTAAACAGTAAGATGTGATGTTGCAACGCAATTCAGAGTCTGCTAAAACCTAGGAAGAGCGCTAAATGGCGGAGTATAAGAATAATATATAAAACAAGGAGACTGCATTTTATGATAAAGGTAAAAGACATATTTTCAATGTTGAGGGAAACAGAATTACCGGTAAGCACTATAGAGAAGTGGTTTCTTGAAGATTATGAAGGAAAAACTATTCCCGAAGGGTACGTCTTCATACGGGAAGCTATTCCTGAAAACCTTGATCAAAACCAAAGCCTGCTCATAAAGGAATTATTATCAGAAGGGAAAAAGGTTGCCTTTCTTAAGGTGGATGGGAGAGTTGTCTCTATGTTAGGATACTGCGAGGAGAATTTATGATGACATTAGGTACAGTAGGGATTCTGATGTGGGATTAAAAGGCTTTTTCATCTATTACTTATCTAAATCTCGAATTAGTATAGCGATTTGGATAGGTAATTTCAATCAAACAGCCACCATCACTCTATCTCATAAAGATAAATCCTGTAATAACTCTCATCTGTCTCGAATATATTTAGAAGCTTCAGACTGAGTCTCCCGCAGTCCTCAATCTCCCCTGCGGAAAAAATATATTCGCAGCCCATTTCCTTCATAACGGCAGTATCCAGGTCAAGATTACGATATACAAAGTCCTCCGTTTTTGCGCCGTAATTTTCGGGCGCCTCCGCAGTATACAGATAGACCCTGCTGCCCCAGAGGTCATAATAATTCTGGATATAAGGATCCTTGTCAAGCTCCTTTGCTATGATATTTCTGAATTTATATTTGTATTCCAGAGGATAATTGTTGGAATACCCGTCTATGGTATAAAAGCCTGCGACCTGCGAGACCGCAGGATACAATCCCAGAGATGCCACACGGTAGGTGCTCTTATCCCTTCCTATATATTCATCAATCTCCTTCATTAAATCCTGCGCATAGAAATCCTTAAAGCTTATAAAGCCTACGGACATATTGTTTTTGTACTGGCTCTTGTTTGTAAGCCAGCTGCTGTTCTGCCTGATATACCATGCGGTGGGAAGCAGGCTTATGCCGATTATTCCCCATACGAGCACAAGGGGCAGATGTCCGATAACAGAATATTTTTCATCCTTTGCAGACATTCTTCCATGGTATGATACAGGCAGGGAAAACGCCGCTCCGGCGCAGATATACCATGTTCCGGGATAGAGCCAGTAGAAGCGGTTAAATTGAAAATCCCTGAAAAACCCCGTCCGGGCTCTCCTGAATTCTATAAAGGAATTATTGCCGCATAGCCCGTAAATTATCGCAATGAGTATATTTACCGCAAAAAAGAAAAGTGCGACAAGATAGGCTCTCTTTGTGTTCTCCTCCAATTTGCGAAAGCGTATTCCATAAATAATAAGTAGAAAAATTATCGGGATAATCTGATAAATATGATATGGGTGTACGGATTCGTCCCCGTATTTAAACACATTCAAGGCATAGCCGAAGGGATAGGCGAGTATGAGTATCTCATCCCTGTGGCTTACAAAGCCGGAGCCTGTGAAAAACTGCAAGAAAAGCTCTCTGTATACACAGACATATGTAAGCACAAGAAACGCCGAGCCTATGAAAAAATGCTTATATTTAAAGGGCTTCCTCTCTCTTGCAGAGATTATTAGAAGTATAATGTCCGCAAAAAATACAAAGATACACACCGCATAGCCCACCCATGCAAGATGGGTCATAAGGGCATAAAAAACTATAAGGATATATGAAAGCCATTGCCTCTTTGCATTATACAGGCGTGCAAACGCATATACAATAACCGGAAATCCCACGATTGACAGTCCGTATGACGGCTTATACGGAAGCCACATAAGCGCCATACCGCCTAATACCGCAAGGATACTGCTCTTTGAAAAAAGCTTTATGCAGGCGTAGGCGCCGAGAAATGCACATATTTCGGAAATTAGAAATTCCAGCATAAACGCCGTAAATACAGGGAAAAACCGATACAGTACATAGGTTATGGCAGAAGGCATAATCCCCGTCGCAGGCACGCCCTCCGAAAACATCTCCGGATACACCTTTAAGCCCTCGAAAAGATGTCTTGCATTTATAATATTATGCACCACCCTCTCATCTAATTGGTCGTGTATCTCAAATACCGCATTCTCCCCAAGCAGCAGGTAATAGGAAAAAAACAAGATAAGAAGCGGCAGCAGAAGAAAGTATAAGGGTGCATTATCCAGTTTTTTAAGAAGCTCGTCCGACTTTCTCATAATGCTTATTATAGTGGGTGCAGGGAAAATCCGCAAGTGTGGAGCAGGGAAAGACGGGATCAGGATTACAGCAGATCGCCTGCTTTAGCGAAGTACATCCGCTCCCTTCAAATAGCTGATGAGCTCCTCTACCTTGCCCGCACTGACAAGCTCACGTACTATCGCCTCTTTTGGATAGAGCCTGATAGTTTCGTCGCCGTCATACTCATCAATGTCCCATGCATAGCCATCGTCGAACTCTTCAATGTATAGATGGGCGCCAAAACCATCTGCTTCCGGCCCAAGCTCCTCCACAACCGCAACCAGATCAATATCGTCCCTTTGTATATCATCATCCATGAAACACTTGGATTTGGACTCATCTGAATCATTCCACTTATCCGGAGACTCACTTGTCAGGTATGCGCCCAGCAATTTATCCGCCTTTCTTACCCAGATTCCCTTCCTGTCCGCATAGGCTTTGATTGCCTTGTCACTTAATTTATAGTAACCATAGCAGCCATTTAATACAATCTTCATCTAAACTATCCTCCCACTGTCAATGTGCTTATACTCCATCCTCCTTGAACCTCCTTACCCTATCCTTCCATACCGTGTTCTGAAACTCTTTCTCATATTTTGTGAGCCCCTTTACCTTCATCCAATTACCCATTCCTTTTGCCTCCAGCATCCTTTTGTACTCCTTTCTCCTGGAATATATTTCACCCAAAAACTCATTCATTTTTTCGCATAGCTTTTCCGCCTTGTCCGCCAGGTTCAGGTATTTGCCCTGCGACCTGAATAGTTGCTCGGAATGTTTTATAGCAACATACCCCATATCAAAGGCATTCGTGTTGTAGCAAATATAATTCGTTGGAACCAAATAATCCCAATCCTTTTCCCAATTTTCTGTGTCAAAATAGTTAGTCTTGTTCCCAATTTTTTCGTTATGTCTTATGATCTGATCAAACGTCTTACGATTCTTATTCAAATAAGGTCTTACGACCTCATCAAACCATCGCATATCTCTCTCTGATGCCTGAAATACCTCCTCTTCAAGCTTATTCAATAAAAATTTTTTTAAAAGCTCGTCATATTCGGCATCCCTCAAGTGACTTATGCCCTCTTCAATTTCAATATTTTTCATATTATATCCCGTCCTCTTCGCCTGGTTTTACACAAATGCTCTCCTTTATATGTTGCTGCAAATAAATAATAGCATATGAAAGATTTTTCAATTTGGTGTAAAATGGTCTTAATAACGATAAACTATAGTTTGCTGAAAAGAGATAGAAAATGTCACATTATATTTTTCTGGATGTAGACGGAGTGCTGAATACAGAGGCAGATTGGGCGAGGAAAGCTTATTCCCTCAATCCGCATTGCATAGGGGCATTTTGTAAGCTGCTGAACAGCTTGGATGATTCCAGAGTGGTTTTGTCATCTACATGGAGAAACGGAATCGCCAGAGACGGCACTACTGCGGTTCATATTAACGATTTGATAAAAGCGCTCAAACCTGCGGGCGTTACAAAATTAGATAAGACAGGTGTTTCCCCTGACGGTAGCAGGACTAAAGAAATTGAGCACTATCTGAGACGGCATTCGGTGGATAACTATATTATCCTCGATGATGATCCTGAATTGTTTGATCAAAAGGAGAACACGCCGCATCTTTACCTGACGTCTGCAAAAACCGGCCTGACAGAAGCGGATGTAACTAAAATACTGAAGATGCTGAAACGTAGAAAGGGTTAAAATTCTCAAAAAGCTGTCCCATCCGCTTCTCCTTTATCCTCGTCAAAAAGTCCGATGTCTCGTTATACAGGTATCATACTTTCATTTCAAGCTGTCTTTTTAATTCTTCTATCTCTTTATCCTTTTCCGCTAATGCGGTATTTGCCTTCTTAAGCGCATTTAAGAACTACTTTAATATACTCTCCGCAAGCTCCTTTGCCTTCTCCAAGGTATCTGCCTTGCCCTCACGAAAGAAATATTCCGCCATCTTTTCTATGGATGAATATATTCCCTCTTCAACACCTAATGCCCTTGCCTCAGCCCTTGTTGCCTGCACATCATATGGTTCAAAATTCTCAAAAAGCTGTCCCATCCGCTTCTCCTTTATCCTCGTCGAAAAGTCCTGCACCTCATCCTCCGGTACGTTTATCCTCCGTAGCATTGTCTCCACCACTCTCGCTATGACATCCATCACATCCTGCGGAGAGCTGTCCGATATCTTCTTAAGATACTCATCAGGTATATCAAGCCTTCTAAAATCCGAGCTCCTCTGCAGCCTGTTTATCAGCATTATCAGGGATAATTCATCATCCTTTTTAAGTATATCTTCTTTCCCGAATGAATTTATCTGTATCAGCTTATAACAAAAATCAGGAATAAATCCCTCAAACACATCATTCAGAAGAACTCTTTCCTTAAGCCTTGTTTCTGCCTTCCATTCCTCCGCTCCCTCATAATACACTATCGGCAGAATAGGCGGATACTTAAAATCCTTAGTCCTTGATATCCCCTTATGCTCCGACTCCATCCGCTTTTCGTAGTCCTCCCAAATATACAGCATATAGCGGAGGAGCTGCATAACTACATTATAATCCGTTTCCGATTTATGTTCAATAAGAGTTATCATAACCAGATTATCCCCTTTGGGAAGATGCACCTCCTTTACAACATCCGCATTTCTCTCCTCCGTAAACATTGGGATGAAGCGTTCCGTCACATCTACGATATCCTCCGCTCTCACGTCCTTTAGGATATCAATGTCCGAATAATCCCTAAGAAGCTGGGCGCATAAGGTGGCATTTCCGAATATCAGCTTTGCCCCGCTGTCCGATGCCTTTGAATTTGAGATTGTTTCTCTTGCTTTGCCTGTCTTGTTCATATACAAAAACCTCCTGTGATATATTGTCCTGACACAATACCACAGAAGGCTTTATCCTAGTCAAAAACTTCACGAAATGTGAAGAATTAAATATTTTTGTTTACGGAACGTGAAAGTTGTAGGTGTGTTACATATTTACTATCATAATTATCATGAATCCTAGCGTTATTTACCCGACACACTGGAATGTGAGATGGGATGCTGAATACAGTGGCAGATTGGACGATGAAGGCTTATTCATTATTCTCTCAATCCGCTTTGCATAGGGGCATTTTGTAAGCTGCAGAACAGCTTGGATAAACCCAGAGTGATTTTGTCATCTACATAGAGAAACGGAATCGCCAGAGAACACGCCGCATCTTTACCTGACATCTGCAAAAACCGGCCTGGCAGAAGCGGATGTAACTAAAATACTGAAGATGCTGAAACGTAGAAGGGGGTAATAATTCTCAAAATATTGTCCCATCCGCTTCTCCTTTATCCTTGTCAAAAAGTCCGGTGTCTCTTTATACAGGTATCATACTTTCAATTCGAGCTGTCTTTTTAATTCTTCTATCTCTTTATCCTTTTCCGCTAGTGCGGTATTTGCCTTCTTAAGCGCATTTTCCAAAGTAAGCTTATCAAGCACAAATTTCTCATGCGCTTCCGCAAGATACTTCTCCATATAGTCCGAGTTCGCCTTATACATAGACTCTACCGCCTCCTTTGCCTCTATACTCATTGCCGCCAAAGCCTTCAGATCATCCCATGTCACAGCCTTAAAAAGCTTTGCCCACATATCAAGCTTGTTGGCTTTGTCCTCATCCGTCGCCAATTCTATTGAATTTAAGTCTAGCACATTGAG
>JAFUVF010000020.1 GCA_017483735.1 Lachnospiraceae bacterium | reverse complement strand
TTGAGGGTATCTGCCTTATTACGCCCCAGACGGTCAACTTCTGTAATAATGAGTTCATCACCCGACCGAAGGACATCCTCTTTCAGAATAATGTACCGAGGTCTGTTAAAGTTCTTCCCGGTCTGTTGGTCTGTGTAAATCTTCTCCAATGTTAAATTGTTGCTCTCACAGTATGCCGTTATCTCCACAATCCCTCTATCAAGATGCTGTTCCCTGGTACTCGTTCTGTGATAACCGTATCGTTTCATAAAATGCTCCTTTCTTCGTCTCAAAATATCTACATTTGTAATGAGACGGCTCAAAACCTGTTTTCCATATTTTTTGATACCTGAATCGGCTCACTTTTGAGCAGATTCAAAATGTACGCTTTTTGATACCAACAAAAAAAGCACCGCTGACCGGGAAATCCCAATCAAGCGATGCTGTTTCGATAAAAGCTATTTAGTTGTTACTCAATCAATCCAAAATGCCTGAATGCGTCCATTATTGCATCCTCTTTTTCTTTCGGGCACTCCGGTACATGAGGGTCATCTTTCTTTGACAGATTATAGTTCAGCCGCTTATCCAGCCCACACTTATCCTTTAACTGTGCAATATAGAGGCTACTGACCTTAAAACCGTATTTCTCCAGAACATACGCTTTAATCTTCTCATAGGTGCCTTTGTCCTGCGGTTCATACAAGCTGTCCTCTCCCGGCTTCATGGATACCTCGATTTTAGGGCTGTCGCTTTTTAGGGATAAACTGACAACCGTCTCGACATGCACCCCCTGTCCGAACATATCGCAGCCCCGGACTCTCTTTAATTCATACCCGCCGTCACAGAGGATTTTTAAATCTCTAGCAAGGGTGGCGGAGTCGCAGCTTATATAAACTATGCGGGAGGGGCCCATTTGGAGCATGGTTTCAAGGCAGGCGGCATCACAGCCTTTTCTCGGGGGGTCGACGACGATGACATCGGGATGAATCATTTCAGACGTCCCGGCGTTTTTATAGAAATCCGGCAATACCTCCTCCGCCTTCCCCACGAAGAACTCTGCATTACCTATGCCGTTATTCCTTGCATTTTCCCTTGCGTCCTCTATCGCCTCCGGCACAATCTCGACACCGTAGACCTTGCCTGCACGCTTTGCCATAAAAAGTGAAATCGTGCCTATCCCGCAATAGAGATCCCACACGGCTTCCCTGCCTGTAAGTCCTGCAAATTCAAGGGCGGTGCTGTACAGCTTTTCCGTCTGTGTCGGATTTACCTGATAGAAGGAAAGCGGAGATATCTTGAAGGTAAGCTCCTCTCCGGTATACGGGCAGCCTTCCGCAGTCATATCCCGTATTTTCAGGGTATCCTTTATGGTATCCTTCCCCCATATGGTATGAACCTTATTTCCCATTATTACATTGGTATTTTCATTATTTATGCTGACAGAGATGGATTTTACACCCTTTATTCCTATAAGCTTTTCCACCAGCCTATCCTGTGCCGGAAGCCCGCTGCGGTTGGCTTTTATCACCAGACACACCATTATTTCTCCGGTGGCAAAGCCCTTTCTTATGAGTACGTGGCGCAGGACTCCCTCCCCTGCTTCCTCATCATAGGCGCTTACATTATTTTCCTTCATATATGACAGGACTGCTTCGAGGATATCCTTGTTCTCCTCGGCTCCGAGCACGCAGTCGGTATTGGGGATTATTGCATGGGAATGCGCCGCATAGAAGCCTGCGACCAATTCCTTTTGTCCGTTTACTTTTCCGTACCCTATGGGGTACTGCGCCTTATTCCGGTATCTGTAGGGCTCCTCCATACCCATTATAGGCTCCATTATTTTATCTATATAGTCTGCATCAAATCCGCCGATTCTTATGAGATTATTCCGTATCTTTCCCTGCTTGAATTTAAGCTGCTCCTCATAGGAGAGAGTTTGGAGCTGACAGCCCCCGCATTGTCTGTGGAGCTTACACCTCGGCTCCGTGCGGTATGGGGACGCTTCGATTATCTCTTCCAGATGAGCGTAGGCGTAATTCTTCTTCGCCTTCATTATCTTAGCCCTTACGGTGTCCCCGATTACCGCATCTTTAATAAAGAGGGTATAGCCGTCAAGCTTTCCTATACCCTCTCCGTCATTTCCGATATCCTCAATTTTTACCGTAACCGGCATATTCTTTTTGTATTCCATATTTATGCCAATATCAGAGTATTGTTCTGTGCAGATTGGATTCAAAGAGCTTATTGAATCCCAGCCAGTCCGTCTTTCCCTCCTCCTTCTCCAATATCTCCTTGAAGGTTTCAAGCTTTGCATCAATATCATCCGCATAATTGAGCGCCACAGCCTCAATGAGCGCAGGGAGCTTGGGCGAACCGAATTCATATTTGCCGTGATGCGCCAATATACAGTGCTGGAGCTGCAGCAATATCTCCTTGGGAAATTCCGGCAGAAGCGCTGCTCTCTCCGCAACCATCTGCGAGCCCATCACTATATGTCCGAGAAATTGTCCTTCATCCGTGTAGTCGTTCTGCGGAAAGGGCGATATTTCCTTCGTCTTTCCGATATCATGGCAGATTGCCGCAGTAAGCAGCAAATCCCTGTTCAATATGGGATAGACCTTCGCAAAATAATCGCAAAGCTTAGTCACGCTTAGGGTATGCTCCAGAAGTCCTCCCACAAACCCGTGATGTATCATTTTTGCGGCGGAGGATTTTTTGAAGCTTGCTATAAACTTTTCATCCTTTACGAAAAATTCCGTAAGGAGCGCCTTCAGGTGAACATTCTCTATGCTCTTTATTATTTCCAGAAGCTCCGCATACATTTCATCGATATTCTTTTTGCTGACGGGGAGGTAATCGGAAGGCTCATACTCTCCTTCCCCCGCCTTTCTCACTCTCTTTAAGGAAGCCTGCAGAGCGCCGTTAAAGCTTGTCACGTCCCCGTTTACCTCGATATAGTCAAGAATATCAAAATCCTCAATCCCTGCGCTGTTGGGCTCCCAGAGCTTCGCATCCAGAGTTCCGGTCTTATCCTGCAATATCACAGTCTCATAGGGCTTTCCGTTCTTGGTAACTGCTGCCTGCTTATGCTTGCACAGATATATATCCGATATCCTGTCTCCCTCTTTCAAATCCTTCAAAAATTTCATATCGTTTCTCCTTTATCTTAATCCGCCGTCGGCGTTATCTTTATCTCTATAGTTCTGTATACCTCTCCTGCCTGCCTGAGTATTTTTATCTCCGTTTCTTCTCCGGGAACAAGCTGCAAAAGCGACGTGACATAGTCGTTTGAATTGTTTATCTCATTGTCTGCGACCTGCACTATCACATCCCCTCTTCTGATTCCCGAAAATACAGCGGGAGAGTCCATCACAAGCTCTGTCACATATGCCCCCATCGGCACATCAAGCTCCCTGTTTGCCTCCTCCGTGACATCCACGGTAGTGATACCCAGATATGCTTTGTCAATGCCGTTTACTATCTTTGCGATATGCCCCCTCAGCTCCGTTATGCCCATTGCGGTTACTGTGCCCGCCGTGAGCACTCTCCCGGGGTCAACGCTTCTCTCGTCCCCGCAGATTATGCCTATGACCTGCTTTTGATAATTGAAGATAAAGCCGTTAGGGTTCGCCGCTCCGGAAATATTTGTCTGCAAAAGCTTATAATTGCTGTCCGGCACCGATACAATGCCGCTGCTTGCGGCTATCATTCCATGTCCCACGGAGCCGTTTACTCCCATGGGGCGTCCTACTGCCACAATGGGATAGCCCACTATTCCCGACGTAGCGGAGGAGCCAAGCGCAGCAATATCCACCTCCCCGGTAAATCCGTCGGGCAGATCCGAGAGCTTGACCGCAACTGCCGCAATACCGTTTCTGTGGTCTATGCCCTTGATATATGCCTCCACCGTCTCATTGTTATAGAAGGTAATCTTGTAGCTCTCCGCACGGCTCAAAGGTCTGTATTCCGTAATGGCTATAAGCTCCACGCCGTTATTTGCGATAAGCACTCCCGCAGACTGGTCTCTCTGCTCCTGCACTCCGTTGAACCAGTCCGTATTTGAGGTCACTCCCGATATGGTAACAATGCTTTTGTTTATCTCCTCCACATAGGAGGCGAGGGAGCTGTATATCTCCCTGTAATTATCCTTGTTGAAGTCAAGCCTGCTCATAAGCTGCTGGATGTCCTCGGAGGTAAGAGCGCTTATATCTATAGGCTCGGATGTCTCGACGGGAGTATTTTTTTCAAGCTTATCCTCCAAAAGATCCTCCGGCAGCACCTCCTCCGAAACCTCCGGAAACTCTACAATATTGGGGGCTTCCTCCTGATTCAGGCGGTTGCTTATAATGGGCTGAAAGAGCAGAAAGGTGGCGCTCGCAACGGTGCCGAATATGAGCGCCATCACTACGGTCAGCACGGTACGTCTAAGGAGCTTTTTGTGATTAATCGGACGCTCCTTTATCCTCTCCTTCATAAAATTGCTTTCAAAGCTTTGATTTTCTTCCACTTTTATTCCTCGTCCCTCTCATCCTCGCTCTCGCTTAAGGAGAAGATAAATTCGCTTCCCTCCCCGGGAGTGGATATGACATTTATATTTTCATTGTGGGCGTTTATTATTTCCTTTACAATGGAAAGCCCCAGACCTGTGCCCTTCTTGTCCTTGCCCCTCGATGAATCCGACTTATAGAATCTGTCCCATATGAGCTTCAAATCCTCCTTGGGAATACCTATGCCGGAGTCCTTTACGGATACGAAAAGCTTGTTCTTCTTTTCCGTAGTTTCTATCTTTATGACGGAATCCTTGTTGCTGAACTTCATCGCATTGTCCGTAAGATTATACAGCACCTGCTCGATTTTACTTTTGTCCGCTCTTACAAAAAGCTCCTCCCCTGTAAGCACAAGCTCGAGATTTATATTTTTCTCGATACATCTCCCCTCAAAGGTAGCCGCAACCGAGCGGATTACGGCATTTATGTCAAAATCGCTCAAATCGAGAAGCATTCCCTTCGTATTTAGATTGTTTAAGGTAAGCAGGGAGTTTGTGAGCTTCGTCAAGCGCTCTGTCTCGTTTAGGACAATGCCTATATACTTTTCATGCATCTCGGCAGGTATCGTGCCGTCAAGCATAGCCTCCAGATATCCCCTTATGGAGGTTAGAGGGGAGCGGAAATCGTGGGAAACATTTGCCACGAATTTCTTCTGGTCATCCTCATAGGAGGCAAGCTCGCCCGCCATATAGGAAAGGCTTGCCGCAAGATATCCTATCTCGTCGCTTGAATCCACCTCAAAGGTATAGTGCATATTTCCGTTGGCGTACTGCTCCGTCGCCTTCGTGATCTTTTTGAGGGGAATATATACCATTTCCGTAAAGAAATATAATACTATCAGGGACAGCAAAAATATGACCGCCATCGTCATATATGAGATATTGAGCATTCCTATGGTGGAGGTCTCAATATCGTTCATTGAGGAGTTTATGACCACATACCCGTTTACCTTGTAATCAGCCGCAATGGGAGCGAGCACCGTCAGCACATCCGTCTCAAAGGTATCGAAAAAATTACCTGTGGTATAATAGGACTTTGAGACAACCGCAGAGTCAAAGCCCTCTATTATCACGGGATTGTCCACATCAATGGCGCTGCTTGTATCGAGTATGACTCTTCCCGAAGGATTTATTATCATTATCTCGGAGTTCAAAAACACGGCAACGGAATCTAAGATATGCTTTGCCTCTTCAAGGGAGGTATCTCCGGAATAGAGATTAGCCGCATCCGTATCTGCGATCAAAACAGCCTCCGAATACAGGCTGTTTGCCTTCTCATTTATGAGTCTCTCCCTCGTCATATTCGGCACAAAAAGACTTACCACGACAAAGCCGAAGGTCCAGAATATCAGATACGCTATGATAAATTTTACGTACAGGGTCTTTCTCATTTATATACTACCGGAGCACCTCAAACTTGTAGCCGATACCCCAGATAGTGGATATCTTCCAATTCTCATGATCCTTTATCTTCTCTCTGAGCCTCTTTATATGCACGTCCACCGTGCGTGTGTCCCCCACATACTCATAGCCCCATATCTGGTCAAGCAGCTGCTCCCTGGTAAAAACATGGTTCGGGGAGGACGCAAGGAAATACAAAAGCTCCAGCTCCTTCGGCGGCATATCCACGTTATGTCCCATATATACGACGGAATAATTTGTAAGATTTATGGACAAATCCGGATACTCCACATACTTATCCTTCGGAGCCTCATCCGTATTTGCAGAGGGCTTGTAGCGTCTGAGGACAGCCTTTGCCCTTGCCACAAGCTCCTTTGAATCAAAGGGCTTCTCCATATAATCATCTGCGCCAAGCTCCAGTCCCAGCACCTTGTCAAAGACCTCTCCCTTTGCGGAGAGCATAATGATGGGGATGGAATATTTCGCCCTGACCTCACGGCACACCTGATATCCGTCCATTCCGGGAAGCATCAGGTCGAGCAGGATCAGATTCGGCGCAAAGCTCTCCATCTCGGGAAGCACGGATTCCCCATCATTTACTATCTTTGTCTCATAGCATTCCTTGGTAAGATAAAGGGAAATAAGCTCCGCAATATTATTGTCATCATCCACAATGAGAATTTTTTGTTTTCCTGCCATTTTGTCTTCCTTTTTATTTAAACGTAACTATTGTCACACCCGCATCGCCCTCGCCGTACTCTCCGAGACGGAAGTCCGTAACGTAGCTTAGGGTCTTTAAATATTTATGTATGGCGCTTCTTAGCGCTCCCGTGCCCTTGCCGTGCACCACCCTCACATTGCTCAAATGCGCCAGATACGCATCATCAAGATACTTGTCGAGCCTTGCAAGCGCCTCATCCACGGTGTTCCCCAATAGATTTATCTCCGGCGACACGGACAGGGCTTTGCTCATTTTTACTGAAGAGCCTCCTGCCTTCCCGGAGGAAATTTCGCTTCTCTCCGCTTCCTTCGGCGCATACTCCAAATCCCTGACGTTTGTCTTCATACGCATTATACCACATTGCACATAGAGATTTCCACGGTCATCGGGAAGCGCCGCAATACTCCCTGTAAGTCCCAGAGAAACAATCCGCACATTCTCGCCCTTTTTAAGAAGCTTTGCATCCAGCTCCTTCTTAGGCTTTGCCTTATCGGTATCTATGGAGAGCTTTGAATTTTTGTCCTTTATCTTTGAATTGATGTTATGCCTGCGCTTTTCAAGCTCCTTCACATCCGCAGCTTTCCCCAGACGGTTCACATCACGTATGGTCTCATCCGCCACATCCTTTGCCTCCTGAAGGATTGCCCTTGCCTCCTCGTTTGCCCTCTGGATAATGCGCTCCTTTGCATCGTCTATGCGCTCATTCTTTTTCTTAAGCTGCTCCTCTAAGGTCTTTATGCGCTCCTTGTAGCCGGCAATCTCTGATTTCTCCTGCTCCAATTTGAGTCTCGAGGCTTCAAGTCCCGATATCACATCCTCGAAGGATTCGTTCTCTGTGGAAATCTGTGTCCTCGCCTTGTCAATTATCGCCTCCGGAAGTCCGAGCTTTGAGGAGATTGCGAAGGCATTGCTCTTTCCGGGAATGCCGATGAGCAGCCTGTATGTGGGACGCAGAGTCTCCACGTCGAACTCACAGCCGGCATTCTCCACACCCTCCGATTCCAGCGCATATATCTTCAATTCGCTGTAATGTGTCGTCGCAACGGTGCGGATATGCTTCGAATGCAATGTATCAAGAATGGCTATCGCAAGCGCAGCCCCCTCCACAGGATCAGTCCCCGCTCCCAGCTCGTCAAAAAGGCAGAGGGAATGCTCATCCGCATTCTTTAATATATCCACTATCCCCACCATATGGGAGGAGAAGGTTGACAAATTCTGCTCTATGCTCTGCTCGTCCCCGATATCCGCAAAAATATCATTAAATACCGTAAGCTCCGACCTGTCCCCCGCAGGTATGTGAAGTCCCGCCTGACCCATCAGGGACAAAAGTCCCACGGTTTTGAGCGTGACAGTCTTGCCTCCTGTATTGGGTCCCGTGATTACCAAAAGGTCAAAATCCTGTCCGAGCCTTACATCTATCGGCACTACCCTTTTCGCATCAAGAAGCGGATGCCTGCCCTTTCTGATATTGATGATATGCTTTCTGTTGAACTGTGGCTCCATGGCGTTCTGCCTGACCGCAAGCTTGCCCTTTGCAAATATGAAGTCAAGCTTCGTCATTGCCTCCATATCGGAGAGAAGCTCCGCCGCATGCTCCCCGACAGAGGCGGAAAGCACGGAAAGAATTTTCTCTATCTCTTTGTTTTCCTCTATTTCCAGCTCCCTAACCTCGTTATTCAGGTTGACTATCGCCGCGGGCTCTATGAAAAACGTGGAGCCGGTCTGGGACTGGTCGTGTACAATCCCCGGAACGCTCCCCTTGTATTCGCTCTTTACCGGAATGCAATACCTGTCGCCTCTCATAGTGATTACCGCATCTTGCAAATATGTACGGTAGGAGCCGTTTATCATTGAATTGAGCTGCGTGTGAATCCTGTCGGAGATGGAATTTTTCTTTCTTCTGATATCACGAAGCGCAGGGGAAGCATCATCTGCAAGCTCCTCCTCCGAAAGTATGCATCTTTCTATCTCCGCCGCAGTCTGCGTAAGGGGAATGAGAATTTCAAAATATCCATCAAGGGGGAATATGCTCTCCTCATCATCCGTTTCCTCAGACTTCCCGTAGGCTTTTACCCTGTTTACATTGTTCAAAAACGCCGCAATATGAAGAAGCTCCCCAGCGGAAAGAGAGGCTCCCTTTTCGAGGGATTTTACCGCATATTTTAAATCCCTGTTGCCTCCAAAGGATGTGGACCCCTTTTTAAGTATCATGGACACCGCCTCCGCAGTTTCTCTTTGATACTCACGGATGAGCGCAATATCGGAAACAGGCAAAAGCTCCCCGCAGAGCCGCTTTCCCGGCTCTGAATCCGCCTCGGATACAAGCATATCGATTATCTTATTAAATTCAAGGGTTTTTAAGACTTTAGTGTTCATAGCTATAATACTAAATCACACCTCTTTTCCTTGCAAGTCATTTTCTGCCAAAAATTCCTCTTGACCTAAAAATTTTTTGGTGTATTATGGAATATGCGCTAGCAACCGCTTGGGAGACAGGCGGTCTTTCGATTTATGAGGGAGTAGTGATTCAAATGAACGATTACAGATTTTTCTTGAACCTTGCAATAATAATGATCTTCTCGAAATTTTTCGGACTTGTGGCAAGAAGGCTCAAAGCCCCGCAGGTCGTGGGAGAAATTATCGCCGGACTTATAATCGGGCCCAGTATCTTAGGACTTGTAGAGCTTACGGATTTTCTCTCCAAAATGGCGGAAATCGGCGTAATACTCCTTATGTTCTCCGCAGGGCTTGAAACCAATCTAAAGGATCTTATGCGCACCGGCTTAAAGGCATTCCTGATCGCCTGCGCCGGAGTATTTGTGCCTCTTGCAGGCGGCACCCTTTTGTATATGGCTTTCTACGGCACGGCACCCTGGGGGTCAGAGAAATTCTACAGTGCGCTCTTTATAGGCGTTATAATGACAGCCACCTCCGTAAGCATTACGGTGCAGGCGCTCCGTGAAATGGGGAGGCTTAAGGGAGAGGTCGGCACCACGATAATGAGCGCCGCAATCATTGATGATGTAATCGGCATTATCGTCCTTACCTTCGTCATTGGCTTTAAGAATCCCTCGTCGAACCCTGCGACTGTCATAATAAATACCGTGGCATTCTTCGCTCTTGCCATAGTGGTGGGCTTCCTATTGTATAAGCTCTTTAAGATGGTGGATTTCCGCTATCCCCATACCCACAGAATACCTATTCTGGGGCTTGCAATCTGCTTCATCTTCGCATATGTGGCGGAGGTTTATTTCGGCATAGCGGACATCACAGGGGCGTATGTCGCCGGAATCGTGCTCTGCTCTATCAAGGATTCCGAGTACATTGAGCAAAAGATAGACACCAATTCCTATATGCTCTTTGGCCCCGTATTCTTCGCAAGCATAGGACTTAAGACCTCCATAGAAAATGTCAATGGAGAGATTATTCTGTTCTCCATCTGCTTTGTTTTGGTGGCGCTTCTTTGCAAGATAATAGGCTGCGGACTTATGGCAAAGCTCTGTCGCTTCAGAAATATAGATGCCTTGAAGATTGGCGTCGGAATGATGACAAGGGGCGAGGTGGCGCTCATAGTTTCGCAAAAGGGTCTGGATGTGGGCATGATTTCCCCCGTATATTTTACGGCGGTAATTCTACTCATAATCGCATCCAGCATATCGACGCCGCTCATATTGAAGCTACTGTACGCAAAAGATAATGGATGAAGATCGCAAAAGAGAATTTGAAGCCGCAAAGCAAAAAATAATCGGCACGGAAAGGGAGCGCCCGGTCATCGGGACTCTCGGGGAGAAATCCGTCCATGCCGTTTTAAAATATTTCTATGCCCCAAACGAGGACAATCACGAGATTCCCATAGAAAAATTTGTCGCAGATATTTATAAGGACGGAGAGATAATCGAAATTCAGAGTAAGGCCTTCTACAGGCTCCGTGACAAGCTTTCCTGTTTTCTCGATAAATATCCCGTGACTGTCGTGTACCCAATTGCCCGTGAAAAATATATCTCCTGGATAAACGATGACACCGGGGAGATAAGCGAGCGCCGCAAATCCTCAAAAAAAGGGAAAATCTATGACGCCCTGCATGAGCTCTATACCATAAAGAGCTTTTTAAAGGAACCCTATCTTAAAATCACTCTCTGCATTATCGATATGGAGGAGTACCGCATTCTGGACGGATACGGGGAGAATAAGAAAAATCATGCCACGAAATTTGACCGCATCCCCATTGCCCTGGTGGATGAAATCACACTCTCCTGTCCGGAGGATTATATGCTATTTGTGCCCTATGACCTGCCCGAGGTGTTCACGGTAAAGGACTTTGCAAAATCCGCAAAAATAAATACCGCCCTTGCGGGAAGGGCAGTAAACGTGCTCCACTATACAGGCGTTCTGGAGAAGGTGGGAACGGAAAAAAGAGCATACTTATACAGGGTGAGGGAGTAAAAGATAAATCATTTTGAAGCTGTGTCAAAGCTCCCCAAGAATCTTATATCTTCGCTGGCATCTACTGTATTTATCTGTTCCTCAGTGATTCCGTCGGGGGATGTGACCTCTATGATATATTTATATTTACCAAGCTGACTACCCTCCGGACGGTCATGTATTGTAACGAGTTCAAGTCCTGCATTATGTATATCAACAATTAAATCGTCTATTTTGTTTGCTTCACATGTGGCAGCGAAAACAGCGCTTGTGCCGCCGGTCATACGCTCCCTTGACAGCACATAAAACCGCGTTTTATTCGCATCGGTTATCTGCACATTTTCTGCAAGTACTTCAAGCCCATACAGCCCGGCTGCTCCCGGAGCGGCTACCGCAGCAAGAGTCCTGTCATTTTGCCCGGCGACATAGGCGGCGGCTGCAGCTGTACTGTCCGTCTCAAGAGCAGCCGCATCCGGCATATGCTCTTTTCTCCACTGTTCTGACTGCTTGATTCCCTGTGCATGCGAATATACAGTTTTTATATCCTCTATTTTGGTTCCCGGAATGCCCATAAGCGTCTGACTTATGGGGATAATAACCTCTCCTACCACATATACATCATCACGATCAAGAAGCGCATCAACATAATTTGTAACTGCTCCTCCGATCGTATTTTCCTGCGGTATCACAGCATAGTCCGATGCTCCCGATGCTGCGTCCTCAATTGCCGCATTGACGGTTTCCTTCGGCACAAAGCTTCCGGTTGAATCGAAAAAGAATTTAGCTGCTTCCTCTGTGTAGGTTCCTTCCGGACCAAGGTAGCTGATGGCGGCATCCTCCTTAAAGGAGCTTGCCGCAGGCTTATATGCGTCCGAAGTGCTGTTTTTACTTCCACAGCCCGAAACCGCAATGGATAATGTGACAAATACGATTGCTGTAGCAACCTTAAGAAGCTTTTTTCTGTTCATAATCTTCATATAACTCCTCATAAGCATCAATTGCCTGCCCGAAGCGCTCAAGCACGTCTTCAGCCTTGTACAGACCGTTTTTATCCGCCGTAAGATTTTTCAGTCTGATAGAATATATTCCGGGCGGATTGTCATTTCCGGGGAGAGACAGCCTGCGAAGCTGCTCTGTCGTCTGGTATACAAGATCCAGACTGATAAACTCATTTTGGCTGCCATCAACCCATCTGCTGATAACAAGCTTGGAACCAATGGGGGTCTTCTTTTCTATGGCATACGGAAGATTATAATCCTCAGCGCCGATCGCTGACAGTACGCTTGAAAGATTGGAATCATGACCGCACAGGAATGAAAACTCTCTGTTTTCGGTCATAAGCTCCTTTTCTATCTCCTCAAGCAAAGGATGAGCCACGTTGACAGATATGCCGGGAGCTGAAAAGAGTGCATCGCCATACAAATCCTTTATCTCCGCTATAGCCTCCCAATCCTCGTCAGAAAGCTTATGCCCAAATGCTGCCTTGACAGGATCCTCTTCCTCATAGTATTGCAGAACAAGCGCATCACTTATCTGGCAGGCTGTTTTAAGAGACCCGCTTACAGCAGGCTCCTTTCCCGCTTCCAGAGAGAAAACGCTGTCATCCACCGCAAAGCCCGAAAAGCTTCCGGTCTTATATGCTTCAGATTTTTCAATCTCTATAACCTCTGAAATCAAAGCATAGTTATCGTCAAGAGCCGCAAGCTTTGAATCATACAGGCTATGGATTTCTTCCTTGCAGGCATCAGCATATTCATCAGACATATATGTAAGTACAGGATTAAATACCGGATCCATGGTGTCATAATCACTGTGATACTCCACCTGACTTTCAGCTACCGGAAGCAGCCCCGCCTCAAAAAAACGTGCCGTTGCGATTGTTCTTTGCTTTGAATTGGCGTATATCCGCACTGCCCCATCGGCAGGCTGATAGTTTGGTTTAAAAAGCCCCTCCGACTCAAGCCACTTCCTGAAGTACTGACCCATTGCAGTTTCAAGAGTACCTCCCTTGACAGAAAGCTGGCTTGCTTCCGATGACCATTCAAACCAGTCATAGGGAGTCATGGTGTCAAGTGCCGAGCCCGCACCCGAAAGCGGCGAACGGATGTTATGTCTGCTCAGTACCACAGCCTGTTTCAGGGTATATCCATCCCTTGACAGAGATGTCCTTATGTTTTGATCCTTAGCAGAGGGAAACTCGATAATGTTATTTTGCTCCGTGTTATCTGCAACAGCTTCAAGCTCTTCTTCAGCATACTGAACATCCGCTCTTGTTATAGTATCAGGATATATCTTAAGGAAATCATTCTTCATAGAAACTGGCACATAGCCCTGCTCTGAATAAGCGGCTGATTTCTCATTCCAGTCCTGAGTTCCCCATTCACGCACGTCATCATCGGCAACAACCATAAAAGCCATTGCAGGATATGGATTTCTCTTATCAATCGTATAGTTCATCATGCTGGTGTCACTGCCGCTGTTACCAAAAGCAAGCACAGGGCGTTTCCCGATCTCTCTTTCTATCCAGATGGTCTTGTTTGCATTAAGGTTTTTCTGTACAAAGCCTCCCGTGAAGACCAGTTCGTCGCCATCAGCATATTTGAAATCCATATTTGACGCTATGTCCTCAGAGCCCTTCAGCTTTACCTCAAATTCGGTTCCGATCACGTGATTCGGAGCAACATAGTCCCTAATGGGAGAATTGTCTATAATCGCCCTTGTGGTAGTGCGCTCCGTGCCACTGACCACGTAAATTGTAAAACCATTGTCATAAAGATACCTGACGACTTCTACCATAGGAAGATAGAATCCGTCAATGTAGCTCATATTTTGGAAGCTATCGGTCTTCTTGCGGCCAAACTCTACAGCATAGTCGTAGAGCTCATCGACAGTCATACCCGCATATGCCTTGGCAAAATTTCTTGCAAGCTCTTCGCCTGCAGTATAGCCGGGGCGGATAGCCGCAGCTGCTTCCTTTAATTCATCAGATACTCTCTCCGGATGATCCTCAAGGCAGAAGTTTATGAACATCATAGTGTCATAGTACGTGTAGTAGGTTTCGCAGGTCAGCGTTCCATCCATGTCAAAAACTGCAATCCTGTCTTCCACTGGAATATAATTTTCCGCATCCTTCTCATTTGTTATCTTTGAAACATAGCCGGTAAGACTATCTGCCGCAGCTGAATCCTTTGCCCAATACTCTGTAAGAGCCTGGGAGCTGTTCCTACTGCCGCAGCCGGTCATTATGACACATCCCAGAATCGCCACGATTACAAGAATCCCTACTATTATATGCTGATGCTTTCTATGAGAATCATATTCTTTATTCATATCTGCTAAACCTCCGCCGTTTCCGAATCAATCCTTTTTCTGCTTATCTTTTTGCTTCATAGTTTTGTTTTCCCCTATACAGGAAGACGAGCATAGTAATATCATCAAACTGCTCTGCATCTCTGACGAAGCCATCTATGCACTCCATAACATTGTCCGCTGTCTTTTTCGGTGCGCTTCCCGGTTCCCTGTTCAGCGCTTCCAGCAGCCTGTGCTCTCCAAGCAATTCTGTCTCGGCGCTCGTCGCCTCAGTAACTCCGTCTGTATAAACAAAGATGCTGTCCCCGGGCTTTAACTCAAATTCATGCTCCTTAAAGACTATGTCCGACATACTTCCAACCGGCGGAGAGTGCCTGTAGACAGAGTACTCATATCCACCATCCTTTCGCCTTATAGCGGGATGCTCATGCCCTGCATTGGAAACTTTTCCCCGTCCGGTGGATATCTCCACCACAGCCAGCCATACCGTCACAAACATATCCGTCTCCGCTCCGTCCAAAAGCTGATTATTTACATGGGATAGAGTCTCTCCCGGACTTTCTCCTCCCTTGAGCCGGCTCTTTATCAGTGCCTTGGATACCATCATAAACAGCGACGCCGGAATGCCTTTTCCAGCCACATCCGCAATCATCATTCCGAAGTGGTCGTCATCAACGAAGAAGAAATCATAGAAATCTCCTCCGACCTCCTTTGCAGGTTTCGTAAAGGCGTAGATATCAAATTCATCCCTTTCGGGAAAGGCCGGAAACAACATAGGGAGCTGACTCATCTGTATCCTTTTTGCCAGTTCCAGCTCTGTACCAATCCTTTCCTTTTCCGCCGTGATTGCACGTATATCCTCTATGTAGGCAACCAGGTCATCCTCCATCAAATTCACTGCCCTTGCCAGTTCTTCCATCTCATCACCGGTTCTGATCCCATCCAGCGAATGATCATTCTTCGCTCCCGACGAAACAAAATCCATCACATGCTTCCTGATGGCAAGCAGCGGATGGAGCAGACTGCGATTTAAAAAATACCAGTTCAAAATACAAAAAATCACAAGCAGGATTGCTACGATGATTCCGGTATTGATAATGTATCCGCGAAGTGTGGAAAGTATCTCTTCCATATCCGTATCCACGAACAGCAGTGCTGCGACATTTCCTTCGCTGTCCCTGATTGGAAGGCAGCTTGACGTAAGAAATCCATATAGGGATCTTCTGACCAGATAGCTCTCCGGCTTCACACCCTCCGTATAGGCACGCCATATCTCATCAAATGGGGCGGCTATCGGATCGACAAAGCCCATCTCACTCCCGGAATCATAGATATATCGTATCGTCTTATCTTCATAGGGTACCCCTATATAGATATATGCCGCTCCTGTATACTCCTGTACTGACTGAAGATAACGAGACATATCATCATAATAACTGTCTTTCTCCCATGTGTTGGCATAACGGGCTATTCTTTCATGGTCAAGCTGATCGAGAATAATATTAGCTATAATATAACCTCTCTCATTGTAGGATTTCTCCATTGCCCTGTCAAAAAAGACTGCACCCCCTATGCAGATCAGTATACTGATAAGCAGCGTAAACAGAATAATTGTAATCGCTGCTTTTTGGCTGATACTCGACTTTTTTTTGATTTTCATATCACTCTCTTAATCCATTACAGGTTTTACTATAGTCCGCAGTGCCTGATTTCTCATCGATGAATGGAAAATGCGAATGTAAGGACAATGCCATACCAGTCTTGCACTAGGATAACTCATAGTATGGAACAAAATTTCCGCAAAGTCAAGTATCGGTATTCCTTCTGATTCTCATCTCAATTCCCTTGTTCATCTGTTATTTTTGCCTAATCTATTTGGAAAACACGATGGAATCCACAATCAAAGTCAGCTTATCAGACAAAGGGATATCTATCTCGTCGTTACCGCTGATATGTCCGGTAATTTCAAAGACAAGTGCTCCATCCATGTAATCTCTCGCAATTGCTGTTTCATACAGCCCCGAACCCTCTCCGTCCGGAAAAAGCGAAGCACAATAGCCGTCAATGTTATCCGTTCCGGGGAAGATACTCTTCGTAATCTCTACATTGTCACTTCCCCATGTTTTTGCCAGCTCATTGATATATGTCTCGGCATTCTGCGGCACTACATAGGTAGCCGTTATCATATTGGTTCCTGCTGATTCCCCGGTATAAACAAAGGTTGTAACCGGTCCCCTGGTCGTAACTTCAAAATCGGAAGCAGAATATCTGACGCTCCACCCGTTCGGATCTTCGTAAACCGCTTCAGCGGAACCATTCGAACCATAAACATAGTTCATACTGTTAAAGCTCTCCGGATCGACATCACTTAGGAGTTCAAACACCATTGTCGTTTCACTGTCATCAGATTTTCCCTTAATGACACCATTTTCTGCAGATTCCACCACAAATACCTGCCTGGACTCTTCCTTTACTCCTCCATACGAGAAGGTTACCTTATTATCCTTCTGTTCACAGGAGAAAGGAAGTCCCGTACCTGTATTGGCATCCTCGGTATAACCTGCTCCCTCGTCATAGAATACATAAAATAAATCTCCTACGGCTGCTCCCTCCGGATAATTGCAATACACGCCCTTTGTAAAGAAAGGTGCCTGAAGCGAAGTCTCCGCCTTTGTTTCGCTCTTTGTTTCACTCTTTGTTTCGCTCTCTGTTGCAATCTCAGTTTTACTCTCCGTTTCATCCATTGGTGCCTGTGCTCCGCAGCCGCAGAGAACCCCCACGGCAGTCACTACAGCCAGTGATACACCCATTACCTGTTTCAACATTGTCTTTTTCATTCGTATATCCTCCTTATTGTCCACATATTTTTGTTCAACAAAATCAATTATCCTTACAGACATTTACAAGCTCCGCCCTTCCGGGGTTATTCCCATTGCCGTTTACACTTGTGGTATGCTCCCCATAATATGTATTGCTGTAGGTCAAATCATACGCCGGACTTAAGCGCCATCTCAATCAGTACCATGATTACCAGCAAAATGCCTATTATAGAAATATCCGCAAGCACGATTCCCAATACGTGAGTAAATTTTTTCTCACTTTTGCAAAGGGGAAAGAACCTCTGAACGCCCAGATAATTGCACGAAAAGAATATCACACAGAGCATCATAAGCAGGGTAATGCCCCTTTCAATATATAGCGCCGCAGCTGACCCCGTCTCAAAATCAAAGGAAAAGCTCAATATAAAGACCGTCAGATAGCCTGCTATTGCGACAGCCATCTTAAAAGGATTTAAGGTGCGAAAACCGGGAGGAAGCAACCTTCTTTTTGACTTTATTGCGCTTTTGTCACCTGCAGCGCTTCCCCTTACGACCATAGCCTTGTCAACGGAACTAAGACTTTCACGCAATTCCGCTATTGAAGAAAATCTGTCCCTGGGATTTAACTCCGTACACTTGTCGGCGACATCAGTCAGAAGACTTCTCTCCGCAGGATTTTCCATATAATTATTCTGTAAAAGCTCCTTTATGAGCATCCCCGTCGCATAAATATCCGTCCTCTCGTCGGAGGTTCCGAAGCCGTACTGCTCCGGAGCCGCATACCCCTTGGTTCCCAAAAGCTCCGTATCCTCACACTTCGTATTGTCTGCGTATCTTGCCGCATTCATATCAAGAAGAATTACTCTGTTGTCCGCTGTTATCATGACATTGGACGGCTTTATATCCCTGTGAATAACAGGCGGCGTAAGCTTATGCAGGGACTCAATCGTCACACACAGCTCAATGATAATCCTTTTTATCTCTTTAGGCTCAAACCTGCGCCCTTCTATAAAAAGCTCCGCCAAAGTGCTTCCGGATATATATTCCTCAATTACGGTAAGTCTGCCATCCTCCTCATGCAGGGCATAAATCCTTGGCATCCCGGGAAGACCTGCATCCATTAAACGTCTGTAAACGTCAGGGTTATACACTGTGATTATCTTCTTTACGAATACTTTTCCGTTCTTTGAGTTCTGCACGACAAAAATTCCGTGTTCAGGATTAAGCTCGGCTATTTTCTTGTAATATGAAATTTCAAGCCTTGATTCCAGATTCATGCTTCCATCCTTCTTATGCCTCATTCCGTGCGCTTACGGACATGGCGTTCAAAATTTCTTGAATTACGAAAAACTTAAGATATAATATACAATAATATGAATAAAAAAACTACCGAAGAGCTTAATAATATTTTAAAAAGCACTCATGCTGAAAATCTCGGGGATTATATACAGGATAATTCCGAAAGCATACTTTCAAAGGACAGACCCTTTGCGGAGTATATGCGCTTGCTCATAAAGGAAAAGGGCTTAAAGCAACAGGATATATTTCTGGATGCGGATATTCCTGAGCGCTATGGGTATAAGCTTATTTCGGAGGAGAAGCGCACCAAACAGAGGGATATCATTCTGCGGATTTGCTATGCGGCGGGCTTTACGCTCTCCGAAACCCAAAGAGCCCTGAAAATATACGAAATGCCGCAGCTGTACTCAAAGATTCCGAGGGATGCGCTCCTTATGATAATCTTTAACGAGCGCCCCGGAAGCATCCTTGATGTAAATGCGCTTCTAAAGAAATATGATATGGAAACCCTGCGTTCAAGCGGGGTTCAGGAATAAGATGAGTTTGCAGCCAGCTTTTCATCAATGGCTTCTGAAACAAATTGATTCATTGTAATCCCGACCCTTGCAGCTTCTAACGCAGCTTTTCTGTGGGATTCAGGGTTTATTCGCACGTTGAAAACCCCACGAAATTCTTTTTCCGGCTTCTTTCCGATTTTCCTGCAATATTCAAAATAGTTTTCTATACAGTTCGTAAACCCCTGTTCAAGCTCTTCTACGGACGAACCGTGGAAGCTAAGAATATCGTTTAACCCCAGCACCGTTCCCACAAAGATGTTGTCATCCTTATCATATTCAATTTTTGCACGATACCCTTTATATTCCATAAGTGTATTCATATATCAATCTCTCCGATTTCCTCTAAAAACTTTATTACCATTTTTATTTGATATCTGTATAATTCTTTCCCGGGATGAGGTTCGTCAAATTGTAGGATTCGTTTCGTTACATCATGTACATATCCTACCCCGGAACCCCTTCCTCCGGAAAATTTATTGCACCCACATTTACCCATAAGGCTGTCCAATTCCCTTATAGTAAAGTTTGTAGGTAAAAGCTTAGACAACAACTTACTTAATAAACTCTTTTTACTTGACATTATCCTCCTTTTGTAACTATTTTCCAGTTACAGAATAAAATATTTTTTTCCTTGTGTCAATATAATTATAAAAACTCCAATAGAATTTTGTGCGACCTGCACATATGCTGAAAATTGACATTTCAGACTATCATTTATAGTGCTTAAATGCAACTGAAATTTTAATAAATTGCCACCATTGCGGTGGCAACATTTATTTTTTCTCTGTGTTAGAATCAGATTTAGATGTTACATGTTCCTTTAAGACAAGATTGATATACTGACTGAACGACCTGTCATCGGCTTCCGCAAACTCACGGATGCGCTCAATGACGTCTTCATCAAGTGTAATGCTGACTTTGGATTTCATAGGTTTCATACAAATACCATCCTTTTTAGTAACTATAACATCTTATGGTATGAAATATTGCTAAATCTTATAAAGTATGATAAAGTAGGATATATTTATATAGGAGATTTTTAGAATGAATTTAAAGTCAATAACTTGTCCTTCCTGCAATGCACCAATTAAGATGAAACCTACTACGGACACCTTTGTATGTCCCTATTGTGGCACTCATATATCAAATGAAGTAGACCACTTTACCATGGTATTCAATAAATTCAGCAATGCTGTTGATAAGGGAAGTGCTCTTATTTCTAAAAAAATTGATGAGAAGGAAAAAGAGAGAGAAAGAGCTGAACAAATTCGTAGGGAAGAGGCTGAAAGGGCTGAACAAATCCGCCAAGAATTAGCAAAAAAAATGCGTCGACGTATGCCATTTTTCATTGGTGCTGGTGCTATTTTATTTCTGATTTTAATAATTATAATTGGAATAGATAACAGACGAACAAAAAAAGCCATTGAAGCCGGCGGAATACCTGTTCCATATTCGGCAGAAGAATATAAGAATGTTTACTACAAAGATGCACAAGCTGAACTGGAAACCCTTGGTTATACGAATATAACTGTCGAGCCGATATTTGACTTAGTCACAGGCTGGCTTATTTCAGACGGCTCTATAGAAAGAGTTTCCATAAACGGAAGTACTGATTTTACCAAGGGTAAAATTTTCCCTAATGATGCAGCTATAAGAATATCCTATCATACTTTTGAAAGTAATAAGGATACTCCTAAACCGGAAAGCACTGATACTATCATAACGCCCGAGCCAACAATCGATACCACACCGGAACCTATATCCTCTTTTCAACCTACAAACACGCCCTCTGCTTCAATTTCAACTGAATCGGATGTTGTATGTGAATATGCTTATGTTGCACAATTCAGAAATAGTGAGTATCCTGACGATACAGCATTAAATTATGATATGTACTATTTATTTGATACATCAAAAAACAAAATTTACACTTTTATTTCTACTTCTCCAGAATGGGTAGATGTAGGCTCATATACTGGAACGATAAATGGGCAATCTTTCTTTATCGAAGCAAAAATCGACGATTATGTCCTATATATCAGCGGAAGTGAAGATAATATAGATATTTCTGACGAATATGGTTATGTAGGTTATATGGAGCGCACAGACTCAAAAAAGGCAGAATCCCTAATTAATTTGCCGTAATGCTTCCTATGAACGCTCTATCGGAGGGATTTCTATAAATAAGCCTAATCCGCTAGTGGCATATAGCACACGGTTGATACCCCCTTGACAGCGCCTCGTCATGTGATATTGCAATACTGCTGCTTTTTAAAAATCGGCAGTTGGCATTGTGATATTTTTCGCTCGTTTCCGTGATATACACAATAGTTCCTATCAATGGCTCCTGTGCTTCTTCTCCCCTATCTTAAAGAATTGTTTTTTACTTCCTTTTGTTATACCCTCGTATTCTATAAGTGTTGAGTTTTCCATACCTACCATCTAATTATGAATCAGACCCAATTCATCTCTAGCTTTTTTTTATTTTTCACACAATCAACCAAATATAAATTTATCAATGTTTGATAAGGGATACCGGTCTCATCAGACTCGCCTTTAAAATAATCTATTACGGTTGGACTTATATTTATAGTAATTTGCTTTTTCAATTCCTTTGCATAAGGGTTAGGTCTCGGATTAAGCTTATCAATATCATATTCCTTTAGCATATCTTTCTTCCTCCTTTTTTGTTGCTTTTCTTGCAGAAATGATTCTTATAACAGAATCATTTTTTCTATAACAATGACATACCATACAAACATTTGCCAAACTGCTTATTCCTAATAGAAGAAATCTGTCTTCTTCCTCCGAATGTTCAGGGTCATCAAACATAATAGCGGCTTCATCATAAAAGACTGAACTAGCTTCATTAAAGCCTATTCCATGCTTTTCAATATTAATTTTATTTTTGTTATCATCCCACGCAAAGGAATACATAGATACCTCTTTTATAATTATGAAATAATTATATCATAATTTGAAATTAATGTCAGCAGATATTGTGGATAATTTTTTAGTAAAATACATTTTAGTAAAACATATTTTACTAAAATAAGCTTATCCCCAAAGACAAAAGACTCGTTTACCCTTGTAATAACATAAATGCCTGTTTATTACTGTGCAAGAATTACAGGTCCCCTTCAAATGCGCTCTCCAGTACATTCTGTTCACGCTTAGAAATCTTGTATTTATTGGCTTCCTTCCTCCAATTTTTCCTTACGGTATCTTTAATAGCAGAAACGTCTCTCTCGGCTTCATTTTTCCCAAGACGGAAATATCCGGCAGCCTCAATGGCTTCGCTTAGATCCAAATTATCTGAATGTAGAATGTAAAGCGATAAATGGTTCTTGTCCAAAGAAGGATTTATGTCAAAGCATGGAGAGAGCTCCCATGAACCGTCCTTCAACAAAAACCCATGATTTCTCAAATGGTCATCCGTATTTGATATGCATATATTGAAAATCATGCGCCTCCACAATTCCTTAAGATTTTCTTCCGGCTTTTTGCATATCTGCTCAATTATTTCCGCAATATCAATATAGCTTGAAATTTCCGAATCGCCATCCGTCTTTCCCAACATTGTCATTGCGGATGCATAATGCACTCGCAAATCCTTTTGTCGGTCAAATCTTTGTGTCAAAAATGTATCCCCCGCTTCTGAAAAGCGTATCAACCTTGCATTGGGAACATTTAATCCACATTCCAATGCCAAATCGTGAGCCACCATTTCCCATGCACCAATATTTATTTCATCTCTTTTTGATGGAAATTTTGCTATCCAAATATCGCCCTTTTCATCAATCACATTTGCTTTAGGGCGTGCACCTCCCAATGAGGAACCGGGCTCTAGCAGATTGTTAAGCCATTTTTCAGCAGCTTTGTCCGGATTTTCCTCCAAATAAAGCGCAGCCTGTTCCAATTTACGCAACATTTCAATGGGAGGTGCAGCAAGAGTATCCCTATCTGACAGATATGTCTTTTTATCCGGGTCAAAGAACCTTAGTCCCCCTATTCGTCCGCCGTCGTGTACCCCCAGAATATAATCACTCTCCATAAGAGTTCTTACAGGACGTGATTCCTTCTCGGCGTCAATGCGCTCTCTCCTGTTCATAAGCATTCTTCCCCATCTGTCCGGAGCAGAATCCTCAAGAAAACCAAAGCATCTCTTATCTGAAGAAGGGTACTGCCTGCCTTCCATAATGTACAAATCCGGGTCAAGTATAATATCCGAATGCCTTGACAGCCATAATTCATTATATGAAAATGAGATTATCTCATTTCCTCTTGACTTTTCAATATTACATTCTCCGACGGTTTCAGAGGGGCTCATCCATCCCGCATGTACTTCGAATTTCATATACTATTACTTTTCCCTCTTATGCAACAGCTCCGAGTCCTGTATTATCCGCCCGAGCTCATCATCTCTGGCAAGAAGTGTAATGTCATTTCCTAATCCTATTGCTGCAAGAACTCTTGCGTATATTCCTATCGCCACTCCGGCATCGCCCTTCTCAACCTTCCAAAGCGTTGCACGGCTGATATTGGCTCTCTCCGCAATCATCGTCGCAGAATACCTGCGTCTTAGGCGGGCAAGCTTTATCTGCTCACCCATTGTGGCAAGCTGCTTTTCCATTTTTGGCATTATCAGTTTTTTATTTGATTTTCTTTCACTCATGATTATTAATATAAACAGTTTATGATAGAATGTCAATAATAATAAACATCCTTTTTCTTCTTTCTAAGGGCTGCAATAATATCATCTACGTTATCCCCACTAACCACTCCTGGTTTTTCCTCCTGATACTCAAGAAGATTCTCTTTATTTTTCAACTCGTACTGACGAGTACGAGAATATAGTTTCTCATAATCCCAGTCTCAAGAGCACTTTCTATATACCTCCTGATATCCTCGGAAAGCGATTCATACGACCCGTAAAGATTACATACAGCCTTCTTAATCCTGTCTAAAGTAAGAGGATCTCCTTTCTTCTCCTGCTCCCAAAGTACGCCTATTATGTCTGACATATCATACTTATATTTTCTACCGGATTTTAGTTTCATCGCTACCAGATATTCCCCGGAAATCGTTCTAAATGTCACAATATTGGAAAATGTCCTATAGTATTCGGCATACTGTGAAATCCCTGCGGTATAGCTTTCTGTCTTTTTAAAATCATCATTTATCCACCCGTTAGGCAGACCATATTTATCCCCAACATAATTGATTGCATCCTTCATATAGGATGAGGCGGTAATTATTGCATCCGCATCATAGGTCATCTCACGGAAACCATAATTAATCACAACGGAGGCACCGCCTATCAGTATGATTTCTGCAGGCGTATTCTTTCCGCTTCGTTTTCTATATTCCTTTGCCAGTTCCTTCAAATACAAATCGAGGTTTTCTTTCGTAAATGGTTTGTCAGATAACATTCCTTACCTCACTCTCAATAATGTTGAATCTCCTAAACTCCGGAATTGCTTCTTCCTCAGCTTTCTTCTTAGTCTCTTCCGTCTTCATAACTTCACCTGCAAGGAGAACACCGACCGGATAAATCGGATTCTTTAACCTCCGTGAGCGTATATCATTGTACTTTGTACAGACAGGAATATCGTTCACCCGCGATAGATAATCCAACATCGCAAGCAGATACAATGCCTCCGGATACCAATGCTTTTCATAAAGAGACCTTATTTCATCCGATTCCAGAACATGAATCATAAAATCAATATCTCCCATATCCTTCACATGATGGCACGTATTGCTCTTGAAAATCTCAAAGGAACTGCGGTATTCTTCTCTGGAGGACTCCAAAATATCCTCCATCGAAACATTCAGTACCTTCGCAAGACGATATAGTGTCCCGACAGTACATTTTTCAATATCTGCTTTCCCACTGCATATATCGTTAATAGTCGTCTGTGGCACACCGCTTTCTTTGCTAAGGCGATACATTGACATATTCTTTTCTTTTAGCTTTTCTTTAATCAGCATGGCAAATTTCCCTCCCTGATTACAATTATATCGGTTGACCGATGTATTTTCAAGAGTTCTTTCTCACAGTTCACATTGCTCCCGCAGGGGTGGCAACATTTATGACCTTTTTCTGGTAAAATTAAGACAAGGAAGGTTGTTTAATCGTGCAAAGTATGATAAAGTAGGATATAGATACGGAGAGGATTTATGGGCAGAAATTCAGACAAAGTTACAATTCCGGAGATGATATTTGCTGGGTCTATGGTATTTGCCGCAGTAGTGGCTGCTGTGGCATATAGCAGCGGAAATCTTACGGTTTCAGCCTCGTCCTCAAAAAAGCTTGTATCCACGGAACGCAATTACGCTCCGGAAGTGATAGCTACGCCTTATGATGCAGGCTATAATTATTCAGAAACGGTTCCTACCGCTCACGTCACTCCTATGCGATATGTGTCGAAGCAGACTCCTTCTGCTGTACAGAACAATGGCACGGTAGCCACATATGCACCGGGAGGAAATATATATACAGTATATACACCGACGCCTGCTCTGATAGTGACACAGCCGCCTGCCTCCACGCAGTTACCTGTAGCTGAACAGGCTTCCACCTTCGTTCCAACCCCTGCGCCGGCGGTTGAATATACCCCTCAACCTCAACCCACGGAAGCTCCGAGCGTGATTTCGACGCCGGAGGTAACTATGATAATAGAAACCTCTGATAAAGAAGAATATTTTGTCTTTAATACTGAAACATGGCAAGTTCATAAATATGATAGCTCAAAAAAGCATAAAACAGGCTGTAATAATCCGCATATAAATTTAGACGCTGAAGATAGTAAGTATAAAAAAATGACAATTGATGAAATACGATTAGCAACTGAAAATAAACCAAAACCGCCAACCGCATCTTTGGGGTATCCCAATTGCTGTGGTAGCTCTGGATGCTATGGTAATGATATGTGGAATGCTACATTTCCACCGTATTAGTTTAATAGCCTAGCTGTAAAGATTTCTGAAAGGAGCCCCTATGAAAAGCCTTAAAAGAACCCTGCTCTCATCCATATTGTCAATCATAGCTGTCCTTTCTCTGGCTATGCCGGACGCTTATGCCTCAAAATCAATCAGTATTCCTGCAAAAGAGCTTGCAGCTTCATCAACCTTTCAGATAGATTTCATTGATGTGGGACAGGGCGATGCCGCTTTGGTCGAATGTGACGGACATTATATGCTTGTCGACGGCGGAGGTTCAAAGAAGTCCGACCTCATTTACACATATTTAAAGAACAGAAAAATTACGTATCTCGACTATATAGTTGCCACACATCCGGACGCAGACCATATCGGCGGACTTTCCGCCGCATTAAACTATGCTGCTGTCGGCACGGCGCTTTCTCCTGTCACAACACATACTACAAAGACCTTTCAGAGCTTTTTGAAATATCTCCAAAAGCAAAATAAGCAGATTACAGTTCCTGCTGCCGGAGATACCTTTATGCTCGGAAGCGCCTCCGTATATGTTTTAGGTCCTGTCTCCGCCTCGGAAGAATCAAACAACAATTCTATAGTTCTGCGAATCGTCTATGGCGAAACCTCATTTTTGCTTACAGGGGATGCGGAATTTGACGAGGAGAGGGAAATTATCGACTCAAAAGCGGATTTACACAGTACACTTATCAAAATCGCTCATCATGGCAGCAAATACTCCACTTCATATTATTGGCTCAGGGAGGTGGCACCCGAGTATGCAATTATTTCTGTTGGCGCAGATAATCAATACGGTCATCCCACCGATGATGTGTTGAGCAGACTGCGTGACGCAGATGTAAAGACATTCCGCACAGATATTAACGGCGATATTATATGCAAGAGCGACGGAAAGACAATTACCGTAACACCGTCCAAAAACGCCGGCACAGATACTCCGCTCGCAAATAACAATACAAATAAAAATGCTTCCGTGCAAAAAAGCACGGAGACTACTCCGACAGCGCAGACTGCCTCTTATACATATATTCTCAACAGCAACACGCACAAATTTCATTATGCGTCATGTAAAAGCGTTAAGCAGATGAAGGATTCAAATAAAATTACTTCCAATGATTCCAGAGACACTATAATAGCGCAAGGATATTCGCCGTGTAAGAATTGTAACCCTTGAAGTAAATCACTTCCTCTTCTTTTTCTTGCTCCCGCTCTTTCTGCCGCCCTTATTCTTTTTGTCGGAGGCTTTCCCGTTTTTATTCTGTGCCTTTTTCTTTGATTTAGCGGATTTCTTTGTCTTATCCCCGCTCGCGCCCTGACTTTCGTAATATTCCTCCGCACCCTCGGTGTAGAGTCTCTCCTCCACATTGTCATAGCCGCTTGCGATATAAATCTTTACATCTATATCATTCGGAGCATCATCATCCTTTTGCTCCCTGTCCTCCTCCCCGTAGGAGCCTGACAGATACAGCGCTGCCTTCGCCGCAGCGGGTCCAATCAGCTCGTACAGCACGCTTGATGCGAGGATTATCGTCATCAGGGCTCTTCCGATATCTCCGCCCAGAGTTCTTGCGCCCAGCTCCGCAAGCCCGATAGCCACGCCCGCCTGGGGGATGAGTGCAAGCCCCAGATATTTTTTGACCTTATCGGAGGCTCCCACAATATGGCTTCCGGAGTATGCGCCGACATATTTTCCGAGGATCCTTACCACGAAATATCCGACACCGACATAAATCAACGGAATCCTTCCGACAGAGCCCTTATCGAAAAGCGCTCCCAAGTCAAAGCTTACTCCTGAGCGCACGAAGAAGAGCATAAGTATCGGCGGGCTGAAATAATTAAGCTGCTTAAAGAGCTTGTCATCCTCTGTCATATTGATATACACGGTGCCCATTGCCATGCAGCCAAGAAGCGGCGAGGTCTCAAGCACCGCACAGATTCCACAGAAGGAGAAGAGCATCGCAATGGCGATTATCAGCCGGTTGTCGGTGGAATGTCTGGTCTTCATAAATACATAGGTCAAAAATCCGAAGAATGCGCCCAAAGCTAACACTCCGATATTGATAAAGAAGGGTATGAGCGAGCTTGCGACATCAATATCCCTGCCGGACATTGCCGCCGTTGCCACGGATATTGCGACGCTGTACGCCACAAGCCCCACCATATCATCAAGCGCCACAACCTGCAAAAGCGTATCGACAAACTCGCCCTTAGCATGGGTCTGGCGTATGGTCATCATTGTGGATGCAGGCGCAGTTGCCGCCGCAAGTGAAGCAAGCACAAGTGAGAACGGAAGCGACAATCCGAACAGAAAGAAGCAGAGCACAAATACAAATAGTGTTGCGATAAGCGCCTCGAAGAGGGTAATCACAAATACCTTTGCGCCGTTCTTTTTAAGTGTCTCAAACCTAAAAAACTCTCCGGTGCCGAAGGCGATAAATGCAAGGGCAATATCCGGAAGGAAATCCGTGCCGTCTACGAAGGACTTCGGAATCAGATTGAGCGCAAAGGGACCTATCAAGATTCCCGCCACGATATATGCGGTAACATTGGGGAGCTTAAGTCTCTTTGTGATTCTCGTCATCAAAAAGCCCGCTATAAGCATAATGGAGATGGACAAAATATCCATCGCCACACTTGAATTCGATATAAGTCTGTCATAGAGTGCAGATATCGCCATTTATACCCCTACATCTGCCTTATTATCTTTTTGTCTATCCTTGTATAGAAATACAGCGTAACCAGAAGCGATGCCACCTCCGCTATAGGGAAGGACCACCATACCATATCCACCCCTCCGATCCGCCCGAGGATATATGCAGCGGGAAGCAGGACTATCAGCTGTCTCGACAGAGAATTTATCATACTGTATATACCGTTCCCCAATGCCTGGAATACGCCTCCCGTGAGGATGCAGTACCATGCAAAGAGATAGTGGAAGCCTATCTTTCGAAGCGCCGGTACCCCAAGGGTAAGCAGGGCATTATCCCCTGTATCGAAGATGAGTATCAGCTTGTCCGGTATGATTTCAAACGCCAGAAAGCCTATGAATATCATCACAAAGCCATAGATAAGGGCAAGCTTGTGAGCCTTTTTTAGTCTGTCCTTATGTCTTGCCCCGTAATTGTAGCCTATTATCGGCACAAGAGCGTTATTTAATCCGAAGAGCGGCATAAAGAAGAAGCTCTGGAGCTTGTAATATACTGTAAATACCGCTACTGCGCTGCGGTTGAGCCCCAGGAGTATATAGTTCATGCCGAAATTCATAACGGAGCCCACCGCCTGCATACATATGGCGGGAGCGCCCACGGTAAGTATATTTCCCACAAGCTTTGTATCAAACCTAAAGCCATTGAAGGTAAAATGTATGTCCTTGTTTTTGTGTACATTGAAGTATACGGCGATACAGCTTGCCACAACCTGACCGAACACCGTGGCGTAAGCCGCCCCGGCGACGCCAAGCTTCGGTGCGCCCAAAAGTCCGTATATGAGTATCGGATCCATTATGCAGTTTATGACGGCTCCAGTAAGCTGCGGTATCATCGAGAGCACTGTGCGTCCCGTGGACTGGAGTATTCTTTCCAGCATTATCTCCATATACACCGCAATACTTAGCGTACAGACTATGCGAAGATATGTTGCGCCGTATTCAAGCTGCCTTCCCAGAGCGCCCTGCGCCGCAATTATCCACTGTGAGCCGAATACACCTATGGAAAGTGATATTGCATATGCAAATACCATCAACACTATTCCGTGCATCGCAGCAGAGTCCGCCGTATGCTGATCCTTCTCGCCGAGAGCACGGGACAATACGGAACTTACGCCTACTGCGGTTCCCATACCGAGTGCGATTATTATTATCTGTATGGGGAACGCAAGCCCCAGAGCGCTTATGGCGTCCGTTCCCGCAGATACGGTATTCCCAAGCTCATCAAGCACTACCTCATCCGTGGTAATCCTCGACACAAATATGCTGTCCACCACGTTATACAGCGCCTGAACAAAGTTAGATATCATAAGAGGCAATGCCATGGATAAGAGAAGCTTATTTACCGGCATCGTCCCCATTTTATTTTCATTGGACATTTCTTTCTCCTACGCTTTCGTCATGAATACAAGACCGAAGCTTCCGGGGCCGCAGTTTACGGTTATTACCGAGGAAGCGGGCTTGAATTTGATTTCCCTAAACTGCTTCTTCTTTGTTACCCATTCCTTTATCTGATCCAGCTCCTCAAGGGACTGACCGGCGGTGGGAACAAACAAAAGATTATCATCTATCGGAATCAGTGTTTCCAAGGAATCATTTATGAAATTTTTCCAGGTGCGGAGTCTTGTACCTATATATATGCGCTTTACCTTCATGCTGTTTTTCTTTAGCGTAATTACAGGATGAAGCATCAGCATCCTGCACACGGTATCCACTCTGTGGTTTATCCTGCCGCTTCTTGCGAGGAACTCCGTGCTGTCGACGACAAAATCCGTATGTATTCTGGGTCTTGCGGCCTTTATCTTATTTACGAGGCTCTCAACCGTAGCATCCTCCTTGGTAAGGGAATAAGCATACAGTACCAGAAATCCCATACCGAGAGTAAGATTTCCCGAATCTATTACCGTGACATTGTCGAATGCCGTAGCCGCTTCCTTTGCGTTTGCGAAGCCCTTGCTGACATTCTTTGCCATAGTAATATGTATGATGTGATGCGCCTTTTCGAGATTCTCCGCAAAGAACTGTTCGTATTCCTCGACAGTGGGCGCCTCGGAAGCAGCGCTTCCTCCGTCTATCATATAGGAAAGGATTCCTTCCGTCTCCGCCTCGACACCGTCCAAAAATACGCCCTCCTCGGTAATCACATGATAGGGCAGTACGGGAATCCCTCTCTGTTCAAGCATATTCTTCGGAAGGTCGCATACGCTGTCTGTAGAGATGAGCACCGGTATCTTGGTCTTGTGGGTGCTTCCCATGGGCTGCATTATCTCTCCGAGCTCGGCATCATTATTAAGCACCTTGACAAGCTCCTTGGGAAGGTGCTTCACTATCTCCGATTCAAGTAACGATCCGCTGACGGGCTTAAGTATATATCCGTCAAAGCCCTCTCTTCTGTACATTGCCTGATTGTCGGAGCCTGCATTTGCAGTCATTACGATTATGGGGGTCTCCCTGTTCATGCCTCCGGACTGTGAGCGTATGGTGTGCAGACATTCGATGCCGTCCATCATCGGCATCAGGTGATCCATAAGTATTATGTCATAATGCTTATCAAGAGTTTTCTTAAGCGCTTCCTCGCCGCTTAGCGCCGTATCCACCTTTACCTTGGTGTCTCTAAGGAGCTTCTCCGCAACCATTATATTGGTATCGTTGTCATCCACGACAAGCACATTTGCCTCCGGCGCCTCAAAGCTCTGCTTATAATGCTCATAGGCATTGATGGAATGTCTGGTCTCGAGATTGAGCTCGCCGATGGCATTCTCATCCACAATATCCTGTATGAGCTCTATCATAAAGGTGGAGCCCTTTGTGTATATACTGTTTACCGAAATCTCGCCGCCCATAAGCTCAACGAGCTGCTTAACTATGGAGAGTCCTAAGCCTGTTCCCTCGATATGACGGTTCTCCTCCTCGTCCACACGCTTGAATGCGGTAAACAGATATGGAATGCTTTCCTTCTTAATACCCATTCCTGTGTCCGTCACGGAGTACAGAAGCGCCACTCTGCCGCCCTCCACCTTCTTACATTGGATTGAGAGGGTCACGGAGCCTTCCTTTGTGTACTTTACGGCATTGTTTAACACGTTTATGAGAACCTGCTTAATCCTGACCTCATCCCCGTAAAGTCTCGTCGGTATATTGGTGTCTATATCAATATGAAATTCCAGCCCCTTTTCCTTTGCACGTATCCATATCATATTTACGATATCCGACATCATATCTCCCACATTGTAGGGCACGGGAACTATATCCATTTTGCCGGATTCTATCTTTGACATATCGAGGATGTCGTTTATCAGGGCAAGAAGCATCTTACTTGCGGACTGGATATTCATTGAATTCTCCGCAACCTCATCAGAGATATTCTCCCTAAGAGTCATCTCGTTTAACCCGATGATGGTATTTATGGGCGTTCTTATCTCGTGGCTCATACTGGAGAAGAAGCGGTTCTGTGACATATTGAGGTTTTCAATCTCCTCCTTCTGTCTGTTTGCCAATGCATTCTCGCTGTTAAACAGCCCCACGATATACGTCACGGAGAGGTACAAAAGAAACCCGACTCCGATGAGGGATGCGATGGAATCCAGATACGCCGTCTTCATTATATGGTTGGTAAGAAGCCTTGTATTGTAGTAGGCTATTAAGTAGCAGGCTATTGCCGATATGGGAAGCATGCCGATAAGGAAAAATTTCTTTTTTCCCTTCACGTTAAGTCCCACATACATAAATGAAAAGGCATACCAGATGGGCGTACATCCGTATACGCCGCCTCCCGTAAAAAATTCAAGAGGAAGCACGATAAATATTATGGCAAGGCTTATCAAAAAAGCGCCTGTCTGTACAAACCTGAACCGGATGGAAAGTGCGACAATGACTATCATGCTTATTATCGCTCCCCCGAGAATAGTCAGCTTAAGCCAGCTTTCTCCGATAAACACATCCCATACCCATATCACGGACAGGACTATCACGGAAAATACGGAGACCAGCGCAAACATTCTCTCCGACAAATCCCTGTTGTGGTCGTTTATATATTCCATAAGCTTCTTCGGGCTCATGCTTCACTTCCCCCTTTCCACTCGTCGTTTTCAATCTCGGTGCGGAGCTTATCGACAAGCTCTCCCGCCTGCGTCATCTCGAAATCATCCACAGCCATCTTTATCGCAGCAAGGGAATCCTTAAGCGGCGCATCCTTGTATGTAAAGGTGGAAAGCTCCTTTAAAAGCGCCTGCGCCCTCTCCTCCTCGAAGGTATCCAGAGAGGATTTTATCTGCTTTAATTTGTCCGTAAGCTCTCCCTTTTCTATGCTCTGCATCTCTCCGCTTCCTGCAGCCTCCTCCGGGAATGCCGACTTTAAAAGAATGCCTACCTCCTCGTAGGAAGCGATCAGGCTGTCCTCATGCGTGTTTATAAACAGAGCGTCCTTTTGCTTGGCCGCATTCTCCAGATTCCTCGCAAGCTCGGAAAGCTCGTCTGCGCCTATCATCTTGGAGGTGGACTTCAATGCGTGAACCTTTATGCGGTAATTGTCGTAATCCTTGTTTTCAAAGGAGGTCTTGATCTCGTTAAGCTTAAACTCTGCCTCCCTTGCGAATTTTTTGAGAAGCTCTGTGTAGAAATCGCTGTCTCCTCTGCAATACTGGAGTCCTGCGCTCACATTTATACCCTTGCCGGCGAGAGTCTCCAAAGCCTCTGAAAGCCCCATATCCACGATATTTGACCTGCCGGACATATCCTCGTATTCTATGGCGGATTTAGGCAGCACATTTCTCAGCACTCTCTCCAGCTCCACCGACTCTATGGGCTTTGCGACAAAGCCGTCGAAGCCCTCGTTTATGAACATCTCCTTTGCTCCGCTGACTGCGTTTGCGGTAAGCGCAACCACAGTAAGCCTCTCCGCACCCACATCCTTTAGCTGGCGCAGCCTCTTCATAGTCTCCACACCGTCCATCTCCGGCATCATGTGATCCATAAAGATAATGTCGAAGGTATCCTTTTCACAGAGCTCAATTGCCTCCGCTCCCGAAAGGGCTGTCTTGACCGTCATTCCATAGTCGGAGAAGATTCCCTCCGCAACAAGCAGGTTCATGGATTCATCATCCACAACCAAAGCCTTCACGCCGGGACACTTCATCTGCTTCTCCTGCAGACCGTCAGTATTGTCATCGCTTACCTCGGAGTTGAGCACATTAGCAATGGCAAGCGCATAGAAGGGCTTCTGCACAACCCTCGCCCTGCTGCCCTCATGTGCCATATAATCTCCCTCGGCAAACACGATAAGCTCTATATCCTTGTCAAGCTTTTTGTCAAAGAAGGCGGCATTCTCCTCATATTCCTCCTTTGCGGTAAATATGTGGGAAATGTGGTATGCCTTTAATATCTTCTCCAAATCCTCCAGCCTGTCGGTACGGTGCAATGGAATATTGAGCTCCGTTACCATATTGCCGATGAGATTGTTATAATAATCTCTGACCTTCGGAACACTGTATTTATCAAGCTTCAAAAAGCACGCAAGACTCAAATTCTCCCTGTTCTTCAAGACTATCTGCGGTTCGGAGTCCCCCACCTTCTGAGGTATGCTCACATATATTACGCTGCCCTTGCCCTTGGCACTGTCTATATGCATAAAACCGCCCATAGTCCTCGTAAGACCGTACACTATTGAAAGTCCAAGTCCCAGACCGCCCTGTCTGCGGCTTCTGCTGGAATCAGCCTGATAGAACTTTTCCTTTATGTGGCTCATTTCCTTTTCATCCATACCGATACCGGTATCGCTGATTTCCATACACAGATTTATGCCGTAGGGCTTATTAAGCTTAAATATGTGAATATAAGCGCCGCCCTCCTTGGTAAACTTCGAGGCGTTGCCTATAAGATGTCTCAAAATCTTCTTTATCTTTCCGCTGTCGCCGATAAGCTCCTTGGGAATCGTGGTATCGACATCAAATATCAGCTCTATGTTCCTGTGACTGTCTATGACTCTGTACTCCGTAATCAGGTCGTTTATCACGGAGGACAGGATATATCTTTCCTCCGATACCCTGATGCGCTTCGTGTCAATCTCGGTATAGTCGAGAATATCCCCTATCTGCTCGAAAAGCCTGCGTCCCGCTCTCTGTACTGAAAGGATATCATTGTGCACATCGGAGCTCACAGCCTTCTTTAGCATAACGGAGGTAATACCCGTCACGGCATTTATAGGTGTCCTAAGTTCGTGTGAAACATTGGTAAGAAAGTCCTCCGTGCGGCGGTTTGTATCCTCCAAAACTGCGATGCGGTTCGCAAAGTTTAATTCATCATCCTGCTCCTTTTTGATGATGGTATCCGCCATCTTCCACGCCATAAATACCAGAGCGAGGTGCAGAAGCGTCCTTGTCACATCGAGAGAATCCCACTTTGCGCCGCCAAATATTTTTGCCGCTATATCATAGGACATTGTGACAAAATAGGATATGAGGCAGAGGTGCAGAAGTCCTCTTTTGGATGTTACGGAATAAATCATAATTACGAGACACATTACCGGCGCAGTATCGTACATACTGGTCTCATGAATGCCGTAGAAGAAAAATGTTGCCATCATCAGAATGGCATATATCCAAAGTCGGTGGTCGTCGGAAAATTTTTGCAGGAAATGTATTCCCCAGCAGCCAAGCACCCCTATTATAAGAAGCGGAGCCGTCCATGTCTCCCATCCCAAAAGAAAGGATTCGCCCACAAGCATAGCCGTAAAGACGGAGTAGCTTATGAGTATCAAAAGATGTGCGGTTCGTGTGACCTCTCTGTCTCTGTAATCATTTCCCATTTATTCTTCCCTCATCTTGTAGTCCTTGTCCTCGTCCATCATCTCTATCATTATATCCGCAAAGCGGGGGTCGAACTGCTTTTCCTTGCCGTTTACAAATTCGCTCCTTACCTTCTCCTGCGGGAGAATGTCACGATAGCTTCGCCTCGAGGTCATTGCATCATAGGCATCCGCCACGGCGATTATACGTGCCTCCTCTGGGATATCCGTACCCTTAAGTCCGTCAGGATACCCCGTGCCGTCGTAGCGCTCATGATGCCAGCGGGCTCCCGTTGCAAGCTTCGGAAATTCGGTAATGTTCTTAAGTATCCTTGCGCCCATAACCGGATGATTTTTGATGGTGTCAAACTCGTCATCCGTAAGCCTTGCGGGTTTATTTATAATAGCGTCAGGCACACCGATTTTCCCGACATCATGCAAAAGTCCCATCATATAGATGTCCTCCTGCTCCTTGGGGGCATAGCCTGCACGCTTTGCAATCTCTCTGGAATATTCCGCCACTCTCGTGGAGTGGCCGTTGGTATAGGTATCCTTCGCATCTATGGCACCGGATAAGGTCTTTACTATCTGTAAGGACATCCTCTCCGTTTTCTCATGCTCTATCAAAAGCTCATGGGTCTTTTTTTCCACCTCGTCCGAAAGATTGGTCTGCAGGCGAATGAGCTCTATGGTATGATGCACACGAAGCAGAAGTATTTCCGGAACGAAGGGCTTTTTGACAAAGTCCATTGCGCCCTCCGAGAGACCCTTTGCCTCCGTCTCCGCATCATCATCCGCAGTGAGAAAGATTACCGGAATGCTTTTAAGCTCTTCCTTTTCCTTTATCCTTTCAAGAGTTTCAAAACCGCTCATTCCGGTCATATGAATGTCCAGAAGTATAAGGTCCGGTCTGTTTGAGTTAAGAAAATTCAAAAGATCCTCGCCGGATTTGAGACCGCTGACCCTCATTCCCTCAGCGCTTAAGATATGGCTCGCCATCCTTAAGTTTGAAGTATCATCATCTACAACCGTTATCCAATCGCCCATATTTTCGCTCCGTCCCTGATATAGAAATAGCGTAAATTTACATACAGTTGAATAATTATAACATATTTTGGGCGCTTTATACAACTTTTATATGCTAATAGGATTCTTAAGCGCACGCACTTCTTCATCCGTAAGTCTTCTGTATTCTCCCTCCTCCAAGGACGAATCCAGAGTGAGCGTGCCCATAGACAGGCGCTTTAGATAGATCACGTTTTTCTTACGCTTTGCAAACATCCTCTTTATCTGATGGAATTTGCCCTCATGTATCGTAACCTCCGCCTCCGATATGTCGCCGGATCTTATTATTTTAAGCGCCGCAGGAAGACAGGTAAAATCGGAGAGCTCCATCCCGCTTTTGAAGGCGTCAACATCCTCCTCCGTCAGGGCTCCTGTGACCTTTACAAAATAAGTTTTATCCACATGATGCGCCGGGGATAACAATCTGTGAGCAAGTTCCCCGTCATTTGAGAGAAGCATAAGCCCCACCGTATCCTTATCAAGACGTCCCACAGGCGAAAGCCCTTTCGGCACCGGAGGCGCAATGAGGTCTGTAACCGTGCGGTCATGTCCATCCTCCGTAGAAGAAATTACCCCCGCAGGCTTGTTCATCATTATATAAACATATTTTTCGTAGGATATTTCTTTTCCGTCTAAGACAACCAAATCACTTTCGGATACATTCATTCCGGCATCCCTTGCAGTAACGGAATTGACGGATACTCTGCCTGCACGCACAAGCTCCTTTACTTCCTTTCTGGAGCCTATATTCATATTTGAAAGAAATTTGTCAAGCCTCATAACCACTTCTTTTTCTTAAAGTACAAAAGGCTGCCTGCTATAATCAGAAGGCTTACCAGTATAACTATCGGATATCCCCAGACAGAATCAAGCTCCGGCATATACCTGAAATTCATGCCGTACCACCCTGCGATAAGGGTAAGAGGCATAAAGATTGTTGTGATTATGGTAAGGAGTGTCATTATACGGTTCTGCCGAATTTCCAATCTTGATTCGTAGAGCTCACGCACCTGCACGGAATAATCCCTTGTGAAGGTGGCAATATCTCTAAGCCTCTCTATCCTTGCGATGAAAAGCCTGAAATATCGCAGATTTTCATGCTTAAAGAAATTATTCTCATTCTCTTCAAACTCTTGCCCTAAGTCAATCATCTGCTCGTAATGCATACGAAGCTCCCTGATTTCACGGCGTATCTCATTAGCCCTAGAGAGCCACCTTTCATCCTCGGACTCCATAATATCATCCTCCATCCTGTCAAGCTCCTTCTCGTATTTTTCAAGAAGGCTCTGGTCGTTCCAGACTATCTGCTCGAGGAAATCATAAATAAAGCGCTCCAATCCCGGCAGCCTCCATTTTTTGGTGCGGATTATCTCGTTTATATGCTTCTCAACCTTCTCGCAGCAGCCGATAAAGAGTATGCCTCTCTCATCCAGCACAAAGGAGAAATTAAAGCTGTTCTCCAATATGTTGTTCCTGTCGGGAATGCTGAAGGTTCCTGCAAGGGAATCGTAGTTTACCTCCGCCTTGGTGGTATATATCTCGTCAGGGTTTCTCTCGATATCTATTCCCATATCGAAGACATCCCTCTTCTCTCTCCATTCCTCCGCCGTGAGCACCGCAACAAACTGCTCCTTTGCATTCCTTATTTCACCTGCTTCACATTCAGTGAGTATCTCTTTTATCAAATATGTTTTCATACTCGTTCCCTTTTACAAATCATATTACCTTTAGAAGCTTAAAATCCTCGTCCGCAATAAGTATATCCGCACGCTTACCGGGAGCGATGCTTCCCACCTTATCATCAATGCCTACAGACCTTGCAGGAGTGATGCTTGCCGCCGCTATCGCTTCCTCCGGCTTTATTCCTATTTTGATTGTATACCTCATACAATCATACAGGTTTGTGACGGAGCCTGCAAGTGTGCCGTCAATAAGCCTTGCGCTGTTTCCTTTGACCCTTACCTTCTGCCCGCCGAGGGTATATTCCCCGTCCGAAAGCCCTGTTGCTCTCATTGAGTCACTGATAAGCGCAATGCGTCCCTTAAAGAGCTTAAAAGCCATTCTTATTGCGCTATCGCTTACGTGTATTCCGTCTGCGATCAGCTCCACAAACACATTTTCATCATCATATGCAGCACCTGTAACTCCTGTGTCCCTGTGATGAAACGGAGGCATTGCGTTGCAGAGATGTGTGATATGCTTACAGCCTGCCCTTATGGCGTCCGCAGCCCTTTCATAGTCTGCATTTGTATGCCCTATGGAAAGCTTTACCCCGCTGTATGCTTTTTGCATTTCCTCTATAAATTCGCTCGCACCCTCTATCTCCGGCGCAAAGGTTAGTAGCTTTATCATACTGCCGGAATTATAAAAGCAGGTCTTAAACAATTCCATATCGCAGGGTATGATGTTTTCTGCTTTCTGAGCGCCTTTTCTTTCAGGGTTGATGAAGGGTCCTTCCATATTAAAGCCGCAAATATCGGCATACCTGCAAGCTTTATCTCCCTGCTTACGCTCGCTTATTATCTCCCTTTGAGTCTGTCTGCCTGCTTCAAATACCCTAAGTAACTCTGCTTTTGACAGGGACATCGACGTTGGTAAAAATGATGTCACTCCTACCTTGCGCTCATACTCAGCAATCCTTTTAAGTCCTTCCGAATCCCCGTCTGAGAAATCGTATCCAACAGCGCCGTGAGTATGAATATCACATAATCCCGGGAGCGCATAGCATCCGGAAGCATCATAGATTTCTTCGTCCGCAAGTGTCTGTCCGTCAGACGATTCTGCGATTTTTGTGATAATACCCGCCTCAATGCGGATATTTGTCCTATGAAATTTATTATCGTCCAAAAAGGCGATGGCGTTATGGACTAGCATATTTCACGAAAGCACCTCACTTCTCAAACGGTTTAACACATGTTTTTTGTTCCCGCTCCACAAGGGCGCAACCAAAAGCCTCTTGTCCCCATCCCCTGTGAGCCTGTGGATGATGATATTGTCAGGGATAAGTCTGACACACTCCCCTATGAGTGAGATATATTCATACTCCGTCATAACCCGCACTCTTCCTGCGAAATATTCCTTTTCCAGATCCGTCCCCTTTAGGATATGCAAAAGCTGCAGCTTGATTCCCGCAGCGCCGCTGTCACACACATACCGCACGGTTTCAAGCATATCCTCCCTGCTCTCTCCGGGAAGTCCCAGTATTACATGGGTTATTACATCTATCTTTCTTTCTCTGAGTGCATTTACCGCATTGTCATAGACGGTCAGCGGATAGCCCCGCCTTATATATTCTGCGGTTTTTTCGTGTATGGTCTGCAGCCCCAGCTCTACCCAGACAGGCTTTATTCTGTTTAACTCCTCCAGGAGTGAAAGCACCTCTTTGGGCAGGCAGTCCGGACGTGTGCCTATGGACAGTACGACTATATCAGGGTGTTTTACCGCCTCTGTGTATAATTTCCGCAATTTTTCAATCGGGGCGTAGGTTCCTGTGTATGCCTGAAAATATGCGATATACTTTCCGTCTTTTACCTTATTTAAAACCCGCTTCTTTCCGTTTTCTATCTGCTCTGTAATGCTTAGCTTCGGACTTTCCGCAAACTCTCCGCTTCCGCCCTCGGAGCAGAATATACAACCCCTGCTTCCCAGAGTTCCATCCCTGTTGGGGCAGGTAAATCCGCCGTTTAGGGCGATTTTATAAACCTTGCAGCCGAAGGTGCTTTGGAGGTATTGGTTTAGGGTTGTCATTTGGCAGGCTTATTCTTTGTTGTAATTATATTTCAGTTTACTCTCCATCCACTCTCCGCATAAATACAGGGGTATATTTGCCATTCTCTCCTGTTCTCTGTAGTCAGACATAGAAAATCTCCAACCGAAAATATTTTCATCAGATTTTAAGACGGTGCTCAGGCTCTTTGATTTCAAATTTTCCTCCGCTTTGACCTCTATGGGATGCACATATTCATTCTGCACTACGAAGTCTATTTCATTCGTTGCGCTCTCATTTGTGTAATAATATAATCCGTTCCCCGTTATTGCATAATATTGCTGTGCAACATACTGTTCAGTAAATGCCCCTTTATACTCTGAAAAAATTTCATTCCTTGTCAAAATATCCTTTGCGGAAACATCTGCCATCGCCCCCAATAATCCTAAATCCAGCATAAACAATTTAAAAGCGCCCAAATCCTCATAAAATTTTATCGGCTTGCCAATCTTATTTATCCGATTTACTTTGTGTATCAACCCCATATCCATAAGCCACATTATCGCCTTTTCAAATTCTTTGGCTCTTCCGCCCTGTTTCAATACTCCATATATAAATTTCTTATTTTCCTTTGCAAGCTGCCCCGGTATTGCATTCCATACCATGCCAACCCTTGGAAGCTCATCCTTTGGTATGTGCTTTGAAAAGTCGTCCTTGTAATCAGAAAGTATACGGTTTTGTATTCTTCGCACCTTAAATAAATCCTGTTCATTCACATAGCTTTGAACCGCCTCCGGCATTCCTCCGACATAGTAATATTGCCGCAAAAGCTCTATAAATGTGTTTTTCAGCCCTGAAAGCTCATTCCACTCATGGAGCTCCAAAAGCTTCACGAGCTCCCTGTTTCCACAAGCGTTTACAAACTCCTTAAATGATAAGGGTTCTATATGAAGCCTGTCCACCTTTCCTACAGGAAATCCAGTTCCACTATGTATCTGTATTCCCAACAGGCTTCCTGCAACAACAATGTGATACTCATTTGCTTCCTCACAGAAATATTTAAGTGACGATATCCCTCTCTCCAGCTCTTGGATTTCATCAATAAATATGAGGGTATTTCCTGCGGTTATATTTGTCCCACTGTATGCGGACAGAAATCTGATTATCCTCGGAATATTATAATCCGTAAATAATCCCGAAAGCTCAGGATTATTATCACAGTTTATATAAACAAATTTTTCATATTCTCTTTTTCCAAATTCCCTCAATATCCATGTTTTCCCTACCTGTCGGGCTCCATCTAAAATCAAGGGCTTTCTGCCGGAACTGTTCTTCCATGCCAACAGCTCATTGTAAATGGTTCTTTCCATAGTTTCCTGCCTTTCGGAACCATTATAACATTTTTCCAAAGGAAATCAAACACGAATTTCACATTTTTACAAACGAATATTGAGCAGAGTTTTACATTTTTACAAACGAATATGCAGTTTACTGCGTATATAGCTGAATAGGGATTTTTACTTCCTGTTTGTAAGAGTAACTTCTTGTGAGCTGATTTTTGCAAGAATAACTCCAAAAATCGCACCTTGAAAACAGAATTAAGTTTTGCAAAAGCAGCCCAAATCGGAAGTTTCTATTACAAGGGTAGCATTTAGTTTTACAAATGCCTTGAAAACAAGGTTTATGAAGTGGTACTCTGTTCCTGAGATTAGTCTTTATTGCATGCAAATAAGAAGTCGTCGCTTCGTTTGCACGTTTGCAAGGGAAACTTCCACTTCGTGTCATGGTGTATTTATCAGGAGACGGCTTAGTGTTAGTTTTACTTCAACAGTTCAGGTTTGAGAATGATCTCATTAGCGGGAATAGTCTGCATCGTCAGTGCTGAGGCTACTTCCTCACCGTAAAAGAAGCTGAACAGTTGATGGGCTGATCGATTGTTCAGCTTCTTTCTTGTGTAAGAGTTGATATGGTTCATCATCAATTGCACCTTGTCCTGTGTTAAGGCTGCAAAAGATGTTCCTTTCGGCAGGATACGCCTTATAAACTCGTGTGTTACCTCAATACTTCCCTTCTGGTCGGAACGCTGCGGATCGCAATAGAACACATATGTTCTGCGATTACCTTCAGCATCGAATTCAATTGCGGTCGGATCAGTAAATTCACTGCCACGATCTGTCAGAATGACCTGGAACATCTTGCAGAACTGTTCCCTGCCAAGGCGCCTGTAAAGATCATTGATGATATCCGTCACGGATCTTGCTGTATTGGCTTCACGTAGGAATGCCAGCATGCAGGTACTGTTTCTAAAAAACAGCGTCAGCAGTACTTTTGTTGAATCACGTTTGCCTTCGACCGAGTCCATCTCAACTACTGCATAATCAGGATGTTCTTCCATAAAAGCAAGGAAATCCTCATAAGTCCTGCCAACATGACATTTCTTATCGACTCGAACCGATTTCCTGGCCTTTCTCTTCTTGTAACGGACTTTTCTCGGAAGGTCCAGGTTTCCAACAGAGAGAACGCCAGCATCGATGTAGTTGTAGATGGTACGTTCATCGACCATGATCAGATCGGCATTATTAACACATATCTGATGAATCGACTGTCCCTGCTTGACAAGGGGACTAACGATATCGTCAAGCCTTGTGAGTTCCTCCGGCGTAAGGTCTATTCCCTTCCTTGATTCGCTCCGCGTGTTCTCATAGGCCTGCTGGGCTTCCTTAGCATCATAGACCTGTTTACGAAGGGTACATGACCTGATACTGCGGCAAGCATTGCAAACGTAAGGTGCTTTCGTTAGTGTCTTGCATCTTTCTTCGACAAAATCAAGACACACATCATTGCACTTGGAGCACCCGGCGCAGTATGGTTCATAATGCCAGGCCATGCCAGCGGGTAAACATCCTTCCTTACACAGTCCGGTCTTATCGCATCTGTTCCTCTTGGCACAGGGGTTAAAGCCTCTTGACCTAGTCCCGGTCTCTTTTACAGTCAGATGTGCTTTTACTTCTTTTGAAATGGTGGAAGGGTCCTTGCCTATAACAGCAGCTATATCAACGAAAGAACGTCCCTCTTTCAGTGCCTTCTGAATGGCAATGCGGTCATCGAGTGTCAGGTGTTTGTTATAAGATGACATATTTATCCTCCTTATGACAGCCATCTCCTGATACTGTTGAAGTACCTATATTTTGGCATAAAAAAAGAAGATAGTCTCCTCGCAAGACTATCTTCCGTCTAAATATTTGCAACACTTACTTCTGTTTTCAATGTAACGTCAAATCTTGGAACTGGAATTTAAAATTTCAATTGAGGTACTGCGTATATAAAATTCAAGACATCCGCAACGGAGTACAGCGATATATCGGAGGCGGAGGTTACGATACATGAGGGCAAATTCCATCAGATAAAGAGGATGTTTGCAAAGCGTAAGAATTTCTAGGCGGTTTTCACATTTTCAAAAATCTTTCGGCTAAGTGTCACATATTCAATTCCTGCATTGTATTATATTTGAAGACGTCTTTAGGAACTGTAAACGGAAAGGTGGAGTTTGATGGACGAAATTCAGGCGAAGCGCTTGGTTGATACCTACTCTGACATGCTTTTAAGGATAGGAATAAGTTATCTTAAGAATAAATGCGATGCGGAGGATATCTGTCAAAGCGTGCTTCTAAAGTACATTCAGTCTGATGTGGAATTTGAGTGCACCGAGCATGAAAAGGCATGGCTTATCCGTACCGCAATTAACACATGCAAGAATCTGTTAAAGACCGCATACAGAAAATATGATGTAGGCATTGATGAAGTGCCGGAGGCGTACACTACGGATGAATATTCGTCGGAAATGCTAGACATTATAAATAGACTGCCCCAAAAGCATAGAATCTGCATTTATCTGTATTACTACGAGGGATATTCCGCAAAAGAGATAAGCGGCTTAATCGGAAAGGGCGAGGTCACGGTACGCCAATATTTGTCGAGAGCGCGCAAAAGGCTAAGGGATTACCTGTCAGAGGATACGGATGAAAATAAGAGAGGTGTAAACTATGGTTGATAATTATATTGATAAAGGCATAGAAAGTGAAATAAGGTCAGCTTACGACGAACTCCATTTTTCCAAGGAGGCAAAGGAGAGGATGACGGAGGTGTTGATTGCGGATGCTCTCTCCTTAAAAAACAATACGAATGGAGGACGTAAGAATATGAAGAGGTTTTCTATAAAGAAGGTGGCGATATTGACGGCAGCCTGCGTAACAGTGCTTGGAGGCACGGCACTTGCGGCAAGCGGCAGAATAGTAAGTGTTTCAAGCTCCGGTACATATCAGGAGTACACCTCCTATAATGAGGTAGAGAAGGTCGAAAAATGGGCGGGCTTTGATGTAGTTGCGCCGCAGCATTTCGAGGCAGGCTATGATTTTGCGGCAATCTCCCGTGTGAATAATTCCGGCTACTACGAGGGAGGCTCTGATGCGGGCAATTGGAAATCCATTGACATTGACTACGAGAATGCCGACGGTAAGCGTATAAGCATTTATGCGGAGGAATTTGATACCTTGACAAGGGACAGGGCTTCCCTGTCAGAGCATGTGACAGATACAAGAGATATTGCTGGGACAGCTGTTTATTTTAACCGCATGGAAAATCTCTTTGTTCCCTCGGAGGATTATGTGACAGAGGAGCAACAGAAGCGCATGGATGAAGACCCCTATCACTATAATATCGGCATAGGAAGTGAAGAGGTTGAGGAAGTAGTGTCTGTCAGCGCAAGCTTTGAAAAGGACGGCATATGGTATGAAATGTTTACCTTTGAGGATGTGGACTTCGATACCCTCGCTTCTATGGCAGGAGAGATAATCGCACAGTAGTAACGGCTGCAACGGCATAATGGTATAAATCCGGGGAGGAGTGATGTGAGAGCGTCGCTCCTTTTTGGTGTGTTTATTATCCTAAGATTGGAGAATAACTTTGGACAGGTAAATCTGCCGTTTAGGGCGATTTTATATGGGTTTGGGCGTAGCTAATTCTTTTACTTTTTCAATCGATAAATCCATTGCATTAGCTATTTCCTCAAATGATAATTTCCCAAGCCTCAACAAATTCATTGTGGATTGAATTTTTGTTTGCTCTGTGGCTTCTTCCGCCGCCGAAATTCTCATGTCCTCCATGACCTTACACATAGCCGCCACTCCTTTCTCATCTTCTTTGAAATATCTGACCCTATCTGCCAACTGTTTATAGTGCATATCATCAGGATTTGTGCAAAAGAAATCGTGCATTAACTTTCCCAATTCCGTTGTACTATTCTTATCTGCACCATTCACATAGATGATATGCTCGCCATCATTAAATGGCTTCCCCGTAGTGATGATTTGCCTGTCTATAATATATATTGGCTCATTGTCGCCAATCACATCATTCTCCGTGATGAATATCACATAGGTTTCGGGCAAATCCTTAAAATCTTGATTCGGGCTTAATAAATGTGCGTCAAGAATGCTTGAATGATACCTCGCACGTCTACGGTCTGCTCCTTTATCCGTCCTCTGTATTTCTATGTCAAACTCAATGTTATCACTATCCGTTGCATCAATGTCGAGCCATATATCTCGCCCTAGCAGGTTCTTCATTACCCTTTGTGTTTTGACGCTCTTTACAGATAAATCGGGTTTATTAAGGATTATCCGCAGGATAAGCTCTGTTCCCTCAATGTTGTTATCAAAGCAGGCATTCATAAAGTCATCATCTATCAGACGAAAGCCCTGTAACCTTTGTAAGTCCTCCTGATGCTGTTGTTCCTTATTCATCAATATTCGTTTTCTCCTAATTATAATACCGTAAAGCCTACGGTTTTTCAATATTTTTATAAAATCCAAAGCCCAATTATTCTTTGAAAAATTGGCGATACGCCCAATCAAATATAATAAGATTGCTTTGCAAAAGCGTATTTAGAATAGCATAATTAAGACTTATATGCAAGGGGAGAATTATTACGTATTTTTGCATGAAAAGTCAAGCATTTCTTGTCACCAAATGTGCCAATGACAGATATAGAATTAAAAGCCTTTGCGAAGGTTCTGAATATATCGATTGAAGAGCTACTTAATTAGAGTATATAGCCCCTGCTCTTCCTGCGCTTAGGCTGTCCGGTCTGCCCTGCCCTTGCTCCATAAGCTGTTTTCTGTAACATAAACTAAATCTCACATATATTAGACAAGGCAGCCGGACATTTTGTTATATCAAACCATTTTCCCTAATTCATTCCTCTGCCATAAGCCTGTACACCGGAACCACGGTTTCTTTAAGCGCCCAGTCTGCATAACCCTCTGCGATTTCGGGAGTGCCGTATACCTCTTCATACGGCAGAACCTCCGCATCCAGCGCTATATCCTTGGTGTCGGTGGTGCCATCCTCAAAGGTCACGGTGCAGTGAATCACTATTCCGTCAAAAAGCTCCCTGTATGCCGCAAGCTCATCCTCTGCGGAATCCGCCTCATTCGTATCAAACAGGCGCATGAAATTATTCACATATCTGCCCTCTGCATCACTGCAAATATTTATCCATGTATGGGAATCGCTCTGCTTGTCATATGCTACGGTGTAGGATTTATAAAATGTATGCTCAGCCTCTATTCCGTCCGTTATGATTATCTCCTCTCCGCTGTCCTCCTCTGGCTGAATAATCTGGAACAGTGCGTTGTCTATGCTGTAGGTAATGCTTTCGATATTATCTCCCTCACAATTCATTTGAAGCTCAAGATTAAAAAATACCTTGCCATCCTCCTCGTTTGCACTTAATCCCCAGCATAGGCTGTTAGCGTCTATGAACACCGGCACAGCCTTACCTTCCGTAAGCTCCGTATATGAGGGCTCACCCTCTCCATCTTTTGGCTCTGCCGCAAGCACCTTTAGCGTGAAGGCATTTTCAATTCTGTCCTTTACACCCTCTGTTTTTTCACTTAGGAATGCGCCGATGCTGCCATTTTCTCCTGAATCCTGTACTTTACCCATATTACCCAAATACATCCCTGCCGCAAGCGCTACACAGGCTGCTGCGCCAGCCATCACACCTATTATAGTCTTTATTCTCATATCTACCTTTCCTTTCAAATCCTGATAAAGCATCAGGTTTTCTTCCATAGCCTCACTGCTTATGCGGAGGTTATCCATTGTCCTTATATAATTTGCATTTGTCTCTTTTTCTCTCATAAATAATCATCCTCCAGAAGAATTTTCTCTAATTTCCTTCGTGCCCTTGTCAGTCTCGCATTTACCGTGTTCTGGTTTTTCTTAAGGATTTCTGCGATTTCCCTGATAGAATATCCCTCGTAATAATATAGGTAAATTACGTTCCTGTCCTCCTTTGGAAGCTTTGAGAGCTCAAGGAAAACATAATCGTCACTCTCATCCGACGCCGCATCAAACTCCTCAATGTCCTCTATCGATACCTCTTTTCTGCGAAAGAGGATTTTGTGAATATCCTTGCATTGATTGACGGTAACACGGATAAGCCACGCCTTTATGTGTTCTCTGTCCGCAAAAGCTCCCCTGTGCTTTAAGAGCTTAAACAAAACCTCCTGTACCACATCCTCTGCATCTGCGATGTTAAGCATATTCTGGTAGGCTATCCGGTATATCATATCCGAAAATTCCGTCACTGCCGCCGTGTACGCTTCCTCGCTGTCAATTTTAATCATGCCTTCCTCTCCTTTTTTGAGCCTTACATATATAATACGATTGCGAAGGGGATTTTAGTGCAAAAAAAGAAAGCTCTTTTGAGCTTTCAGTAAAATACAGTCCGTCCCTATATCAACTTATTTATAATTTGACTGACAATATAATCTCCTATATACTCAACCTCCGCATCCATTGTATCAATCAGCTCAAACATTGCGCCGGTGGTCGCAAAATTCTTAATATAAAAGCGTTCTCCACGAGTGTTTTCTATCGGAAACCACCATGAATTCTTAGAAGTTTTCACATCTGATAAATGCAGCTTTTCTATCCGGGCTTTCCATTTATTATAGAATTCCGGCGTCGTCTCCTCTACTTTCTCTAACGTAACCCATTCATTATTCTCATCCTCAAAGCCAAGTCCCGCATTAATATAATCATTTCCGACATCAATATAAAAGAAAAAATGAAACTCTCCGCCTTCAAAAGCTGTTCTGTCAAGTATAGGATACATTCCGTTGCAGTAGTTATACCGTACCTGATACATATATTGCTCAATATCCTCGGTAAAGATCCTTGTATCAAGCGCTGTTTCCCTCTCAATATAATCCGAAAGCCCCTTCATAAAATCCACAAACACCTGACTCATCCTATCAGTAAGCTCATTGCTGATTTGATACGCCGCCATTGCGCTTTCCTTATTCTTTATAATGCTTTCCGATATTTCGTCACTCATTCTACCCGTTATCCTCTTCACAGTCCCTGCATACTGCTTTATAAAGGAATACATATAGCTGTCCTTGTCTGTATATTGCAGACATTCCTTAAGCCACTCATAAATTTCCTTTTCAAAGCTTATACAGGAAATGATTTCTCTGTCCAAGCTTCCGACACTCTGTTCGCTCGGCAAATCTCCATATGGCGTTAAATAGAATATTCGATATGGCTTCTTTCTGCTTTTGCAAAATTCCTCATATCTTGCGAGCTGTTCTTTACCGTCTGCGGCGTCTATCTTCATCTCCAGAGCGATGCATTTCTGCGCCGATTCAAACACAAAATCAATACGTCCATTCCCGAAGCTTCTCTCCCTATATACCATATATTTTTCTTTGCTTTTCTCATCCCAAAGCCCTAACCTTCCTAAAAAAAGCGTAAAGTAATCACACCCTCCGTATGGATGTGTAAAAAGGTAAAATAGTATTCTTGAATGTACATGTGTCTCGTCATACTCTCTATTCAACACGTTCAGTATAGTATGGTCGCAGGAGTCGTCGGGAGGCTGCATTCTCATATGTTCAATTTTTATATTTAGAAGTTCCTCTTTGTTCAAAGCTTTTGCCCAGTTTAAAAGTGCTGCTATATACTTAATCCTATATATATTCCAAAATATTCTCAGGTCTGTCTATGATATAATCCGCCCCGGCATTTTCAAGCTCATCTCTGTCGCCGTAGCCGTAGAGAACGCCTATCGCTTTCAGCCCGTTGTCCTTTGCCCCGATTATGTCATGCTTCCTGTCGCCTATCATTATCACCCTCGAAATATCAGGAGCATCAATATTTTCCAATGCGTATTTTATCACGTCTGCTTTCGCATTGCGCTTTAAGTCCATTGTTGCGCCTGCGCAGAAATCGAAATATTCGTATATATTAAAATGCTTAAGAATTCTCACGGAAAACTCCTCTGCCTTGGAGGTTGCAAGGACTATCCTCTTGCCGGCATTTTTAAGCGCCATAAGCACCTCGGGAATATTTTCGTACACCTCGTTTTCAAAGATACCCTTATCCCTGAATCGCTCCCTGTAATACACTATCGCCCTTTCGCATTCCTCCTCCGAAAACCCGTAATATTCCTGAAAGGAATTAAATAAGGGCGGTCCGATAAATTTATACAGCTTTGTCCTGTCGGTTTCCTCAATCCCGAATTTCTTAAGGGCATACATTACGCAATTCGTTATACCCTCTCCCGGGTCTGTGAGTGTTCCGTCAAGGTCAAACATAAAAACATCAAACATTTTTATCTCCTATATCAGATTGCGCTAAGCGGCGCATCAAACTTAATACCTAAAAATTCCTCCTTAGCCTCAGCGAAGTCTCTATCCAATTCCGACACTCTCCCAACCTCCGCTACGAAAGGGTCTATCAGGCGTTTCTTTGCCTGAATGTATCTTACGGCAGCTTTCTTTTGCTCATCCCCGTACAGCATTTTGTGATAGGAGCAATACTTTTCCCAGGCGCTTTTCATTTCCTCGTCATTTTCAAATTTCGCAAGAACCTTCGGTTCATCCGTGTACAAATCCTTTTTTGTGATTACGCCCTTTTCAATTCCGTCTTTTACAAGCTCAGAGAGCATCTGCATGGAATACCTGTCCTCATCCGCCACGTAAACCTTTGCACACCTTAAAGCGATAAAGGCAAATTCCGCCGCCTTCTCCAAATGTCTGAATGAGAGCTCAAAAGCGCCTGCTTCATTCTCCGCCACACAAATATCATCATAAAGCGCTTTTACCTTCTTTAAATCTCCGCCGCAGAAATTTATGAGATTGCTTAAGGTATATTCCAGCCTGTCGGCACACAGCCCCGGCGCCTCATTGTCCGCTATGGGGTATATGTGATAATCAATGACATCCTCTGCCCTTAGTTTGTATTTTTTTAGAAGGATGCCTATTTCTTCCGAATTTCGTATTATGCTCTCCGTCTGGTTTTCCGTGCTTTCCTGCGTAATATAATCGCCGTTTAGAAAATCTATCGTATGCGCAAAGACCGGCGTCGCTATATCGTGGAAAAGCGCCGCAATTGCCTGCTTTATATCCTTAGTAAAACGCCATGTTATAAGCCCCACTCCCACACTGTGCTCGTAGCGGCTGTATTCTGAAAGACCCTCAAACAAAGGAAAGCTAGTATATTCACAGCCACAATGCATGCCGACTCTTTTGATTCTCTGCATTGCGGGAGCCTTGGAAAATTCCGCAAAAAAATCGGGTATATCAGGGCTGTAGATTTTGTTCAAACTCTCACGCTCTCTCATATACCCGATTGTATCATTATCCGGGACAAAAATAAAGTATGCTGTCAGTCAGGCTTTTCGCATCTCCTTAACAACCTCGACGATTTCCTTTACGGTCTCCTCGATATTGCTGTTTGCGACAGAGCTCTTCTCGGAGAGCTGTCCGACCTCCACCGCTACGACAGCGAAGCCCTTTCCCATATCTCCTGCTCTCGCCGCTTCAATGCTGGCATTCAACGCAAGGATTTTCTGTCTGCCCTGAATGGATTTGAGCTCCTTCGTTTCGCTCATTATCTTCTCGACGAGAACATTGGTGCGCTCAACTCCCTCCGTCAGGCTTGTTACCAGACCGGAATTGTGCTTTCTCTCATACTCTGCCTGAATAAAGTTGTTTAACACCTGTCCCAAAAGATTTGCGGAAGCATGTATTGCCTCCTTGGTACGGACGTTCACCTTGTGCAGAGCACGGATATATTCATCCTCATTAACTCCGATTTCTCTGGCAACCTTGCGGAATTTCTCTTCGTCGGGTTCCTCGGGAAGTACCTGTCCGCCTATGACGGAGCCGACCTTCTCGCCTGCCACTTCAAGGTCAATTCCGAAATCAATGAGCCCTGCATGACAGTTATATACTCCGTGTCCCTCCTGATCGCATTTCACGCAACGCTTACAGCCCTCGGTGCTTCCTCTGGTAAGCTTGATGCAGAAATCCGTGAAATTGTAGCATTCGGAAATGTATTTTCCGTCCGCCCCGACAGCAACCGTAGCAAGACCTGTGGCTGCTGCCCAGTTGCGCATAATCTCCTCAAATTGGTTCATATCCGCAAATTCTTCTATTCTCATTACTTAAGTTTCCTTTCGTTTTGCTATGCGACAATTACATGAGCTTTTTGAACATTTCGAGCACATCCTCTGCCTTTGCGTCTCTGGGATTTCCGGGAGCGCAGGCGTCAGCCAATGCGTCACGCACAAGATTGTCAAGGTCTTCCGCCTTTATCTTCTCGTTCTTTGCGGGTATGCCTACATCTGCGGAAAGCTTCTTTACAGCCTCTATTGCTGCGTTTCTGTACTCCTCCTGACTCATATCGTCGACACCCTTTACACCCATTGCTCTCGCAATCTCTCTGTATCTCTCGCCGGTGTAATCCTTGTTGTATTCCATGGAAATAGGAAGGAGCATTGCGCATGCAACACCGTGAGGAGTGTCATAATATGCGGAAAGCGTATGTGCCATGGCATGGTCGATACCCAAGCCTACATTCGAGAAGCCCATTCCTGCGATATATTGTGCAAGAGCCATTCCCTTTCTTCCCTCGGGCTTATTATCTACAGCATCCCTTAAGTTCTCGGAAATAAGTCTGATAGCCTCGAGATGGAACATATCCGTCATTTCCCAGGCAGCCTTTGTGATATATCCCTCTATAGCGTGGGTAAGCGCATCCATACCTGTTGCAGCGGTAAGTCCCTTCGGCATGGAGGACATCATGTCAGGGTCGATAATCGCAACCTCGGGAATATCGTTTGTATCTACACATACGAACTTTCTCTGCTTCTCCACATCCGTGATAACGTAATTGATGGTAACCTCTGCCGCCGTACCTGCCGTGGTAGGAACTGCGATAGTGGGAACCGCATGATTTTTCGTAGCCGCAACGCCCTCAAGTGAGCGGACATCTGCAAACTCAGGGTTCGTGATGATAACGCCGATAGCCTTGGCGGTATCCATGGAGGAGCCGCCTCCTACGGTAACGATGGCATCCGCACCGGACTCCTTGAACGCCGCAACACCGTCCTGCACGTTCTGGATGGTGGGATTGGGCTTGATATTGGAATAAAGTGAAAACGGTATTCCCGCCCCGTCCAAAAGATCCGTAACCTTCTTCGTAACTCCGAATTTCACAAGGTCAGGGTCAGAGCATACGAAAATCTTCTTGTAACCCCCGTTCTTAATCTCCGGAACAATCTCCTTGATTGCTCCCGAACCGTGATAACTCCGCCCATTCAATACAATTCTGTCTGCCATACTAACCACATACCTCCTTAAAATTTAATTTTTGCAATCTGCGCCCCTTAACCCAATACATAAATTGTGGGTACAAATCGCCATATTTTGATTTTAAATCAGAATAATTGCTGCGTCAATAGATATATAAGTTGAAAAATCAGAAAATATTTGATTTATAGCGACCACGCTAAAACCTTTTATTATTTGAGCTCAATATCCGTTATATCCTGCCAATTATCCGTCAATCCCATATATTTCCTCATCTGCTCCGGAGTAATCCGACTGGAATTGTTATACAGTATGCTTAGGCTTTCTCTTATTTTTACAATCAAATCCGCAAAATCTTCTTTACACAGCAAATATTTAAGGCATATAAGCACGGCGAATAAATCGGATTTCCCCTTTTTATAAATGCCGTTTTTTCTTGGTATATTTATCGCCTTGTGAACGTAAGAATCCTCTATAGCTCCCTTCTGGTATACATAGTTGTATAACCTTTCGTTATGCGCACATACATTTCGCACTCTTGCAAGCATATCCAACATTCTGGCTAACTCATTCTCATTTACACACTTATACTCCTTACTTATGTCTGTCTGAATTTCCGGCTTTAGATAACTATACATTTTAGAAACTCTGCCCATTGTCAGTGCTTTAACCATTACCCATAGCGGAATATTATCATAGTTCCTTTTCTGATGCTGAATATACTTATAATCCTTTGGATTTTTCACGATTTCCGAAAGATCCGAAATAAGCTTGTTTATTCCCTCCTGATTTTTTGCAACATAATTATAGTTTGTCGCATCCAGATACTTACTTTGTTCACTCCCGTATTTTTTACAAAATGAATATGACAATAGCGATTTTATATGCTTTTCAACTATCAAAATCTTTTCTAGTATTATATTCCTCAGCTCATTATCGAAATTATACAACGCATAAATATCATTTATTGATACATGCTCCTGATATGTTCCATCTTTCCTCTTAAACGGTATTTTATATCCCGAAATCAATGCAAAATAGCTATGACGTTTAAGAAGCTCAATAGCCTTTGTGTCATCATTTATCTCTAAATGCTTCTCATCCCGCAGTTTTTTTATCTGCTCCTCATAGGTCAAGAAAGGCTTTTCACATTTGTTGTTTTCGCTCATATTTCCTCCAAAATTGAAAGAAGCCCCCGCAGGGGCCTCTTCCGGTCACAGGCCTCGCAAGCTTCTGTGACACGATCACTATAAATAAAATAACATACGTCAATTTAAATGTCAAATCTATATTTGCATTTTTAATTTTTTAATTTTTTTATATTTTGTCAATTATAGCGACCACGCAATCCCTTTCGCAACACGCAAATTTGCGTCGCTAAAATGATTTCCGGGATTGAGCTCGAAAATACTGTCTATACCCTGCCTTTTGCAGTGCTCGCACAGGCTCTTTGTAATGCTCTCGTTTTCCCTTAGATACTCATTTCTTGTGCGGCTCTCCTTATCGCCCAAGGACAGATATATCCTATCAGGCGCATTCTTAGTCTTTGCCCCACAGAACTTGTTATTTTGGGCAAAATCAAAAAATCCCGGGAACCACATGGAACCTGAGGCGGATACTGCTGATGAAAATATATCGGTTCTGTACATAGAATAAAGGGCAAAAAGTCCCGCAAGCGAATACCCTGCAATGATGAGCGGGCGCTTATTTTCCTCTCCGCCGTCGGGATTTAGTGCGGATACGGCTCCAATCTGTGACAGGACTTTTGGTATTATTTCAGTCTGAAGCCTGTTTATATACTCATCCGCTCCTCCGCCAAAGTCATCTCCGCCCTTAAACACAGCCTTCGCTTCCCATGGCGACATTAGATTATTCCAATCGTCAATCTGTATCGTTACCAGAATACATTTATCGGCGTCAAGCTTTTTAAGCTCCTCCCATACCAAAGTGCCCTCATTCTCGAAGGTGTGGAGAATGACGATGGGGGTGGCGGGTGTTAAATTTTTTGGATATATAATATTAAAGCTCATAATAATACGGACAGATATTCTCGAAGTGTCCGTCCTTCATACGGAAGCCCTTGGGGATGGTACCGAGCTGCTTAAAGCCTATGCGCTCATAGAGGTGCCTTGCGTGAATGTTGCTTTCAACCACCGCATTAAACTGTAACACTCCAAAGCCGAGTCTCTTCGCCTGCCTGATGCAGTCGAGCACAAGCCTTTCCCCTATATGTCTGCCCCTGCTTTCAGAGCTTACCGCATAGCTGGCATTGCAGATATGCCCGCAACGCCCCACATTGTTCGGATGAAGGATATAGAGTCCGTACAGCCTGCCAGCTTCCTCTGCCACTCCGCAATAGCTCTGGGACGAGAAAAACCCTGCGCCCGTTTTTTCGGTAAGAGGCTCCTCCTGCGGAAAGGCGATGCCCTCCTCCACGACCTCATTCCAGATTTCGCACATTCTCTGTACGTCGCTTTCCCTGTACTGTCTGATTTCCATCAAAGTGTACTCCTAACTTCTAATAATCCAATCCTATATTTTTCACAAACACTTCAAAACGCGGTAATATCATAAACTATACCCCAGATAATGGACACGGCTTTTGGTTAGGTCGGCACCACATCCCCATATCATGGACAGTCCTTCTCGGGTGACATCCCCAACCTGTGGACAGTGCCGATTTTATGAAACCCCAAACCGTGGACATTTCG